>JASHOD010000070.1 GCA_030041295.1 Nitrososphaerales archaeon
TTCAACAATAAAATCCGATCCAAAGACCGGTGCCTTTCAATTCGACTACCTTACGGAAGGGTTCTTTGAGCTTACGGCAAATGCCCCCTGCTACGGAGGAAAATCTTGGCGCGGCAAAATAACTGAGGGCAAGAACACTGCTGATCTCGCATTAACATCGCTAGAAGGCTGTGTAGCTCCTGGAATTTGCAATGTATGTGAAAATGAGAAGGCTGTCAGGTATTGCAAATTCTGTCATGCATTCATATGTGAGGACTGTAGACACAACTATCCCGAGAGAGTCAAGGCGATGCTACGAACTCACTTCTCTCAAACCAACAAGTCGGAACAAGAAATCGAGGCCGAGTACGAGAAATTGCAGAGAGCCTTTGATGACGCGGCGAGAGGGAAGAAATGTTCGGCCTGTCCTTGAGGATAATTCTTTTTCAGGACCGTAGCTCTTGGCCGAATCTTTCTTTCGTTACTAGTTCTTGCCAGACGTCTGTACGCTCACTGTCTTGACTCGTGCGGCCTTGGGAAAGCCCCAAGTCGGAGTTGCAAGTAGTCCTAGCGTGAATAGAATTGTCATGGCCAAGAATACAGGAGCGATGATTTCCAGAACCAGACTTGCAGGCAAAATTTGAAAGTTTGTAGAAAGCGTGGCTAAAGCGATTCCAGCTATGCCAATGAGAAGACCTCCCGCACCTACGAGAAGCCCTTCAAAAGCGACTCGTCTCTTAATGACCAAGTAAATTGGGAGAAGGAAGATTATCAACCCACTGGGAAAGTGTACTAGCATCACGTAGGGGGCTGCTAAAGCACCAAATTCTGCGGCGAGAGCAAAGAGGGCGGAAAAAACAAGAAATACGTAGAGTAGAAAATACACGCCTAACATCTTCCTTCTTGACATTACGAGCCCCGCCGCAAGCAATCCTGGTATAAGCGTGTCAAGAGGAGCTACAAGAGGTATTGACAAAACAGATAGGCCGTAGGCCGAGATCAGCGCCGTACTAAGGCCCAATATCAAAAACGAGATAGACCAGAGCAACTTTGAGATGGATCTTGACTTGAAAGAAAGCCAGGCAAACAAACCCGTGGCGACAAAGGACACAGCTGCCGTTAGACCGAATATTGCTTCGTTATACATTTTTCTTTTCTCACTTTACTCCTATTGCTATCTTGTTTTCTAATTCTCTTTTTGCAAGGACTTTTTCGTCTTCGTGAGCCTGGTCTTCCTTGCTAAGGCCGAGCTCCACAAGCGTAACGACCACTCCTATTATCATGAGAACGATACCAGCCATGATGTAAGGAACGTACGGACTGGTGTAGACGTTCCAGTTGTAGAAGATGAAAGGTATGCACGCTGCAGTACTCAGTAGATAGCCTGCGGTTAGCGTGAATCCCGCCACGTGATTCAATCTCCCTTTTACTTTGTATGCTCGCACTATTAGCATCAAAAGTGTTAGAGCAGTCAGCGTTATAAGAATATGTTCGTGCCCTGTTATGAAAACCTGTGCGTTGGGGAGACTGTTGAATGCAGTCAAATTGAGCGCGACGTATATACCCGGGAGCGTGACAACAACATTCACCCAGAAGAGGATGAACAGCATCCCAAATGTCATGAGGTTCTTCATTATCGCAAGAGGAGACCTGCTTCCCAGAAGCTTTCTTTCTTCGGCCATGATGGCGTACATTATGAAGAGAGCAGATTGCAGTAAAATTGCCCCAAAGACTTCAATCCCGTTGTGGGCTTCCAGGCCCATGGGGACGGTAGCATAAGTTGCTATTGTGGTAGCCGGGATTCCAAACAACGTGCCGTACAGTCCGATCTTTACGAAAAGGCCGGGTATCCCCTTGTACTTGTCAGCCTTGAACACCTTGACGATCAATGCAACCAGCGCCGCGTCGATTATCGCGATCACGACGTGAATGTGAGTTGCTTGTAGCAGCGCACCGTCTGGAATGGTCGTGGTTGCGCCCCATTGAGAATCACCCGTTGACGCATACGCACCGACGATGGTTGCAGATAGAACGCCGATCACCCCCGCCCAAAGAACGAGCGTTGAAAGGTTTCTCCCTCGAAGCTTCATTTCTTCTTGGTTTGGATTTCTTTTGGGCCATAATCCCACAATCAACAAGATGGCGGAGAGCATTCCAAGAGCTAATCCGATCCACAAGACTCCGAAGACTGTCGAGTTTTGCCCTTCTAGCATTATGTATAATGCAGAAGGTGAAGCTAGTACGAAACTAGTAGTCATTGTAAACTTGGTAGCTAAGTAAATCTGTCTCGGAACTTCGCAAATACGGAGCGTCGCGTAGACGAGAACAGCTATGAAAGGAATAGCTAGGGCATGAAAGAACATCGCCTCGTTTGCATAGAATGCCGTCATGAGCTGGGTGGGCGGGCTAGAAAGTCCAGTCGTATTTAGAAAAGGAGGATCGTATGACATTCCGAATGCTACAACAAAAGCATCCCATGAAGTCGCAATGATGATGAGAGTCTTTAATGAAATTCGTTCTGATCGAGTAGACCCCTCATTCAGTTTAGGTACAATAGGCTTGCCTATCACAGGTCGAGTCGACAATTTCGGAGATGGAGGAGGATAGCTTCGCGCCGTTTAATAAGTCGTGGAGACGATTCTCAGATCTGAGAACAAAATAAGAACGAAAAGTTTTCGGTAGTTGAGACAAATCCAGCACAGTGTCGTATTTTTCAGTTACAGAGAGGTAACGTCCTTCCCTTCGTTGTAATGTCGTAGTGTTGCGTCGCGGATCAGATCCGCTTCTTTCGTCCGACCCAACATAGTTCATCACGGAGCAGCTTGAGATAACCTGAAAGATTCTTACGATTGCTTGCTCCTTCTGCTATCTTGGCTAGATCGGAGAAATTGAAGACGCCTCCCTCTGCCTCTTCCAAGATTCCCCTGACCGTGTATAGTACTGGTCTCTTTATGCCTGCTTCTTGCTTCTTCTCAAGGCGAAGTTCTTCCGTCAGTTCCCCCTCATCATTATCGATTTCTTCTTCTTCCGCGCTTGGAAATAAGGAGAGAAAAGTTGATCCTTTGTCTGTTAGATAATAGTACGACACTTTCCATCTGGCAATGGGGCGCGTTCTTCTGGGATTGTAAGGACTTTTCTTCACTTCTTCTCGCACTTCGAGCCAGCCGAGATCATTGACAAGAAAGTCTAGGTATTCTTTCAGTTTCTTACAATTTCTAATTTCTGGGGTCGCAAACGCAAGCTCCGAAAATTTTTGCTTTGTGAGTGAGGCCGCTTCCCTTGTATACACTTTCGAGAATTCCTCGAACGACAAAAAGCGAAGGAATTATGGACTTTTTAGCCCTAGAGTTGCTATCCTCTTAGATCACACTAT
>JASHOD010000071.1 GCA_030041295.1 Nitrososphaerales archaeon
CTGGGATCACAATTACAACCCGAATCTGTAACGAGTTTTACCAAAATGGGCAAAAATTTCCTCAAGACCTTATGCCCAAGGTCATGGAGAAAATGCGAGTAGTGGAACAGCGAACGGGAAAGAAATTTGGAAAATCACTATTGGTGTCGGTCAGAAGTGGTGCGCCACTATCCATGCCGGGAATGATGGATACGATCCTCAACCTCGGGTTGAACGAAGAAGTCTTGCAATATTTGATTTCATCCACTCAAAACGAGCGTTTCGCGTACGACGCGTATCGGCGGTTTGTACAGATGTACGGGAAGATTGTTAGACAAATTGATGGAAAGGAGTTCGAAGATCTCATCGAGAAAAAGAAGGCCGAGCGAGGAATCAAGCAAGACATCGACCTCACGACTTCGGACCTTAAGGATCTAGTCCGCGACTTCAAGAGACTATACAAAGAAAGAACAGGTGATGATTTCCCGTCCGATCCTAGCGTACAATTGAAAGCGGCGATTGAGGCCGTTTTGCTTTCCTGGAATGGCAAGAGAGCAATTGAATACCGGCGATTTTACAAGATCGACGACTCGATGGGAACCGCAGTGAACATCGTCTCGATGATATTCGGAAACTTTGGAGATGATTCGGGATCAGGCGTCGGATTCACACGAAATCCGAGCACGGGAGAAGCAAAACTATACGCAGAATTCCTCGTAAATGCCCAAGGCGAAGACGTTGTTTCCGGAGCTAGAACTCCGCTTCAAATCGAGGACATTCACCAGCAGTTCCCCACGTTATATTCTCAGTTGGAAGAAATTGCAGAAGGACTTGAAAGACACTACAAAGACATGCAAGACTTCGAGTTCACGGTGGAAAACGGAAAGCTCTGGATGCTGCAAACGCGGACGGGGAAACGTACTGCCCAAGCCGCAGTAAAGATTGCAATGGACCTCGTGAAAGACGGAATTATTTTGAACGAAGAGGCCATTATGCGTGTTGAGCCGTCGCAACTCGATCAGCTTTTGCACAAGCACATCGATCCCTCAGCGAAGCTCTCTCCCGTGGTTAAGGGCATTGCAGCTAGTCCCGGAGCTGCAATTGGAAAAGCTGTCTTTGACACAAACCGCGCTGCCACAGAAGGTAAGAAAGGCGAGAAAGTGATTCTTGTCCGTCGAGAGACGGCTCCTGAAGATATTCACGGCATGATCGCTAGTGAAGGCGTCCTAACTCAAAGAGGAGGCAAGACGTGTCACGCGGCTGTTGTTGCGAGGGGAATGGGTAAGCCCGCTGTCGTAGGAGCTGAACAGCTGTTGATTTTGGAAGACCAAGCGAAGGTTGGCGACACCGTAATCAGAGAAGGAGATGTAATAACGATCGACGGCGGAACCGGCGATGTCATTCTGGGAAAAGCACCTCTCGTGGATGCTGAGCTGACTGGTGATCTTGATACGTTCCTTTCTTGGGCAGACAAAGTGAAGAAAAACGGAGTTTGGGCTAATGCAGATACTCCAACGATGGTAAAAAACGCCATCAAGTTCGGAGCAGAAGGATTCGGTCTAGTTAGGACAGAGCGAATGTTTAACGCTGAGGAAAGACTGCCTTTCGTCCAACGTATGATTATATCGGATTCGACGGAAGAGAGAAAGAAGTGGCTCGACAAGCTCAAAGAGTTCCAAGTGCTCGATTTCTATGAGATATTCGTTGCAGCAAAAGGCCGGCCGGTTGTGATCAGGCTCCTAGACCTACCGCAACACGAATTCCTTCATGCCGCCGCCAGTCCCGACCTCGTGGAGCCGATTAGAAAGAAACTGCCCAGTCTTAAGGAGGATAATCCGATGCTGGGGCACAGGGGAGCGCGTTTAGCCATAACTTGGCCTGAGATTTACGAAATGCAATCGCGAGCTATCGCCGACGCAAAACGCAAGGCTGAATCAGAGGGAGTAGTTGTGAAAGAAGAAATCATGCTGCCGCTCACGGTTCATAAAAACGAAATGGCCCGTCTTCGAGCCTTGATCGAAAAGATACTTCCAAACTCACCAATAGGCACGATGGTTGAGACCCCGAGGGCCGCTTTGACCGCAGGGGCGATTGCCGAATCCGCAGACTTTTTTTCTTTCGGGACAAACGACCTAACTCAAATGACGTTTGGAGTTTCTCGAGACGACGCTGAGGGCAAATTCCTCATAAAATATGTCGACGAGAAGGTGCTTCCTGCGAATCCCTTTGAGACAATTGATAAGGAGGGAGTCGGTCGGCTGATGAAAATTGCGGTCGACGAAGGTAGAAAGACAAACCCGAAGCTCGAGATCGGAGTGTGTGGCGAGGCTGGCGGTGACCCAGAAAGTATTGAGTTCTTTGTGAATGACGTCGGTGTAGACTACACGTCATGTTCTCCTTTTCGCGTCCCGATAGCTAGACTCGCGTCTGCTCACGCTGCTCTAAAGAAGAAGCAGTCATCGACAAAGAGCTATACAACCCTCTGATGCTGCTCGGATGATGCATAACACAGTCAAGCACAACAGTGAGAGCTTAATAGTAAATCTCACTTGCTCACGATGCGGCAAGTCATATGATGCGGATAGGAAACAAACCGTCTGCACTTCGTGTCAAGGTACCTTGTTTGCTCGATACGATCTAGAGAGAGCAAAATCAATTGTTTCGAAGGAGGATTTTCTACGCCGCGAAACAACGATGTGGCGTTACCGAGAGTTCCTTCCGGTAATTCGGACGTCAAACATAGTGAGTCTTGGCGAAGGCTTTACTCCAATAGTCGCGGCCCCGAAGCTAGCGAATCAGATTGGTTTAGAATCTCTCTTGGTGAAGGATGACGGCCTGATTCCTACCGGTTCGTTCAAGGCAAGAGGCCAATCTGCAGCGATCTCGAGGGCGAAAGAGCTTGGAATCAAAAGTGTTGCTCTCGCATCTGCTGGAAACGCTGGCGTAGCGGCGGCTGCTTACTCCGCTAGAGCTTCAATAGATTGCAACGTCTTCATGCCGAAAGATGCTCCAATTTCCGCGAAAAAGCAGTGTGCTCAGTTCGGAGCGAAGCTCCATTTAATTGACGGCCTCATCAACGATTGCGCGAGCAAAGTCGTCGAGGGAAAAGATGAATTCGGTTGGTTCGAGCTCTCGACCTTGAAGGAGCCCTACAGGGTCGAAGGAAAAAAGATGATGGGGTACGAAATCGCAGAGCAGTTTGGTTGGACCTTGCCGGATGCGATCATCTATCCGACTGGAGGAGGCACCGGACTCGTCGGGATGTGGAAGGCTTTCGACGAACTGGAAGCTCTCGGCTGGCTTTCCAAGAATGAAAGGCCGATGATGATCTCGGTTCAGGCTTCCGGTTGCGCTCCTGTCGTCAAAGCATTTCAAGAACACAAGAATTCGATCGAGAGACCATTCGAAAACGCAAGTACAATAGCTAGTGGTCTGAGAGTACCATTTCCATTCGCTAGCGACCAAATCTTGAAGGTGATTCTGGAGAGCAAAGGCGTCGCGATTTCTGTCTCGGACCAAGAAATAATTGAAGCTATGAGAAATTTTGCTAGAAGCGAAGGGATGCTTGTTTGTCCAGAAGCTGCAGCAACCTTGGCAGCATTGCCTAAACTATCAGAGCAGAAGACAATCGACAGGAAAGACACAATCCTACTTTACAATACCGGCTCGGGTTTGAATTATCTCGAGCTCATCGCGTAGAATGTTCTTTAGGCTGTTAGAACCATGATAAGCATAGCAAAAACCTAGAATTTGCTGACTCTGACCCTCAGTGAAGACTTTCTTACGAAATTCAATTGCACAATAAGAGCTTCATTGAGCAAAACCAAAATAGTGTTTGAGTATACTGATAATTTTAGCCCCGTGGTGTAGCGGCCAAGCATAGGAGCCTCTGGAGCTCTTGACCTCAGTTCGAATCTGAGCGGGGCTATTCAACATTCATGTGTGTTATTTCGGTAAAGTTGGGTTACAGATAATCATTCAGTGTACACTCTACTGCGAATATGTTTAATTCACTCGCAGCTATGATATGCTATCAGAGGAAGTGGCACGGTTTTTGATCGATCCCGACGAGATTTTGATGATTCCCGGTCCGACTAGTCTGAGTTCGCGGGTACGCTTCGCAATGGCATTACCGCAGCAAAGTCATGTCGCGCCCGAGTTCTACAATGCCTTCAAAGAGAATTTGGATCTTTCGCGTTACGTCTTCGGAAACAGCTCTGGACATCAATTCATCATTACAGGTTCGGGAACAATTGGAATGGAAGCGACCGCCGTTTCCTTGCTTGAAGCAGGAGATCAAGTCCTCTCGATCGAAACCGGTTATTTCGGGCATCGCTTCACCATGCTTGCGGAAATTCACGGCGCCAAGGTTGAAACAATTGTAACACCGTTAGGTAAGAGAGCGGACACGGATCAAGTTTCGAAGAAACTCAAAGAAAAGAAATTCAAGGTTCTATTGTTCACGCACGTCGACACATCGACGTCGGTTATGAATGATGTTCATGCATTAACTGAGGTCGCGAAAGAAAATGGTGTTATTTCTGTTTGTGATTCGGTGTGCGGAGTAGGCGGAGCCAAATTGAATTTTGATGAATTAGGCGTCGATGTTATTCTGACTGGGTCACAGAAAGCCATCGCGGCGCCTCCGGGTGCAACTTTGCTCGCCGTCTCGAAACATGCAATTGAAGTGATGGAAAGGAGAAAGACTCCAATTGCGTCATACTACATGGACCTTCTGCGCTGGAAGCCAGTCATGGAGGATCCCAAAATATACCTCACAACCCCGGCGGTCCAGGTAATGCTCGGGTTGCACGAGGCTCTCCTTGAGATAAAGGAAGAGGGGATTGAAAATAGGTGGAAGAGGCACGAGACGAACGCAGAAGCCTTCCGGGCAGGAATTGAAGGCCTAGGGCTAAAGGTAGTTCCAGACGAATCGAGCCGAGCGCCTACCGTGACAACCTTCTATGTACCGAGTGGCACAAATGCAGGCGAGATACAAGAGACGATACGTTCGCAGTTAGGGATTCATATAGCAAAAGGGTTTGGAGAGTATAAAGACACGATGTTGAGGGTTGGGCATTTTGGAAATGTCTCCGCAACTGACATCATCGCACTGCTAGGCGCTCTCGAACTGACTCTTTCCAAGAGTGCGAAAATTGCCAAGGGAGTCGCCGTTGAGAAAGCGTTGCCGCTGCTGAAGAGCGCCTAAATCTCTTAGCCTAGATTTTGTCGAGTGCTTCTATCCCGAGTAGGTCAAGAGACTTCTTCAGAACATTCAGTGTAGCCCGGACGAGAAGTATTCTAGCCTCTCGAATCTGCGGATCCGGTTCTTGTACAACTCTGCTCGTTTCATAGAACTTGTTGAATGCTTCGCAGAGTTCATATGAATAGTGTGCAGTCCATTTTGGAGCAATCATTTTCAATGACTTGCTAAGCGCTATATCGAATTTCGAGATTACGAGAAGCAGTTCCATTTCTGATTGATTTTCCAGAAGGCGCCCCGATGCTGCATTGCAGTAAGAAGGTTCAGCTTCTGAGGAAATCTTTGACAATATGCTCGAGGCTCTTGCGTAGGTGTAAAGAAGATAAGGGCCCGTCTCTCCTATGAGCTTCAGTGATTCTTCGAGATCGAAAACTATGATCTTGTCGAGATCCTGCTTCAGCAGACTGAACCGTAGCGCAGCAATTGCAATTTTTTCTGCTACGTTATCAGCCCATTTGTCATTGCTTTCTGAAGACTCAGGATTTCGCTTTAGCGTTTCTACCTTAGCCTTTACCTTGACGGCGTCGATTGCTTCATCTACGGTTACTACGAGGCCCCTGCGAGCTTTCATTGTGATCGCATGCTTTCCGCTTAGATCTTTCGAGGTCTCGATTCCGAGTGATTCTGCGGTTTTCGGAGAGAGTGATACGATCGCATAACCCACGTGAATATAGCGAATCTCCATCGGTTGATTTGCAAGCTCGGACAAAATGTACTGGATTATTCTTTGGAGACGTGCTTGTCTATCGTCAATGGGAGTGAGCGCCATCTCTGGATTCCATTGGACCGGCGCCCGCGAGCAGGTCTCTTCGTTTGCTGATGATCTTGTCCTCCAAAGCTCTTTACCGTTTGGTTGAGTGAGGTACTTACCGTAGTAGAATTTGTCTGGGATCAGACCCATCTTCAAGGCCGCAAAAGGGGTATCCTTAGCGACGTAAGTGGCAGTTCCATTACTCCTGACAAGAACCTTGTCCTCGCCCTCGCTTTCACCTTTTACCGTGACTATCCAGCAACCAGCGAGCTTACCCTCAGTTTCGTACTTCGCAATCCCTCTCTTCTTGAGCTCCTGAAACAAATCGTCCCATAGATCGGTGTGAATAATGTCGGATTCGTAGACAAGGAGATCATAATATGCCCCAAACCTCCAGCACGTTTGAAGTTGTTCCTTTAGGATTTTGTCGGTGACTCGTTCTACAAGATCTTTGATAGAGGGGTCTCGATCTTCAATTTGCTTCAGTATCAGGTCTTGCTTTGCCTTCAAAGAAGGAGTTTCATCGACTCGTCTCACGGTCGTCACATAGACAGGATCGTGAGTGTAGTGATCATACTTGACTCCCGCCGGGCCGTTTTCTGGGAACCCAAGCTCCGTCATTCCTAGAATTACGTTTGCAACTTGAAGCCCAGAGTCATCGATGTAGTTTAAAACAGAGGTGTCGTAAGAAGCAAAAGAGAAAATGCGAGCGAGCGAATCACCGATAGCAATGTTCCTCAGGTGACCGATGTGCAGTGCGCCGCTAGGGTTGGCTGAAGTGTGTTCCACTAGTACCCTCTTTCCATCGCCTATCGTGGGCTTTCCGTATGTCTTATCCTTCGAAGCAGACAAGAGCACGTCGGAAAAAAAATTGGCTTGATTCATTTTGAAATTTAAAAAACCTGAAATGTGTGCTTCGACAGAGGAGACGTACTTCTTTGAAATTTGCATTTCGTCGATCTTCGTAGCGATCTCAGTCGCTACGTCGAAGGGTTTCTTTCTGAGTTCTTTGGAGAGCTGAAACCCAATCCTAAATGACAGGTCTCCGTACTCTTTATTTGGGGGTTCGGCCCATTCCAAATCCTTGGGCTTTGGGTAATTTAGAGCATCCATTGCCGAAAGCACTAAACTTTTCGACTCGTTTACAAATTCGGAAAAAATCAATGATCTATCAGGCGAACTCCTTCACTACGTGTTCCACCGCTTCGACTGCACCATCCCCAATTTCTTGCTTGCAGATATAGTCGACTTTAGATTTCACTTCATCGGTGGCATTAGCAACTGCCGCACTGTACCCACACAAATCGAACATGGAAACATCAGTATCGCTGTCTCCGATGACTATTGTCTCGTCTGGAGAAATCTCCAAAATCTCTAGGGCATCCTTTAACGCGCCTCCTTTCGAGATCCCCTTCCGGGTCAAGTGATAGGCAAATTTGCTGTCCAAGATTTTTATTGGTACTGAGGCTTCGTCTAAGATCTTTTGCCCCTGATTAGAATCAAATGTACGAAGCAGAACGACTTCGGTTAGCCTCGCACTAACAGGTTTAACTTTCACTTCTTGGAACTTGCTCGATAATATATCGTAGGCCTCAAGGCTCTTTGACTTGTCTGAGTACAGCCTAAAGTCGGAAGGAGACGTCATCAGGACTCCACCGTTCTCGCAGACAGCTATCTTCGTGCACCCAAGAAAGACCCCGAGGTAGAACGTGTCCCATGGCCCGCGACCGGATGCCAAGAACACCTCGTATCCCAGTCGTCTTAACCAGCGGATTGTATGCGCTGCGGAGAGATTGAGCAACCCTTCGTAATTACAAATTGTGCCGTCAATATCGAAGACAAAAGCCTTGAATTTCAATGAATCACCTATAATCTCGTGACACGAAAGCTGATAAGACTAGTGGCCCTGAACTGTTTAAATATAATACCGGGAGATTTTTAACATTCTCCGAAGGGGCCCGTAGCCTAGCATGGATTAGGGCGTCAGCCTGCGGATTCCTTTTCGCAAGAAAATGTCTTTTCTCGTTTGGGATTCTTGGCAGAAAGCTGGAGGTCGTGGGTTCAAATCCCACCGGGCCCGCTTTATCATTCTTGACGAGTACCTGTTTTCCTCAGCCGACTGAATATTTGTCAAACGAGAAGTGGAACTAGTTGGCCAAAAAATCAGCAACTCTTGAAGATCACTTTAGAACCACTTCTTTTTTTATATGTACTTGAAGGATGGGTAATGTGAATAAGGAAACAATTATAGCGAAGCTTGGGCGGGTGGAATTAGGCTCGGCTAATTCTGTTCGAGCGATGGGCATAATCAACGTTTGTCCCGATTCCTCTTACAAAGAAAGTGCAAGGAACATGCCGGCGTCTATAGCCGAACTCGCCATCAAGATAGAAGAAGACGTTGCGGACATCATAGATATAGGCGGGATATCTACTGCACCTTCGAAGATTGCTAAAGCAGCATTCATCGACGAGGAATCGAGAAAACTAGTTATGGCAATTCAAGCTATAATGGACGTTGTGCCATCGATTCGGATCTCAGTGAATACTCCAAGATCCAAATCTGCCGATTCTGCTCTGAATGCCGGAACTAAAATCGTGAACGATGTGAGCGGCTTGAAATTTGATCCGAAGGTGAAGCAAGTGGTTTCAAAACACAATGCAGCAGTAATTCTGATGGCACACGAAAATCACGAATTGCTGGGCTCGGCCATCAATCGAATCAAACGAGCACTCGCGGAGAGTCTTGAAATTGTCAAGTCGGCCGGGATACCATCTCAATCGATTGTCCTTGATCCTGGGCTTGGGTTTTTCGCGAAGCCGGCTGCCTTGGTACGTCTGGGACAGCATCGTAATCAGAGAACTGAGTTACCTTCCAAAGCTCGGGTGGCCGTTATGTGTCATGATTTCTAGGAAATCCTTTATCGGCAAGTTGCTTGCCCCAAGACAATCCCGACGATTGGTTGCCAGGATCACTCGTTGCGACCGCTGTAGCTGTCTTCAACGGAACGAACCTTCTCAGGACACATGATGTTGGGGCGACGCTCCAAGCGGTAAGAGTCGCGAGCGCAATAAGAAGCGCAGTCAACGCCGGTATATGAATTGTAGAGATACGGTTGCATTAAAAATGATCTCTATACTGAGATTGTCTCGGAGGTTTAGAACAACAATCAAGTTCCTAGAATTTACTCTCGAGATGACTGCTCGAATTCCTTCTAGTTTTTCCGGTGTGCTTTCCTCTCAATCCACCAATCTGGCACCCGTATATTATCTGGTCTGTCCGCAAAATCATAGGATTTTATGTCAAGAATCGGAGTGCTATTCAATGCATCCAGGCCCTTCACTGTTAGCACATTATCTTTGACACTCTTTAATTCAACAATAGAAATTCCAATAGGGTTCGGTCTTGTTCTTCGACGAATTGCAAAGACGCCAACTTCTGGCGAGTCAGGATCATTCCAGGGACGGACAGTCAGTATTTGCCTTTCCTCTTCCGGGGTCTGATTCATCCAGAATACAATTATCAAATGAGTATACTCCTCTAAACCACGAAGACCGTCCTCGTATTCTTTGAGGATCTCGATTTCCGAAACCACTTTGCTTCTATTCCCTTTAATCTCGCTCTCTGCAAGATCAGTTCTCACATAACCGATCGGTACAATGTGAATTGGCTTGGACTTCGGTTTCATTCTCTCATCAAAACTCTCGAGGAGATTGGCCGCAAAGTGTCTTCCCTGTACACAAGTTTCCCGATATTCGCTTGGTGACTTCTTGTCTTAGCCAACTTTGAATTAGAATTAGCTCCCTCATAATTTCCATCTTCACACTCATCACGCCGTCGAGACCTTGGACGAATTTCAAAAACTCGTCAGCCTCAGCCAAATTATCGAAGATCGTCACAAACGTGGAATACTGCAGGGGGCTCGTGTTGAATATTTCAATCCTAGGCATTTCATCTAGCACTGCTTGGTCTGCTCTTTTCTTCTTTGTGAAGTCAGGGCAGAATAGTAAGAAAACGCAGCTCAACCCAGAAAAATTCTCGAAACGAGGTGTGCCTTGAAGATAGACCACTCGCTGATTGATCAATCCCGTTAGCCGCCTTGTAACAGTCCGAATTGACACGCCAATCGAATTGGCAACGGGATCGATACTTTTTCTCGCGTCCTCAAGTATTTCCCGAATTATCATCCAGTCGACTGTCTTGAACTTGTAAGAATCAACAGAGGGAAAGTATACTTTCCAAACTGCTGGTTCACTTTTTGGATCGCACGCAGACCAAATTTGTTCCTTAATCGCTTGAAATTCGATCTCGCTCGGATAATAGACGGTTAACTGCAATCCACTGCCGCGATAGTTCAGGATCTTGATTATGCCGTTGACTTGTTTTAGTTTGCGAAGGGACTCCTCTTTCTCTTCTTCATTTCTTAGATCTAGATCAATACAAACGGATTCGCAGCCAATGAGATGAGGGTTTGGTATCATCTTCCACCCCATAATGGACCCGAGTTTCTCTGCTCGCTTCAGCCTCCTCCGTACTGTTTCTTCATCGACCCCGATTCTCTTTGCAATTGCCGAATAGGTCTCCCTTACATTCCACTGGAAAGAACCCGGACCGCCGAGCTCCCTGAAGATCTTCACATCGAGGTCGTCCATATGGTGGATGGGCAATGGATAATGTGATGTTCGAAAAAGGAAACTGCTTAAGGTTTGTCCAAATTCCTCACCTCATGAGGACGAGAATTATGAGGCAGCAGTAGGTAAGATGCAGTCATGCAAAGAGTATCTGACGAACCGAAAGTAGTGGTAATGTCTTACATCAAGGCGCTCGACGAACAGGACTATCAATTGGCCGGGAAATATCTGAATGATAACGTGAAGATTCAAGGGCCCGATGGTGAATCATTCAGAAGACCAAAGGAGTTTGTCGAAATGCTTAGCAGATATCAAGGAAAGTACGATATCAAGAAGAGCTTCGTGGACGGTCATGACGTGTGTTTGTTCTACGACCTTAAGGCCCCAAATACGAAAGCGGTCTTCATGTGTTCTTGGTACCAGGTTAATAATGGAAGAATTGTTTCAATCCGGACTGTCTTCGATCCACGCCAATTTTCATAGAAATAAGAAGAGAGTGAACTTGGGGAAAGTGCGAAAGGGAGAAAGATATTGTACGAAGAGTCCTACTCTGAGTCGTCAGAAGATTCACAGCGAAATGACAAATAGTGCTCATAACATGAACCCTGAACAAGTATATTCCAAGCTTGTCAAGGCTCTCACGAAAAATCTTAGCGTTGTTCAGCCAATAGGTAAGAAAGGATTTGGTAGAAATGCTTTGTACTTTCGCGGAAGGATTTTTGCCTTCTTGTCTCACAGAAGACAGCTTGCTCTAAGGATAGAGCCACAACGAGTAAGTGATCTTGTTGCTTTAGGCGCAGGTATGTATTGGGATCCCAGACACAATGGCCGGGGTTTCAAAAACTGGGCGGTATTGAAGACTATTTCTAAGGAGAATTGGCTAGGCCTCGCTAGAGAAGCACTCAGGTTTGCCGAAGAATCATCAACATTACCAAAGAATACGAGAACTCAGAAGCTGTGAAAAAGAGCAACTGCCTACGATTCGGTGAAAGACGAGGCATAAAGACAAGGACTTGTTGTACTTTCAAAGCTCTTCTCGATCCCCGAATTGCGTGGATGCATATCGGAGCTTTATGCCCACTGTTAGAATCGAGGTGTTTCACGAGTTTTGGTAGAATCTGATGTGTCTGATTTTCAGGCGAGCTTTTGCATCAGCGGGCGCGGTCTTAATGAACTACTTACGAACCTTGGCTTTGGATCTGTGCAGGAAAATTGATGACATTTAAATTCCCCCTCTTAGAGGAGCTGTCGTTTCTACGCCTATGATTAGGGCACACGCTTTTCGAATGGTCAAATTTTCTTTGGGTTCGCTGTATATACATGCCCGTAATTTGTCGAACCAACTTCATACCCTGCGTGCAAACAAACATATCCCTGTTTTCCGTGTCCGCATAGTTTAGATAGTTTCAAACAAAGTAAACTCAATATTCACAGATTATTCTCAAGCACGAATATTTCAGATTGATTTCAATTTGAGTAACAACAAATCATCAACATTGGTTCTACGCGAGTACCAGGAAGAGGCCGTGGAGAAGGCCTATCATGCCAAGAAAGGGACTGTCAAGGCCGCGACGGGAACGGGGAAAACTATAGTGGCGATCGCTTGGCTTGAGAAGATAGGAAAGCAGTCTCTAGTCATCGTGCCCACCCAGGCACTTATTTATCAAGCATGGACTCCGAAGCTTGAAAACTATGGTTTTAGCGACGTGGGTCAATATTACGCCTTTGCGAAAACGTTCGGGCCGGTTACGGTCACGACGTTCTCGAGCGCGATTTCCCACCCCGAACTGTTCGATTCTGTCGATGCGGTCGTCGTCGACGAGATTCATCATCTGGGAGCTTCACAAGCTCTAAACAGACTCCTTCCGAAGTTAAAGGAGAAGGAGTACGTGCTGGGGTTGTCATCTGTTCCTGAGAGGGAGGACAAATCGCACGAACTATTTCTGAAGGAATTTCCAATCGTGTTTGATCTTAGCTTGGGTTCGGCTCTGAAGAGCGGCTACGTCTCCCCGATAGAACCAATCAGCATCCCAGCTGCGATGACGGAGAAGGAGAGGGCGGAATACGAAATGCTGACGGCGAAGATACAACGGGCGTTTCGCTTTTGCGGTCCGAACATGGCTCGCTGGATGAGGTGCTTTGATCCGAAGACGAGGAAGTTTGTGGGAAGAGAGGGAGTGTGGGCAATCGCGAAGAGAAAGACTCTTCTTTCGGGGATAGAGTCGAAGAAGGAAAGCGTGTTCAAAATTGTGGAGGCGCACTCCGACAAACCCATTATTCTTTTTGCGGAGTCTGTTAGGGCGATAGAGAGCATCAAGGAATACCTGAGAGATAGAGACGTAACCTGCGAGACTTTTCACGCAGGGACTGAACCTCAGGAGCGGTTTCGCATACTTCAGGAGTGGGGTACCAAGTTTCAGGTACTACTCTCGTGCCGAGCCCTCGAGGAAGGCTTGGACATTAGCGAAGTCGAAATTGGAATATTGATTACTAATGGCAAGAGCAAGAGGCAATATATCCAAAGAATAGGCCGCATCGTCAGGCCGCTCGAGGGCAAGCATGCAAAGTTCTACATTGTCTATTGCCCGGGCACGGTTGAAGAGACTTATTCGAAGACCATTGCAAAACTTATCCAGACAGCATAAAGCCGTAAACGTAACCTAAGCATAGAATACTATAAGGGTTGAAAGGAAAAGGATGGCATTCTGCACGAGATGCGGAACTCAAGTTCCCGACGGTGCAGCCTATTGTCCGAATTGCGGAACACAGCTAAATGCTACTTCAGCACCAACTCCGCCACCACAGGGCTCTAGTTTGAGCGAGCTAGACCATTTAGCCAGGGATCGGTACGCGCAAGAGCACTGGCTGTATAGGGTAATCGCATTCCTTATCGACGCGGTTATTGTCGGAATCGGACTCTTGATTCTTGTTTTTCTTGTTACACTTGCATCTGGACATCCAATACTGACTTTTCCTTTTGAAATTACCATAGTCCCGACGTCTGCAGCTATTGGAGGCAGTGTTGTCCTCTTTTTTTATTTCCTAGTGAGCGAAACAGTTTATGGCACATCGATTGGAAAGAGCATCTTTCATCTACAAGTGGTGAACGTTGACGGGACTAGGCCGGATCCCTTCAAGATTGCGGTACGAAACATAAGCAAGATCTACTTCGTCTTGCTTGTCTTGGACATACTTGCCGGTATCCTTTCTCACTCGAGACGTGGTCAAAAATTCTCGGATTACGTCGCCAACACGAACATCATTATAACGAATCGGGAAATAGGATTTCTCAGATTCAGAAGTAGAACACACGCGCAGACTTAGTTTCGAAAAAGAAGAATTCTACATTGGCATAGAAAAACTCAGAGCTCGATCCTTTAAGCCAAGTGATTGCTACGGAATTGCCGAGGAGAGAATCTAGGCGTAGTTGTAGTGGACAGGCTCACTTAGCCCGGGGCGAGAGATCGACCGACGGGAATCAAGAAGAAAGGAAAGGGCTGAGTGGCAATCCACGGCTACTGGGAGAATAACGACCTTCCGAGCAGGAAGATGTTGCTCTTTTTCTCTTTAATTCTTCGGATCGAATAGGCTAGCCATTGAGGCCCGTATGGGACATATTCTCTCACTTGTCTTGACTCGCGAATTAAATCCAGTTTCAGATTGTCGCGAACTCCCATAAGCATCTCGTACTCGTGCCTCGTATTCGGATTTTGTTTTGACAGTAATTTTGAGAGCTCGATCATCTTGCTGTCATGGGTTGCAACCGCTGTGAAATTTTCAGAATTACTCTCCGTAAACAAAAACGTCAAAAGTTTGCCATAATTTTCTGTCACTTGCTGTTTCGACTTGAAGGCGATAGATGGATCTTCGTTGTAAGCTCCCTTTACTAAGCGAATCTTGGCACCGAGCGGGAGAAGCTTCTTGACATCGTTCTCACTTCTTTTAAGATAGGATTGAATTGCAATTCCAGTCTTTGAATAACTAGAAAGCAATTTGACGTAAAGTTCGATAGTTCTTTCCGTGAAGGGCGAATCCTCCATATCGACCCAGAGATAGTTCTCATTGTGAGACTTGCAGGCTACGACGATTTTCATATAGTTCGACAAGCAATAATCAAAATCGAATTTCAGACCCAATTGTGTAGGCTTGACCGAGATCTGAGATTTTACCTGATCCTGATCTATTAAATCGAGCAAGTGAAGATATTCTTTAACGGTCGCTTCGACCTGATCTCTTGATTCTATATTTTCGCCTAGGAGATTCAAAAGACCAAGAATGCCTCTTGAATTCTCTTCTTTGACACGGGAAATTCCGGACTCGGCAGTCTCTCCAGCGATCCACTGTTTTGCAAATCTAAGAAGTAAACTCAATTCATTATCAGATGCTGCCTATCTCTTTTTTTACGACTTCACCAGGAGTAATTCATTGTACGTTTGTCCAGCTCATAAAGACCGGTACGATTCTCAATTTCGAGAATCCAGAGAGTGTAAGAAAATCAGTATGTCGAGTTTACTGCTTTTGGAGTTTCTTCCTCGCTTACTTTCAGATTCGTCTTGCCAGCGATTTTCCGATATAGCCAGACGACTGGATCGTAGTTCCGATCCACGACTCGCTCTTTTTCAGGAATTATCGCATCATCTGTGATAATGATATGTTCTGGGCAGATCTCTTGGCAGCACTTTGTGATGTTGCAGTATCCCAACCCCGCAGAATTTTTCATGAAGCTTGACCTGTTTAGGGAATCCATGGGATGCATATCAAACGACGCGGCTTTAACAGCGAACCGCGGGCCGACATAGTCCGCCTTGTGCTCGCGAACCACGTGACACACATCTTGGCAGAGAAAGCACTCGATACATTTTCTAAACTCGCGAGAACGTTCTACATCCTGCTGAAAGAAAATCCAAGTGTGGTCGAGACTTTCCTTTGGAGTAAAAGGCGGGATATTCTTTGCTATAGTGTAATTATCAGAAACGTCGGTTGCAAGATCCCGAACTAGTGGAAACGCCCTCATCGGTTCCACAGTTATTTCTCCCTCGTACATGGCAACCGGCGTCTTGCACATTAATCTCGGAACCCCATTGATCTCCGCCGAGCAGGACCCGCAACGTCCTGCTTTGCAGTTCCAGCGGGCAGATAGAGAAGAATCAAAATGCGACTGGATGTAGTGGATTGCGTTTAGAACAACCATTCCAGATTCGTAGGGAACTGTAAAGACTTCGTATCGGTCTTTCGAGCGGTCCGAGCCCAGACCCCTAAATACCCTAAGCGTCACGTTCTTTCTTTGATTTCCAAAACTCGACATTTTTTTCCTACTCTTTTTCCCTGATGAATTTCCTCTAACTACTGTTTTTTAGCTGCCACATTCTTCTTCCAGGGAAGGGTCTCCTCGCGGTTGATCAGCGCTTCATATTCCGGCGGCATCTTCGGGACAGGAATCATTTCCTGTGTCATATGGCCATCTTTTAGACTTGTGATTATGTTTACCATCCAGTTGGCATCGTCCTTCTTCGGATAGTCAGACCTAGTGTGTGCACCTCGGCTCTCCTTTCTGGTTAGGGCAGAGCGTATAATCGCCTCGCAATCGAGCACCATATTCCACACGGCCATCGAATCGGCCCAGGATTGGTTGAATGCTCGCGGTCCCTTAGCCTGAATGTTCTTTGAATCTAATTTAATCAAGCCAATTTCGTCTAGCCCCTTTTTCAAATCCGCTTCGTTCCTTACAATTCCCACGTATTTCCACATCGTGGCCGCGATTTTGTCCTTTAAATCAAATGGATTTGTGCCGTTCGTGTTTTTGAACGGAGCGAGTATCCTTGCGATTTCCTTCTCGACGTCTTCGTTTGCAGTCTCCGGGATCGAGGTCAAACTCTTCACGTATTCAGAAGCTGCGATTCCGGCTCGTCTTCCAAAAACTAGTATGTCGGATAGGGAATTACCGCCGAGGCGGTTTGCTCCATGCAGACCGCAAGCTACCTCGCCCGCAGCATATAGCCCCCTGATATTGGTCTCGCAGGTGTCGGGGACGACACGCACTCCTCCCATTTGATAGTGGACGGTTGGCGCAACCTCCATCTTCTCCTTTGTAATGTCAACGTTTGCGAATTCGAGAAACTGGTAATACATGCTTGGCAGTTTGTTCTTTATGTACGAAGCACCTCTATGGCGGATGTCAAGATAGACGGCGCCATTCGGCGTCCCCCTGCCCTCTTGGATTTCTGTATAGATCGAACGAGAAACGACGTCCCTCGCCGAAAGTTCAAGACGTTTTGGGTCGTATTTCTCCATAAAACGTTCACCCTTCACGTTAGTAAGAATACCACCCTCTCCTCTGACCGCTTCGGTGATCAACATCCCCCTCACACCAGCTGGATAGATCATTCCCGTGGGGTGGAACTGGATCATTTCCATGTCCATCAGTCCTGCCCCGGCCCGATACGCGAGAGCTATTCCGTCGCCCGTGCTCTCCCAGGAATTCGACGTCACCGCGTACACTTTCCCGCACCCGCCGGTCGCAATGATGACTGCCTTGCATTTCACGAGGACGAGCTCGCCCGTCCTAATTTTAATCATCAGGGCTCCAGACACGGAGCTCGTCTGAAAATCCTTGAAGATACAAGTAACTTCGGTTTCGTCCATGTACGAAATGTTCCGCTTCAGAACCTGGTCTTCCAAAGTCCTGATTAGTTCTAGCCCGGTTCGATCTCCGATATAGCAGAGCCGTCTGTAGGAATGCGCGCCGAATGGCCTCTGCATTATCTTTCCCTCCGGTGTGCGGTCAAACAACGCTCCGTAGTACTCTAACTCGATGACTCGTTCCGGAGCTTCTTTCGCAAAAATCTCTGCCATGCGCCAGTTAGAAAGATTCTGACCCTCGACTATAGTATCGGAAAAATGCATCTTCCAGCTATCCTGCGGATCAACGTTTGCCAACGATGCGGCGATGCCCCCCTCAGCCATTACAGTATGCGCCTTTCCAAGAAGGGATTTGCAAACCATCAGGGTGCTTGCTCCCCGATCAAAGCACTCGATCGCCGCGCGCATTCCCGCGCCGCCAGCTCCAATGATCAATACCTCACAGGATATAGTTTCGTACGAATCGTCAGTCGGTTCCATATCTTTCGAGGGAGAAGTTGTCGACCACAATTGGCTAATGCACTGAAGAGTAACTAATCAAACCGGAAGTATATTCGTTACATTTTTCATAAATTATAATTTATAACAATAGTGGGAGCGAGTGTGAACCGCAGAAGTCCGATTAGTTCATAACTCGATCAAAACGAGTTAAGATAGCGTCCAGGAAAAAACTCCAATTACTTTTCCTCTCCGAAACAAGAAACAGGAAAAAGGGAATAGTTACAATTTGAACGTCGTCCAGTCCAGTTCGAGAAGAGGCGCAATAATCTACGCGAGCGGGCTGGAGGAGAAGACGATATCAAGGCAGTTCGAGTCAAACGAAGAAGGAACCTTGCTTGAATACGTCCTCGACTCCGTTTGGACTGTCGCAGACGAACTCTTCGTTGTGTTTAGCAAAGAGCCAACGCTTTCGTTGATAGAATCTATTTCCCCTTTCGGTGTAAAGGTCATCACCGTCGGGAGAAAGCAGAATCCCATTCTTGCAATTTCGGACGCGTTCAGGTCTTCGAGGTCCGAATGTTCTCTGTTCGTTACTGAGAAGGTTCCATTTCTAAAACCGAATGTTGCTCTCGCGCTCTTTGAAGCATCCTACGGAAACGATGCCGCGATGCCCCGCTGGAGAAATGGAACGTTGGAACCAATGCTCACGGTCTACAAAAAGAATGCGTTCACCCGAGTTGTAAACTCCCAAAAAGAGAAATTTGGTACGAATTTGTACAACAATGTTTCCTTAGTTGCAAACCAGCTCTTCGACGTAAGGTTTGTCTCTATAGAGGACGAGCTCAGAGATCTCGATCCTGAGCTTGATTCTTTCTTTCAGGTTAAAGATGAAAAATCCTTACGAGAAGCAAGGGAGAAAGTTTCTGCGAGAGGAAAGAAGAGGACTGTCATAAAGAAGACAGCAAGGTAAGACTATCTCTCGCGCTTTCTACAATTCGTGTCAAGTCATTTTTCTTTTCACTTCTTAACTTCAGAATCTGGGCTGCGGCAAGAACGGGTACTGCCGCCGCGTCTGTTATGGGGTCAGGCGCGATCAACAGCAACGCTCCAAGCGCAGTGAGTCTTTCTCCTCCCTTTCGTTTCTCGTCAACAAAAGATTTCAAAGTCTTGTTGGTTTCCTTCAAATCGAGGAATCTGTCTGCGTTATTTTTTGAGTTTAGATAGTTACTGTAATCCTTCAAAAACTTCGAATCATTATGAAGAGAATCGAAGTTAGCCTCGCTATTTTCCATTGAACCCCCCGGGGAATTGGAGATTCTTGCTCGGTCATATCAAGCATGGTCAAGAACTACTGCGAATATTGTCAAGAAAATTTTCCGAAAGAAAAGTCTCGCGTCAGAGACGAATTCCGCCCGATGTCCTACTTTCAGCTTCTTCGTCTCCCTGCCGCAGATCTTCTTGCGATTAGCCATGCAATGATTCCGGCTGCGACTCCGCCGTCAATGTTGACCACACAGATTCCAAGAGGGCAAGCTTGTAACATGCTCATCAGAGCGGCCTCTCCGTTTCTGCCGTATCCGTACCCAACAGAGATCGGAAGGCCGATGATCGGTACTGACGAGAGCCCCGCGATCACACTTGGGAGCGCAGCTTCCATGCCGGCTGCGACGATTATTGCGTCAGGATCAAATTTTTGGATCTCCTTGAGAGGCGCAACGAGCCTTTTGAGAGAAGCAACACCTACATCGTTAAAGCGCATGGTCTTCGCGCCCATCAGTTTCAGTATCACTTCCGATTCATTGAGAATCCCGATGTCCGAAGTTCCTGCAGAGAGGAGTGCCACTCGGCCCTGATTTTCTACTCTCTCCTCTTCCCCCTTATCCGCTCTTGAAGTAAAGCATGCCATGCTGGCTTGAGGGTAATAATCAAAACGAAAATTCTTCTTCCGCGTTTTCGAAATTTTTCGTAGCAACCTCGCTTGATCCGGGGTCAATTTGCTGGTGATGATCGGAACTTGTATCATTTGGTCTCGCTTCTCAGCTTCGTCCAAAAGCCGAATGACGATCGAACCCAGCTGCGTCAGAGACTTGCTCCGAGCATAAACTATCTCTGGGACGCCCCGCCTCAAAAATCTGTTAAGATCGAGCCGTGCCACGTCATCTACGATAGATAAGCTGTCAAGTTTCAATATCCGATCTGCTCTAGGAATAGATATCTCTCCAGACTTTACGGCCTCTAGGACATCACGAGTAGAACGAAGGGTTTTCTTCTCTCTTGTCAATGCTTTTTGCAATCTTGGTCGTGAAAGATAAGTAGGTTTTTCCGTCACGTAGAGAAATTGTTCTCCATATCTCCAATCAACTTTAATACAGAAAGTGGAAAAGACATTTTCCAATCTCATTTCCTCTATTATTCACAAACTTCCAGGAGTGCTGATCTTTTCCACTTTTTGCCTCTCAAAACGATTGTCTGCATAAAGCAGGTACCAGACACCAACGACATGAGGATCGATCCGAAAACTAACAACCTTATTCGCGAAGGAGTTCCTGCCGTTCTCAACCCTACGGACGCCAATGCGGTAGAGGCTGCCCTTCAACTAAAAGATAGGTTCGAAGGCAAAGTCAGCGTCCTCACGATGGGTCCTCCTCAAGCTGAACAAAGCCTTCGCGAATGTCTCGCGATGGGTGCGGATGCGGCCTATCTCTTGACGGATAGAGCTTTCGGAGGTGCGGACACCTTGGCGACATCGTATTCGCTATGGCTAGCGATAAAAAAGATTGAAGAAACGGACGGGCCAACTGACATCTTAATTTGCGGCAAGGTCGCAATCGACGGGGAAACTGGACAAGTCGGACCAGGAGTTGCAGTGCGCCTAGGATTTCCTGTAATTAGCTATTGCTCTAAAATTCTAAAGTTTGACCTGGAAAACAAAGTGGTCGAGGCAGAAAGAAGAGTTGAGGATGGAATCGAGGTTGTACGTGTCCCGATCCCCTGTGCGCTGACTGTAACCGAGATCGCGAATATTCCTCGACAGCCTACGATCGATGGGTTAATCCGAGCCAAGAGAGCGTCGATTTCACCTTTCAACAAAGACGCCGTGAAAGCTGATCCGAAGAGGATCGGTCTCGGAGGCTCTCCAACCTACGTCAAGAAGGTCACTACTCCTCCGCCAAAGAAAGCAGGTGAAACAAAAGACATCTCGAATGGTGGTAGTGCGAGTGAGGCCGCAAAGTGGCTCGTCGATAAATTGGTTCAATTAGGAGCTTTAGGAGCGAAGCCAACTCCGCAACAGCAGCAACAACAACAAGCAGTTGTGCCAAAGGAGCAAGAAAAGGAGCAGATCGCGAGGGAGATTCCCGGGGAGCATGGAGACGTGTGGGTCTACGTCGAGCATCGATTCGGGAGCCCGATGCGTGTTTCATGGGAGCTAATGGGGGAAGCAAAACGACTCGCAAAAATATACAGAACTGATGTCTGTGCTGTTATTATTGGGGACGGAACAGCTGGTGAAGACCTCGCAAAGCAATCGTTTGAATATGGTGCTGATCGAGTTTATCTTACAGAACATCCTGCCCTGAAGGATTACAGAAGCGAGACCTACGCAAAAGCTTTCGCTAATTTGTCAAACAAGTACCATCCAGAAGTCATTTTGATGGGCGGGACTAACAATGGAAGAGACCTCGCAGGGGTACTTGCCACAGTAATCGAAACCGGCCTCATTGCGGACTGTACTTCATTAGACGTAGACGAAAAGGGAGGGTTTAACGGGACACGTCCTGACTTTGGAGGAAAGGAAATGTCTACGATAGTTTGTCCGAGAACAAAGCCTACGATGGCAAGCGTCAGAACACGAGTGATGAAAATGGCGGATCGTGTGATTGGAAGAACAGGTGAGGTAATCAGAGAACCGATTGAAATCGACGAGAATCAGATCAAGGAAAAAATACTGACCTTTATACCGATGGAGAAGGCAGGGGCTAAGCTCGAGAACGCAGAAGTGATTGTCGCCGCAGGCAGAGGGCTCGGTAGCCCTAAGAATTTTGCAGTCGCAGAAGATCTTGCGGATGCTCTCGGCGGACAGGTTGGCGCTACAAGAGCCGTAGTTTACCTTGGCTGGATTGGAAAGGAGCACCAAATAGGTCAGACTGGCGTAACGGTTCGAGTCAGACTATACTTTGCGATCGGACTTTCGGGTGCCGTCCAACATCTTGTGGGGATGCAAAACTGTGACACGATAGTCGCGATAAACAAGGATCCGGATGCGCCAATATTTTCCGTTGCGCACCTGGGAATAGTTGGCGATCTTTTCCAAGTGGTTCCCGCCATAATAGACGAGCTCAAAGCAAGGGGCCTCGCTAAGAAGATTCCAATTCCTGCAATGTAGCTGATTTTGATGATGGCGATAAATTAAGAAAAAGGAAATCTGGGACAGTCTTTCGACAATGGGAGAAAAGTTCGAAGTTGTAATCATCGGCGCGGGTCCGGCAGGCGCTGCCGCTGCAATCACAACAGCCAAAGCGGGCATGAGCACCCTGATGGTCGAACGTGGAGATTTCTCAGGCGCCAAAAACATGTTCGGCGGGCTCGTGTTCACAAAACCGACAGCTGAAATTATTCCCGAATTTTGGAAGACCGCCCCAATTGAAAGGAGAATTATCGAGCACAAGTATTGGCTGTTGTCGGAAGGTTCTCATGTGGAGATCTCACACCGAAACCAAAAGTTCGCGAAGAGTTTCAACAGCTTTACGGCATACCGGGCGCGATTTGACAAGTGGTTTGCTTCGCAAGCCGAGTCCGCCGGGACAACGCTACTGACGAGGACCACGGCAACCGGAGTGCTCTGGGATTCCCCCGGCCAGATCTCCGGGATATCGACAGATCGCGGCGACGTGAAAGCTGACGTCGTGATCGCATGTGATGGGGCAAATTCCTTGATCGCAAAGGGAGCTGGTCTGCACGAAGAGTGGAAGCCCGAGGACATTGCGATTGGAGTAAAAGAGACATATTCTCTTCCAAAAGAAAAGATCGAAGATCGTTTCAACGTCAGGGGTGACGAAGGAGTCGCCATGATGATTTACGGCGGGAGACAGGAGGAATATGCCGGTTTCCTCTACACGAACAAAGATACGATCTCCTTCGGCGTGGGTGCAATCATGAGCGACCTTGCAAAGACTAAGTCATACAACATGCCGATGCAGCTTTTGGAATGGATGAAGCAGCATCCTTCAATCCAACCGTTGCTCGAGGGTTCGTCGTTGCGTGAATACACCGCTCACTTGATACCGGAAGGAGGGTACTACCGCTTGCCTCCTCTTTATACCAATGGTATGATGGTCGCGGGTGACGCCGCGATGCTCGTGAACGCACTAAACTGGGAGGGGACTAATTTTGCAATGTTCTCGGGTAAGTATGCCGGCCAGACCGCCGTCGACGCGAAGAAATCGGGCGGAAATTACTCAGCTGCAAATCTTTCAAAGTATCGTACCTACTTAGAGAACAGTTTCGTCTTGAAAGATCTGAAAAAATTCAGGGACGTTCCGCATTATATTGCGTCTCACAAGTATTTTCTCACACTTTATCCCGAGCTTTTGAACGATCTAATGTACAAGTTCTTCGACGTCGACGGACGGCCAAAACAAGAACATCTCGCAGAGATGAAGAAGGAAATATACACGAGAAGGGGCCGAGTCGGCGTGGTACGGGACGGAATCGGAATATACAGGAAGGTGCTCTCATAGAAGGATGACAGTTCAACCGCAATCCGAGACAAAGCCTAACCCATCGGCCAATGTTGCATCAGCAGCAGCTCCGCCACAAACATCTGCTTCGTCAGGTCCAACTACGAAAATTCAGTCATTGATTCCTGTCGAAGAGAAATTGTATCTTGCAAAATACAAACTAGACGAAAGACCTCATCTTGTAATCATGGATCAAAAGGTTTGCGAAAATTGCGCCCAAATTAATGGTAGTCCTCAGCCTTGCATGATTTTGTGTCCCGCGAATGTATACAAGTGGGAGGAAAACAAGGAGAACATAGTATCCTACGACAACTGCGTGGAATGCGGCGCCTGCAGGATAATCTGCCCATACACGAACATTGAGTGGAAGTATCCACGGTGGGGCAGAGGCCTGTCCTTACGTTACGGATAGTCTGCCGTTCCTGCTTTTCCTCGAAAGATCATGATAGCTCGCGAAGCTATATTTGAACGGTCGCGATGGCCTCCTTCAAAGTGGAGACCCCTCTGTCGAAGGATTCCTTTTCGGTTCCGCTCAGCTTGACCTCAAGAATCTTTTCGACGCCGTCTTTTCCTACAATAACGGGAACTCCTATGCAAATACCCGAAACGCCATACTCTCCTTCGAGATAGGTCGAAAGTGGAAGTACCATTTTCTTGTCGTAGTGGATTGCCTCTACCATACGAGCGATTCCATTTGCGGGAGCGTAAAACGTAGCTCCCTTCAAGCGTATTACCTCAGCCGCTACCTGCCTTGTCTTCTCAATGGCAGTGGAGATTTGCTCCTGTGAAAGAAGAGTAGTGAGAGGTATACCGTTGACCGATGTATAGGAGGGAAGTGGAGTCATAGACTCTCCATGCTCACCTACCACGAGCGCATTTATCGATGCTCTTGAAACATGAAGTGACTGGGAGAGCAATTCTTTAAAACGGGACAGGTCCAGCATGCCGCTCATTCCCATAACTCGGCTCCTTGGGAATTTAGTGGTCTTTAGGGCAACATAAGTCATTGCGTCGAGCGGATTCGTAACCATCACGAGAATGCAATTCGGAGCATGCTTTGCGACCTGCTCTGAAACAGACTTTATTATTCCTGCATTTTTCGTAAGAAGGTCCATCCTAGTCATTCCAGGCTTTCTCGCGAGACCGGCGGTTACTACGACAATATCAGATCCGGCCAGAGCGGAGTAATCATTTGACCCTGTGATTTCTACATCGACGCCTATCTCGGCAGCCATGTGAGAAAGATCAAGGGCCTCTCCCTGCGGTAACCCTTCAATGATATCTACAAGAGTAATGTCATCAACATTTCTTTGCACTAGTAGCATTGCTAGCGTGCTTCCCACTCTCCCAGAGCCAACGATACCAATCATTTTGCTACGCCTTCAGAAAAAATTGTAGAATTTGGTTTAAAAATATTCCAACGAAGCTTTGGAGCGTGATTCTGAAACCCAAATTTGCACCTTTTTTCGATAGCAAGAAATTACAGAACATTAGCAGGGGATGGCACAAGTTATTAACAACTGGATTCATTCAATTTTCAGAGAAGTTACCCGAAAGTGTCTTCGTCATCTCCGACTGTAGATAAGGATCTGAAAAGTGATTCTACTTCTTCTGGCCAGTCGTCTTCCTCATCTCTTCCCTCCTTTCCTCGCAAGACCCCGGTTAAGTTTGATAGAGATTTAATTGCGCTGATTGAAACAAATGTAGATGACGTAACGGGCGAAATATTATCGCGCACCATTGAAAGAGCTCTAAGCGAGGGCGCGGAAGATGCAACCGCGATTCCTTTCTTGGGTAAGAAAGGGAGAGAAGGATACACCGTCAGAATAGTATGTTCGACTGAATCCGTTGACAAGTTTTCGCAACTTTTAGTCGAGGAAACTGGAACTCTAGGAGTAAAAACAACTGAGTATTCGCGTTTGAAAGTTCCGCGCAAAATTATCGCCATTCCTTTTGCCATAGAGGCCTTTCGCGGAAATGTTTCGGTCAAGATCGCTATATTCAAGGGTCGGTTGCTACGAATCAAACCCGAGCTTAGTGATTGCCTCCGAATTTCGGAGAGCCAGAAAATCCCTCTGAGAGACGTATTAGAGCAAGTTGTGGATGTTACAAGGAACCATATCACTAAAAATCCAAGTCTTCTTCTAAATGACGAATCACAAAAAGAAAAATGAATCAGGATAGAGAAACATATCTCGGTGCATAATCGATACGAGCTCCACCATTAAGATGGCTGGCAATGAGTATGACAATGCTTTTGTCTCTCATGCAAAGCAGAACTATGAGAAATTAAAAGATTGGTTTCTGCAATTCGATTCTGCTCTTATAGCCTTCTCTGCTGGAGTTGACTCGTCTATACTTGCCCTAGCTGCAAGCGAAGCACTCTCAGAGAATGCAATCGCCGTCAGCTCGATTTCTAGTTCTTTCTCAAAGTCAGAAATTGAACATTCAAAACGAATGGCTGGCGAAATAGGAATCGAACTGGTCACCGTTTTGCAAGACGATCTATCAAATGAAGGGTATGTCGCAAATCAGGTTAATCGCTGTTATTTTTGCAGATCGAATTTAGCTTCTGCAATAATACCTCTTGTAAAAGATAGAGGTATTTCGGTTTGGGTAGACGGCACCCATCTTGATGACATGATGTCCCCAAGACCGGGCGTGAAAGCGCTCAGGGAAGCCGGTTTTAGAGCACCACTTGCGGAACTGGGATTTCGCAAAGAGCAGATTCGTGACATGGCGCGATACAAGGGCCTTTCTAACGCAGACAGACCTTCAGAGGCATGCCTGTCGAGCAGAGTCGCATACGGACAGAAAATTGACGAAACTACTTTGCGACGGATCGAAGAGGCAGAAAGCTATGTCAAGAGTGTTATAGACGTTAAGGTCCTCAGGGTAAGAACAATCGGAGAAAGAGCGATCTTAGAGATGGATTACGGTTCAATTCAATTGGCCAAGGAGTACATTAAGCAAATCGAAGCCAAGTTAAAGTTGCTCGGGTACGAGTCGGTAGAGATTGATCCTCGAGGTTATAGAAGTGGGCGAATGCTAGATCTGTTCATAAACGACAGCTCCTCATAGTTCGTTAATAGTATCGATGACTCAGGAATAAAAAGATCAAGAGAAACCCTGATCTGAACTGGCTAGATAGCAAATGGATTTTTGGTGAGTCAACACGGTAAGCAAAAACTTGTCAAAACTTATCGAAATTGATTTTGAGTAGCTTTCTTTCTCCTAGGCCTTTTCTTTTATGTCATGGGATTTCTTTTTTCATTCATCTTTGTCATATTAGGCGCGTCAATTATAGGAGGCTCCGTTTTGTTGTTCTTGAAAACTCGCTCGAAACCTGATTATGTCGATCTACATAGGAAGACAACTATCCGGGAAACCGTCAATAAGAAATCGAAGAAACGCTGAAAACCTGAGCAAAGTAATTTTGATGAGTCGGATATTTTTTATTTGGCGCAAATGAACTTGAACTCACGAAACCGCACTCCGTAAGAAAAAGAAAATGATGAATGCATTTGGTGAACGAAACCGATGTAATTTATTATGTGAATAAGCTACGAAAAACCGTCAGAGAACACGAGAATTGGCGGACAAAACAAACTCTGAATCTGATACCTTCAGAGAACTTTGCCAGTCCTTCGACACGATCCTTTCTTTCGAGTGACCTTTCCAACCGCTATTCAGCGCCCGATAATTTCTATCGGGGCACCCGGCTAAGTGACGATGTTCAGGAGCTGGCGAAAGAGGTTGCAAAGAAATTATATCGTTGCAAATACGCGAACGTAAGACCTCTTTCCGGCCATACGTGTTCGATGATTGCGTTCATGTCACTTCTCAAACCCGGAGATAGGGTGGTCACTTGCCCGCCCAAATACGGCGGGTATCCCGGCTCATCAGAAGAGGGACTCGGCCCGCTTCTTCACCTGAAAAACCTGTACTTTCCTTATGACCCTGAAAAGATGAACATAATTTCCGAAGAAGCAAGCAAACTATTGCTCTCGGAAAAACCCGAGATGGCCGTATTCGGGTCTAGTTTCATTCCCTTTCCGTACAAGATCAAGGAGGCGACGCCTCAGGGATACCAAGGTTATAATATCTACGATGGCTCGCACGTCATGGGCCTGATCGCGGGAGGCAAATTCCAAGACCCGTTAAGAGAAGGGAGCAGCATCCTGATGGGCTCGACGCACAAGAGCCTATTTGGGCCTCAAGGCGGCATCATGCTTTCAAACGATCATGAGCTCTTTTCAAGTGTAGAAGAGAAGATATTTCCTGGAATAGTTGACAATGTTCACTTGAACCGTGTTGCAAGCCTGACTTTTGCAATGTTGGAACTATTAAAATTCGGTAAGGATTATGCTTCTCAGGTAGTTCGTAATTCCAAGGAACTTGCGTCGGCCTTGAATGAACTTGATACGCTGGTTAAATGCAAGGAAGAGGGATTCACAGAATCACATCAAGTACTCTTAGGATACGATGAGCTCAAGTCAGTGAAGATTGCGGATTTGCTCGAGCGGATTGACGTGATCACTGACGTTGGAATTCGGCTCGGAACTTCTGAGGTAACGCGACGTGGGATGAAAGAAGGCGAAATGGAAACAATCGCTCACTTAATTTCGGATGCGATTCGTGGCAGAGCCACAAGGGAGAATCTGAAAAGGAAAGTGCATCATTTGGTCAAGGAATTCGATGGACTAGAATACTCCTTAGCATGAAAGCATCACTGCCTGATAAATGGTCTTTCTTTGACCGAATTCCTTTTGTCCATTTTGCAATCAAGTGGGAATCTCGGTAGCGATTGTTCAAAATGAACGTCAACGAGAGTATCATTGAGCGAATTAGGGGATCTTTGCCATCGTTACCTGCGAAGGGCAAGGTAAGTGTTCTTCCCGATTATTTTGTAGATCGATTTGTCAAAGTGGATTCGATTGACGACCTGATTGCTGCGATTAAATCCAAGAGCCAGATAGGAGGCGGCGGAAGCATACGCGGCATTCGTCAAGCTGAAGTAAAAGGTGGGAATGCTGTAAACATGGCTTACGCGCTAGGCAAATTCGGAGCGCGAGTGAATCTTCTGGCAATTGCGCAATCTCTTCCGGCAGAGACCCTTGTTTCAACGTTCCGCAAGATGCCTAATGTAACGGTGGACATCGTACCTGGCAGAAACGGTTTCACTATTGCTCTTGAGTTTGTAGAGAACGGGCGGCACGTAAATGTCATGGTGAGCGACACTGGTGACCTCGAAGGATTCGACGGCGCACAAATTTCCGAAGAGTCTTGGAGGAATATAGCGAAATCAAATATCGTAGCGGTCGTGAACTGGTCCGCCAACAAAAAGGGGTCCGAGCTTTGTTCAAGGGCGTTTTCTCTAGCTAAAGGGAACAGCGTCTCCACTTTCTTCGATCCGGCTGACCTAGCCGAGTTGGCTTATAATATTCCATCGCTTGTCAAGATGGTTTTTGAACGTGGACTAGTCGATTACGTAAGTTTGAACGACAACGAGCTGCGAATTTTGTGCAAAGTTCTTTCAAATCATAGTCTGCCACAAGACTACACTCAAGAGGACTTGAAATCGGCAGTTAGATTTGTTTCAGACACAATTCATGCGAATGTCGACGTTCATACGAAAAACATGAGCATTTCTTGCAAATCTTCATCTTCTACCGATTGCATTGCGATCCCTTGTCACAGAGTGAATCAAAAGATAGTGACGGGAGCAGGAGACGTTTGGGACTCGGCGGACATAGTTGGTCTTCTCCTAAACTGGGAACCAGAACTCAGACTCCGTTTTGCCAATGCGGCGGCAGGTCTTTACGTTTCGGGCGAAAATGCTGAACCTCCTACACCCAATGACGTACTTAACTTTATGGCAGATAATCGAGAATATTATTACTGAGGTTCTATCGTGGAAGGAGGCTTGCTTGAGATCGCATAAGTCACCCAAGTGACCCCGGAAACTTCGTTTGTAATTCGGGAACTGATTTTTTCCAAAATATCATATGAGATCCTAGACCAATCAGCCGTCATTGCGTCCACGGATTCAACGATACGTATAATGACGATGTGTCCGACTGATCTCGCGTCGCCCCCGACGCCCGTCGCAAGGTCGTCCCCGACAGATGCAAACGCCTGCCAAACTTTCTCATGCATTCCCGATTTACGGAGCTCTTCTTCGATGATTGAGCTTGCTTTGCGGACAATCCTTAGCTTATCCGTTGTCACCTCGCCGATAACTCGGACGGCTAATCCGGGGCCTGGAAAAGGATGCGAGAAAACTAGCTCTTTTGGCACCCCCAAGGTAGCCGCCAGCCTTCTCACTTCGTCTTTGTAGAGGTCTTTCAGTGGTTCGATCAGTTCGAATTTCAAATCCTTCGGCAATCCACCAACGTTGTGATGAGACTTGATCTTCGATTGAGTGTTTCTTGAAACAGCTGACTTTGCGCTTTCAACAATATCCGTGTAAAGAGTTCCTTGCGCGAGCCATTTGATTTTACCAAATCGCCTTTGAACTCGCTCAAATGAACGTATGAATTCTCTCCCAACGATCATTCGTTTCTTTTCAGGATCCTTAACTCTCTTTAGTCCCGAGAGGAATCTCTTTGAATCGTCAACGATTACGAGATTTTTTCCTAGGCGAGGGCGGAAAAAATCCTCTGTTCTTTCTTTTTCTCCTTCTCTTAGCAAACCCGTGTCAACGAAGACGCAAATTAGTCGCTTACCAATAGCTCTCTCGATCAGGGCAGCAGTGGTTGAGGAATCTACTCCACCGCTCAACGCACAAAGTACCTTATCCTTTGGCCCGATGAGAGTCTTGAGGTCGGCAACCGCATCATCAATCATTGTCTCGGTTGACCAGTTTTTCGTACAACCGCATATGTCGAATACAAAGTTTGATAAAATCTTGTTTCCTTCAGCCGTATGCGTTACCTCAGGATGAAATTGCACGGCATACATCAAATTGTCTGACGCAATTGCGGCATATTGCGAGTTCGGACTGCTAGCTATTGCTTGGAAACCTGTTGGAAGAGATTCCGCCGCGTCACCGTGACTCATCCAACAAATAGTAGGACTGCTAATTCCTCGAAAGAGCGGATTTTCATGTGATAAAAGATACACTGGTGATTTTCCATACTCCCTTCGCGAAGCATTCGAGACCTTTCCGCGATTTTGGAAAACGAGAGCCTGCAAGCCGTAACAAATCCCAAGAATAGGAAGTCCTGCCTTGTAAATCTCCATCCTCGGCAAAGGAGAATTCGTTTCGTATACGCTCATAGGCCCCCCAGAAAAGATTAGCCCCCGACCCTTTCTTTCGGCGATTTCTTTGTTCGTGATATCGTAAGGGACTAGTTCCGCGTATACTCCTAGTTCACGAATTCGCCGGCATATTAGGTGAGCATACTGTGCTCCGAAATCAAGCACAAGTATTTTCTCAAGTGAATTTGTGTCCCGCAAGCCGCTCTCTGCACGCTGTCAGATTTTTTCTTCGCCTGGCAGGATAATACTATGCGGTCTCATTTCATCTACCCCAGCCGCCGTTACCGCACCAAATTTTGCTTTTTGCCAAAGATCCTTAACCGATGTGGCACCAGCATAACCGAACGACGCCCTAAGACCTGATGCAAATTCTTCCACAACCGTAGAGACGTCTCCCCTGTATGGCACTACGCCCTCAACACCTTCTGCTATCCCCTTCGCTGGTTGGTTGTAGCGATCCATTGCGAATCTCTTTTGTCTTGAGGCCATGCTACCCATTCCTCGGTAAGGTTTGTAGTACTTCCCTCCTATCTTTATCAGACCACCCGGAGATTCAGTGCATCCGGCAAATACGTTGCCCATCATTATGGCAGAAGCTCCTGCAGCTAATGCCAGTGCGCCGTCGCCCGCAGCTCTTATGCCTCCGTCCGCGATAATCGGAATTTCAACTCCGAGCTCTTGAAGAGCCACGGCAATTTGCGATACGGCGAAAAGAGTGGGAGCCCCAGCTTTAGTCACTTCCGACGTAACGCAGATTGAACCCGATCCCACCCCTGCTCGGATCCCGGCCACATGACCATCAAGAGCTTCTATCGTGTCTTTTGTTCCCTCAATGGTCCCTAAATTGCCCGCAATGAATTCGACGAATACCTCATTCGTAAGCTTCTTTGCCGCTTCCAAGATATTCGTATTGTGGAAATGTGCCACGTCAGAAACCAAAAGGTCAACGTGCTTTTCTAGAGCTTTTGCACGCTCAATGTCGTACGGTGATACTGCTGCCCCGACTAGTAATCTTCCTTGGGAATCACGAGTAGCGAGAGGAAACCGTTCCCTCGAATAGACGTCCTTTATAGTGATCAGGCCCATAAGTTTCCTGTTCTTGTCGACTACGGGAAGTTTCTCGACTTTCCTCTTGTTCATTATTTTCTTTGCTTCTTCAATCGTCACTTCAGGGCCAGCGACTATGACTTCGCTTGTCATCGCCTCTCTCACAGAAACGTTGGGGTCAGCAAAATTCACGTCTCGTTTCGTTAAGATTCCGACAATCCTATCCCCATCGGACACAACCGGCAGTCCCGAGATGCTCTTGTTGTGCATTAATTCGAGCGCATCGGAAATCTTCTGGTCGGGCGTTATTGTGACGACATCCCTGATGATGAAGGATTCGGCACGTTTCACTCGTTTTGCGTTCTCGACTTGTTCTTCGATCGGCATATTCCTGTGAATAATGCCCAACCCGCCCTCTCTTGCAAGGGCGATCGCCATGTCCGATTCGGTAACAGTATCCATGGGAGACGAAACCAGGGGGAGATTCAGATGTATTTGTTTGGTTAAGTTGATCGAAAGATCGACTTTTGATGGTTCAACATCGCTTCTTCCCGGAACGAGAACGAAATCTCGGAAGGTATAGACGCCTCTAGCATTCGTTAATTTCGAATAAAAGTCCACTGGCAAGGAACTGAAACATTCTCCCTTGCCAACTAATTCACGCGTTGACAGGGCTATAAGCGTTTACAAACTAAAATGAATAAAGCGAATGCGCTTACTACTTCTTTTCCAACATTCTAGTAAAGGCCCAAGTGATTGTACTCAAAATCTCGTTCAGTCGCGCCGTGTCACGATAGTTGGAGACGGTCACACTCGTTATGCTCCCCTGTGCTTCTTGCACGTTATATTGTAGTACTTGTGCTGCCTTCAATTTTCCTAGTTTTGCTTCTTCTTCATCTCGAGCTTGATAACCCCGGAGTATCCTGTTCACAAAGAAAGACTCGAAGGGTGGAGTGTGCTGGGAAAATTTCACCGCCTTCTCCGGGATGATGATTACTTTGTCAGATTCAATGAGCGCGTTCGCCAAAACCATTGAATCCTTTGTTCTACGGAGTTGCTTCTGGTTTGGGCTTTGAATCGTTGTTTCCGTCTTTTTTTCATCAGCCTGTCTTGACTCTTTCGCATTGGTTTTGGGATTTACCGTTTGCTTTATGCCAATTTCGGCAGATTCAGAACCTTGCAGATCCCGAAGAGAAATTGCTGGAACGAAACTCTTCTCACGAAGATTTGAATCTACAAGATGCAGCATATCCCTTAGCTTTGAAAGCTCGATTTCGAGTTCCGAAATTCGGGTTTCTAGATACTCCTTAATTTCTGCGTTTTTTTGAATATCATCGGCTGATCTGCCTACAGATTGCCCTGCGTTTTCACTTCTTTGTGGCGAGGAACTCATGGAGAGATGACTTATCCTATTCGCCTTAAACCTTTTTGCTTTGCAAGCTTTATCTTTGAAGCGACCTTGACAGATAGTAGTGTCTCTTTGACGTCGTGTGTCCTAATGATATGAGCGCCATTGTAGACCGCAATTGCGGTCGCGGACAAAGATCCCGGCAACCTTTCCTCCGGGGGTATATCTCCGCCGAGGATACCCAAGAAACTCTTCCGCGATACACCCACCAAAATCGGCAGTCGAAATACCCTCAGAGCTTCCAGATTACCGAGCACTGATGAATTCCACTGAACATTAGATAACTTACTATCGGAGAAGAAGCCTATACCTGGGTCGATTATGATACGAGATGTTTTCACACCCTCAGATTTTGCAATCTCAAGTGAGCTACCTATCGCCTTCTTTACGCGACAAATAGGGTCATGAATCTGTCCCTTGATATTTTCATGAGCTGTCAAAATCAAGGAACATTTCTTGTCAGAGGCTAGCTCCGCTATCGCCCGGCCCTCTTTGTGTGCTAGTCCGTAGGGATCATTTATTATTCTAGCTCCTAGTTCTAAAGCCGCTCTCGCGGGTTTTGACCGAGTACTGTCTATGGACAGAGGGATATCAATCCTGTCAACCAAGTTCTTGACGGCATTCGAGAGCAATCTCGTTTCTAATTCCGCGGAGACCTCGGTAGTTTTGTAAGGTGCCGTTGATCTGGCGCCTAAATCTATCACACTAGCTCCTTCTTCTTGCATTTTCAGAGCTGTTCGGAGAATTTCTTCTATTTTGTTCCTGACTGAATCCTTGTAGAACGAATCCGCGCTAAGATTGATGACTCCCATGATTCTTATGGGAAGGTCGTCTCCAACCGCAGTACCATCTATTTTCCCACGAATGTGTCTCTTTTTGCTTTTGTCCGTCGCCATCTAGTTTCCATTGCTCAATAACCATCTTTTATCTTGTTCTCGCTTCGCCAGATGTAAATTCAAGGTGAATTCATAAATTTCAGCGTGAATATTCGGAGGATAGAGCTAGCTTGGATTCATCAATAGTACCGTTGGGACAACAATGGTATGAGGTCTTTTATGACAAAATATCTGGTGCACTAGGTTACTCTAAATCCGCAGATGAGAAAGCGCGAGATGAATTGTCAGCTTCCCTTTCTTCACGGAACGCTCGCAGTGCTGCCAAACAATTCGGTGAACTCCAAAAACAAGTACGAGGGAAGAAAATCATAATGTTCGGCGCTGGTCCATCATTGCGAGAAGATATTATGAAACTCTATCCGGTCGCGAGGAAGAAGAAGAATATTATAGTCGCTGCCGACGGCGCGACCGACGCTCTGCTAGATGCCGTGATCATCCCTCACATTACTGTTTCTGACCTCGATAGTTGTTCGCTTGAGGCTCTCAAAGTCCAAAGCGAAGAAAGATCCTTATTCGTTCACGGGCACGGAGACAACGCCAAAATGCTCCGCGACACAATTCCAAGTCTTGGCCGCAATGTAATAGGAACGACACAAGTTGAATCCTCGGACAATGTATGGAACTTCGGAGGTTTGACCGACGGAGACAGGGCTTGTTACATCGCGAGCACGCTAGACCCCATGATTATCGTAATTGCTGGAATGGATTTCGGAAAGGAAGAGGGAGAATTCTCGAAATCGATAACTCCAAAGTCCGCGCGGACTCGACGATCCTTTTCAGAATACAGAGTGAAAAAATTGAGATTTGGCAAAGAGTCTCTTGAATTTCTGATCCAAATAAAAAACAGGATAAGATTTGTGAATATCACAAGCCATGGTGAGAAAATAGCCGGCGCGGAAACGCCACCGTTACTGAAGGTCATCGAAGAGCTTTCTTGACGTGGTCGGCTATCGCTTCCGCCATTTCCGAGGTTTTAGCTGTACCACCCAAGTCATAGGTGACAATTTTACCCTCTTCCACAACATGCTTTGTGACGTCGAATATCGCTTGTGCTGCTCTCCCCTCCCCGATGTATTCCAACATCCATGCCCCAGACAGTATCGTTGCAGTTGGGTCGACCTTGTTCAGCCCCTTGTATTTCGGCGTACTTCCGTGCGCAGGCTCAAACATCGCATACTTCTCTCCAAAGTTTGCCGAATAAACAGCGCCTATACTTCCAATGAGCGCTGAAGCTTCTTCAGAGAGAATATCCATAAACAAATTCGTACTCAATATTATGCTCTTATTGAAATTCTGAGGATTCTTTACAAGCTGCTGAGCAAAGTTGTCTATGAACGACTCTTGCAGCTCAATGTCCGGATGTTTTTTTGCTACGTTATGAACTGCTTCCATGAAGAGACCGTCGGTTTCTTTCAGTATGTTTCCCTTGTTGACGACCACCAGGTTTTTCCATCCGCGCTTTTCGGTCTCACGAAACGCGAATTCGGCAACTCTTTCGCTAGCACCCCTCGTAATCTTTCTTATTCCTATTGCAGTGTCATTCGACAGCCTAAATTCTAATCCGCTGTACATCCCTTCGGTTGCTTCCCTGACGCAAACAAAATCCACTTCTCCAAGAGGAGAAACATGTCCCTTGAACGTCTTGATTGGACGAACATTCGCGAAAAGATTGTACTTCTGACGGATACTTACCGCGACGCTTCTTGGGGAGCCAGGCGTCCAAGGCGTCGTCGTTGGCCCTTTGAAACACGCGTCAGTCTGGTCAAGAATACGATATGTTTCCTCTGGAATCAGTGAGGGTCCTCCATGGGTTTCCCACCACTCGAGTCCCGCGTCGCATTGGACGAATTCCGCGTTTGCCCCAGTAGCTCGCAAAACAGTTAGCATGGCTTCCACAAGTTCGGGCCCTGTGCCATCCCCCCTAATCAAAGCAACTTTCTTAGGCATGTTCTTTCAATCGTTTCTCTTTTGCGAATCAGAGCTGGACTCGCTTTTGGAATTCAATTCCTAAAACCATACTAGATTAGGTTTATTCCCTTGCTTGGCCCTCAACCACGCAAAGACAATATTCAGAATAAAATGGAAAAGTCTTGGTAAATTTTCTCCGTCTCAACGCGCTCTACATTAATTGAATCCACTTTAGCAGACCTTGGTCCGATCCAACACCAATCGCGGAGAAGATCGACATTCCTTTTGTCTCCTTGTAGAAGAGCTTCGACGGAACCATCCGAAAGATTTCGAGCCCATCCCGCGACCATCAATTCTTCCGCTTTGTTCCTAAGGCTGGATCGGAATGAAACTCCTTGTACCCTTCCCCTGATGATCACATGAATAGTCAGTAGGTCTGATTTACCAAGCTTGACATTCTTGGACATGGATTCAATCCATCTATACATGTGTAGCCTAACTATCTTGCGTTGATAATTCGTTTCTTGCTCATAGAGAAGATCAACGGTAAGCAGTTAAACGTTTGATTTTCTAGAACTATTTCAAATTCTACTTGCAATTTTGGTGATCGGTGGTTTTGTCGCACTATGATGAGGATCTGGGAGAAATTCACATACTATCCCTCGAAGGCCTCGGGGCTTCTTACAGGCTTACTGGATTTTTTGAAATGAGGGTAAATAAGAAGAAAAGAAAAATAAACTTCAAAGGGGTAGCTTTCGGAGGTCATTACGGAGGACACAATGTGAATATCGAAATCTCGCCCAGAGCCGCGAGGAGCATTCTATCCATTAAGGGATTTAGAGAGGAAAAGAAATTGGAAGACCTTCTTTCCGAGGTTCAGAGACGCATCTTAAACGGCGAGATGATTGTCGAATTTGATAGATTAAAGCAAGGAGCCAATGTCGACCCTTTTGGGAATATATCCTCCTAAGCACACAGAGTGGCGTAACAGTTATCTCATAGAGAGTATTCTTCATTTCGTTGTATATTGCCGAAGTGGAAGTGTTATCGGTGCGGAGAGGTCTACGAACAAGAAACCCCTCCTGATATTTGCAAGAATTGTAACGCCCAAGTATCGTTTTGGATCGATTGGACAGAGGCAAGAACACCTCTCGACGACCCCGTTTCTAAATACATGAGCAAAGAATTGATCACCATAGACATCAACAATAGCGTCTGGGAAGCTGCCAAGCTGATGAAGGAATACAAGGTAGGAAGTGTATTCGTAACGCAAAACGGCTTTCCTGTTGGAATTCTAACGGAGAGAGACGTGCTTTACAAGATAGTTGCTGAAGATCTTCCCTCGGCGCATGTTTTGCTTCGAAAAGTAATGTCTTCGCCTCTGGTCTCCATAGACGAAAATTCACCCGCTCGGAAAGCTATCGAGTTAATGAGAGACAAAGGATTTCGACGCTTGCTAGTGACCAATTTAGGCAAGCCGGCTGGCTTTGTGACGCAGGATTCCCTAGTCACAATGGCGCTGGAGTAACTATCCCCAGTGGGGCTAGGGGAATCCTTCTCCTAGGATTAAGCTGCCTTTCCCGGTTTGATAAAAGATAGTTAATTTTGTATCATCGTCAAATCCGAGAACAAAGTAGTTGTCATCTCCCTGCTCATCATATTCGATGTGCAAAATCGTCCTGTTTTGTAACCTAGAGGAGAGCTCTTTGACCTGCTTCTCGTCCAAATTATCGCTAAAGCGGTAAATCATGCCCCAATTTCTCCGAAAAAGTGATAAAAATGCTTCGACCTGTGCAAAATCCTTAAATGCATAGACGACCGGCTGCTATCGTCTCTAGATAAAAGGTTTCTGGCGGAATTTTAATGAGTATTGAGAACAAAAGTTATGGCAACTTATTCAAATTACAAAGATCTCTAGACAGATGCCCCCGTTGCGGAAAGGGTCCGATGGTTGTTGACACCGCTGGCGGAGAGCTCTTCTGCAGCAACTGTGGCTATGTCGTTAAAGAGAAAATTGAGGAAATAGGCCCCGAATGGAGGGCTTTTTCCAAAGAAGAAAAAGATGACAGATCCAGGACGGGAGTTCCGTCGAGTTTAGCTATGCACGATATGGGACTAGCAACCGTCATCGGAGTTGAAGACCGTGATGCCTCTGGAAAATCTCTGCCTGCCTCCATGAAGGCCACTATAGAGAGATTGCGCACGTGGGACGGACGAAGTCAAGTTCATGAGCCTGTCGACCGTAATCTTCGTCAAGCTTTCAGCGAGCTTGATAGACTCGCCGACAAATTGAATGTTAGTGATGCAGTCATCGAAAAGGCCGCGTACGTGTACAGGAAGGCGCTCGAAAGGGGACTCGTTAGAGGAAGGTCGATTTCTGCGCTGATAGCGGCCTCGCTCTACGCCGCTTGCCGAGACACCGAAACTCCGAGAACGCTAAAGGATGTTTCTGCAGTCAGTAACGTAAAGAAGAAAGACATCGCCAGATGTTACAGGTTGCTGCTTCGAGAGATGGACTTGCGGATGCCTGTCGTTGACCCGACAAAATGCGTCTCGCGTATCGCGAGTAAAGCAGGATTGACAGAGAAGACCAAGAGACGCGCTCTTGAAATTTTGAAGAGAGCCGAGGAGACTAGAACCTCGGCAGGCAAGGATCCGATGGGTCTAGCCGCTGCGGCGCTTTACGTCGCTTGCGTAATGGAAAATGAAAACAAGACCCAGAAGGATGTCGCGGAAGCAGCCGGGGTTACTGAAGTAACCATAAGGAATCGTTACAAGGGCCTCAAGGCTGCGCTAAAGATTTAGGTCATTTGACTATCTCGGCAGCTCTCTTAAGGTAGAGGGCATGCCGAGATTGCCTTCAAAGTTTAACGCGATTTTTTACTTTCACTTCGAGGTCTTGCTTTGAAAAAAGGGTGGGATAGATCCTCGAAAGAAGATTGGAGTACATCTCCGCCTCCTGGTCGTTCAAATACTGGAACATGTACTGTCCGGAGTAGACGCTAGGGTCTCCTTCTCTCCTCTCGAATTCGATGTGTATCAGCGGATCGCCTCGTTTGATAGTAATCGGGGCACGCTCGTTATTCAGATTGACGAGCTCGAGAGCGAGACGTCCAACGAACCCACTGTGAACCTTTACTGAATTCAAAAATGATAGCCCGAGTCTACCATACTTGCTCTTTGCTGTGAGGTGACCTACTACGTCAGGTGGAGTGAAAACAACTTCGTGAGAGATCACATTTCTATGCTCAAGGTAGTGAAGGTTCGTTTCCTGCTGGACCGTGAGAACGTAACCATCCCCGTCAAACAAGTCGTAATCGAAAGGATGGATACACTTCTGCTCTTCTACGAGCTTCACGATGATGCTTCTCCCTAAGATCGTCATTTAGCCAAAAGAGCCCCTTTGCACACTATTTCACAATATTGCCAATTTCTTTTGAAACAAAGACGATGAGAGGAGCGCCGGGGGTGGGATTTGAACCCACGAGACCAATTCGGTCACAGGCTTACAGGAATCAGAAACATTCTGATTGTGGGAATCTGAGACCAAGATTTTCCAGGCTTGCGCAATATCATTTCTGCGCCCTTCTAGGACAACCTAATCTTTGGTTCTTCATACCAGGCTAGGCGACCCCGGCATTGAGTTCTTTTACTTCTGATGATCTTGAGTTAAATTAACTATTTCTATCTTTAAGAGAGGCTATCCTACGTGATAACGAAATCCCGCTCGGGTAATTCTATTCCGAAGTATTTTCATCATCTTCTTCTGCTAGTCGGTCTAAAACGGACTTCTTAATCAGTGCCTCGCTGACTTCTTCAGTCTCTTTAGGTTTGTCTGATTTCTTCCACATTTTAGGATAGGTTCCAGCTTCCATAATTACCCTCTTAGTCAGAGTAACAACTCCGTGGTTTGCGGCGGAGATTTCTTCAGCATTCATTTGTGAATCAGCTAGCGCTACTAGTTCTCCCTTTCCTGAAAGTATTCTCACAAGGTCATTCTTCCTCAGTCCTGCAGAAAATGATACTACTCCTGGAACTGCTAGTTGCGCTCCATGACAGACCGAATCAACTGCCGAGTCTCGGATCTTAACTTGCTTTAGAAAACACAATGCATGTTCAATAGGCTTGACAAATTCCCTAATTTTCGAATCAATACCCGACTCTGCAAAAGTCGCTTGAGCTTCGTAAAGATCGTGAAGCCTTACTAAATCAGTTTCGAAAATATCACAGACTCGAGTTCGCCTTAGTTCCGCCATAGTAGCACCCACTTTCAGAATCTCGCCATAGTCGTAGATCAACTTCCGGATATAGGTTCCAGCTTCACAGAGCGTTCGGATCAATAGAAGGTTCCCGACCTGTTCTATTAATTCCGTTTCGTAGATTTCTCTAGTTCGAGTGGCTCTTCTTACCGACGATCTCTGCGGCGGCTTTTGGTAGATGGTTCCTAAGAATTCGCTCAGGACGCTCGAGATTTGAGAAGTGGGAACACTATCGTGGATCCGTGCCACAGAAAGGTATTCCTTCGGCCCTAAAAGAAAAGCAGAAAGCGCTTTTGTTGCCGAACCCAATCCGACGGGAAGAACACCCGACACCATTGGGTCGAGAGTACCACTATGGCCGGCTCTATCAGTGCGGAAAATCTTCCTTACCCACGCAACAACCTCGTGACTTGTAGGACCGCGAGGTTTGTCTAGCGCGATGAACCCGTATTTGAGATACTCTTGGAGAGGCCTGTCAATAGGCACATTTCCGTATCGTGCATCGGAGACCTCGTCGTTCTCTTTCAGTTTAACTAGCTGCGTATCATTTTTTCTTCCTTCTTCCCTCGTGAACCTCGATAACGATGCGACCTTATTCTTGTCCGCTATTTGGAAATTAATTGGATTCAATTCTTTTACTTCAATTCGATTTCTTCTTGGTAGCACCGGGAAGCGATTTCAGGTAATTATCTACAAGTCGCGCCGCAGCCTCGGCTACTTGTTCTGCGTTCATTTTCTGCGTATCAATCTCATAATTGAAAACATTAAGATCCTCACCGAACTTTATCTTGTAAATGTCCCAGTACAAATTTCTGTTGCGTTCGTCTCTTTGTCTGATAATTCGCTCGGCGGTTCGAATTTCTATCCTGTCTCGACCGGCAAGACGTTTGGCACGGATTTTTGGAGGAGCGTCGAACCAGATCTTTAGACCATCGGTACAAAGCCAAGGAACGGTATAACTTGTTATCACAACACCGCCCTTTGTAATAT
>JASHOD010000072.1 GCA_030041295.1 Nitrososphaerales archaeon
GAATACGTGCTTGCCCCATTTACACCATAGTCAGTAACTCCGGTAGGATAGGGGTCGCCCTTGAACTTGGCTGGCTTGCCATGCTTATTCAGGTGAGGAATTGACGGAGAGACCGCAGGTGGATTTGGCCTCGCTACACCAGCAGCCGTTGAACTTCCGACCAGCCTTGCTCCTCCAGTTGGCATCGATGGAGCTGCTGATCCTGCCGTTGCGGATGAGGAGCCCAAAAAACCTCCAGCGACAGAAGCGAGACCCCACACACCCAACACTAGGAGGAGAGCTCCTACCACCAGTTTCGTACCGAACGCCTTACTTCTTCCATTGGATAATTTTTTTTCATTCATCATATTTTTACTCACACTCTTACTCCACTAAGCTGGTAGCCACACCACATTGATCATATTGTCGTAGATTGCATAAGCCGAGTTCCAGCTATTGCCGCCACAGGCGGGTCCGACCGAACATGTAGCTAATTCCGACTGGAACCATCCGGGCAAAGTTGATGCAGTAAAGCCAGTGACTAGGTATTCATAGGTTACAGATTGTTCGGCGTTAGCAGGAAGATAAAAACCGTGGACCGATTCTGGGAGTATGCTCACTCCGGTGAAGTTTGTATTCAGCGTCACGCTAACTTCGGCGGCGGTACTCGTGCCCTGCACGTCGACTGTAATGAAGACCATTGCATAAGCGTCCCGGCCCGGCGCAAAGGTCGGTGTGTCCTGTCCGGTACTTGTTCCAGTACCCCATCCGTCTGGCAATGCAAAATTATCAAAAGATTGGAATCCAACGCTATTGGTAGTGATCTGACCGGACGTTGAAACAGCAAACGCGCCATTAGCCGCATAGAAGCTTCCACCGGGAGCATCTAGTTCAAAGACTCCGCCGCAAGGGGTGCTTCCAACACCATTGCATATCGATCCCGATGCCGTAATTTCAGTGTAGTCACAAGGGGTTATTGTGCTGTTGCCGTAACAGAAGAAACTGTTTCCAAACTCAAGTTCTTCGTGACTGCTTGTTAGCGCAACCAAATTTCCTGTTCCAGTGTTCAATGTGAGACCACTAGCACCTGTGATCGTGGAAGTATCGACCCCACCATTTGCAGTGAGTAGCCCCGTGGTAGTCACCGTTTTTGCAAAGGTTGCGGCTCCGCTCGCGGAGAGGGTCGTCGTCTTTATACCGCCATTCGCAGTCAAGAGACCAGTTGAGGTTACAGTACTAGCAAAAGTTGCAGCTCCGGTAAATGAAGAGGTTCCCGACACGGACAAGGTTCCAGCGCTTAGGGCAGTTATTGTGATAGAAGAAGCTAAATTGCTGCTGGTGATGGTACCTGACGCTATTTGACTACCTGAAATTTGACCTAACGAATATGAAGAGCTGGTACCACTTGCTACAACCGTTGTATCATTGAGCGTTTCTATCGTTCCCGTATAGCTACCTGCAGTTGAAGGATTCACCACATTTGATGTCTCTATGATTACGAGAGTGCCTGCCGCCACTTTGGTGGGCGATTTCGCAAATTGATATGTAAATGTCTGCCCCGAGATGAAAGTTTTACCGGTGTTAGCTATGCCTATAGAATTTACGAATCGCATATTGGCAATGTTGTATCCAGAAGCGAATGTAATTGAGACATTGTCGATACTCTCGGCGGGGCTAGGAACGGTAAACCTAACGTCGTAATACGTGTTAAAACCCACAATGTTGATTGCTGGAGAAAAAGCCACCCCGCTCAGCGTTGCGACCGAACTGCTTCCAGAAACATGCGGCAGTACTCCTATCGAAGATGAGAGGAAAAGTACCGCAATAACAGAAATTGATGCAACTACTTTCGTCTCCTTACTAATATTGATTCTATTTACATGTCTCAAAACTAGAGAAACACTTTGACGTCTTCGAGATTGGAAAATTACTTAAGCCTTTTTCTTTTATGCGTTGGCAATGTGGTCTGTTTGCTATTGCTTTTAGAAAACGGGGAACGTTTTCATATATTTCATCGATCTGATTTGGTGAAAAAAAACCTAGGTATAATTAGCGCAAATCAAATTCTTAATGCGCCCCTCTCAGTTACGGCATGTGGTTTTGAGGATTTGCGAATCGTGTTCCGCAGTACGGACAGCGAGTAAAATCTTTCTTGACTGCCTTTCCGCATTGAGGACAATGAGATGGGAACACAAAACCGCAATATGGACAAAGACTGTAATCGGATTGAATTTGTTTAGAGCAATTTGGACAGCTTATAGTCGATGACAAGTTATTTGCAATTACAGATCCTGCCGTGGCCACACTCAAGGGAGCTCCCTCTGCAGAGCTTGTGCTTTGAGCTCTTGAATGTGATTCAGAAACAGATGTACTCGGTGATGATGGAGGTTTCTTCGACTTTGTGAAATTTACGTGAGAATGGCCGTTTCGCCTCGAGTAAAAGAAGAGGAATGCACCTCCCGCGCCTGCTATTACAGCTACTGTTGGAATGATGTAGATCCATGGCGAAGATCCGACAAAGGAAACGATCGCGGACCAAATTCCGACGGATGAACTGGATTGACCAATATAACTAACAGAAAGGTAAGGCTGATCTGTAGATGCCCTGGTGGAATCGAAGACCACTTGCTCTTGGCTGTGATAATAGAGCAATAAGAATGCAATAGCGACGGATAGCTCTCCGCTGGTCTGATTATTTTGAATCATTCCTGTCAGGTTAAAGGAATACCATTGATCATTTGCCGATACACTGGACGTTGCAAAAGTACCATTGTTGAATGCAGGTGCATTATCAAAATCAAGCGTGTCCTGAGACCAGGTGTTGTTCGTGACATAGTAGGCGACGAGATCGCGAGAGGATCCTGTCAAGTTTACGACGTATGCGTAGAGATTTAGTGTAGCGGATACTATGCTCTTCGCATGAAGAGAATCGAAATTGAATTTTAGATATGCGAGCGATACAATTTTGACATTGGAGAGATTCCCCTCCGCCGATGAAGAAGTCAGGTTCCAAGCGTACCAGACTTTGAGGAATGGCTCGTTTACTGTATTGAGAGTTCTCAGGCCTTCGATGTCCTGCGGATCATTTAGGTCAGCGACGACGTATGCATCATCGGTGGGAGAAAGATTCGCTTGTTTTGTCTGTTGGAGCTGCGAAGATGAAGAATATATCGGCTGCTGAGGACCAGCAAGAGACGCAGCAAGGGAACTGCCAACCAATATTGCAAGGATCGCAATCGAAGCCAGTAGTAGCGATCTCTTATGAAGCAGCAGCATTCTAGAAATTATCCTTGTCAATTGCGATGTTATAAGTCGTTACTTTTGCTGAACTATTGAAGATAGGTGTGGTAGTCTAAATTTTAGAAACGCCCAAGCCATTAATCTCCGTATGTAGCAACTTCCTTTAGCTACGAAATCGGTCCAGGCATTGCTCCACGAAATATCGTCGGAAAGAATTAACTTTGAACCTCTTTCGTAAGCCCATTGGACTGAAAAGGTTCGGAAGGTCTCAACTGACCAATTCTCCGAGGTCATTTTCGGCAAGAGCTTTCAAGATAAAGAAAGAATCCTCACTGCGATCTCGCCCGCAACAGCTTCTAGGTCGTGGATTGTGTCTACGGCCCTCCAATACCCGTAGTAAGGAAGGGACGAGAGCTCTTTTATTCTCAGCTAGCTTGGGTAAAATCCTCTTCTCGACGTCGCCCAGGTCGGGTAGAAAACTCGTGATGGATTTTGCGTGGAACAGGTAAATCCCTGCGTTTATCTAAAAGTCTTGGAATTGATATTCGGTCTCGAAATGAGTAACGAGTCTATTTTCTGCGTCTATCCTTGCCACTCCGAGCGTAGATCTGTAGGGTACTAGAACCATGCTCGCAACCGTTCCAGCCGTCCTATGACTCTCCAAGAACCTCGTCAGGGCAAGGTCTGTGAGGATGTCCCCGTTCACGACTAGGATATCTTCGTCGTCCTCATTTTCCTCCATCTGTTGCCGCGGCCTCTCGTTCTTGTGGATATCACATCGATAGACCGATTTAGTGCTCCTGCCGTCCCAAGAGGCTGCTCCTCCACCACGTATTCGATTGGTATGCCATGGAAGGCGCCTCCGAAATGCCCCCTGATAGTTTCCCAACCCTCTCCGCAGGAAAAGACGAACAGGTCGACTTCAAGATGTCTGCCGATCCATTCCAAAAGATGCTCTGAGATTGGCCTGCCCTCGATATGAATCATGGCCCTTGTAGCAAGAATACGGGACTTTGCGAAACTTAGGCCCCGCCCGCCGGCAAGGATAATCGCTTTCAAAATTTGATTTCTCGCTTTCAAAAACTCTCGTCACTCGAGATCAGCAAGTAAGCATTGTAGGAGTATGAATGACAAAGTTTAGAGAGGGAGAGTATAGCGAAAACTGCTATGATTACACTCTGTAAGCCAGTCATTCGCTTCTCTCGGTGGAACGCCCTAAGATGACGACTGCGTGACTTTTCATAACTTGTCAATGCTTTTTATCACATGAAGCCGAGCTTCGTATTTGAGATCTAGATCTCAAATCAACGAGTAAAGTGATTATTCAATATGGTAAGAAAAAGTTTGGTCGTAACTTTCTTATTTTTACTGGCAACGCTCGGATTGGCTTCCAGCGGGGGCCTGGTTGCGAGTGCTTGGTCCTCGACGGCCTCATACACGTGTCTCGGGACATCGGTGACTAGTAATTGCACCGGTCAGTCAAACCCTTCGTTTCCAGTGGGAACCACGGTTACTGATACCGCAGTAATCAAGGATCCAAATGGGATCTTCGGGCAGTGCAATAAATGGAGTACATCTGGATGCGTGACAGGGGATGTCATATTCACAATATACCAAGGCGGGACATGCAGCGGAACAGTTGTAAATACATCCGGTCAAATTCCACCGACTGGAAAGAACTATCCGGGTATATTCTCGGAAACGTATACTTTCACTTCGGCAGGATCATACTCGTTCAAGGCCGCGTACAAGGGAAACTATAACGACGAGAACGGATGGTATATTCTACCGTGCGAACCATTGACCATAACGAAGGCAAGCCCTAATATCGTAACATCCTTGTCATCAGCATCAATCGTTGTGGGCAACTCGGTTTATGATACCGCGACTATATCAGCTGGCTACAATCCGACGGGAACAGTTCAATACGAATACTTCTCTGGAAGCAGTTGCGGCGGCAGCCCAACCAATGTTGGAAGCGCTGTTCAAATCACGCGTGAAACTATTCCGAGCTCGAACTCGCAGCAATTTAATTCGGCCGGTTCTTACAGCTGGATGGCTGTGTACGGCGGAGATCAAAATAACAACAAAGAGTCAAGTGCATGCGAACCACTCACCGTGTCGTTGGCTAGTCCCACCATTACCACGGCGCTCTCGTCTCTATCTGTAGTTGTTCAGTCGGGCACCGTGACGGACACCGCAACTTTGAGCGGAGCGACAGCTAATGCAGGCGGGACGATCTCGTTTTACTACACTAGTGGCGGTAGCTGCACTTCAACAAGCGGTCTTACACCGGTTGCGACGGATACAGTGACTGGTTCGGTCACAAGCTATAGTTCTGGTACACAGACAATGCCTAATGCGGGCAGTTACAACTGGTTTGCCGTGTACAGTGGAGATTCTAACAATAAAGTTGCGTATAGCGCATGCGAACCTCTTACTGTGACCCAGACTACGCCTACATTGACGACTTCGCTAGTACCCTCAACCGCGAAGAATGGAGGCTCGGTGTATGATACGGCAACGCTGACAGGAGTCACGAGCAGTGCCGGAGGATGGATCACGTTCTACTATTCTGCCACTCCAATCACGAGTTGCTCCGGAACTTCACCCGGAGTAATGCAGGTGGGATTACCGGTCTCCGTCAATGGACCAGGAACTTACAACTCTGCATCGCAGCCATTCTCAAAGGGAACATACTACTGGTTTGCGGTCTATAGTGGAGACGCGAACAATGGAGTGGCAACGAGTGGGTGTAGCAGCGAACAACTAACTGTGACGCCACAGTTCCCATTGGGTAGCATCTTGGCCATCTTGGCGCCACTAGGAGCTATCGGACTGTACTTGGGATCGAAGAAAGGGTTCAAGCCCTATTAGTAGAGCAATGTAATACGCCGGAGCGTCCTCTTCACAGGGCGTTTCTTGGCGTACGCCCCTCTCTTTTTTCTCTTACTTTACTGCCGGGAAATCAACTCTTGTAATTATCATTGAAATAAATCTGGACGTAGCCGACATCCGTCTTAATTCTCTTTGGAAATTATGTATTCTATTATTGCGTAAGCTTATCTGTCATAGATCCATAGGCTTCGCGACCAGTAGCGAAAAGGAATTCTTCAGTTGAACCCGACTCAACAGCGGTTACCGTGATTGAGCTCAAAACTCCTCCTCCTAGACGCATCGTATTGTTGTTTTGATCGACACGTTTTTTAGGATTGTATATACAATGTATAGACATGAGCGACAGTGAGCTTGTGACTATACGGGTGCCAAAACAACTAAAGAAAAAAATGAAAAAGAGTCAAGTGAATTGGAGTCAAGAGCTTCGTAATGCAATTGAGCGCAAGCTCGCAGGCGAAGACCGGAAGCGGGCGGCATCTGAGCTTAATTCTATACTAAAGTCTGTCAAGCCGGGCTTCAATACTTTGCGTGCTATAAAGGAGACCCGCCACACTGCCTGAACGTTATATCGTAGACGCCAGTGTTGTGGCCAAATGGTTCAACAAAGGCGAAACTCATGAGAAAGAAGCCC
>JASHOD010000073.1 GCA_030041295.1 Nitrososphaerales archaeon
CCTTTCTTAGGCGCAACGGAGGGAAAGACGAGCTTAATAGTTGGAGCATTATTCATCGGAGGCTTTCCCACAATACTGGGAGGAACGGTTGGATATTACTACAATACTTCGTTATTCGATCTCGTCTTCTATGGCCTCGCGATCGGCACTATGCTCTACGTAATATTACCGATGCTGAGGGGTTTGCTTTGGGAATCAGATTCCGCGAAGATTCGGCTCGCATACGCCGGAGTATTCCTAGGTTTCATTCTGGGTTTTTTCGTTAATCTTCTTTAGAGAAATTATGGTGGATTGAGAATGGTCTCCAGGGATTTCGCAAATCGCCTGACAAATCGGAAAAAGAAAAAGAAAAACAACAATGAAAAAGCCTGACGAGTAGTTTCTCTTTTATTTGTTGAGGAGTAAGCACTTCGCTTTGGATTAGACTTGACCAACCTTGTTCAGCGGATTGACGCGCAATTCTGGAAGTTTGGATCCACTCACAACGTATCTATGTCGGTAAGGTTTCAAGTCAAGGATGGAGTACCGTCAAAATGATCTAGCCTAGCGACTAAAATAGACCGCTTGTATCTTCTCTAAGCGTGCGAGACTAAGACCAACCGGATTTGGTCTGGTCATAGGATCGAGAGAAATCACCTCGAGAAGAAGCAGTTCTTCAATTTTGAATCGGTGTTTCAGAAGCGCTCGGGGGCTTTACCTTTAACGGGCCTATCTAATGCGGTTTCAATTTATGGAAAAATCCTATTACGAATACATGGGAGAAACCTTGAATCCCATGGAGACGAACCCCGCACTCGTAAATATCTCGATTGTGGATATTATAGCTAGATTATGATTCGTATTTCATCACTAGTTGCATTTATATGAACGGCTCTTGTTGATTTTGGATCGATCTCCAACTAGTGGATTCACCTGTGACCTAAAGAAATGATACGGCTGTTAATAATTCGAATTTGATTTCAGCTTAGCTTGCAAGATTTAAAATACAACTTGTTTCTGCAGAATCGAAATTTTTTCAATGCCGGCTTGAAACAAATCATGAAAATCTCTGACGAAACGCGATTTCATTACCAAACTTGAGAATCGTCGTCTGACTATAAATAATCGCCCGACGTTCTTTTATTCTAATTAAATGAGTGGCGACGAGAAAACGCAGGCGACAAAACAAGCTCCGCCTTTATCTTTGGGAGACGCCTCCATAGCTAGTATAATGACGAAGCAGGTCAAGACGATTGATTCATCGGAACCTTTGTTCGAATGTATCAAGATAATGAACGACGCAAAGATAGGAAGCATCGTAGTTACTGATAACGGCAAACCTGTTGGAATATTCACAGAAAGAGACTTGGTAAAGAAGATGGCTCAAAGGTTAGAGAGTTTGGGATATGTAATGAAGCAGGTCATGAGCAGCCCCTTGATTACCATCTCGCAGTCGGCAACAGTTTGGGACGCCTTGATTCTAATGGGTAGAAAGGACATAAGGAGGCTACCCGTCGTAGACGACAAGAAACTAGTCGGAATTGTCACCGAAAGAGATGTAATACAATTGATTCTCACCCATCAAAGTTTGCTTTTGGAATCTGTGGCTGAATCGATGCCAGCTTCCACGAGGGATAGACTGCGAGGACTAACCGGGGCTCTTGGTTCCGGAATCTCTCCGACAAGGTTAGATTAGCTCTAGTCGGAATGACTATTTGGGAAAATAATTCTTTTTCCCAGGTTATTCAAAATCCCGCTCGCTCCAATAAGCTGGATTTATTTTTGAAAATTTCGAGTTAATCGATACTTACTACTGCGACAGGACATGGCGAACTTTCCAAGACTCTTCTGGACACACTTCCGATTGATCTGATCCTATCAACACCGTGCAATCCCTTCAATCCAATAACTATCATATCGCATTTTCTTTCAGCGGCTGTAGCGACTATTTTTTCCGAAGGGTTACCTGACTCTAACATAACCTCGTGGGCGATCCCGTTGTTTTCTATTTTTTTCGCCAAGTCTGAAGTTATCGACTCCGCAATTTCGACAGCTGACTTCTGGGTTGATGCCCTTGGAGTTCTTCCCCCGATCTCGATGTAGTCATCCACAATTTCCGGATCCTTCGAGACGTAGATTAGCACGAGTTTTTCTTCCATCTTTTTCGCTAGATCGCATGCGAAATCCACGATCTTATTCGAATACTTCGAACCATCGACGGCTACCAAGATCTCTGCCAAAACAAACACACGCTCTGCCATAGAAACTAGAGGGCACACCGACTAATGACCTCTCCCATGATTCTCAGGAATGAGAATAGTGGATTCGGTTTATTGCCATCCTCATCCTGAAACGATCCATCCTTATGGGTAATAATAGATCTATGGGACAAGTAACAGCTAAGTATGTCATATTGCAGGCAAGAATGCTACCGCAGAAAAAAGAACGCTTCGTGTTCTCATAATTGAGAATTGTCGCATGATGATAAATACCATTTATATGCAGATTATTCGATTGAAGGAAAAGGGATTCGAATGGCAAAAGCACATGAGCAAGACACTATAAAGTCAGTCATGAGTCGTAAGGTATTCACACTGACACCTTCTCATAGAACAATTGATGCTCTAAATCTAATGATAAAATACGATATCGGGTCGGTTCCTGTTGTTCAAAAAGGGAAACTTGTCGGGATAATCACAGAGCGTGATATAGTGAGGGAAGTCACTGGCAGCTTCGATTATCTAAATCGAACTCTTTCTACTACTGCTAAGAAGAAAGTCATCACAGTCCGACCTGAAACCGAGATATGGGAAGCGTTCACCATTATGTTGAAAAATAATTTTCGACGCCTACCCGTATTGGGAAGAGGGGGAAAGTTGGTTGGAATCATTACCGATCGCGACCTATTCAAATGGGTCGTCCAAGTAGCATATGAGCCGTCGATTCCTGACGAAATAAAGGAATTGATCAGAACAAGGCCTTTACGGATGCAAGAGAAAATTTGAGTGGCAAGAAGAAAAACGATCAGGAGCCCCTAGAAACCAAGACTTTCTTGGAGCACAAGAGAATCCTTGTGCCTGTTGACGGCTCTGTGAATTCAGCACGTGCCGCGGAAACTGCGGTCAAACTTGCGAAAGACTATGATGCGCAGTTGATATTTCTGAATGTAATTCCTGCCCCGAAGCTGACCTTCGGCGCAGGGTCTGTGCTTGGCACGCCAACGTTGGCGCTAGACAAGTACTACGAATATGCCGAAGGGCAAGCGAGGGCACTTGTTGACAAGATGATTGAACTCGCAAAGGATAATTCGGTAAATGCCACCGGAGAGATAGTAAAATCGAGTGAATCGACAGTCCAGTCTATAATTGATCAAGAGAAAGATCAAAAAGTTGATCTGATCGTAATTGGCACTAGAGGCTTGAGTTCGTTTAAGAAAATGATAATCGGGAGCGTATCGAGCGGGGTCGTAACCTACTCGCTATGCCCAGTGCTTGTTGTTAGGTGAACAAAAAGAGGCCAAGAGCGAAGAAGTTGAAACGGAGCAGACAATAAGTGCGCAGTAACATTCGGACAAAGGAAACGATCTCCCCTGCAAAGTGCCCCAAGTGTGGAGGAGCTATGGTCAATCGTATCTGTATCAAGTGCCACTATTCTCCGAAGACCGCTTACAAGAACCGAAAAGAAGCAAAAGAATACACATTTGCTGCGGATTAAACATTCTCAATCGTGAAGATCGTGGCCCGCGCTTAAGTAGTAGAAAGATCGAAGTCTGACTCAGCAATTTGCCCAGTAAAAATCCACAGCAGGGAAAGAGACTGTCACTTCCAAAGAAGATTTTGGTCGCGGTTGATGGTTCTGAAAGCTCCTACCGAGCGACCGACTTTGCACTTTTGCTTGCAAAAAAACTAGAGTCGAAGATTTATTTTCTTCACGTAGTGGATGTCGCTCCTTATCCGACATACAAAGAAGACGTGTCAGATTATGTGGAGGTCGAAGGATCTTTTGAAGATCGAGGGAAGGAGATTCTTTCCAACTGCCTTCAGAAAGCAAAGAAGAAACGTGTGCGTGCGGAGTCATTCCTTGAAGTGGGAGACCCATCGCACGAGATAGTGCAATTTGCCGTCGACAGAAGTTGCGATTGTATAATAATGGGAAAGCGGGGATTAGGTCAACTTGAGAGGATTCTTGTTGGGAGCATTACTGATCAGGTAACAAAGTTATCTTCCATTCCATCAATAATTGTCAAGTAAATCTCCCAGGTTTGAGAACCCCTTACCTGTTAGGGGTAGAGTGCATAAACCTCGGTGTATCACTGGTGAATTACAGGATTGAAGTAGTGCATGTGGATAAATGACGCAGTTAAAGTCCGTGCAATTGTGGGTGCGGTCTCAGACGAGTATTCCAAGAGGATTATCGCCGCGACTATGACGGAAGCTAAATCTCCAGAACAGATTAGCGCTGAACAACACATCCCTGTGAGCACGTGTTATCGAAGAATTCACGATCTTCTTGTACTTTCGATAATACACGTCGATAAGATTGATCTGGCAAGCGGCAAAAAGTCCGTTTTGTACAAGAGCACCTACAAGAACATTCTGATTAAATTTGAGGCAAACGAATTGCGAGTAGATCTTGTGTCAAACGTCGACATAGATGAACTCAACTCTCAAAGCGGCACCATAGAAACGATAAACGAGAGCGTAGCCAAGCCCCCTATTCCTCAAAGCGGGCTGGTCGGTGATTGTGATCTCTGTCAAATGAAGAATATCGTTTGCAAGATTTTCGTCACTGGAGACTCGAAAAGTTATCTTTCTGTTTGCCACAAGTGCGAAAGAAAAATGCACGAACGGAATACTATCAAAGCTGTCGAAGCTACCACACAAGAACGATTGGCACAAGCCGTTTTGAACAGGACCGGGTAATTATGATAGGAAAGAATAGCTAGGGCGTGGCCACTTCAAAGTAGTTCGAAATTACATTCTTCTCCGCTCGTCTTAGGATCTCTGCGACAGTTCCTGATTTTATACCCAAAGTACTTGCCAACTGTTGAGTACTGATTCTTTTGGGGAAATCATAGTAACCTAACTCGAGAGCGGATCTGAGGACTTTTTGTTGTCGAGGTGTCAATCCCTTTGGCGATGATAAAGGAGACACCTCTCCTATTTTGATCACTACGCCGTCCTTGTGCAGTCTTTGAAGGAAAAGAGGCAAGCCGTTTCCGCTAATGAAAAGTTTGTAAATCATTTGGCAATCTCGGTCGGTGCTCGCGGGCGCGATGAACGTATTCGTGTTTGAATCGACCAAAGCCCTACATACTCCGCCGTCAAGACTAGTAACGGATCCAATTACGCGGTTCGCTCCGACTCTTGCAAGATCAATGTCCGTTACTCCTTTGGACTCTTTCAAATTATTGATAATATCTTCCGCGGGCATGATCTCGGAGTGAATATCGACGAAGTGTATGATCTTGTTCAGTTGGTCTTCGCCTTTGACGCTAATCACTTTGATTGTTACCCCACCTAGTTCACACAGTTTCTCTACCCAACTCTCAGAAGAAGTAGAAAACTCGAGTCGAATCAAAGTGCGCTGCGAACTACCTTTCTCCGAATATGATTTTACACTTTACTTGTAGAAAGAAATATTACTGGTTAGCACTTCACCTTGTTCCTTGGAAGATCAGATAGGGAATGAGGATTGAAGCCGCGCTTCCCGATATCTTCAAGAGAACCTACCCTGTCCTCGAGAAGAGGACGCAACTCCTTCTAGCCGCTTCTTTGCTAAGGTTTCATCAAATTGACGCGATCCCAATTGGTTTTAGTAAGAAGCAGAAGACGCATCAAGCTGTTCTAGGTTATTCTTGTCTTTCGGAGCTCCTCAAAGTCAAATCAAATTCATACAAGGACTTTCTAGAGCAGCCTTGCGAAAATGCGGCCCAGGAACTTGCGACTATCTCGGCAGACAAGGATGTTGAAGAGCTCCTGAAATTGTTTGATTCTACGAAGTTCGGGTTTGCGATGGTTGAAGGCAAATATGAACTGGGCGCCCTAGTAAGCTTAAGAGATCTTTTGGGACTTTACATTAAAGGCTACATGAATAGCTCATTGACTTTGAATCATATTGCCTCTCCGATAGTTTCTATGCCGTCAGATGCCACGCTTCGCGAAGTGCTTGAGGAAATGTTCACGAGGAGATTTCGCAGAATATTCGTTGACGGAAAGAAAATGGACCAAGTTATTACTGACCGGAGAATCATAAGTTATGTTTTCAGCTCATCTCGACTCGAGGAAATCGCGAAAAGCTCGCGCGACATTCTCGACACGCCAGTCAACAAGATCGAAACGATGAAACCGGCCTCGTTGCCTATCAATACTAAGCTGAAAGACGCCGCAGAGACGATGAGGAGCGAAATTGAAGAATGTTTGATATGCGAAAAAGGGGTAGTCACCCCTTGGGACATGATCATGAAACCGTGGAAAATGAACAAGCTTACGCTTAAAGCAGAAATGCACAAAACGGTTTCGCAATCAAGAGTTTAGAACGCAAACTTCTGCGGAAAACCATATCCGATTTTGCAAAAGACATCAAGACTTGACGCATTAGTATTTCGCACAAATACACTGAAATCGTAGAAACACCGTTCCATATACCAATGGCCACGTCTCTAACGAATTTGGAATTTGCACTTGAATGCAACAAGCCCGTCGAATTTCTTGTTCAAGAATTGACTTCTGAGCTCGGGAGGAGAGGGTTTGGTATTTTGAGCAATATAGACGTGAGGAAAATAATCAAGCAAAAACTAGGAGAGGAAATGAACGAATATGTGATTCTCGACGTTTGCAGCCCAAAGCACGCTAAACAAGCCATTGACGCACACAAGGAAATCGGGCTGGTTTTGCCTTGCAAAATCCTAGCATACGAAGAAAAAGGAATCACCAGAGTATCACTTTACAAACCAACCAGTGCTGTAGATTTGCTGAAGTTTGAAGATCTCTATCCTTTGGCAGAGGAGGTCGAAAATATTCTGAAAAGTGCGATAGAGGCAGTCGTATCGAGTAAATAAGTCCAAGACGTGAAGTAAAGATGTTGAATAACACGGAAGATCAAGTTGACAAAGAAATCCAAGAAATAAATCGAAGAAAAACCGAGGAATTGCTCAAAGCTCATCAGCAACGGCAGAGGACGGGATCGATCGCAAGACCTATTGCTTTTACAGATTCTAACTTCTCAAGGGAAATTCAAGGTCACGAACTCATTGTTGTGGACTTTTGGGCACCCTGGTGTGGTCCTTGCAGGATGCTAGCTCCAATCATTGAAGAATTGGCGAGAGACTATTCAGGAAAGGTATTCTTCGGCAAGCTTAACGTTGATGAAAATCCGCTTGTATCGAACAAGTTTCAGGTCAAGAGCATACCAACTCTATTGATATTCAAAGACGGGAAGGCTGTAGACGAAATAATCGGGGCTGTGCCTAGATCGCATATAGAGTCGAAGCTCAAGCTCTACATGGCACAACATTGAGACGAGGTTTCCTGGATCAGCAAAAAATAGGGGGAGCTATGGAATCGAATTGGGCTTCAAGGTGTTCCGGAGATCGAGTCAGTGTTCAATATGCAATGAGATACTCTTTCGCAATCTGCAGAATAGATGCAAGTTTCTCCCACATTTGTTCCTTCCATAATCTGTTTCCAGCAAGGATAATTTTGAATAGAGTGCGTGGTTCGTGACTTGCCACTCTGTGCACCAGCCTCAAGACTGTCATTTCTTTCTAACTTATTCCCCTGACGCCAAGCATTTAACCACGCGAAGAACAAACCTCCCAAAAACCCAGCGATAATAAAACCCCCAAGATAATTCGTGGGCAAGATGCCAAGCAGTGCAAGAACTATCAATGTAAATGCTCCTAGAAGATATAATCCAATAGCAGTTAGTACGTTCATTGTTCGTCATAAAGATGATAGACTTCGTTTACTCATAAAGACAGGTTACGATTATCATATTTGAGAATCAAACACTGTCTGGTTTACAATGAGAGATGACTATACTTGCCTTCATTTTGCACAATTCTCAGTCTTGATAATCGTCACGCACCTTTTTTATCTGAAGAGCGAACACTTCTGAAAGAGGTTATTCGAAATGTCTCTTGGGGAACAAGACTCGTCAGAGAAAAGGACACTCGTCGTGAACGGCAAAGCCTACGAGAAACTAACATGGGCAAAGAGGAAAGACGAGGATTACTCCGAGGTCATCCTGAGGCTAGTTTCGACTAAATTAGACGGCCTTCAAAGGCGCGGAGAAAAGGAGATTGTTACGTCAGACAACAGAAGACTGATTTTGAGTATTGAACAGAATCTTTGTATGGGTGCCGAGAGCTGTGTGAGGCTTGCCCCTGAAGTTTTCGCACTTGACGAGTCAAGACTTCGAGATAAGGACTACGAACCGTTAGGAATGCGAGACATCATGGATAGGGAAGTACCTAGCGAAAAGATAATCGCGGCAGCTCAAACTTGTCCGTACAAGTCAATCAAAATAACAGATGCACAAACTGGCGAGCAAATATTTCCCTAATACTTTAGGCCGACCACGAACAACGGCCCAGTGGATGAAAGAACGACTACTTCCTCAAAAACCACTTTTCAGGATCGAATCTTATCGAACTGCTGGTCAATAGCGCATCGATCTAGGAACGAATCGTGCTCGAATTAGCTCCTCGAGATAGCTTAGCTCAATCGGGTGGGTTCGAATGATATCTGTTGAAGTGACTATTCCGACAAGATGACGCTCCTTCATAACAGGTAGTTTTGAAATCTTCTTTTGAATCATCAGTTTCGAGGCCTCTTCCAGCGTGGCACTCGCCCCAATCGTGACAACAGGAGTAGACATTACGTCCTTTGCTCGCAGTGCGTTTGGATCCGCATGCTCCATGATAGCTCTCCTCAGAATATCGCCCTTCGTAACTATTCCTGTAAGACGATCCCCGTCATCAAGAACCAGGATCGATCCTATATTGTGATTTACTAAAAGCGAGGCAATTTCTGAAAGCTTTGAACTTTCCGACGCGCTAATAATCTCACCAGTCATCACATCCGAGACTCGAATTGCGATATTTTTCAAAGCGGAAGAGCTCATTTTGAAAATCTCCTAACTTGTTGTTTCTTCCATCGTTAACTCGATTTTAAAATTGGGATCTCAACTTTATGGCTCAGTTGAGTTTCGTAGTTGCGTAACTCAATGTATCGCCTTATAGCATCGCTGACAATTTCAGCTCTGCTAGTATAGCCAAGATCCTTCGCGACTATATCCAGCTTTCTAGCAAGTTCGGTTGGTATCTTGACTGTTGTGTACTCTTTTCTCAATTCGAAGCTTAATCACTATGCCAAGAACAATAATTGAATAGTATTGTCCCAAGATCATGCGGTCTGATTCACATTTAAACTCCGTACACGATTATCATTTATGAGAATGAGGCAATTTTGATAAAGTTCTGATTTAGCGGCGATAATATAGTACTGATTCTGGGTCGCGGGTTGATCATTTATCTTGAAGTGCGTGAAGCTCGAGTGTCTTCTTATTGAAAGTTAGTCTGAAGAAGAGCGGAAATTGTTAGTGCCTTCGACTATTATACTCCTGAAACATGGTTCGAGGCTGACAAGAAAATGAAAGGATGGGTCAGTGTATACGATAAATTGTGAACTATTTCGTAGGGAGACTTTCGAAAATCGGGTCCAATTAAGTGGAAGATTACGATCTGAAGAAAGACAAAATTCGATAAAATGCCGATTTGAATTTTAGGGCTATTCTTAGAGTATGTTGGACCCTTCTGAGACTGTCTCGAGCTCTCTTACGAGTTTGTCCGAAGTAATTTCTTCCATAAGCTTGGTGAGCTTCATAAGGAGGGATTTTCCGCTTGGAGTTAGCAAGTATGGAGTGCCGCTTGTAGCGCGTCGCTTGGGAGATTCTCTGTTCTTCACAGTAAAGTCCGACACGGTCACGAAATCCTTTACCTGAAGGAATGCGAGATGATGCTGTTTCACTACCACCGGCGACAAATTAGCTTCCCTCGAAATACAGCGCAGACTCGCGCCTCCTTACGGAATCCTATCTATTGCCCGGAGAACCAGGAAACGTGACCTGAACGCAGACATCAAATCTCCGGGCACAACTTTTCAGGCTCTAAAGCATGGTTCTAGTACACTGTATTTTATCCCTTCTCGTTAGTTGCCGGAAAAATTTGTCTTGAACATGGCAATAGAGCGGGAGATAGCAACCAATTCTTTCCTCATTGCGTTCCGAGAAGCTGTTACCTTCTGTCTGATCGTTTTGACATCAAGATCTCAATCGTGAATTTCGGGAGGCTAGGAACCCCTATCCAGCGCTCGCGATTCGACTTGTTTCATTGTTCCAGATCAAAAAAAACTCTAGGTCTATCGGAGTTTTCTGGAATTTTTTCGAATCTGATCCTTACTTTCGAGTTCAAAACAGGAGTTTCATTTTCGACTTTGAGGTTGATTATTCCCATGAGATTGCCACCCTCTTCCAACCTAACAAGACCGAGGTTGTAAGGAACCTCGATAGGAAACTCTGCGGATTTGGCATAAACAGTGGTGAATGAAACTAATCTTCCTTTACCGTTTAACCTCGTTTCATACAAGTTATTCGATCCACAGACCATGCAGGTTCGCCGAGGGGGGACTGTCACGTGACCATTCTCGCATCGGAGCCCAACAATAACTCCGTTCTGAGAAGCTTCTAAGTAAAACCGCGCAGCAGTAAGTCTCTTTCCTAACTTTCCCATGTCTTTTCTTTCTTTGCTCATTTTTGAAATATGTGCACCTGTACAGTAACTCCCGCACCTCCCATTGAGTGAGTCAAAGCTATCTTTGGATCTCTTAGAGATCTCGAGGGTGCCGTGAGGCCCTTCATTTGAGAGTACACCTCGTATGCCTGCCCGCACCCACTTGATCCGACAGGGTGGCCCTTTGCTTTGAGACCTCCAGAAACGTTCACCGGCAAGCGTCCATTTAGATCAGTTTCGTGTGACTCTATGAGTTTACCCCCTTTACCCTTGTCGCAAAATCCAAGATCCTCGTAAGCGATTAATTCATTTATCGTAAATGCATCATGCACTTCCGCAAAATCGAGATCTCGAGGAGATATCCCTGACATTTGATACGCGTCTTTCGAGGCGACTTTTGTTGCCCTAAAAGAAGTTAGCTCTTCCCTAAAGATGAAGTCGGAATCGCTCGCTTCGGCCGAGCCGATTATTGAAATCGGCAAGTCGTCGTATCTTGAAGCAACCTCCAGTTTGCACAATGCGACCGCACTCGCCCCGTCACAAATCGGAGAACAGTCCAAGAGCTTCAAGGGAGTTGATATCGGTCTTGAAGAAAGGACATCATCCACGGTTATGGTCTTGTGAAAGAATGCCTTTGGGTTGTCGAATGCGTTTCTGTGATTCTTTACGGCTACCATAGCAAGATCTTCTTCGCTCGTTCCGAACTGCTGCATGTGCACTCTGGCCGCCAAGGCGTTAAGCGACGTGAGAGTAGCGCCGTTCCATTGTTCAAAATATCTCTCCGACGCCATTGAGATAATTTCTAGTGCCTCCGGAGTCTGTCTCTCGGTCATCTTTTCAACCCCGCCACATATAACGACGTCATAGGCTCCTGACATCAATCCCAGAACGGCTTGTCGCAAGGCAGCCCCGCCTGACGCCGAAACCGATTCGATTCTTGTCGAAGGAATGTTAGAGAATCCATAATCGTTGGAAATTCCAGCTGCGGTGTTCGCCTGATGTTCGAAGGATTCGAAACCCTGTCCGAGATACAGTGCCTCTACGTCTTGACGCTCCAAAGCTGGGCAATGTGAGAACAGTTCATCAAGCGCTTCCTCAAACAACTCTTTCGCGCTTAGGCCCACGCGCTTCCCGTATGTCGCGCAGCCTGCAGAAATCATCGAGCAAAGCGGGCTAGCTTTATGAGTTGAATTCAACGCGACCCCCATGACCGATTTTCAAAGTAGTTTCTAGCGCTCAATGCTTAGATTATCAGGAATTTCGAAATCATGATCTTAGGAGGCTTGCAATACGTGTGCAAATATCGAAAATACGGGCCCGAGTTCGATTGCATCGCAATCATCCTTGACTACATTAACTTTGTTTACGAAACATGGCCTTAAAGTCCTTTAGCCTCTGGTGCATATTCTATGGCTTTTTGAACCACGCGAGAATACTGACCTTTGACGAACGTCTTTTCAAGATTGGATCTTGAATCCTATAGGCTTTTGTTGTATCTAACGAACATCCGTTAGCACGACGACCTAATTCCATACCTTGAGGATGAAATATATCGTATCCTTCTGATCTTACCACGAAGACGACGTCGACTTACGCTCTCAAGGAAAAAAAGAAGAAACTTCGACTCAGTGGCTACAAAAACTTCGAAATTAGCCGAGGACATAAGATGATCAATGCCCACGCGTTCCCCCTAACTACCCATTCATAGAACAGAAAGTGATAGGGGCAATCGTGATGTTTCTACGAAGCTTACCGCTAACACGCGGAATTATTCCTGACCATTGCAAGCTCTAACGAGAATTATTGTGCAGGAGCGGTAGATGTTACGGGCACGGCAATGTCAAAGCCTACGCGAATAGCGCAGGCGATGTGGTAGTACCGCGCACCAGTCCGAGACCCCTTGCTTAAGGCATAGCGATCCTCGATCAGGCCGTTGCAATACTTGCAGTTCGCAGGATTTCTCCTTCTCTTTCGAACCTGAAGGTCAACGATCTTTATACTTCTCGTCTGTCCTCTTAGAATTGGCTTACTCTCCTCAACTTCGCTCGATGAGGCGGAAGTGGTCTGAACGGGTGCCGTCTTTTGTACAATTTCGGTTTTCTTCAAAATCTAGCGTTCTCCTTGAAATGACTCTTTCTGTTTTCCTTTTTTTCTTTGTTTAAATCTCAGGTTAAACGTATAGTCTTCAAACAGACTCAGTCACATTTGTCTGTTCTCGAGTTACCTGATTTGTTTAGCTATTTATCCTTGCACTATTGATTGTCGAATAAGAAGATAAACGTTGTTGGAAGAAAAGGAATAACAGGGCAAAATTGCACAGGATTTGACTCTTCCTCTCTTTGCTATCAGTGATCATAGGATTATTTTCGAATTAGAATTCGATTTCCTTTGCTACTTCAGGCACTATGACTTTGGAACCCTGAAACAGTCTGAACAGGCCAGGGTTCTCGGTATGAACTGGAATCAGAACCTTCGGATTTATCGCCTCGATAATATCGTTTAGATCTCTTCCGGAGGCATGGCCAGAACAGTGCACATGAATTTTCTCTAGTCCGAATTGATTTAGCCAATTGTTCATCTTCTCTTCGCTGATGGAACCTTCTTCGTTAAAGGGTTCGCTCGCCGAATGAACGTAGAGGCCCTCCTTCGGTGCAATATCGACAAGTTCATCGATCTTGTATGATCCAAGGGCTACAATGTATTTCGAGGGATCATTCTTTATGTCTAGGGCGGTGAGAGTGTTTTGAGAACTCGAACCGAAAAGCTCGCGATCTTCAGGAGAATAGTCCTCGTCGGCATATGTGCCGGATTTCTCGCGCGGTTTGTATATAGCTAGGCTCTCGTCTTCAAGAGGCGGGAGTTTCAAGGGATTTCCCTGACCAGAAAGAGCCTGCACGTAGCGCGCTACCCTGTTGTGAACAACTAACTTTCTTTCGGTACTTTTCGCGATGTTGTAAAAAGTCGCAAAGCGATCGACGTCCTTGTAAGAATAGTCGGCGTATACAAGATGATTCCTTGCTCGCTCTACAAAATATCTGCATGTGTCATAGACGTCCTTTTCTCGTGTCATATTCGTCTCGTCGATCCGTGTTCCTTCGCAAATCATGACGTCCGGATTTGCCGCAAAAGCGCGTTGAATGAAGTCCCTCGTTAGCGAAGGGTTGTTTCCGTGCATTCGCAGGTCTCCAGAGTAAACTATTGTGTTCGAGCTTGTCCTTATTACGAACCCATAACAGCCTGGAATAGAATGGTCGACATGGATCGGTTCGACTTCGATCGAATCAACTTGTATTCTATTTCTTAGGGCAGATTCCGTCGTGAATGTTGTAATTTTTCGGCGTACTCTTTCTGAACCTCTCTCAATCGGTCTTTGTTTGAACCCCGTTATTTCGAATTCTAGACTAGACCTTCCTCTCTCATCTTCGATAGATTCTACTATCCTCTTCGTGGTCTCTCCCATGTAGATGTCAATGTCGTCTCTAAGAAACGAGATGTAATCGGCGTGGTCCGAGTGGGCATGACTCAGAAATACTGCGTCAACAAGGCGGTCCTCCTTCTTTGGTCTCCCCGCCAGCGCGAGAAGATCCTCTCTGTAGATTCCCTTCAGGTCTGGGAGCAAACCCATCGCAATGAAATCCCCGACTCCATTCGCTGCCCTAAGATTTTCGTTCCAGTCGTAATACTTGGAGCGGACTTTGAAACTCTTACCAAAATCTAAAAGGACTCGTGTTCCCTTGTCATCGAGCAGTATCTTATTGCCGCCAATTTCGTTTACGCCCCCAAAGAAAGTAAAGCATGTTCCCTTAGGCAAGAGCTCATGGCAAAGGCGTGGATTTGTCTCTTATGAAGATTGTTTCTAATCCTGTCGATCTTTTGGTGACTATCATCTCAAGATTATTGTGTGCGCGATCAATATCATCCAAAATTAACAGAGACTTTGCTTCGTGAAGCTCTAGCAATGCTTCTCTTGTCCGTGTTGCTTTTCTCAAATACTTGGCTGTCGAGAAACTGTTTAACTTTGTGAATGCAAATCCAGGTTCATTCATTAGGGATGAGTTCGGAGCCGGTCAGCAAAGTGGCTGCTACAATGAAAACAGGTCCAAAACGCCCGTTCCACATTTGCAAAATATCTCGATAGCTCGATCTAAATCAGTAGTTATTATGTAGAAACTTTGAACAAAGGTCCAGAATATTGAAAATCTAATCGCAACCCTAAAGAAGCTGCTTCGTCGATCGATACAGCATCTGAAGGCTTACTAGTATGAGCGGGTTAGATCGGACGACCGGTAGTGCCAGAAGTGACCGGCCTGTTCAAAGACTTTCGGCAAAAACAGCTGGAGCAAGTGTCCCTCAAATGCGGCTTTGTGAAGCCTGTCATAAGGAGTTCACGCTTGATGAATATCTCGACCATGTATACGATAACGACGAATGTTACCGATCGTACCTCGCTTCAGAAAAGAAAGAAATGAGTAAGCAGTAAAGTCGTATAGGATTTTATTCGCTCATCGGTTATCAATCTTCTTAATGTAGTGTTCGCATTATCACTGTACAGCTGAATTTACCGAGCGGACTGAGATGTCGGAAATCAATCAAACAACTCAAAACCCGCCTTCTGAATCGAAATATCCAGTATCATCTCAATTCAAGGTTCTTGAGGGATACGACATTTACAGAAGCAGTAGATTGATCGTCGCTCTTGTCGTAGTAGAGAGCAACTTTGGAAGGGATCTTAGGATGTATAGGTGGCAGTTGCGAAATGATTCTTGGAAAGTCGATCTATGCCGAATGAGTGTTGGGAGCTGGAAGTGGAATGAGCTTTCAACCAAGGCTCAAGAATTGATACGGCGCTACAATATCAAACGTGGAGAAAGCAAGGCCGAAAATACGGATTAGGCTGGTTCGGTCATTTCAGTATCTCGTTTCCCAATGAAAACCAAATAAGCATGTTATCTGTATCGTGACTAACAAGGAACGATTCTTGCTATGATCAAGTCGATAAGGTCGGCGGCGGTGGTAGTGAAAGATGCGAAGAAAGCGAAGAAATGGTACAGTGAAAAGCTTGGTTTTGTCGTCAAATCCGATGAGGATCACTGGATCACGATGGCTCCGGCAAATGCGAAGGGGTTCGAGCTTCATCTTTGCGAGACGAAACCACTTGAAAAGGGCAACACGGGCATACTATTTGTCGTCGACGATGTTGACAAGACCTACGCCGAACTTTCAAAGAAAGGCGTGAAATTCTCCCAAAAGCCAATTGACCAAGGTTGGGGAAAATATGCAATGATGAAGGACCTTGACGGCAACATCTTTTGGCTGATGCCGGAAGAATAGAACTACCTAACACAGTTCCTAACCGTCATCGGACGATTAGGAGCTATTCTGGATTGTTATTGAATAAACCATTGCCTGCGATGGATTCTCGGGTGGCCCGCCTTCTGAAGAGGTGCAAGCCGGATTAGTAGGAAGATTACCAATAGCTTGCGCGACATTTAGACCGCTAACGACCTTGCCAAAAACTGTGTACTGACCATCAAGAGAGGCCGAATTATTTGTTAGGTTGATGTAGAATTGGGAACTACCACTATTCGGATCACTAGACCTTGCAATGCCGAGATAACCAACATCGTTGTGTAATGAGGGAACTATTTCGAGTGGAACTGTATCCGGGGAACTAGTATCTCCCCAAATCGTAGTCCCATTACAAGGATTTCCTCCTCCGTTCCTAGTTGTAGGATCTCCGGTCTGAATAATCCAAAAACTAGAGCTCTTGTCAATTCTATGCCAGACTAAGTTTTTGTAGAATCCTGCATTTACGAGAGAGACGAAATTATTGACTGTTTTCGGAGTCAGACTTTGAAAGAGCTCGATCTGCATATTTCCCTGACTAGTATCTATGGTTGCATAGATAAGACCTGAACTTGTAGATGATGTCGCCGTTTTTATTGATGAAGTCGTGTTATGAGCTGAACTATAAACGTATAGTCCGGCCGATGCCGCGATAATAACCGCGACCACGCCTACAATGATGTAGGTTGTTCTGTAGCTTTTCGGAGCAGATTTTACAACTCGTCCTTTCTTGGTGTTCCTCTTCTTTGAAGGCTGTGGCAAAGTGTAATCTCTCCCTTTTGCGAATTCATTCAAAAATCCTTCGGTTTGAAAAGGAGTTGTCTAATACAATTTGAAATATAAGATACCAAAATTAATTTGTCAATATGCGTTTGCTTACTGTCCTTGGTGGTCTGCTTCTAGGTTCAGCAGTCACTTTAGGAATAGGAGGAGTTATACTTTTCATCTACAACCTTGTCCCAAATTACCTCATCGAATTGACCGCAGCAGTTGTGATCGCCCTTGTTCCTTTATCGTATTATGTGATTCAGGGGAACGAACTAGCGACTAATGTCTCTACAACTCTTGGCATTATTGCACCCATTTCATCAATTGTGAACCAAGTACACGTAGCTGTTCTGCTTTCTTTTGGACAGAGCCTACTAATCTCTGTTCTAGGGCTGTTGCAATTTCTCGGATTCTATCTATTCCCGATCGCCTTCGTAGTCCTAAGAATAGTTTATCGAAAGAAGATTCCCTTGTACCCTAAAGCAGACAAGGAACCATTAGGAAAGATCAGCAGCACGGGACAAAGTAAAGGTGCAAATGTAGACAATGATTAGTTCGAAGGAATATTGCCTTAGTGAAAATTTTTCCTTTTGGGATTAATACTACCCCATCTTTCCTAAACGATTACTCGCGAAAATGAAGTCGAAGATTGCTATAGTCGGTAGCAAGTCCCTAAATGTAATTGAGTCTACCTACGAGATCATAGACAACATCATAAAGGAATGAACGAACGAACGAACCTTGGAGAGTTCATTCTGATAAATGGCGGGGAAGAAGGAGTCGATACAATGGCGGGCGAGGTAGCGCTCGCCCGTGGCCTAGAGTACGAAATAGTTCCGCTTCGTATGTGCGTTCAAGGTTGCAACCCTGCCTAGCTTTACTGTTTTGCTCACTTGTACGAGCCGCGTAGCAAGGAAATAGCTGATCAAGTTCTAATAATTTACAGAGTGTACGACGAAAATTGCGGCACCTCAACATGTGAAGTTACGGCGAGAAAAGGGGACGAGCTCGGTAAGAGAGTTGTTCGAATTCCTGTTGATGTCCCAATTATAACGGCTAGTTAGAGCAGGATTCTCGTTCCCGGGATAATCATCTTGGACTTCTTCCTGCCTGAACTAATGGCGGCCTTCGTAACTTGCAGTATGTTTTGATACCCCGTCGCGATTGCATACATTCCTTTAGCCTTTCGTGAAAGCAGAATCTCGCAGGTTTGAACGTCAAGTACGTGCTCCTTTGGCCGGCTTCTGATTATTTTTTTCAGATAGACTCGGTCCACACTTTGAAGAATCTCCGTTTGTTGTCTCATATCTTTACTGGACAAAGAAAATATTCCACCAACTGTTGAAACTATTACGAGCATGGAGTTTCCGTTTTCAAGAGCTATAGTTGCCGCAGTACTATCGCTAGTCATTCCTTCTTCTAGTCCACCCAACACAACACACTCGAACCGGTCGTCTGACAAGTAATGAGCCAAGCTTGCGGCACTTTGTGGAATTGAGGCATTGGTTAACACGCCGGATTTTCTCAAGGCCGACGAGAAAAGTAGGGCATTCACATGGGATGCCTCTATACCGATCGCGTCGAAGTCAGCGGCTTTACTAACATTCTCCCTTGCAAAATTAACGTATTGTCTTCCGAGTCCTCCGGCCCCGACAACTGCCACTATTACAATCTTGCTTCGAAAATCCCAAAGTAGTTCTTTGAATTGTTTAGCTATCGAGGACATGGCGCCAATGTCTATCCTTCCGTCTCTGTTCGAAAAAGTTGCGCCCAGACTGAAGACAAGAAAAATTCGTGCGTCCTTATTCTGCAAAAAAGATCCCGACTATCCGTCGAGAGTGCACTTTATCTTGACGGCTAAATACGTTGTTCCTAACTAGCCCACAGATGGTCGAGACAAAGATTGAACGTGATCCCACATCTCTACGAGCTTTGATATTCCAGTGAATCCACTATCGATTAACATCGGAGCGCGATTCCTATTCTCTTTCAATTCGAGCGCCTTGAGCCACAGTTTCTTTAGGCTAGAGGGCATTCCCTTCTGAAGGAATGGTTCAAGTCTTTCAATCCTAATCCACGTCGTTTTTGTCTGTCTCGTTGACTCGATCCCGAAGTGATTAATCGAAAGTATTGTCGTAAAGAGCTGAATCAGCCTAGAGAAACGATTAATGCTCGTCCCGAAATGAAGCTGATCTACCCATCCTTCGCGGGCAATGTACAAGTCGGCGTTCGCATGACCTGATGTTCTGCGCTGATCCCGATCGCTTATTCCGAAAGGCGTTTCCTGATCAACTTTAGAAAATCATCATATGCACTCTCGGTTCCGACTACCGGGGACGAATCAACGAGGCTTATAATGGAGTATCTGCTGAAGAGGCTCTCGGTGCCAATCAATTCGGAGAGAGGTTTGTGTGCTGAGAAACTGTCGCAAGGTCTAAGCGAGTTTTTCATTAGGTTGTGATTGATTTGTCTAATCGTAGAATGTGCCTTTTTCACGTTCGAACGATATTCGTCGCGGGCTAGATCGTTCCACAACAAGACGTAATCGATGTCTGAATCCTTAACACATTCCAATCTGGACAAAGAACCGCTTATGCAAATGCATGATTCATTAGGAAGTTCTATCTTGCTGAAGACACGCTGAAGAACAAGGGCCCCTCTCGTAACTCCGTTTCACTACGTCGAGAAAAAGCTCGCTTTCCTTTTGTACCGAGAGATCGACGGTAATGATTGAACTCTTTTGGGAAATCAAATTAGAGACCGCTCGATTTTAGTGTCAAACCACGAAACTCTTTACTGTGCTAAGAGAAAAAAGAATACGAGATCGGTTGGGGTTCGATTAATTGAAAGCTGTCGTATTCTCAGTCAAGAAATACCTCATGGTAGGAATCGCTAGAGAAATTGTCTTTGGTTTCACAGACATAACTTCGTAGATGGCTGAGGATAAGCTCGTATTTTACTTTCGACAGTATCCGCACTCCAGGCCTCCTTTTTTTCCTCTCTGCATTGGGCCAATTATGCTGGTACTACTTCTTAAAAGAGGGTTGATTCGATCAAGCCTTTCGTCGAATATCTCACAATTGTCGTTTGGTAACTCCAACCGTTCTTTTAGCCAAAAGTCTGTGAAAAAGAAGAAACAGGACTTTCACAGACACAAACTGAGACCTGCCGAAGAAAACAACAAAGATCTTTCCGCTTTGCGAGAGCGGACTGTGGTTTCTTTATTGCATCTCGGTGAGCAGAGGTTCTCCTCAGAGCCAGGAGGTTATTCCTTTGAAAATTGGATGAAAAGCTTCAATCTGCTCCTTGACGATTTCGAAGACCAAGTCGGGACTCAAAATCTGCCAAAAAGTTATTTCGACAGGCGCTTCGAACTAACGTCCGCCCTTGTAAAATCCAAGAACGCGCCGTCCGAACTGGAATTGGACGTCTCAAAACTCCGAGAGGAGCATAACCGCATCACTAGAGAAATCGCTATGGTATACGATAGGCAAAAAATAGAACACGAAATCTCCGATCGAAAGGAGAAAATCGGCCTCCTAGAAAATGAAAAAGCGCAAGCAATCGAATTGCTAGAAGATGCGAAATCAAACGTTGCCCAAAAGAAAAAGCAGATAGCGGACTCGAAAAAACTTCTCCGTCGATTCTTCGGGACGTCGTCGCAAGGTGATAAAACACCTCTGCAGACACTCGAAGCGCGAGTGGTTGATATGGAGCGTAAAGTCGAGCTCGTTGAAAAGAAGATTATGGAGCAGAAAAAGAAGATCGAACCATACGAGAAAGATATGGAGAATTCCTTTTCGTCTGATTCAAAAGAAGTTCCGCTAGTCGATCTTCAAAATCAACTTAATTCAATACGTTCCAAACTGGAAGAACTCGAACTTGGGCAGACAGAAAAATCTCAGCTTCTCGAGGAACGGTTAGAGATCACTTCAAAGATGAAGGAAGAAATTTCGAGGCTCGACTTACCTATCGTTCCCACGGCATCGTTTTAGTTACCGAAGACTTGATGCCGTAAGAAATGAATTCTTCTTCTTGCTCGAGAATTAGGAAAGAGAACAACAACAACGACGCTCTATTCCTTTCTAGAGAAGAAATCCGGACTAAGCGAATCCACACCCGCGGACTGCCCTATTTGGATGAGCTCCTTTTTCTGATTTCTAAGTACTTTCCAGAATTTTTCGGGAATGTAATTTTCGCCTTCAAAAGCTGTTTCCATGCGCCCTATCTTCTCTAGATACTTTGAAATCCTTACGTTGAACTCGAAATCATATTCGTCCTTCGAATATTCCTTATTGAATATCTCGTGGAACAGTCCCTTGAGATCTTCGTACTTCGGAAGATACCCTAACGGAGTGCGTATAGCATCGTAATCTCCATGAATTCTCCCTTCGGCCCAGAGTATCCAAACCTTCTTGTCCAATTTTGAATTCGTATACTTACCTTCTCGTTTGAGGAAATAATTTGTCGCGAAGACCCTGGGCTTATTCTTCAAGCGGTGCCCAAACTTGAAGTGATTCTCCAAGTATTTCCCGAGCGGGATGACCACGAAATCGATGTTAGCCATAGGATCGTGTCGCCTTATTCCGGTCTTTCCAATTATGGCGGCAGTCGTTTCTGACTCCAATGTGGCGCCCAGGTAAACGCCATGATCCCAGTCGAGGGCTTCCGAAATAGGAGGGTTCGTATCGCTATCTCTTCCTCCATACAACACCCCGGTCACCACGACTCCCTTCCCGTCGTCATACTTTGGATCAACGTTATCTAATTCCGATAGGCGCATCGTATATCTTGCGTTTGGATGAGCGTAAGGGACTTCGGCATCATCGTTGTCCCTCTTACCTTTCCGCCAATTCCCACTAAAGTTGAACCCCCGCTCAGGGATGTCATCTCTTCCCATCCCTAACCAGTACGGAGTTCTGTCCGAGACCAAGACGTTGCTGAATATCAACTCGCGAGGCGTCGTGAGCGCCTTGTAGATAAGAGGGTCGTCCTGAGCATTCACGTCCTGTATTATTCCGAATATCCCGTGTTCAATATTTACGGCCCGGCACTTTTTGCCTCTATCGATTCTCAAGTATGCAATGTCGTCCCCCACTATAGTGTTCCCGGGTATCATCGCGGTGCTAGTCTTTCCGCAAGCACTAGGGTACGCCCCAACAAAATAGGTCACTCTTTCCTTTCCAGGTGGGTGAACTCCTGCCACGAGCATGTGCTCAGCGAGCCACCCTTCATGGTTTGCTTTGCTAATCGCAAGACGCAAGGCGAGTTTCTTCAATCCGACGGAGTTGCCGGCGTATTGGTTGTTCACCGAGTAGACCCTGTTGGCGAGGAGATCCACGTAGATTCTCCGCTTGCCATAGTTCTTGGTCGTATTTCGCCCGTCCAATTCTCCCGTGGAATGAAGGAAGGAAAAAAATTGATTGCTGCCATTCAATTTCTTGAACTGTTCATATCCTTGCCTATACAGGAGATCCTCACTGTGCATGACATAAGCTGAATCACTAACCTGCATTGCACACAGGCTGAAATTGCTATTTGTTGGACCCAGACAATAGAATTTTACGAGCATTTCCCTTCCGGTCATCGACCCGGAAAGAAGTCCCAGAATCTCGGAGAGACCCTTATCTCGATCTATCGAGTTAATCCTCTTGCTGAGTTTTATCTCAGGCGTTGCGAGAACCTTGGTAGAACCCACGTCCCTTGCGAGGTCATTATACCCGTCGAAATGAACTGTATGTCCTCTAATCTTTAGCTTAGTCTCTTCGTGTCGCACTTTTGCTAGCCCGCGAATAAAGTGTATGTCCTGCTTGGATTCGCCTAAAACCACGATTCTCGATGGTTTGCAAAGATTAGCAAACTCACTTAGCTGATCTTCAACGTGCACATTTTTGAGTGAATCAAGAACCTGCCTACTTCGTGCATCTAGCAACGAAAGCAAAGGGCTAAGCAAAGAAATATGATTCCACTCGGTAACCCCAAATTTCCTTCGCGCATGCTTTTAACAGTTCGCTAGAATTTCACCTGTGGTCGTTGATCGCTAAATGTCTCCATTTCTGATATCCGTTTCGGTAATCGTGACTTCGATGCGGATCAATGAAAGCTCATTTTTCTCATGTAAGTCGAAAGGCCGATCAATCGGAAAAGGAGAAGTGAAATCTACTTCAGAAGCTTTAGCTCTTGACGGCCTTGGTGCTTTCTATAGAAAGTAAGATTATCGCGCCGGTGGTGAAGGGTATTACCGCGAGTAAAAAGGGGCTGACAGGTGCAACTGAGGAGTAAAGAATTCCCGCTGCGATCTGCGACGGGAATGAAACCATGGCGGGCAATATGCTGAACATAGCAAGTATCTTGCCCCTGTGCTCCACATCTATTTTTTCAGCCTGCATTGACGAAAGAGAGGGGGTTTGAATAGCAGTGCCGACCGCTCCCGTAACTCCCCACTCAAGAAGTTCGTCCATCGTTTTTGCTTGAGAAAACATCAGGTTGCTAACCGGTGCTGCAATTGAAGCTACAACTACTGCGTTCTTTGCGCCCATTCTTTGGATCAGGAATACGACCGCAAAAAGTAGACAGACCGTGGTCAGTCCGGCCAAGTCCACAATAAAGCTATAGTCAATAGCGTTGAATTTTAGATCATCTACTACGTAAATTGAGGCAAATGGGGCACTGAGACCTGTCCCTATTCCTGCCAATGTCGTGTATAGCAAAAGTCTTTTCACCAATGAATCTGCCTTCCTAGTCGCGCTAAGTCCTGAGACGAAGGATTCCTTGATGTAACTAAAGAATGGTTTCTCAGCTCGTTTTCTCACGACGTATGTCTCCGTTAGCAACCTCGTCCTTATTGATACTGCCACAACTCCAAACAAGGCACTCAGGGCATATGCTATTTTGACACCGTCCAATATTCCGTAATACTGCATGAGGAGCCCGCCGAAGGTCGGGGCAAACATGGAGGGTATCGTATTGACGGCGCTAAAGACGGAAAATCCCCTGATTCGGTCGGAGGGCTTGATCGAGTCGAACATTACCGAATTAAACGCGGGGGTGTACATGCTCGCAATGGAGGAGACCGTAAGGGGCAATATGATGAGATCGGGAGAATTTATCACAACGTAAATGCCCGCGCTTGCTACTGACACCCAACTGAAGATTATGATGACCCGACGCCTGCCCATTGTGTCTGCGATATATCCGCCAATCAAAAGAGCAACGATTGTAACCCCCGTGCCGTATCCTACGAGTATACCAATGTCCAAATTGGAAGCGTGGAGCGCAGAGAAATACAAAGTGAGATACGGCGTTGCCGTGGCGCTGCCCACCGACCAAATACTAGAGGTGGAAGTAAGAATCCACGCGCTCCGAGGAAGGTACAGAAATGACTTTAGCTTGCCAGCAAAGGTATTCCCTCCCACCCATTCCCCATTGCTATTCAATTGAATAATGCCAGCTGCCCAATGCATTGTCACTGATGTACAAAGAAAATTTTTTCGATCCGTAGCTAGCTGTGTGAACCCCAATTAAAGTAATCACATTGTCGTTGTACTCTTTAATAGAGCGCGCATCAGATCACTAAGAGCACTGAGATTACGTTTTGTGGAAGTATTCTACAAATCAAAAGGAAGTTGACCCCAAGGTTTTCACTCGTAATCCTATGCTTATAGTCTCACTATCAACTTCTAACCCTCAATACATTATCTTGTATTCTCAGGCGAGGGAGCTTGCTTCTTACTTGCAATCAAAGCTTAGTTTCGATCGATTCTTCTCACTTTATTCTTCGGCTCTACCGCCGGCAATTCAAATCAAAAGCGACGGAACTCTGGAACTTGCCGGGGTCCACTTTTATCACCATTTCAATGGAAAGCGAGATATTATATTGCTCTCAGGTCAATCGTCGCCGATGGCGGATGAGTACGAGTTTAGCGATCAGGTTCTCTCGTTTGCGGAAAAGATAGGCGTGAGGGATATGGTTTCGATTGGAGCTCGTTGGAGCGAAGATCCGATATCCCCGTTCGAGGCTCCAAAAGTGATCGGGTTCTCAAGCGATACAGACGGAGTAGAGGAGTTGAAGACACTCGGCGTTGAAATTCAAAAAGAAGAATCAGCTTACTTTTTCGCAAACACTATTGTTTCTCTCGCAAGCAAATACTCCATCCGCGGATTCAAACTTTCCGTGAACCATGGTGAACCTCGACCTCATCCTAAATCTCTTATCGCGTTGCTTACCGTTCTATCGAAACTGATGAGAGAAGAAATCGAACTAAGCGAATTGGAGTCCTCTGCGAGCGAGCTGGATAAAGTTATTCGAAGCGCAGGGTATGACAGCACCCTAGCTCCGCTAGGGACAATGCAGCAACAACAAGGCGACATTTATCGATAGGAAACACTCGAAAGAAGATATGATCCTATCTTCGCGTTATTTCCTTTTCATTTCCTGACTATGTGAAAATCGTCTTTCTTTCTCGAGAGAAGCGTGTATTCTAACAGCCCGACCAGTGCCGGATATGTTTCAATCAATCCCACAAAAGGGCTGAAGAGCAGCTGTTGGAAATGAAGGCTGAACCGTTTGGATTTGGTCAGCTTTACATTTTTCAGATTGTATGACAGTCCTACTTGAGTTCCCACCAGCCATATTACGAAAGTGAAAATCAAACTCAATCCTATAACTGTCGAAGCCATCGTATACATTAACTGGTTTGGTGGGATGCTTATGCCCTTCCCGCTTGAAAGCGCCATCAAGCCGGACCATATCTTAGTTGGCGTTAAAACAGGCAGATTCGAGGCAGATGAGGGAGGGATCGGAATCTTGAAACCGATGCCTAGTCTGGAGCCAATCCAATCAAGCACCTGAACGGTGGATGGCCAGCTCCAAACAACATAGAGGATTGTTGAGGCTAGCGCAGAAAGGAAACCCAGCCAGAAAGACGAGATTCTGAGATAAATCCTCGTTTTCATTTTCCGAGGAAGATACTTGAGATTCTCTAAAGTTCCTTTAATCCATCGCTTCCTCTGCCTGAAATGGTCAGCTAAGGTTAGCGGAGGTTGTTCAAGCAAAAGTCCTCCGTGCCAACCGAATATGTTGCCATATTTTTCATATACCTTGAAACCGAATAACTGATCTTCCGCTACCGTTTCGCCGTTATCCCATCCGACGGAATCCTCCACGTCTTCTCTCACAAGGAGGTTGCTTCCGTGCATGTGAATTGCCGGAGGATGCTTCATTTGAGTAACGCACTCGTAGCACTGGAAGGGCCTGACAGACTCTGCGAGCATTGTGAGTCTGTTTGCATCCCATATTTTGTATGGGTAAGCGATGGGCCCCTCTGAAATCAGTCCTCTCTTCTCTCTGATGGACGCTAGAAGGGAAAGAACCGTGTGAGAGGTTACGACGCTTTCTTCGTCCATGTGGAAGATCCAACGACTTGTCTTGTCGCCTTTATCGTTTCCTGCTTTCTGCCTTTGCTCTACAGCATATTCGAGAGCCCGAGCCTTGCGAATAGCCGAATTCTTTGTTTTGTAATCCTTCGGAACGACCATAACATTGGCTCCTGTTACATAGTTCAAATCTTTAGGATTCTCTGTAACAACTGTAATGTTGTAGTCTGAGTAAGAAGCCTCCTTGCAAGAATTGATAACTGATTCTATGCCACGTTGAACCACATCGGATGCTTGAGCCGATCTTGTCATTATCTGGAAAGTAATTGTGGGGTCGTTGTGAATCCTCGCAAGATTGGTATTGACAAATCCCTTTCGATTTCTAAAGAAGGCCCTCACTTGAACCAATGATATGGGGAAGTAAGATAGCCAGAGAAAGATGACAAAATAGTTCAGAAAGGTGTCAGTATTCAAAAGCCAGTTCAAATCTCTTTAGTGGGTTTTAGGCACTCCTTTACCTTTGATCCATCTTATAAAAATGCTTCCAACAGTTAAGCCATATGAGGCCTCGCTAATTTTTCATTATATTCGCATGAATGATCTAGATACCGAGTACTGAGAGGCATATCATTAGGCATACTAAAAGCTTCACGAATACCAATTGCCCTATTTTTTATCGAAATTGCGAATGTATTCCCGTCCGCTGGGACGATATGTTTCTTAGAAAAAAGGGTTTGAGAACTTTTTCCTGCGAGCATTTTTCGTTTGTGTATGGAGCGACACTAAATCGCCGCAAGCCAAGCAAGCGGCTTTGTGAGACACGCTGATCTATGTGAGAGTATGAACCGTTCAAGGATTTTCGCGCATGAATTCTTCCTTCCCCTGCTCCTCATCCGATTCGATCTCCTCGGCTTCCGATGTCAGCGCCCTTTTCTCTTTGGAGAGTTGTGCCGAGTTGGGCTTCCTCTTCTTCTTGGGCAAGAAAAATTCCAGTCCTAGGTTATACATCTCACGTTACAGAATCATCGAGAAAAACTTATCGATTGAGATTCTCTCATTTCAGACCTTCTTTTCGCCTTCTCTTAGGAAGTCGACCACTTTATCGTTAAAGAACTTTGAATTATCCCAAATCATCCCATGAGAAGCTCTCGGTATAGTTTCAACCTTGGATTTCGGTATGCATTTTCCAAGATGTACAATTATTGACTGTAGTACCTTGGGACTGGATATTCCTTTGATAAGTAAAGTAGGTGCCGATATCTTTGATGCATCTTCGCAATCAAAAGGATCTCGATCCGGAGTAATTTCAATCTCTGCAAGAGCTGTGTTAGCATTGTCAAGCATAATGTTTCGATAATTTGGTTTCAAGTCCTCGTAAATCTGCTTGGACCCTGTGATTCCTTCAAGAAAGATCTTGATGGCTGCTTCGACGTTATTTTCTTTCAAGCTCTTCCTCACGGGCTCGATCACTTCTTCATGGAACCTATCAGAGAACGAACGATCTTCTTCCGCATCCCTTAGCAATGTAAAGATAGGAGGCTCCGCAATCACTACTTTCTTTACAAGATGTGGATAGTCACGAGCAACCAGTGCTGCCACATATCCACCGTAGGAGTGGCCAATTAGATGGGCTCGCTCCCCAAGTTCCTGCAAGATTCCTACGAGATCATCGCGCTCTGTCTTTAGCGAGTAGTTCAAAGGATAATCCTTCCAAGGGTTCGGATAGTGGTTCCTCCTGCTGTAAGTAAGCGCTCTGAAACCAGACTTTGAAAGTGGTTCCATTTGTCTTTTCCAATCGCGGTAATCACCCAAGCTACCGTGAATTAGAACGACTAGCTCGCCTTTGCCCTTTTCGACGAAGAAAAAATTAGTACTACCGACAGCGAGAAAGGGCAATGCATTTACCCCTTTTTTGCGAAGGGCTCCAAACTTCCTTTTCAAGCGAATCCGAATTCGATTAAGAAAAAAGACAATTACGAGAGGTCAAATCGTCGCACCTACAACCATTAGAACGACGGCGAGAATTAGCAACACGAAGACGATCGCAGTCCCCGTTCGGACTCGGGATTGCGCAAGTGCAATCGCGTTGCCACGTCCCGCAGGTTGCACTGTGCCGGCTTGACCTTCTCTGAGCAGGCGTAGTAGATGTCTTGCGGATGGAAGCACTATAGCCATCACGACGATGAATGCGATGAGACCAGTACCGGCTCCTGCCTGAAGAAGGTTCAAGGCAATGCCTGTAGAGAGATCCTTTGCAACATAACTATATCCGTAAAGAGAAGCCCCGAGCAGTATTGCGGCACCAGAGGTCGAAGCGACATACATTGAGTAGCGCGGGATAGTTTTTATCAAAAACTCTGATCTTGCTTCGTTAGCCATTTTTTCAAGAGAGGGGCCAAGTACTGAGGTGAAAAGGAATGCAGCACCCATCCATCCCACGATTGCGAGTATGTGACCGACGAGCAAAACCAAGAAGATGTAATCCGTCAAAAGAAAATGTACGCACTTTTGCTGACTTTCCTGAGTCATTGAATTAAGCGTTTTCTCAAAGGGGGCTTGCAAAGGCAAGTAGTGGAAGTTGTTTTTCTGACGTTTATGGAAAAACCGAATCATCGTCGCTGCAAGCTAATAATTACCAACGCCCGTGGTTCTATGACGGTTCTAGTTATGAAGCTATGATCCATATTACCATCATCTATTCCCAAACGCGGTACATCCCGCGTATGTATACAAGCGCCTTGAGCGCTTCTCTTTACGCGTTACGTGTGTGTGCAATCTATCTATAGGGGGGTTCAAATAGAATGCACCAGGCGCTATTCTCAATTTCAGTCAATAGGGTTCAATAATTGAAGACGATCGGATATTGGAATAATTGTAATCTTTCAATTGCGAAGCTGGAATTCATGGGGACAACAAGTACAATAATGCTTGCTTTAGTCTTGTCTTAGCCTCATGCCCTAGCGAAACCAAGGAAGCTTGACGCTTGCCCTTTGAAGAGAAAGGCACGTCTTTGCGCAAAGAAAAAGATGCACTTTAAAAACATCAAGAGTTTCTTATAACTATGCGCCCTAAATGAAACATTTTCGAATACAAGTCCCTCATCGTTTCCTTGACCGATGCGACTGAAATTCACAAAGGATATCAACGTTTCGCAATCATCGGAAAAAAAGACTGCTTTTGTTCTCACGTCGCTAGTAGATTTGAATTTACTTTGAAGTAAGCGATAGTAGACATGCCCTGCTTTGAGAGACCTTCAAAAGAAACTCTTGTCTGATTTCAGAAAATGGGTTTCGTATCGGAAGCGCTGCAACTCATGAAGATGAACAACTACTCCGAGGCTGCAAAACTCATGGAGTCGCACCTCAACGATTCGGATCTAAAGCCAAGCGCGAAGGTCAGCATCATGTCGTGGATTTCTGAGTGCTATGCAAAATCAGACGATAGGCAATCGGCGGGACGGTGGTCAGAGCAGGCAGGCAGGGCGGCTCTCGCTTGCCAGAGCATCCCCAAGTTCGAGAAGATGAAGAAAGCGCGAGAAGAGTTTGAAATCGCGATGGGACACTACGAGGCCGTGAACGACGTGAAAGGGATGGGAAGAATGGCCTCCCGCAAATATGGAATGACTACAAATCCCACGTCTTCTTCATCCTGATAACTGTTAGAATATTGAATGCAGCGATAAGATACCAGATGGTTCTGTAAGGGAATTGAAATGCGCTCAGGGCGGAATCTTGAGCGTCTCGATCTCTACCATTCTCGTTTCGAGCTCAATGCCTTCGCCAGCTAATTCTTTCCTGGACTTTGCCCAATTTTCCTCTAGCTTTTTTCTATCAGAACCGTAGCATGCGAGAAGATTATCCAAGTTTGCTCCGTTCCAGATCGACTCGGGCATCGAGTATACGAACGATACCTTCATTCTCTGCTCATCAACAATTGTTCGGTGTTCGAGACCTCCTATTCCACTGACAGCGAGAGAAATTGCTGTGCCAATCTCGATTGCTTCGGCGCACATCTCGAGTTTTTCAAAATTCTCGCGAGAATGTAATCTTGCAGGGTCTTTTCTCCTTGACGCTCAAAGTAAGCGAAATGATCTGTTTCATTCAGACTACAAGCTGCGTAGCTGTTGTAGTTTAGTTTCCTCCCTTACTAGTAAGGGGAAGGCATAGATGTCCGGTCTGTTACCAACTTAGACCATCGAACGATTCGGAAAGGTTAAGTTGAAAATGAGTCATTGTGCTGTATTCACGCATCACTATTTTTTGATGCGAACAATAACGTGCACTGTATGTTAGGATTGATTGACTAGCTAGTTGATCACGAGCAGCTTCACGCTCTTGAGTTTGTCTTCTCGTTGAAACTCTCGGGCCATCGAGCTGATCTTCTTGCCGTCTCCTTCGAGCAAGAACAACTCGACGCAGTTATTCTGGCTTATCTTGTTGTGGATGTGAGTCTTTACTATTTCTTCGAAGGCGTGCTTCAACCTTGTTATCGGTGCCTCGTTTGATTCGTCGTGAGTGACAACCATCACTGCATTCATGTGGCCGAGAAGAATGTCTTTCTCCTTCGAATCCTCGAGAAGCAGTCTAATCGCTGCCCTAACTAATTCAGACCTTCCTGCGAACCCGCCGTTCTTTTGAATCTGATCCATTTCCTTGATCATCTGATCCGGGAAGGATAAACTCACGATGGTCATGACTGCACCTGATACTTAGTACTATTGGATATGAAAGAATTTGCGAGAGTTATTAATAACTCTATGACAACGGGCCACACACACACACCAAGCTCTCGTAGATCACTTCACTAGCCGCTTCCTCCTCGCAGGTCTGCCTAGAATTTCCTCATTAAGCAGGAGGCCGTCCGCTACGGCGAGAGCCGAAAGGCCGACAATCAACACTGCCAGCAAGTCAGCATTGGTGAACCATAGCAAAGAGGTGCCTATCTGAGCATCCATGACATGAAGAGTGAACTCGCGCCTGTCGAAAAGGTAGACTTCGATAGGAAGAGCAAGTAGAACGAGAAGACAAATTCAAGAGAGTGAACGAGCCTCCTGACAATCCCCGATCTGAAGAAGGTCATCGAGAACAGGAATAGGACTCCGAGCCATCCGGTATAGTAAAAGTCTAGGGCAGCAGCACGAGGGGGAATTGAACAAAATTCAGATAGTAGAAAACAATCGATTGAGGTATCCGATTCGGCAGAAGCACTAGAATGTAACGAAACACACTACTCGTCCATGCAAAGGCGACATTTAGGACTAAGAGCGCCACTGCCGTTGCGGTTACAATTAGCAACCTTCCGGTGAAAGCGCGCATCCAAGCTGCTATCAAGACGAAAATTATCGCATACTCCGTGAATAGCTCTGCGCTATCCTGAAGACCATAGTAAATTCCGTAGATGCGGAAAGACGCGGACGCCGTCAAAAACTCAGCATAGTAAAATGCCGCTGTGGGAAGACAAATCAAGGCAACGCAGAGACCCGCGCGCAGCCCCAGATCCTGACAGAGGGAGTAATCTCAGCAGAGGTAATTGAGAGTCTCGTTTTGATGATCGTTATCTTCCCCTCCTTGTTAGATTAACAAACCCCCTTCTCGGTGCTTTTGGCAAACGAAACTATCACGAGATCGCCATCGTGTCCTTGAAATAGTTCCACTGGATAGAGAGATAGCGAATGGCCGATGGGCATTATGCTTTCAGAGGAACGTCAGGGACTTATGGCAGTGTCGACCATGGCAGTTGAGATTTCTTCCCGGCGCACCCGCCACTTTACCGCCCAGCTGAAAATCCTGACAATTATGTAAAGCACAAAGACTTCCGCAGTTATGTAGAAGCTGACTGGGTACTGTGTGTAGAATGAGATGAAGAGGCCCGACCACGTCGCACCCAATGCGATCGCAACCGATATTAAGATCGCGTGCTGCGGTCGCTTAGCTAGATACTGGGCTGTCGCGCCTGGTGTGACCATCAGAGAGAAAATCAATAGGACTCCGGTTACTAGGACTGCAAAGGATACGGCCACAGCCAATAAGAGCATGAAGGCAGTTCCGATCAAGAGCATTGGCAAGCCCTTTGCTTCCGCGACGTCTTCATCCAGCGAAGCAAAGAGCAACGGCCTGTAGAGGAACGCGAGAAACGCGAGAACACCAATACAGGCGTACAACGTCAAGAAAACGTCGAAGGTGCTTATGCTGAGTATCTCGCCAAATAGAATCGAATATGCAGCTCCTATATTATTGGCAGCGTAGTGACTGTAGAGACTGTTGAACAGCAGCCCGAGCCCGAATGCAAAGGCAAGAACAACACCGACCGTAATGTCACGGTTGTAGGAGCGACGGCCCAGCGCGGCAATCGCTAATGCGCCGAGGATGGAACCGATCAACAGACCATAGATCGGCGCAAGAGCTATGAGTATCACGCCAGTCGCGCCGGCGAATCCCATATCAGAGAAGGAATGTGCCGCGAAGGCCGAGCGCCTGAGCACTACAAAGTAGCCGGTTACCCCCGCGAGGACTGCGATTACGGTGCCAGCCTCGAAGCCATTTCGCATGAATGACCATTTCCACATTTCTTCAAGGTCGGCGACGAGATTGGGGCTGAAGGTGAAAGTAACCATGTTAGACACCGAGACCGGGTTCGGAGGCGTCGCTAGGTGTGCTTCCTCTCTTCATCATGATTCTATCCCATACGCAGGCCGATCTAACGCCCGCAGTTGATGCCTTGATGCCTCTGCTCGGTTTAAATGATGCAGAAGAAGAGGTAACCGCGACTACGACAGCGCTAGGCTCGGGGAGCGCATCCGAGCGCGCATGGTGTTTCAGCGCGCCGCTGACCGCCCTAACCAATAAGTACAACCCAAAGGCCTCTGCAGCTACGAAAAAACTTACCGGGTATTGCGTATAGAACGAGATGAAAAGTCCTGACCATGTAGTGCCCAATGCGATCGCAACCGATATCAAGATCGCGTGCTGCGGCCGCCTCGCGATATATTGAGCGGTCGCGCCTGGGGTGACCATCAGAGAGAAAATCAATAGGACTCCGGTCACTAGGACTGCAAATGATGCGGCCACGGCTATGACAAGCATGAAGGTAATTCCTAGGAAAACTATCGGCAAGCCCTTTGCTTCCGCGACGTCTTCATCCAGCGAAGCAAAGAGCAACGGCCTGTAGAGGAACGCCTGGCAAGCGAGAACCCCAATGCCTGCGTATAGCGTTAAGCGGACATCGGAGGTGTTTATGCCGACTATCTGGCCGAAGAGAATCGAATAGGCATCAGTTGCATAGCCTGAGTAAAGGTTGATGAACAGTAGCCCGAGCCCGAGCGAGAAAGCCATCACGATCCCAATCTGCGTGTCGCGCTGGGAGACGCGACGACCTAGGGCCGCTATGCCTAGCGCCCCTGCGATTGATCCTCCGAGAAGCCCTAGAATTGGAGCAATACCTAAGAGGAGCACCGCCGTCGCCCCCGAGAATCCAATAAAGGGCAATGCATGAGCGGAGAACGCCATGTGTCGAATCACTACAAAGTAGCCTGCGACCCCCGCCATAATTGCGATTACGGTGCCAGCCTCGAAGGCGTGCTGGAAGAACGCGTAATGCCACATGGTCTGAAAGTCGGTGACCGGATTGAGGCTGGCGAGGATGGATAGGGCTGGCATCCTAAAGACCTACACCGACAGCGGAGCCGTGGTGCTCCTCTATGCCTATTATAGCTACGTTTCCATGGGGGTCACGAAGAACCTCCACCGGGATTCCGTATAAGTCCGAGAGGCTCTCCGAGGTCAGAACTTGACTCGGAGTCCCTGTGGCGACCTTTCCGTTGGCGATGTACATCACCTTGTCAAGATGTGGCAGCAGAGGATTAATGTTGTGAGCGATCAAAAGCGCAGTCACTCCGCGGGTCCTTACGACATCATTGACGAGATGGAGGAGTTCCGTCTCGCGCCTTATGTCGAGATTTGAAAGCGGCTCGTCTAGGAGCAGAATATCAGGGTTACCCACGATAGCCTCAGCGAGGAAGATTCTTTGAAGCTCCCCGCCTGAAAGTACACCAAGGGGGCGATGAGCGATATCCATTCCCCCAACGGCTTCTAGAGCCTTGTTTGCAGCATCACGATCCCGGCGCGAGAAGGGGTTGTTGACCCCCCAACGTCCTCCTGTCAAGCCGAGGCGTACAAGCTCCCTGGATTCGATGTTAGTTTCAGAATCGAACGTGTGACGCTGTGGTACATAACCAATCCTCATGTTTCCTCGTTTCGGCTCTGCGCCTAGTATCCTAAGGCTACCGTTCAGAGTCGGTTGTAGGCCCAATAGCATGCGGAAGAGGGTCGTCTTCCCGGCCCCGTTGGGCCCTATCACCGCGACGAATTCGCCGCGGCCAAACGAAAAGTTCGCCCCTCTCCAGACGACCTTATTCCGGTAGCCTGCAGCGACGTTTTCCCCGACGATGAGATCGGAGTGGTCTCCGACCTCCACCGTTCGCGCCTCACTTATGGTAGTCATTTGACTAGTTGCCGAGAGCTACGGAGTTCAGGCAGTTTTGCAAGTCAGCTACCTCTCCCTGCATCCAGACTTGGAAAGGAAGGTAAGTTGGCTGTACCGTCTCAGAGACGTCAGTGATTGGAATTTGGTACTGGGAGGCAACTACCTTGACCTGCTGCGTGACAGGCATGACCGTTTGGATGTTATAGACCATGCAGCGGTCTGATTCGTTCCCCATTGAGAGCTGCTTCTCGAATGTGGCGATATCTGAGGGCGAGGGGTCGTTTCCTTCGGCGACCGCGAACATGAAGGGCACGGGGGAGATGATGTTCAGGCCGGTTGCGTTCGCCAAGAACTGGACAATGCTTTCGGTCGCACTTATATTGACGTCACCCGAGTAGTACCTAAGTACATCGCCAACGACTACTGAACTGTTCCCGCCGTACTGG
>JASHOD010000074.1 GCA_030041295.1 Nitrososphaerales archaeon
TCGATGCTCATCATGATGTACGGCGGATACATCGCCGGGTACGAAGCAGGAGGTCTTGGATACACCGATATGCAGATCCACGTAGCAGACTTGAGCAAGGTGGAGGAGCCCATCGGCGCACTGGTCCTCATAGCGTGTGTCGGAGCACTGCTCGGCGGTCTCGGATTCCTATCCAACCACTACTTCACCAAAAGGTAAGCACCGTAAAGGTATATTGTAAACAAAGAATCATTGGAGAATCATTGTATTCTCCGATTCCAACTTTTTTAGAATACAAACTCGGTTTCCAAGCTCCTAGAACACAAACAGTGAAACAGAATCCGGCTGGACTTTTTCTGTAATAATCATTCTACGAACTCTGACTTCCAATTTCTGTCAAGGTTCTTCATCTACGAAGGGCTTGAAAGATCATTGAGAATTGTATGCTTCGATCTTTCATTTTGCAATTCCAGTACACAATCTGAAAAGCCCTCCGGCAAGCTTGCACAGACACACATGACAAGCCATTGCTCTCGAAGACGTGACCATTGTAGCAACGGCAGAACCAAGCGTATTGTGATTGCTGCTTAGGAATTTCTCAAGCTTTCGCCCTAGCAGAAAAGTTGCCTCCACACGGCGTGTCTCTTAGGATCCGGTAGTTACATAAATGCAACAGGAAGTTTCGAGCACCATTCCCTTCCAAAATATATACTTGCATGGAGGATGAGGACGCTGAAGAGTGTATAGTAAGAAAATCCGCACATCAATTTCGCCAAAATTCGAGACAAGATCAGATCATTAGCTTGAGATGTTCAAATTCGTATTTTAGAACCTATAACGAAATTCAGCAATTATATATTCATCAAATTTGGAAGTTCGCTCTGGATTAGACGATGGACAGACAAATGCTGTTCGACCATACGAAGAGACAGCAACGCAAAGCTATCTCTCCAATCATAGCTACATTGCTTCTCATTTTAATCGCGATCGCCGCAGGAGTTGTGGTGTACGCATACGTGTTAGGTTTCATAGGAGGCGCTACCTCTAACTCTGGCGGAAGTACATCAGTCATACAAGTCTCCGCTTTCTGCATGAGTGCAAGTCAAAACTGCAACGGAGGTAGCATGTACGTGACCCTGACAAACGAGGGATCTACGTCAATCACTTTGTCCACCTCGAGCGCTGCCCAACTTTACTTTACAGATGTTACAAAAGGAACAAATACGGCAATTGCTTGCCCTGCCACGACCCCCACGACCGTCAATGCAAACGGTGGAACTAGTTCTGTCACAATTACTCCTGGCAACAGCTACACTTGCAGCATAGCGGCCGCTAACTACTTGACCGGTGCTACTTTACTGAACAGCGCCGTCGGAGATACAATGTCTATCAAAGTGGTAAATCCCGACAGTGGTACGGCCACCCAAAGTACGAAGCTAATTAGCTAGAAAGGTGAATAATGGAAATGAATAGAAACAAAATCTCCAAACAAAAGCGTGCAATCAGCCCGATCATCGCGACGTTGTTACTCATACTGATCGCAATAGCGGCTGGCGTTGTTGTCTATGCGTACGTGCTAGGTTTCGTAGGAAATTCCACGAGCAACAGTGGAGGCACAAAGGATACACTTAGCATCGATCAGCTCGTAATAACCCATGTTACTACAAGCGCGGCCGTAACGGTCTTCTTGCGAAATCAGGGTCCGACAACTGAATCATACAATACCGGATTCGTTCTATCCTCAAGTACTCTTAATGATATTCTTGGACCGGCTGTCACAGTCACAATTACACTCGGTGGAACTTCACCAACTGCGACGGTAGCTTCCGTTGCTCTAGCTTACGTAAGTGCGAGCAGTATTTCGGTAGCAGTAACTCTTGCTGCGGCTTGCGGTGGAACAACGCCAACGATAGCTCTTACAGTGAATGGTCTAGGGGGAACTGCGGGATCGCTTGCTGCAACATCTTGTTCAGGAGGAGTAGGTCCCTATAGCGCCACTTTCACAGCAGTCAGTCCAACCGTGTCGAGCACCTTTGCAGCGAGCACAGGAGCTGCACTTGCTCTAAGTGTTGTAAGTGGAACAACGTATGTCTTTGGAACATCAGTTACAGCCGGAACGCTCTCTACAAGTGTCAATCAAGTATCTCAATTAACACTCGCACCACAGTCCACAACGGCAAATGTCAACACCAATCCGCTTACTGCTGGATTGACCTATACGCTCCAGGTTACTGGAACTGACGGCGCTCAGACTAGTTTAAGCGCAAAATCATCCTAAGCCCGATTTTTCTGGGCTATCTTCTCTTTTTCTTTTCGATGACTTTGTCCAGTTTCATCTTGGATTCTGCGGGACTTTATTTGAAATGACTTATTACGTGAATTAGTAAAGCTCTTTTCACCGCATTTGGAATCAGCGACATCGCAAGCTATCTCTGCAGATCTCTTGGGGAGATTGAATCAGAGTTACATCGATTCCGACTGGGAGTTACAAATGAGTACCCCGGGAGCTGCAATGGAGGCGTGGAAGGAGGCTACCGTGATGAAAAGCGAGCTCCCGACTGAGCTTGTGAACAAGGTCTTTCTTCTCCAGGAAAAACCAGCAATCGAAGATCCCGTGGCATTCTTGAAAAAGTGCCAGAGTTTCTTTGGAAGAGTCCCTTGGCGAATAATTACAACAATATCAGGAAGTGAGACTATCAAAGTCGCGGCGAGGAAATTCGGCATGTCCTTTGACGAGGGCAGCCCTGGTATGCTACTTCAAAATGTTCCAGCGTCTTTTCCCAATCATCCGGAGACACTTGCAATAAAGAAAGTGTCGAATACAAAGGAAATGGTCGATTTCTTCAATGTGCTGCGGGCCTCATTTAAGATCCCAATGTTTGCGCTCAAAGTTTCGTACCCGGAGGTTCCGGATCATCCAGTTTCGCTCTTTGTCGGTTACGAAGCGAATGTTCCCGTCAGCTGTTCTTCGCTGGTCTGCTTGAACGGAATTGGGGGAATATTCTCTGTGGGGACTAGTCCCGAATCTCGAAGGAAAGGATACGGCGAAGCTCTTACCTGGATGGCGGTCAAGGAATCGAGAGAACTAGGTTGCGATGCGAACTTTCTCCAAGCTTCAGAAATGGGGGCTCACGTATATGAGAAGATGGGTTTTCGTCAAGTGATTTCCTATCTGGAGTGGACCAAGAAGGCATCGCTGATCAACAGGTTGCGCGGACTGATTTACTGGATCAGGCTATCAAGAAAAAGTCAATAGTACAGGCGAGGCCTGAAAAAAAGGGAAGAAGAGGTAGAAACCCTGTATATATGCAGAAATCGGGAATACATTATTTGATCTGATTTCAAATCGGCAAACAAGTTAATTTCCAAGAAACTCTCAATTTTGAGTGCATGTCTTGGTTCAGTGCTTGAGCTCTTTTACCGAATCGCCTCGTCTCTAGAAACTTCGTGATTTTGTTCGTATTTGCGACGAATACGCACCTCTTGGACGTATTCATCGATGCGTACGCAAAGAACAACCTCTCGTTATACCTGCAGCAGAGAATCTATGAAATGTTCGGTCATGGAGTATTAGTGAGCATCTACCTGGAAGCAGTTCTTGAGGCTCTAGGTCTGTCAGTTCTGATAGGATATGTCATCTCTAGGCTGCGCAAGTAAAGTTTCTTTTTCAGGCGCAAATTTACTATCACATGCATTGTCTAATTTTGAACATCATCGGCGTATGACTGCCTCAAAAAGGACCTTCTCTGACAGAATGTCAACCAAAGCTTCAAATTTTTTGTCTATCTAACTTAAACAATCTAATTTCATCAATGGACAAGGAAAATCATGAATCAACAACAAACAGCAGATCAAGATAAACAAGAAAACCTTGAACTAGCAATCCAACTGATTGAAAAACTGGAATCGCAAGTTGACATTTTTACGCTGAACAAGGCGATCGCCATAATTATTGAAAACAGAGCGCGTGCAGAGACTCTTGCTTCCGATTGGCTCGCAAACAAGTTCCAAGATATCGAACAAGCTTCTTCAAGGAGCAACATGCATCCTCTCGTAGCGGATCTTTCATAGCTTTGGAACGGTCCGAGAGAGTCAAAATCGAAGTTCTCTGCTTCGTTTCCCAGATAGGAATGTTGGAAGACATTACTATCATCATTCCTTTTTATATTCCCAATGGGGTGCGCGATTTCATCGGCGGGCGTGTCTTTTTAAGAGAAAGAGAGTTGTTACTGAGGGTACAATAGTCCTTCATATACTGGGTACCCGAGGCCCTCTCACACCGGCGCGAGCGTCCTTTAATGAACGTTCTTCAAAGTATGGCTTTAGGGCGTCCTGCCGCTCCCTGAATATATACTACTACAAAAACTGTTCGACTCTCTAATCTATTTTATTCGCATTCACAAGAGCAATGCTTCATAATTCTTTATTTCTATCGAAGGCCACAATCTGAGAAAGCGCTTTGAACATGTCTCAAAAACAAACTAGCCCGTATTCCTTCGCCGAACTTCTTGTGAAATGCCTCGAGAACGAGGGGGTAAAGTTCGTCTTTGGCCTACCCGGAGAGGAAAACATCCACATCGTAGACGTCTTGAGCAGCTCTACTTCGATTCGTTTCATTTTAGTGAGACACGAGCAGGCAGCTTCCTTCATGGCTGACATGTACGGCCGTGTTTCAGGAAAGGCCGGGGTGTGCCTTGCGACCTTGGGGCCCGGAGCCATAAATCTCCTGTTGGGTACGGCGGATGCCTTCACCGACAGCACGCCGCTAGTAGCTTTGAGCGCCCAAGTGAGCCGAGAACGTGCCTACAAAGAAACTCATCAATTCGTCGACTTACTAAGCATGTTCAAGCCAGTCACGAAATGGTCTGCGATCGTCGAAACTCCGGACGCATTGCCTGAGATGATCAGGAAAGCCTTCAAAGTAGCCCAGGCTCCTAGGCCGGGGTCCTGCTACCTTTGCATCCCCGAGGATATAGAGAAGTTGATGGTTTCAAGTGAGCTCGTCCCCCTCCTTCCCTCCAAGGTATACGACAGCTCCCCGCTTGACTCCCAGATCGAGCGCGCCGCAAAGATATTAGAAGAAGCCAAATTTCCAATCATCCTTGCTGGACACGGGGCAGCAAGGAACAACGCGAGCGATGCCCTAATTCACTTCTCTGAGAAACTCAAGATCCCGGTCGCGATGACTTTCATGGGAAAGGGGGTGTTCCCAAGAAATCACCCGTACGCCTTGGGAACCGTGGGCTTTGCAAAGCACGACTATACCAACTTTGGATTTGATCGCTCCGACGTCATAATCTCAATCGGATACGACCTCCAGGAGTTTGACCCGGCTAGAGTAAACCCTAGTGGCGACAAGAAGATCATCCACATCGCTCAATACCCCGCCGAAGTAGACAGCCACTACACGGTCGCGGTCGGTATCGAAAGTAACCTCTCCGAAGCGCTCGACAAACTGGGCAAGAGAGTTGCTACTCCTAGAAGGGAGATTGACATGGAGCAATTCAAAATTCGGAGCACTATCGAGAGAGAACTTGCAAACGGAGCAAATGACGACTCTTTCCCCTTAAAACCTCAGAGGATCGTGCACGACACTCGAGAAGCTCTTGGCGAGTCCGATTTTGTTTTGGTCGACACGGGAGCCCTCAAAATGTGGATGTCACGCCTTTACCCAACTTACAAGCCAAACACTTGTCTTGTTTCAAATGGACTTTCCACGATGGCATTCGCTCTTCCCGGTGCGATTGCAGTGAAACTCGCCCACTCAGAACGAAAGGTGCTTGCCGCCTGCGGTGACGCCGGTTTTCTCATGAACGCGTCCGAGATCGAAACTGCGATCAGGGAAAAAGTCTCATTTGTGATTTTGATCTGGGTCGACGGATCCTATGGTTTGATCAAGTGGGAGATGGACGATACTCTGGGTCACCACTCTTCCGTCGATTTCAATAATCCCGACTTTGTAAAATACGCGGAGAGTTTCGGTGCAAAAGGTTACGAGATCAAGAGAGCCTCCGATCTTCTTCCGACACTACAAAGGGCCTTGTCTGATGAAAAATCGGTCTCCGTCATCGCCTGCCCAGTAGATTACACGGAGAACGAAAAACTCGCTAGTAGACTCTGAGCCGTGTTGATAGGTGCGGTCACGAAACACAGCCTAGCGCTTTCTTAATTCCTTTCTTAGCTCTTGTATCGTCTTGAATATCGAAGGACTCCGTTCGAGCTAGCGAAATCAGAGTGTCGTACCCTATAGCGATCGAAACTTCTCTGCTTCCTTTTGATTCCTCATCCTTCGAGGCATTCGACTGCCCTAGCTCTTATTGCGCTTGATCAATTTTGTTTCATCCTAGGCCCCGCTCACACTTACTACATCCTGCGAATTAGGTTGACGGTTTCTTGTAGGCTGTGATTCGGGTATACACTCTATCAAGAATCCTCAGTAACTAGAAGTACAGAGCAATACTCTGTATTCCAAAGCCTGAGGTTTGAGATTTGTTATTGAGAGGACAGAAAAGGAAAAACTGGCTCACTAATCATTCTCAAATCGCCTAAATTAACCGCAGCTTATTTTCGGGGAATTTGGCAATCTCAAGTGATTCAAAAAGCAGCTATATATTTTCCACAATTGGCGAATGAAAGACATCCGCAAAGACAGAAAAAAAGAGAAGTGAAGTTAAAAGAAAATGCTAAACTCTCAACAACCACCGGAAGACTCGATATCATCGTCAGCCTCGACTTTTAGGACCATGAACGGATCGAAGCTCTCAACCGAGAAGGATCGTCGCTCGAAGATGGAGATGTACCTAGATATTCTGCGAGCCATCGGATCTGGCGCAGAGAAACCCACGCACATCATGTACAAGGCAAATCTCTCGTGGGTCGTGATGAGAGGGTTCCTAGAAAATCTCAAAGGCCAAGGACTGGTCGTAGAGTCGGTCGAAGACGGAAGATCAACCCTCCATCTCTCGAACAGAGGATACGAACTCCTAAACCAATTCCTCGTCGTGAGAGAATACTTCGTGAAAATCGAGTAGTTACAAAAAGAGGATAACGGGATAATCTCGAAAATGGCTTCTCAAATAGTGTCAACAAAGCGCGTCACAAAGAAAGCGCAGCAAAAGGACGCAGATGATGAGGATATTCAGTACTGCCAGTTTTGCGGCGTTCCATTAAACCAAATCTTCGGAGAAAACATGCTCTCAAGAAGGAAGTATTGCTCGGCAAAATGCAGAAACACGGCTACAAGCCGCCTTTCAAGAGCTAGACTCGGGATTCCGCCTCCAAAGCGCGCCATCAGCAGGTTATCGGATCCTCTATATTTCAACTGAGAAAAATAGGGCACGTTGCCGAAGCTTCTCAGGGTCTCGATTGACAGTATTGTGAAAATGGTTAATTTCGATTAATATTAGCGGAGCCTAATCTATAGGTAAAGAGGTCTCGCTTTGAGGTGAACTCGAACGCAGATTCTGCCATGAGTAGCAGACAGCAAGGAGTTACCACGAAAGAATCTGAGGCCTCATACGAACAAAAGCTCCGGACGATGAGTACCTCGGAGTTGATCCAAGAACGCGGTACTCTAAAGTGGCATTATGCTCTTTTCAAGGAAAGCAGAAAGTTCGAAATGATCTGTGCCGTTGAACTTGAGATTGCGAGACGAAAAGGAAGTCTAAAGCCCTCCATACACAACGGCGTCGAACGATAAACGGTCTTTCTTCTAATCCAGGCTGATTCTTAGGCCGTGAAACTTTTCTTCCATCCCCACAAATAACAAGAAGAAGGAGGAATATCTCTCTAGTGGACGGCGGTTTGAAGTAGCACTCGGTCCCGTCTCACTTGAGAAATGAGGTCAGGCAAAGAGTCTGAATAGTCATCCCCAGTACGCGATTTAATTTCGTCAGTAATCGCGGTCTCGATTTGCTTTGCGCTCTTTCCAAAGATGCTCTTGAGGGCCTCGAGAAATCCCTGGGGATTCGCGATGATCCCTTCGTTCGGGGCCTGATTCAAAACGACCATTCGCCAGTAGACGGTATACTTTATCCCTGGTCCGAATTTGTCCAAACCTGAATCTATGCACTGCATGAGTTCATAGTCATCCAACATTTTCTTTGTGGCATTCATTTTCTGTTGAGACTATTACACGTCTCAAGAATAATAGCAAATTGGATTTGGTACATGAGATTTCAAATCCGTACGCCGCCTTCAAAAAGTCTTAACATATCTGAACTGTAGGAAGATGATATAGCGAGTCCTGATAGTCAAAATTAATGCCGCTCGATTATTCATACCTTGCACTCGGCATCGTCGCGTTAGTCTCAGTCCTTGGAATGGCCTATTACGCCTCTCGGATACTGTTCCAAATGAGAACCGGAGAATTAGAAAAGACATGGAGATATCTGGTTGCAGGCGCGTATTTGATTGCGGCGGCGGTCACAATACTCCTAGTCCAGGAAGTTGCTACCTTCTCGTCACTCATATCGTCAATTGCGTCACATCTAGGAGTGACAATGCTGGTAATCGGATCTTTGTACATTTTATTCGGATTCAGGGCCCACTACCGAGTCTTCAGCCCCAAGCACCCGAACGTAAAGATGGACGAGTTTATCGAGCGCTAGACTTCTAGTCCGTGCCTTGCTAGAAGATGGTTCTTAAATTCGGACTCTGTCTTGTGATTCTTTAGCCAGCCGCGTCTCGCGAGAGCCTCGTACGCGGAACATATCGCGCAGCCGCTTGAGACCTGAGCTTTGATAGATCTCTCCTTTTCTTCAGCCCTCAATTTGAAGAAAGTTGATGCGATATCCGTCGCGTCTTGAGCTGGCTTCCTCGGTGCTTCAATTATCATTGTAAGAAATCAAATACTCCCTTTTTCTTTCTAATCTGAGACTTTGGGATGTAGCCTTCGGCCAATCTCGATTTGTACGGCGAGTAGTTTGCTTCGCAGTTCTTCACCGTGATTTATCAAATGAAGCTGAGTATCGAGGACCGCGGATGCGATAATTTCCTTCCTGGTGTCTTCGACATGCTGTTTCAGGACTTCCATTTCGGTAATGAGAGAAGAAAGAGACCGAGCTCTAAGACTCTTCTCATAATCGAAACCAGTTTTGTTGCCGAAGTCCGGGAAAGGAGGAGAATTGCTATCTTGAGGGAGAGGATGAGGCAAGATTCTCAAACAGTATTGAGAACTAGGATTTCCACTATTAGATGAAATTAGCCATTTATTCACTTTGCGATGGAAGCTGATTTACGAGATTGGCAAAATACCAAATAAGAAATTGGCAGGAAGAATATATTCCGGGAATCGCTATACGGAATCTCCTAAGGAAAAAACAGAAAGGGGGAAAGACGCGAGATGCAACTCGCATCTTTCTTTGGAGAGTTTTCGCTTCTTAGTTAGCAGCTACGGTAGGAGGAGAGTTTGGAAAGCCTTCGACAATCGGCATGTCCTTTGTGAGAGAAACGATTGTTTGAGAGATCTCTTCGAACTCCGATTTCGGTACAGAGTTGGCGAGCTGGCCTTCGAGTTCGGCAATTCTTGACTCGACTCTCGAATATTGCTCCTTTGGAACGGTTTCGGATTGAATCCTTTGTATTTCTTCCTCGAATCTAGTCTTTGGAACTGAGTTCGTGAGCTCGTTTTGAACAGAGGCAAATTGCTCCTGGGGAACCATTTGTGTTATCCTTTGCTCAAGGTTAGCCCTCTCGCTTTGGAGAGTAGAGTATTCTCTGTTCCTCGTCTCGACCGCTTGTTCAAGTTCTCGGATCTTTGCGACGGATTGTTCGTAGATTGCGTTTGGCACAGTTGTCTCTAATTTGGCAGACATTGATTTTATGACCTCGTTTTGAGAAGTGATTTGGTCGCATTGCTGGGAGATCTGCTGTCCAAGCGAATCCATCTGCTCTTTCAAGGACGCATAGGCTGCAAGATCTGATTTAGTATGTATCAATTCAGAGTCTAAAGTGTCAATCCGCTGTTGCATCTTCGCAACTGTCTCATCAAGGACTTTCTTCGGAACTGATTTTGCAAGGTCGGCTTCTAGCTGTCTGCATCTCAAGACCAACCTCTTTACTTCACTTGTGATTTGTTCGGCGCGAGTGCTCAAATTTACTATTCAAGGCTCCTGTGTTCTTGAGATGAACTGAGAATCATATCTAATGAGGAAAGTCAACTGAAATTGAGCTCTTTGTGCCAGTTCTGTTAACTCTTCGGAGCGTTGAGAAAAAAACCAGTTGTAGGGGCTGCAACGTTCAGTCGGAAATGCCTCTAAAAGCTTTAACTTGAAACTTCCTCCTCAGTGACTGCATGACCGTCCGAGACTAATGCTACCGTGACCTTTGAAGCGCGAATAGAATATGTATACAGATGGTGCACGGACTATCAAGAGTATGATAGTAAGATTCGTGGAGCTAGTTTCACTCGGAACGTGATTGATCGCTCAGAGAATCGGGTTGTATTCATTGATCACACGAATCCTGGAAGCGCTTACCACAAGGAAAAAGTTCGAATAATAACTTTGAAGCACAACTCGTGGTTACTTGCAGGTTTCGATGAGGGTTCGAGCATTACAGAGAACTACAAACTGCAAAGCTTGGGCAAAAAACAGGACGATGTTGAAGTTCAAGTATACCTTGACTTTCAAGACTAGAAATCCGGTTCCAAAGAAGGAGATGGCCGAGGAAGATATTAGAGATTGGAACTATTACAAGGCGGCTCTTGAAAGAGACTATTCGAGTGGCAAGAGTCCTGTTGACTAGATGTTACTACAAGCGGTTGCCTTCGCCGAGGAAGAAGAAGTCTTTTGCTCGGCCTCGATAACCGTAGATACAAGGAAAGAGACGTATTCCAAGACTTCATCTATCATGGCCGCTGGAACAGAATTCTGAAGCTTCATCTCAAGTTCCATCACTCTAGCTTGAAGTTCTGCGTACCTCTCCTTTGGAATGGATGCTGACAAAAGAGCCGCTTCATACTCTTCTCGCGAGACCGAGTTTTCGAGTTGTGAGCAAACTTGATCATATTCACTTTTCGGAATCATACTTGAGAGAGTTTCTTCGAGTTGCTTTTCTTTCGCCTCCAAGGATTCTAGATATTCCTTCTCTTTTGTTTGGAGAGCTTTGACTTCATCCTGCAGTGCCGACTTTTCGTGAAGGACCTGGGCGTATACTGAGAATGGAACCATTTTCTGTTGTTGTTCATCTTTCTTTTGACTTTGCAAAGCAACGACTTGAGAACTGTTGTTCATTGAAGACACGGCTAGAGAATTTGGTACTCTGGAATCCTTCAGCAAAGAAGAGGATGTTGTTGTTCCTCCTATCTGTGAAGAAGGAGAGAGATGCTGTTCCTTTGGGCTACCGTTATTCGCAGACTCTGGCTTTTTGTTGTTACTAGTGCTTCCAATAAGCGATCGGAATGATTTGAGAACAGAGGACGACGAAGAAGTAGATCCGTCATTACCTTTTTCTTTGGTTGTAGGAACAGCAACACTGTTGCTTGGTGTCAGTTGAGATTGGTTTGGTATATAGGGCGCCATGTCTTTTCTCAAGGGTGGAAAATTGCTTGCGGGAGCTGGTGAATTAGGATCAGCCATCGACCTCACTTTCTTTTGATAGAACTCAGCTCTCCCGATGATCTGCTGCCAAGTAGGATGATCCTTTGCTTCGTTCGCCAAAAGTAGCAACACGTCGACTAACTTGACATAATCTTTGATTGCTTCGCTTGTGTTTCCCGAAGCTTCTTTTGATTCTGCCTGTTCAGTGAGAAAAACCGAGTAGTCTTGAAGTTTCTTTAGTTTTGCAGAATCCATACTAGGCCCGCCTTTGATCGGAATATTCGCGAAGGAAAATCAAAGATTGTCAGATCATATGAACGAGAAGATTGACAATTTTTCAACCATTATACATCGAGGAAAAGTGATACCTGTGAACTCATAGATCTCTGTGAGGAGATAAAATGCGAATTTCAAATTCGGATTTGAAAACAAAACTTGCTTAATACGAGTGTATACCTTTCGTCGAGATAGGGAAGTGTATTCTCTATCTCTCTTGCCACATTTTATAATCACACTTGAAGCTCCTAACGCTCCGGACTTGGCCGAGGAGTTAGCTCAGAGGCTTCTGATCAAGAAACTTGCAACAGAAGGGTTCGCGGTGAACTCATTCGAATATCATGCGACGATTGAGTTTTCGAGTGTATTGAAAGAATTCGCTGACATTATCGATTCGGACATAGGCGAGTGGATCGCTTTCAAGCACTCGACGATAAAGAAGAGACGACTCAATGGAATTCGTAGAAAGCAGTCACTAGACATTTCGGATCAGATGAGCGAGCAGCTCGTTTGCATTGAGCTTAGACGCTGAATCTAGAACAGCTCTGAAGCAATTGCAAATATGAGGAATTAGTCTGCCCTCTCAGATCGAGGAACCAACCACCATCAAGACGAGCGCTCCGATCAAAATTATCGGAGTTACAATTAACAGAGTACGAGAAGGCAAGTCCGTCTTTGAAACTGGTACGGTCGTGGATCCCTGAGGCGCCGAGCTGGCTAGCATGATTTTCTCCCTACATGCTTTACGTAACTTGGGAGATTGGTATGTGAACAGAACGAATGCCACTATTCCGAAAGCAGCGCCTGCCCCTATCAAAGGTAATCCCGAAGAGCTGGTAGCATACGTCTTGTCTACGAAATTGATGTAGTAATAGAGAATAATTCTAAAGACTAGTGCAATTCCACCTACGGAGGCGACTATACGCGAAAGCATAATCCCCTCTTGAAGGAACTTGCAGAATTAGAAGCCATATTTGTGCCGTCAGCCTTGAGAAGCCTTAGAGCAGGAAAGATCCCAGCTATCATGGTACCGAGCCAAACAAGAGCGAATATCGCGTGTATCAAAAGAAGCGCACCAACAATTGCACCAGACATGTATTCTATGCCAACTCCGATTTGATCCTAAAAAGTGAGTGAAGGTATTAACGTTTATTGTGTCTACATTGCTAAACTCGGAGATGCACCGAATGCAAGGAGAAACACACTCGATCTCAAAACCAAACACTCCGTCATTAGTGTGAAGAATATGGCGGCTTAAGTAAACCAGAGTTTTCTCTCCTTGACCAGAAGAGGATGAGATTGCCCTAAGTAGCCATCTGCTTCGAGCAAAAGATCTAGAAGAAGAATTTCTCGTCTTTACTGTCCTTTTGATCTTTGCCGCGTGCTTCGGGGGGTTTGTATCTCCAACCTAGTACCTTCCCTACTTCTTCTTCTGTCGGAACCGGGATCTGTTTCGGCGGGTCATCTCTCGTGAATATGCCCCGCGAATTTACGAGGAGACCCCTGTTTCGCGCCTTGATATTCATCCCTATTGTGTGACCTCTTGGACCGGTCGCCCACATGAGAGTGATTCCCCAAGAGTCCTTGCCAGGACACAAGAAGAGATTTACCTGGACGCCTCGGTACAGGAAATCAGAAATTGTCTCGCCGAATGATAGCGCTTTTCCTCCAATAGAATCTACGCGCTGCTTCACCTTCACCTTCCAAGCGGAGAAATCCTTGTCGGATGGGATCACCGCAAAGTCAATGTCATGGACAATCGATTCTTTTCGCCTTATGCTACCGGCGATCTCATAGCGCTTGTAAAGGTCCTTCGTCTTTTCTTGAAAGTCGAGTGCGACTTCCGTCGCTACCTCGATCTTGATTTCTTTCTTTTGGGACAAATTTCTGGTTCTATCACTCTTCTTGTGGCTCGTACTTTCTTCCGGCGGCTGTTTCTAGCTGCGACATGTTGCATTCGTTTGTGGGCTTGTCGTGTCTCACGCGCAAAATGAATGGAGCGCGGAGTTTCCAATCCTCTGTCACTTGCTGGAACCTGACTTCGAGGACTGAACCGATTCGAATCATTTTGGGCTCTACTCTTTCTAGGAAGGAGCCCACCTTTCCGATGTTGACTGTTCGCCCCATTCTATCAATGACTCCGATGAACCATGATCTTGCAATTCCAGTTCTAGCTTTCTCTGGTGTGTCCTCGAAGTCTATTACGAAACAATCAATTGTGTCAAAGCGTTTCAACTTGAGCCAGGAATTCGATTGTCCGTATCTTGAAAGAGGGTTTTTTACAAGGATGCCCTCAAATCCCTTACCGACGATTTCTTCTTTCAGTTCTTGAATTTCAGAAATGGTGTTCGCTCTAAAGATCTCGACTTCTAGGCCCGTTCCTTTGAGAATTTCATCCAAAATCCTTCTACGATCCTCCAAAATCAGTGACCTGACGTCCCGATCATCCACCTGAAGTACGTCGAAGAGATGCAGACCATCGTGGGAAACATACTCCCCGTCGAGGATCATTCTGTTCGGCGCATGCGTAAATTCGGGGATCTTTGCAAACGCGAGGGGATTCGCCTTCGGAGTAAAGACGCTTCCTAATTTTCCAGATATTACTAGGTTTGAGCCGCTTTTGAATAGAAACACTCGGATTCCGTCGAACTTGCACTCGCAAATTGCGGGGAGCGGGTTCCTGATGACCCAATCATTCAGGTCCATCTTGACAGCTTTGGCGTAATTTTCCATGACGTAGTTCGGGAGAGCGTCGTTACTCAAAGCTGTTTTCTCAGACTAGTTTCAAATCTTGTTGCAAAATAGGTTTACTAGGAGGGAGAAGAGTCCCTCTAGCCCTTTTTCCTATTTTGAAATTGTAATCTTTGGCTTCTTTCTAGCTAATGGAACAGGTGGTAGCTCTTCTTGTTCCTTTTCTTCTTGAAGGGCCCAGCTGTCGTCGAGCTTCAAGATGCCCTCGCTTAAGCCCATTAAGAGCCACAATCGCCCATCTTTGCGTTCATATGGATAAATCACGCTCGTATAGAACTGGTAACCTCGTCCCCACGAAAAGAATGAAACGAGAGCTGTCTGCTTCTCAAGTAGATATCTCGCGAACTGCCTAATTCTATTGCTCGTCTCCTTGACTTTTTTGTCCGTGTCGGGTCCTAGTTGGTAAACTTCTTTGAACTTGTATTCGGCAAGTCGTTCCAGCGGCACAAATCCGTCCGCTCCGACCTCAATCCTCGTCGTACGGTCGAAGGGCTCGATCTCCTCGCCGTCTTGCTTATCTATGACTTGGCTCGCTGGAATTTCGATCCACTTGCCAGAGATCTCTAGCTCGTCTTTCAGGAAGTATCTTCTTTCGTTTCTTGCGCTGATGTAATACTCGCCTTCATAACGGACTTTTTCCTTCACTTCTTCTTGGGGAACCTCTTCGACGTCCAAGCGCTCGCCGTTCGGTCCGATTTTGTATCTGTACAGTTTTGGTACTTCGCGGCTGACAACTTCCTTTCCGCTTTCCCTGTCTATCTTTGTAAATTTCACAGGCTGCAAATCGCCGTGAGCTTTCGCTGCCCTAAGGTGATATTCGACCGATCCTAGTCCAAGGGTCGGTATGTTTAGGCTCAGTACACCGCGCCAGGAGGCCCTGGTTGCGGAACTTTCGGACTGCTTTTCAACTTCAGCGAAGATATCAGTTTTCGACATGATTATGGAAGCAGTAACACTAGTAGACACTGCTAGTTAAGTCTGCCCTTGAATCAATCTCAAATTGAAAAATCGAAAGAACTTGTCATATTGGCAGAAATTTGTCAAAAATTTCCAACTATCTCAGGTGGAGATTATTCGAGGCCAACTCAACAACTTGTCAAGATCCTAGGACATTCTTAACCCGAGTATATTAATCGAAGCGAGAAGTGTTTGGTTGACTATCGCATTTGAAATATTCGTTTTCGAATGCATTGACCGGTTCGCGACAGAAATAAAGTCACAAGCCAAATGAGCCGATTTAAATTTGCCCTAAGAGAGATTTTGCGACGAGAGATTTCAGATCTTCATTTGATTCTGTATAAACTAGAGTGAGTTTTGCATCGCGGGCGTAGCGCTCAACAGGATAATCTCGAGTAAATCCGTAACCGCCGTGCACACGTATCGCGTGTTTTGATGCTCTAACAGCAGCGTTCGAGGAGGCAATCTTCGCAATCGCACTATCTCTAGTCAACGTGCTGCTCGTTTTGATTTCCCGTGCGGTGATGTAAGTCAGAGATCTTGCTGTTTCTACGTCGACCGCATCGCTCGCGATCATATCTTGAATGGCGTAAAAGTTTCCGATCTTTGTGTTAAATTGAGACCGTTCGTTTGCGTACTTGACTGAAGCGTCTATCGAAGCTTGTCCGATTCCCAAAGCCTGAGCGGCGACGGCAAGTCTCGATCTTGCGAGGAGCCAATTGATCGACTCCGAAACCCTTGAAATATCATAGACCAAGGACTCTAGCGGGAGCTTCAGATTGTCGAAAGTTATCTTCGCCGTATCCGATGCTCTCATGCCGAGAAGTCTCTTCACTTGTCCGACCCGAAAGGCTCCACTTTGGGATACCTGGTCTCTTGTGAAAGCAAATAAGACGCGTTTTGCTTCACCTTCGGGTTTTCTTCCCTTCGACGTTGTACCATCATCGAGGTTCCCTAAGATCAAAAAGACTCCAGCAGAAGCCGCATTTATGACGTAATCAGCGCTTCCGTTTACCACAAGATCCGAGCCGTCTAATTTGCATAGGATTTGTTTTGCCTTGTCCTCCTGTTGATCAAGTGATAAGAAATCAAAAGCAGCCAAAGAGCCAGAAGCAAGTTTAGGAAGAAGAGATTCCTTTAGTCTAGAGTTTGTCGAAGAAGAAAGAGCTTCGCAAACGACGGCATTATGGAACGATAACTGCGCTCCTAACGATCCGGACGCCTTGCTTACTTCTTCGATTGCAATTACGAGAGATAGAAAATCTGCTCCAGCGCCGCCAAATTCAGAGGGCGCCGTGATTCCAAATAGACCCAGTTGTGGAAGTTTAGCAAGCAAGTCCGTTGGGACCTTGCACTCCCAGTCTATCCTTGAAGCAAGGGGCGCAATTTCGCTTTGTGAAAAGTCGCGTATAGTCTCGCGGAGTATCTGCTGCTCCTGCGTTAGCTCATAAGTCAAGCTAATCTACCTCGAGTATCATGCTGACAGCCTCGCCGCCGCCTAGACATAGGGTAACGAGTCCTCTATGCAGCTTCCTCTTCTTGAGGGCATAAATCATTGTCGTGACGATTCTCGCACCGGACGACCCTATCGGATGACCAAGCGCGATTGCCCCGCCGTTTACATTGAATTTCTTGTCAGGTATTCCCAATTCCTTTGCGACTATAATGCTGGCTGACGAATAAGCTTCATTGTGCTCGACGAGGTCCATGTCGTCTATTGAGAAGCCTGCCTTCTTCAAGACGGCCTTGCAAGCGGGAATCGGTGCTTCCATGACGAGTTCAGGTTTCACGGCGGCCTGACCGTATGCGACGATCTTGGCTAGCGGTTCCACGCCACGCGACGTGGCCTTTGCAAGCGAAGTAACCACAACCGCTGCGGCACCATCGCTTAGCTGCGACGAATTTCCCGCCGTTAGAATACCGTTCGGCTTGAACACAGGTTTTAGGGCTTTAAGACCCTCTAGGGTGGTATCTTCCCTGATGCACTCATCTCTTTCAAACAAACCAACGAGACCCGTCGGTACCCTAATTTCAATTGGGACAATCTCGTCCTTGAAGGCTCCTTCCGCGGTAGCTTTGATCGCCTTTTCGTAAGACCACATCGCAAATTTGTCAGCTTCTTCCCTAGTTATTCCGTGCCGCTCGGCCGTGATTTCGCCTGTCATCCCCATATGAAAATCGTTGTATGCATCCCACAGGCCGTCGACTAACATCGCGTCGAGGACCTTTGCGTCCCCAAATTTCAGCCCCCAGCGCAAGTTCTTCTGTATGTAGGGAGCCATGCTCATGTTTTCCATCCCTCCGGCGACGTAACAGTCCGCGTCGCCTGCTTTGATGCCCTGAGCTGCAAACATGATTGACTTCAGCCCGGAACCACATACCTTGTTCTCGGTTACGGCGCCGATCTCCTCGGGTAGTCCGGAATACAGTGTGGCTTGCCTGGCGGGATTTTGTCCCAACCCCGCGGAAACGACGTTTCCCATAATGACCTCGTAAACGTCTGCATCTTTAATGCCCGCAGTTCGTTTGAGCGCTTCTCGAATCGCTATTGCGCCAAGTTTCTGTGGAGGAAAGTCTTTCAGAGTCTTGCCAAACTTGCCGATCGGAGTTCTAGCAGCTCCTACGATGACAGGGGTTGTTTCGGCCGGAGAATCTCCTTTCAAATTGGGAGTACCTAATTCTGCATTTCAATCTATTAAGTGTAGAGTCAATGAGATCAGAATTGTTCTTGCAAAAAGTATACTCAAAATGGATAGAGCAAAGCCAAAAAATTAGGCAAGCGATCGCCAAAAAAGACTAGTAGTTCGCTTTCTCAAAGTATTCGATGTCGGAGAGGTCGCCCTTCCTATCGTTCTTCTGCCTAAAGACCGGTCTTACTCTCATTCCCAGTCGCGGCTCGTCTCTCGAGCTTTTGAGTCTGCCCAGAATGCCTCCTTCTACGCCGTCGAACTTGACTAGGGCTATGATCTCTTTCGCTGCCTCGCCGCCATCTTCTCCTTCTTTCTTCTTTTTGACCAAAGTGAACGAGTAAAGATACGCGCTGTCTTCAGGAACATCTTTCCATTCATTCAATTGCGAGAAGCATTCCTTGCAGAAAATCTTTGGTGGGAGGTAGAGCTTGTTGCATTTCTCGCAACGACTGGCTTGGATTTTTCCCTGCTTTAGAAGCTGGAGGAAGCGGTCGCCTGCAACGCCTGCCGTGTACTTGTATTGCAGCGGGATGTGATCCTGTAAGACTCCGAGTTTCGTTTCGCTGGTTATTTTTTCGTCCATTTTTCCACAAATCCTCTTCTAAATTGGTTTGAAGTACTTGATATCAAGAATCGAGCCGGTTCTTTCGCTCTCCGGCTTCCAAACTGCCTGCACTTTCATACCAACCTTGATCTGCTTTTCGTTCTCGATTTCGCCGAGGTAATGAAGGAATCCCATCCCGGGCGTTGGACCATCCACATTTATCACTGCAACGTATAGTGGCTCTTTGAGCCTTGAAGCATCTGTTCCGACGTGCGCTATCGAGTAAGTGTTGACGGTGCCAGTGTCCTTGATATAGACCCATTCGTCAGTAGTCCTGAAACAGTCTTCGCAGAACATCCTCGGCGGAACAAGCACTCTGTTACATTTGTTGCACTTGCGTCCGATGATCTTGCCCTTCTTTAATTCGGAAAGGAACCTCGTGACAGCGACCCCCGTTGACCACGAGTATTTCAAATCCGCGGTGTATGATTTTGTCAAGACTTCGGACTCGAAAGCCTTCGAAGAAATCTCACGGCCGGGGAAGAAACTTACTTTCTCGCTCATGATTCTATTACCTTCGCCTCATGATAAAGACTGAACTGTACTGCATCAGATCGCCCCAGGCTTGGGCGAGCCCCGTGTGGACGTCCTTCTTGACCTGCCTCTTTCCTGCCTGTCCTGTTAACTGGAAATAAACCTCACAAACCTTCATCATTCCTGCGGCGGCGATAGGGTTTCCAACGCCGAGAAGACCGCCCGACGGATTGATCGGTAGTTCGCCATTTCGCTGTGTTATTCCTTGGGTCGTGAGCTTTGGCGCCTCTCCCTTCTTCGCTAGTAGCAACCCCTCCATGTGATGGAGCTCCTTGTAATCAAAGGGGTCGTAGACTTCGGCGAAATCAATCTCCTTTCGGGGGTTTGTGATGCCCGCCATCTTGTAAGCCATCTTGCACGCATTTTCTAGATACTGCGGATAGTAAAGATCGCGGTTTGTCCAGTATGTGCTGTCGATGTTCCAGCCACATCCTGCGACTCTGACTGGCTCTTTCGTAAGTTTCTTCGCAAACTCCTCGGATGCCAGTATCACTGCAGCGGCTCCATCGCTAGGAGGACTGACGTCCAACCTCTTGACTGGCCAGACCATCGGCTCGGAGTTCATCACGTCTTCGACTGTGATGTCGGCAGGTAATTGGGCGCAAGGATGATCCTTGGCATTGCGCTTATTCTTGACAGCTACTTGGGCGATTTCTTCCTCCTTGATTCCGTGGACTGCCATGTATCTACGCATCTCTAGTGCAAAAATCCAAAGCAGCGTGGTGCCCAGTTGTCTTTCGTAATCGTGATCGAATATGCTCCAAAACGCATACGCAGGATGAGGCTGAAGCGGCGACATTTTCTCTTCGGCAATTGCAATGCAACAATTGCTCATGCCCGACGCAACGTGCCACCACGCGGCCGCCGGCACGTAAACTCCCGTCGCACCTCCGACGAAGACTCTTGAGTAGGGCCTCCGATACGCTCCCGCGCCGTCGAGGTAATACTCTCCCTTCATATGAACCCCGTCAAATGCATCAGGCGCACTTCCTGAGACGACCATGTCTACATCCTTCCTTTCGATCCCAGCGGAGTCAAGTGCCATCCTTACGGCCTCGAAGGAAAGCTCCTTTCCGGTCTCTAGCATTCTGCGCCGAAATAAAGTGAGCCCGGCCCCGATTACGCAAACTTTCTTTGGTGTCGCCATTTTTCCAATCTACACCTTCATACTGAAAGTACCGCAGCCACTCCCGTCTGCGTTGGAATCCCTCTCCAGGATTGAACAACAGCCCGCTTTGGATTATCCAGTTGCATCTTGCCCGCACTTCCTCTTAATTGAAGGACAGACTCGTAGACTCGGACCAGAGGAGTCGCCTCGACAAAGTAACCCATCCCCAGAGATCCACCTGACACGTTCACGGGGATCTGCCCGTCAGGGTCTGCCTTGCCCGACGAAACAAATTTTCCTGCACGTTTTGCTAGTCCTAAAGCTTCTATATGCTCTAATTCCTTGTACGCGTAAGTGTCGTCCACCTCCGCGAAATCAATCTGGGTGACCGGCTTTCTGATCCTTGCCATTTCGTAAGCTTTCCTTGCAGAGTTTGATGCGTAAAGTGCCTGCCCTAGTTCCATCTCCTCGATGTTGGGAGTGTCCGAGAACCACGAGATTCCCGAGAGCCATATCGGTTCGTCTCCGTTCTTTGGAGCAAGCTTGCGAGCTTTCTTTGCGGAAGCTACTATGACCACGACGGATCCGTCCGCTGATTCGCTTATCTCCCTCCTTGTTAGTGGAGATGCGACCTCTTCACTGCTCAAGATATCTTCATTGGAAAAATTATCGCTGTAAACCGCCCGCGGATTTCGTAGCGCATTCCTCTTGTTTTTAACCACGACAGTGGCACACTCTTCGTGTGTATTGCCGGATTCTTCGAGATATCGGCGCATTTCGAGCCCCGCAAGGTATTTTGGATCAACGCCGGAGATTCTACCAAAATGAGGATCAAATCCAAGATCCTCAACGAGTCCTTTGGACGTGACGTCTGAGAGTTTGCTGTGAGATTCGACGACCACCAGATCGCTAACACCTGCCATGATATGCATGTAGGCATGCGCTAGTCCGAGCAAACCGTCCCCGGACACGGTAAACAAAGGACGCAATTTCGCCCCTAGCTGATCTGGCATGTATTCATCGCTGATACTGTTCCCCTCCCAGAAGTCTTCCGCACAACAGATGAACGAACCCACGTCGTTTCGAACGTCGATCCCAGCGTCAGAATACGCGCGGGTAGCGGCTTCGTACATCAGCTCCTTGTACGAGAGACCCGAAGTGATCGAATCAAAGTTTGAAGCGCCGATTCCAACAATCGCCACGTCGTTTCTTCCGGCTGGCAATTCTAAATCACGAAACCTTGAGAAGGAAAAATCGTCCCGAGTTGATTTAAGAGTTACCAGAGATGTTCTCATACCTGCCTACTTTTTGACGCTTCAAAAAGTAAGCAAATTTTGGAGCTATGTCTGCTGTACAAAGATCGAGATACTGGTTAGCGTCTCGGTATCGTTCGGGTTACTGGCGAACGTGTTCTGTGTCAGGTAGATGGTGTATACCCCGCTCCCGTCGTGCGATATGAATTGCGCTAGTGAAAACACAATGTTGATCGAACTGCTCGTAACATCCCAGGTCGAAGGTTGAATTGTCAGAGAGTTCGGAGAGTCAAACTTAGTATTACATATGTACGCGCAAGGGATCACGCCACCAATGAAAGTGCCTTCATTGTATGGTATCTGATATTGGGTATTCAAAACAGAAGAATTCAGGGCAGTCGGTGTCGGATCGTAGTTTATGATTACGCTGTTGGGGTTTAACGAGACCACTCCTCCGGTAATATTCCCCCTTAGCGTAACGTCTCCATTTGAGGCGCTGAATATCGGTTCGGTCATGTTGATGTAATAGTTTTCAAAATCTTCGACAAAATACACATGCGTCGAGTCGTACATAATTCCAATTGATACACGGTTGTGGTACGGATTTATTATGTTGAGTAAATGTCCGTTTTGACAGCAAGCAGAGTCGTTGTATACCATGTCGGATTCTAGCGTGCGGATCGCTCCTTCGACAGCGCCTACATTAGTGAAAGTAGCGCAGTACGAGCACGTCGACTCGAACGCGACGTTCTCTTCAACGGCTCCGGTTCCGTTTAGAAGACTGTAGCGCATGTATGGCTTGTAACCTTGAACGTCCCAATGGCTAAAGTAACCGTTCACGTACATGGAATAGGCATGCTCTTGTGCAGAAAGGATGGGGCTCAATGAAACCGCGGATACGTTGAAATTTGCACGATTGATATTTATTTGCGAAAGGGCGTAGTTTACCAAAGTACTATAATCAGAAGGATACCCAATCGTCAGATTGGCTTCAGAAGTAGAACTTGCGATAGGAACCGTCGTAACAGTATTTCCGAGGTTAAAGAAACTTGTGAATACGCTCATGTTTGTGAGTAAGAAGATTCCGATGATTGCCACGACGGCTAAAGTGAGGAATATGGCCACGATTGCTCCCAGATGCGACTTCCTACCGTTGCTAGGCGGAGCCGTTGGGGGAGTAGACCGCATGTTAATAAAATTTCACGCTATTGCTCGAGAACTGACTTTTTCGTCTTCAAAGAGAGAACTCATAACTGGACTCAGTACTATTTCAGAACTTTGGTGATTTTCTCATCATGAAGATATATGGTTCCTGTCCCCTTTTTCAGGACAGGGCTACAAAAAAGCGTCGAGTTTCGAGTATCTATAGACCTTGGATAAGATTCGAAGAAGGGGGCTAGATCGTGCTTTCTCCCTTCGTTTTCAAATCTATGGCTTCTTTTTTAGTGTATGAACTATATGGAGTCTGAGTGCATTTTCTATGGATGACTCTAGTCCAAGAGCTTCGACAGGAGATACTGGCTTCACTCCTACGGGGGTCATTACCATTATCACGTCTTCCATCAGGAGTGGATTCCGTCTTTTCCCTTCCAAGCCTTTTGTTAGTTCTACTATTTCTTGCATGTTAATTGTATCACTTGATGAGTGAACATGTTATTTTGGATATTTACCGAAATTGCAAAATGGTACCTAGATTTCTTGTGAATCAACACAAGATTACTTCAGAATTAAGAATAAGGGCGACAATGATTAGTTCTATGCAAAGATCAACTCGAACCTAAGGAGTCTCAAGAAGAAAATCTAGGAACCCTTCGAAAGATGTAATTTCCTCTGCCCTCTTTACCGACGAATTGGCCATCTTGAAACACGAGCATCCCACGCGCAATCGTTGCTATTGGATATCCTTCGACGTTGACATCCTCATAGATCGAGTAGTCTAAATTACTGTGAAGGTATTTGTGTTCAAGCTTCATTTTCTTCTTTGGATCTACAATGACTAGGTCTGCGTCGGAGTTGGGCGAAATTGTTCCCTTTCGAGGATAGAGATTATACAGCTTTGCAGGATTGAATGAGGTCACTTTTACAAGCTGCTCTAATGTTATCCGTCCTTGCGTTACACCGTTGAGTAAAATAGGCAAGATATTTTCGGTACCTTGAACTCCCCCAGGAATTTCTGTGAAAACCTTTGCTTTCATTTTCTGCTCCAGAGTGAAACATGCATGATCGCTACCGACCGTCGAGATCTCGCCTAGAGCGATGCCTTTCCAGAGTCGCTCGAGATCTGCCTTGCCCTTGAGAGGAGGAGACATGAGAAATATTGCTGCATCCTTCCTTTGGTAAACTTCGTTCGTGAGGGTGAGATAGTGCGGGCATGTCTCGGCATAAAGTCTCTCACCAGATAGCCTTGAATCCAGGACCATCTGTAATCCGCGATCAGAAGAGAGGTGCACGACGAGCACAGAAGCCCCTGTCAATTCAGATAGGAATCCCATCCTTTGAACAGCTTCTGCTTCGACAAAATCTGGCCTGCTTAATGCATGGTATTGCGGATCATTTTTTTGCTCAGAGAGGAGTTTGGATGTGTTAGAATTGATCATATCTTCATTTTCGCAATGAGCAAGAATAAGTGCACCAAGAGCTTTCGCCTTCGATAGAACACCGTACAGCTCACCGTCGTTTAGCATCATCCCGCGTTTCTTGTAAGCAGTGAAGATCTTGAAGCTAGTGACACCGTAATCATTCTGTAACGTTTCCATTTGTTGCTGAGTAGACTCCGAGGCACTGTTCAATATAACATGGAGTCCAAAGTCGATCACCGCTTTACGGGACGCAACTCCTTTTCGCATATTGAATGCTTCGACCAGTGATTGTCCAGGCTCTGGCGTCACAAAATCTAAGATTGTGGTACAACCGCCGCAAGCTGCAGCTGTTGTGCCGGAAAGGAAATCATCTGAAGTGAGGAACGTTCCTGCAGGTGTCGAATACGGCATTTCAAAGTGAGTGTGCCCGTCTATTACGCCTGGAATAATTATCTTGCCGCTTGCATCAATTGTTCTATCTGCTTGTTCGTCTATTTCACTAGCAAGTTTTGTAATCAGCCCATCTTCAATTCCAATTTCGAAATTGAAAGTTCCTTCAGGAAGAACGACTTCGCCGTTCTTAATTACGAGGTCGAGCAACACTGTTTACACTTTGTGGCGTAAGTCTGACAGGTTCCACTATCCTGTTGGTTATAGCTTCCACCCACTCCTTAGCGTTGATCAGATAAGGAGATTGGGGATGTTTCTTGACATATGCGTGACTCAGTCTTACCGCTAGCGGTGGAATTATCGCCGCCTTTTCGAGCAAGCCTTCGTTTGAAAAAAATGCCCTTGTCGAACCGTCGAATATCACGCCACCATGGTACATGACTATCACCCTCTTTGTATGCTCGGAAACAAGAGTCATATCATGGGTTATAGCAACTATCGTCGTTCCTTGGTTGTTCAATTTTTCAAGCAGTTGCATTATGTCTTCGGACATTCTGTAGTCTTGGCCAGTAGTCGGCTCATCCACTATCATCACGCGTGGTTGCATGGCAAGTATTGACGCCACAGTCAGGCGTCTCTTCTCTCCTTTCCCGAGAAACATTGGATCTTCATCCGTCTTTCCATTTAACCCCACAGCTGCAAGGGCTTCTTTGGCTCTCTCATCCATTTCCGATTGTGATACTCTTAGGTTTTTGAGACCGTAAACTACTTCGTCGTAAACGCGTCTCATGAACAACTGATGATCTGGGTTTTGGAAAACATAACCAACATATTCGGGTATACGCTCTACCACTTTTTTGTCCCGAAGGTCCTTTCCTAGAACTCTGACAGAACCTTTGTATTTTCTGTATAGGCCGGCAATTATCCTTGAGATTGTAGATTTGCCCGCTCCGTTTTGACCTATGAGACCTACAAACTCCCCTTCTTTAATCGCGAAACTAACATCTCTTAATGCATAGGTCCCGTCGTCGTACCAAAAGTTGAGGTTCTTGATACCAATTATTTCCTCCCCAACCTTAATTCTCTCTTCCTCTAACGCGAAGGAATTCAATCTTCTCTCGCCAAGAGAGCTCATTATTTCATCAATCGTGAATGGTACTCTGTTATTATATTGCAAATTCGCATTGTATCCTATCCTGGCTATGTCAGACGAATACAGCCCATGTTCTTCGAAAAGCTTCATCTGCGAATAGACTTGTTCTATAGTTCCATAAGCAACGATTTCTCCCTTGTCAATTGCCAAAACTCTATCTGCGTATTTCTGTATCACTTCGGGGTTGTGCTCGACCAATATGATAGTAAGCTTGTACTCTTTTCTTATGGTATCAATTGCTTTGATTATGCTGAGCTTACCTTCAGGATCGAGATCTGAAGTGGGTTCGTCAAGCACAAGAACTTCTGGTCTCAGAGCCAAGAAGGAAGCGATAGCCGCCCTCTGCTTTTGACCACCGGACAATTCGCTAGGATGCACAAGGTCGGCCACAGGCCATAGGGCCCCTAAACCCACAATTTCAAGTGCTTCTTTTGCTCTTGATTCTATTTCATCTGGTGATAGTCTAAGCATCTCCATACCGAAAGCTATCTCATGCAGTAGGTCCATCCTTAGGAACTGATTCTCCGGATCTTGAAGCAGCAGACCCATCCGTGGTGCGGTTTGCGCCATTCCGACTATCTTATCTGTCACAAAGCCCGTGCTTTCATCTTTTGCGCTTTCTACCTTTGTTAGAGTTTGTCCGAACGCCCTAATCTCCCCTTTTACGTACTCGGCTTCTTTTCCCAAGGGTGGTTTGAAGACGTGGGGAATTATGCCAGTTAGGGCGTAGCAGAGGGTAGTTTTGCCAGCTCCACTCGGCCCGATTATTCCGAAGAATTCTTCTTTGTTTATCTCAAAGTTCAGTGCCCTAAGTGAATACGGATAATTTTCTCCCAAATATGATGGATATCTCCACCAAAAATCCTTCACTTCAATTATTGACATCTTTGTTCACTTTAATATCAGGGCAGTTATCGTGTGACCCAATATTACCGTGTAGATGAGAAATGCGAAGAGAATCACTATGATTAGCACATCCATATATGAGAAACCTTTCGTTTCCTTATAATCGGAAGCCTTTCTAGTACTCTCAAAGCCTCTGGCGTAAAGCGCAACTCCCATTTCGGTTGATCTCTTAATCATTGATGCGACCAAAGGGATTGAGATTCGTGCAAGATCCATAATCCGACTGAATATATTCTTCCTCAATACTGTGGACGCTCTTGCCCTCTGAGCAATCTTTATGTTCTCATAATCCATCAGAATGATGTTCAAATTTCTGAACATCAGTGCCGTAAAGAACGAGATTCGAAAGGATGCCTTCAATTGAGTTAGTGCACCGGCTATTTCCGTATCCCTCGTAGTCAACAGGAACAAAAACGAAGTGTAGATTAGAACGCCATAGCCCAATGCCTTCGCGAATGCAACGGTAACAACAGTTGAAGGGAGCGTGAACGCGTATTTTGCTCCAATTGTGATGAACGCCCAAGTATAGGGATAACTATCCATAACAGCTGGAGTAGTCGAAAAGAACCAAAGAAGTAATGCGGCTAACAGTGGCCATAAAAGTCCACGCGTTTTGTAATAGAGCCCTAAAAAAGTTCCAACAAGTATTATAGTGGATATTCCGAACGGAAAATATCCCGGCCAAAGATAAAAGGCGGTGGGGGTACCGGGAATATTCCTATTGAAGTAAAGCCACCAGAAGAATTGGCCAAACAAAACCGGTAGAGCAAGGACAAGATAAGAGCTAAACAGGTATTTAGCAGTCCTTGCTAAAGTTAGCAGTATTAATGTCAGGGCCAATAAAAGAAGTAGGCCAATGACATCGGGTCCTCCTTTTGTCACCGGTATGTCAAACATATAGAGTGCGACAACGGACATCACGACAATCATTAACACTTTTGTAATGACATGCAGCTTTTCAACCGGCGTGCCAATCTTCATTGAAAAAATAAAGGTTCGCACGTACTGTTTTTTAGTACGTGCTTCTATGTCTTCTTTTGCCAATTACATCCGCTTTCATATCGCTCTAACTAAGTTACCCAGCCTTGGTTCACTAGCCCTTGCCTCTCAACTAAGCTTGTTAGACCTTTGACTAATATTGGAGTAATTATGATCATGGCTGCCAAGTCTCCCAAGAACCAGCCCCACCACCAGACCCAGAATGCTCCAGTGGGTATTAGTCCGAGCGCATATTCGATTCCGACTCCCAATTCCGCACTGATCGCGTTGAGTACGAGTCCGTTTATGCCGATGAATGAAAGCCACGATAGTGCTCTGTGTGTATTTGTTCCTCTAACATTCTTGTCAGTTAGGTCTCTGAGTAGGGGATCTAAGCCTCCTTTAGCCAGAACACCTCTGTAGATTGCGAACATCGCCACAAAAGGCACGAAGTCAGCAACTGCATACAGAAGAGAGGGTGCCACTCCAAGTCCGACCATTAATCCTGCTCCGATTACGCATCCCACGTACCCTCCTATCATTCCCCAAATTCCCCACCATAATGTGAAGACTAGTATGAAAGGGTAGACGAAGTAGAAGAGCGAAATCCCTGAGTAGCTTAATGGGCCCAGTAGGACAACGCTGAGATAGGATAGAACGATTACCACGGCGATCTGCACTATGTAAAGCGTGTATTGTGTCGACGAAACTGTTCTTTCACCGCGAATTCTAAGGGTGTAGTTGCTCCACGGATATTTTGGTTTCTTTGCCTCTGGTATCCTTCTTTCAGGTGCCTCCATTTTTTTTCGGGTTACCTCCTTATCACGTAAAGCTAAACCGCAATATTTAATTGGGTTATACGATTCTCAACTTTGAGAATTAAAAGCCCCTCACAGTTTGGAATATCCTCCTTGATTGCGAAAATTTCCTCACTGTTAAGGACCAACGCCGCTCAGAAACCATCTTTGTTACTCGTTTGCTCTAAGTACTCGCAATAGGATAAGCAAGAACTACATTCACTCTCTGCAAAAAGCTTCGACAGTCTGAAAAGCAAGCTATCTGCGACCGAAGTACTACCAATCATCACTATGTCTTGATAGATAGTAGAAAGTCCAAAAATAAAAGGAAAGGATTTAGAGCAGTTCACTTTTTGCTCGAATAGAACTTCAACTCGTGATAATAGTTCCGTTTCTTTCCTCGAGTGCGTCCAACGCATAATCCAATGAAGTGATTATCGCTTTCTTTCCTCCGGACTTTATGAACCGGACCGCAGCTTCAACTTTTGGGCCCATACTTCCTTTAGGAAATTGCCCCTCGGAGAGATAGTTTTCGCATTCTTCAATAGTCAATCTCCCCAAATTCCTCTCCCTTGGTTTTCCGAAGTTCAGGGAAACCTTATTGACATCAGTTAGAATTAACAAAACTTCTACATCAAGGCTAGTCGCTAGCAATGCGGCTCCAAGATCTTTGTCAATTACTGCTTCAACTCCTCTCAGTGATCTCCCGTCTTTTTCGCGGATAACGGGGATTCCACCTCCTCCTACGGATATCACGATTACTCCAGAATCGAATAGGCCTCTTATTGTTCTTCCTTCGATTATTTCTATTGGGTTCGGAGATGGAACAACTCTACGATACCCTCGCCCACTATCGTTAACAATTGTCCAACCTTTCTCTTGTCTAAGCTTTGAAGCCTCCATGGCAGAATAAAAAGGGCCAATAGGTTTTGTTGGATTTTTGAATGCAGGATCGTTTGCGTCAACTAGAGTTTGGGTAAGTACCGTGACCACACTTGTGCTCAGACCAACTGACTTCAACTCATTATCAAAGGACTGTTGCATCAAGTAACCGATCATCCCTTGGCTTTCTGCGCCACAGACATCGAGGGGCATCTGCGGAAGTGTGTTCTTTGAAAGCTCATTTTTCAATAGAATATCTCCCACTTGTGGTCCATTTCCGTGTGTTATTGCAATATGATGTCCCGAAAGGAGAAGCTGAACAAGCTGCTTAGAGGTCGTCTTGACATTGGCAAACTGCTCCTCGGCTGTTCCAGTCTCTTTGTGCTGAAGAATTGCATTTCCACCTAGGGCAACTAGAATTTTCAAAGGGAAGATTGCACCTTTTCTATTGCAAAGAGTCAACATTTAATTTCGCTACACGATTCTCAAATGTGAGAATTAACATCGTTTGATGCAATCACAACTCTTTCTTTTGAATCATGACTGTTCTCAATTCTGAGAATCGTGTCTCTACCTTAAATTCAATTTTAGGCCAAACAAAATTGAGACCATTTTGGCACCAATTGAGAGACTTGGACTCTACCTCCAAGATATGTACGTTAGGGACATGGTAAGGTTTTCTCAAATTGCGGAACAACATGGCTTTGACTCCGTATGGGTCGCAGAATCAAGATTAGCAAGAGATGCTGTCGTTCCTGTAGCAGCAATCGCTACAGACACCTATAAAATAAAGGTAGGAGCGGGTGTCGTCAATACTTGGACTAGAAACGCTGCTCTAATTGCACAGACATTTGCAACACTAGACGAATTGTCCAATGGAAGAGTGCTCCTAGGGATCGGAGCATGGTGGGATCCTCTAGCGCAGAAAGTTGGGATTGAAAGAAGAGAACCACTCCAATGCATGAAGGAGTATGTACAGGTTATTCGGCGCTTGTTTAGGTCGGAAGATGTGGATTTTGATGGAAAATTTGTCAAGATGCAAGGAGTAAAGCTCGACATTCTTCACGGAACTGGTGAGAAGCGTAGGTCGATTCCAATATACGTGGGTGGAACTGGCTTCAAGATGCTCGAGCTTGCTGGCGAAATCGCTGATGGAGTACTCCTAAACTACCTTGTTTCCCCAAAATACAACGAAAAGGCTCTTGAAAGTATTAAACTTGGAGCTCAAAAAGCAGGCAGAGGCATAGATGAGATAGATACTCCGCAGCTCATTGCATGTTCTATGGACGAGGACGCGGACAAAGCAATAAAGCTCGCCAAGAACCATGTTACAATGACACTCGGGCAACAGCCTCACATAATGAAAGCGAGTGGAGTTGGCGATGAACTAATTAGGGCAGTTCAGGAGAAGATGGGCGGGTGGCCTGCTAAGCCTGGAGGCATAGAAAGAGCAGCTGAAATAGTTCCCGATCAAGTTGTTCTAATGCTCACGGCATCAGGAACCCCAGAAGATTGCAGAAAGAAGATTGCAGAATATACGGAGGCTGGATGCAAGTCTCCTTTGCTTCTTCCGCTGAGCGCAAACGTAGAGTATATTGTGAAATCGTTAGCATGAATAATTTTGTGGATACTGGAGAAGCAAGTCAATCTTGTCTAAGAAGCTCGTAGTCAGGAACTGCACCGTCCTAACATTGGATGAAAGACGGAGGATCATGCAAGACGCTGGGATTGCGGTTGAAGATGGCAAGATCGTGAAAGTAGGCCCTGCAGACACGGTTTCTAGGGGATTTGCTGCCGACGAGGTAATAAACGCGAAGGGATGCATAGTTATGCCTGGGCTAATCTGTGCTCACACTCATTTGTATGGCATCGCTCTAAGAGGATCTGCGTTAATTGTGAAGCCTCCATCAGATTTCTTGCAGATTCTCCAAAGAATTTGGTGGCCGCTCGATGAAAAACTAACAAATGAAGATGCCTATGCGACGACGTTAGCTGCATGTATAGAGTTGCTCATGAGCGGGACTACTTGTTTTGCTGACACTTACTCGGCTCCTAATGAGATCTCGGGATCGCTTGACTATATTGCAAGGGCATTGAACCAAGTCGGCATAAGGGGGATAATTTCCTTTGAGGCTACAGAGAGAAGGAATGCCTCAGAAGGAAAGAGGGGCTTGAACGAGAATATTCGTTTCATAAAAAAGAGGAACAAAGGAAAAGCTATGGGTATGATAAGTCTTCATGCATCCTTTACAGTTTCAGATAATCTGATCTTACAAGGGACGGAAGCCAGTACGAAATATCGAGTGCCTCTAACAATTCATGTTTCGGAAGGGCCAAATGACCTCTACCACAACATCGAAAGATATGGAAAGGGGACCATTGAAAGGCTGAACGACACGGGCGCACTTTCCTCTAGGGCAGTGCTTGCCCATTGCGTTCACCTCAACCATAAGGAAATCGAAGTGATCAGCAAAACCTCAGCCAATGTTGCTCATAACCCGATGAGCAACATGTTAAACGCTGTAGGAGTTACACCTCTCAGAGACATTGTTGCTCAAGGGATTAACGTTGGCTTGGGAAATGATGGATATATTTTTGACATGTTTGAGAACATGCGTACTGCCTTTCTTTTACAAAGATTAGCAAGAAAGGATCCAAATTGGCCCTCCCCACAGGAAGTCGTAGAGATGAGCACGATCAATGCCGCAAAAGCATACGGGCTTTCGTCAATCGGATCAATTGCAAAGGGAAAACGAGCAGATATGATCGTCATACGTCCATCTTTCATCGCTACGCCGTATTCAGGTTCGGTTTATGGCTACGTAGTGAATGGACTAAAAGGGTTGGATGTGCGGGATGTCATTATTGACGGCGAAATTGTCATGAGAGAAAGAACACTCGCGAAGATCGACATTGAAGATACAGAGAAAAAGGTTCTAAAGAGTATAAACAGGCTGTGGCGTAGACTTGGATCATCGCCGCATGAAGCTGTTGAAGCGTTGCAAGAAAACAAACACTGAGTTGTTTTCTGCTTACAGTCACATAATTCCCTTTATATTTTGCCAGTAGGACCGCTCGGTAGCAAAGCCAACACTGCGGCTCTTACATACAGAAGATTCTCCGCCTGATCGTAAATCATGCTTCGAGGGCCGTCCATCACCTCATCGTCAGCTTCCTGCCCTCTGAACACAGGGAGCACATGAGTTACAACGCCGTCCCTATTCATCACATCGGTCAACTTTTTGCTCAGACGCCAGTCTTTGTATTTGTTGTGAAGCTCAATTTCCCTCTCCTTTGTAAACTTGTTTAGCCCAGTTAGAACGCAATCATGGCTTGCCCAGCTACGAGGGAAGACAGCGTCAGCTTTTTTCATTGCTTCACTAAGGTTATGATTAATCTCCAAATTGCCGCCGGATTGGCTTGCATTGTTTCTCGCTTGCTGAACTAAATTCTCATCAACGTGAAAGCCTTCAGGGTAAGCAAGTACAGTATCCATTCCGTACTTCGTGGCGATAAGCATCTCATCTTGTACGCTACCCCAGCTTCTGATGTGATCGCTGTATGTCCACGCAATGACATATTTCTTTTTCTCCAGATTTCTCCCTAGCTTTTCTTGGAGTGTGAAGATGTCAGTTATTGCCTGAGTAGGATGGTAGACATCATCAGCCATATTTATGACAGGTATGTCGGCATACTTTGCGTATTCTCTTATCACTGCGTTCCCTTTCCCGTATACGTAATCAACGGCCGACTCCAAGATCCGGACGCCAAGCGCATGTCCTAGTCTCTCGTACATCTTTGCCATGTCTTTGATGGATTCACCTTCTGAGCCCCTCGTAGTTGCAAAGTCGATGAACTGTGAGTGTCCGCCAAGTATTGTTGCCGCAGCCTCGAAACTTGATCTAGTTCTGGTCGAGGTGTTGTAAAAGAGCATGAAGAAAGTCTTGTTTTTGAAAAGCTGGCTTACGCGGCCAGCGTAATACTCTTTCTTTATATCCTTTGCAAACTGCATGAGATAATCAATTTCTTCTCTGTTCCACTCTTGCGTTGATATCAGGTCTTTACCAAGCAGCCCTGAAGACTGTATTTTTCCTGTCAAAACGGTTCGTGCTGACATAATCTATTGTCAGACCAAGGAACTATTTACAGAGGAACGCGATTCTCAAAGTTGATAATCGATTTCTCTTCTCATTAGGCAAGTCGGTGTACCAGAAACTTGCTTCATTGTGCTCTTTTCTTCCTTATTTACTATGTTTCCTGTCTTTAGTGTCCAGTAAACCCTCTCAGGCGTGGCTGGGATTTCGTACAGTCTTGTCCCTGTGGCGTTATAGATTGCGTTTATTAGGGCGGGCGCCACCGGTACTAATCCTATTTCGCCAATTCCTTTCGCACCAAAGGGTCCGGTCTCTTCTCCGCTTTCTATGGGTATTACTTCGATTTCAGGGGCATCCTTTATAGTTGGTATCAGATATGTAGAGAAGTTAGGAGTCTTGAGTACTCCTTGATCAATCTGGGTCTCCTCCATAATTGCATACCCGATCCCTTGGACCGTAGCTCCCTCTATTTGTCCTTCAAAGGTCTGCGGATTGATAACTCTCCCTGCGTCTGGTAGGCTAACCAGTTTGATCACTTCAACCCTTCCTGTAAGCGTGTCAACTTCAATCAGAGCCAGAGCGCAGGCGAACATGTAGAACAGATGCGGTATTTCTAGCGAACCTTGGATGGGTTCAACATGCGGAATGGCGTATGTCCCAACAACTTCCTTCGGAATATTTCTAGATCGAATTTTTTCAGCCAATTTACCATATGAAATCTTCCTTCCCGATCTCTTCGAGACCATCTCAGAAGACCTTGCCTCAAATTGTGCCTTTGGCTCGCGAAGTTCCTTTTCGGCCGTCTCAAGTAGCAAAGCAAGCATTTTTCCTGCTGCCCTAATAATAGCGTTGCCTCCAAGGTACGTTTGTCTTGATGCCGAAGTCACACTTGTATCTGGTGTTTGAAGGGTATCTGCAAAAACGATAGAAACTTCGTCTATCTCACACTTCAGGGCTTCCGCAGCTATTTGCGCGAAAGCAATCGTCATGCCTTGGCCAATCTCTGTGGTGCTGACTTTAACTACAAACTTTCCATAGTCCGTAAGTTCAATTTTTGCCGACCCTTTGTCTGGGAGAGCACCCAACGTATATCCCTTCATCCCGGTTGCAAAGCCCACGCCTCGTCTTATCCAAGGTCTATCATCAGCTTTGTACCTTGCTCTGTTCATCCACAAATCGTTTTTCCTAGCTTTCTCTAAGGCCTCGCAGATTCCAACTGCTCCCTCGAGCTTGTTTCCAAATGGACCAATGTCTCCTTTTCTTAGAGCGTTTCGAAGCCTGAACTCTATTGGATCCAAGCCCAATTTCTCCGCTAGAATGTCCATCTGACTTTCGATGGCGAACATTACTTGCGGAACGCCAAAACCTCGAAAGGCGCTTGCTACGTGATTGTTAGTGTACACAAGCGTACCTTGAATGTCAATGTTTGGAATTCTATAGGGTCCTGAGCAGTTTTCGATTGCAACATCAAGCACAGTTGGGCCGAGTACTGCATAGGCTCCAGTGTCATAGATTATTTCCACTTTGTTAGCGATTAGAGACCCGTCGGATCCTGCCGCAGTCTTCATGTTGACTATGCTAGAATGCCTCTTCAGACCTGCTATGCAAGATTCCTCACGGGACCAGACGAGCTTTACTGGTTTCCTCGTATTGAGAACAGCGAGAGCAAGATGAAGTTGAACCGTTACGTCATCCTTTCCGCCAAAAGCGCCTCCCACTGGCGGCGTAATCACTCTGATCCGATCTTCTGGTATTCCTAGAGTTTGGCAAATTTCCAATCTATCCTTGTAGGGACCCTGCCCCCCGACAACCAAGGTTAATCTTTCTTCTTCATCAAGGTAAGCCACTCCCGCTTCGGGTTCCAAAAAGAAATGCATCTGAGATCCCGTGCGATAAGTATTCTCAACTATCTCTACTGCCTTTGAAAATGCGGCTTCTACATCACCGAACGATATTCTTGTTTTTCTGCATATGTTTCCATTTTCGTGAACTTTCACGGATCCCGGTTCAATAGCCTTAACTGGATCGGAAACAACTGGAAGAAGCTCATAATCGACTTCTATTAGAGCAATAGCTTCATTAACTTCCTCTATGGTTCTTGCAACGACTAGTGCTATTGGATCTCCAACATAGCGCACTTTATCATCGCAAAGAACCGGCCGGTCACGAACAATCACTCCGTACCTGTTATTCCTTGGATGTGGCACATCATCGTGAGTTAGAACTGCCTCGACTCCAGCGAGAGCTTTGGCCTTCGAAGTGTCTATCCGCTTAATCAATGCATGAGAATATTTGCTTCTCAGCACTCCTGCCCATAACATTCCTGGCAGAAAAAAGTCGGACGCATATTTTGTCGAACCACAAGCCTTTTCCAGTGCATCTCTTCTCGGAATGGGTTTCCCAATCCAATTGAAAGTTTGTTTGCTCATCTTTCCACGTTCCTCGCCAGTAGTTCATGGAGGGCTCGACTCGTTAGGTTGACCGCAAGATCGCGTCTGTATTCTGCAGTTCCTCTCACATCAGTTATTGGAGAAATGGATTCTGTTACCGCCTGCGAAGCAGCTGCTATTCTATCATTATCAAGGATGCCTCCTTTGACTATTTCTTCAGATCTATACGCCCTAACTACAGTCGGGGCGACCGCCCCCAAAGCAACTCTGGCGTCAGTAAAAGACGCATTTCTTTTTCCTCTTCTCAGCCATATGCATACGCTGACTACTGAGCAAGCTTCACCAGATCTCAAAGTGTGTCGTAGAAAGAGACCATCTTCTTCCTCAGTAATTTTCTTGAAGTTGATCTCAGTGATTAACTCGTTTTGTAGCAAATCTAGCTGCTTGTAGCCTTTGAAGAAGGCCTTGATGGGTATCTCTCTTCTTCCGTTTCTGCCCGCAACAACTACCCGAGCATCTAGAGCGTACAATGGAGGTAAACAATCTCCTGAGGGAGAAGCATTGCCCAAATTGCCACCGATGGTGGCCTTGTTCGCGATCTGAATCGATCCAATTTTATTCGCTGCTTCGGCAAGGATGGAACCAAATTCATTTACTTTTCTTGACTTGGCGACATCTGCTAGACTGGTCAAAGCTCCTATACGAACATTCTCCCCATCCACCCGAATGTATCTGAGCTCCTCAAGCTGATAGATGTTCAATAGTTTCTTTTCAGACAGAGTCCCCTCTTTCATTTGAATGATGACGTCGGTACCTCCTGCTATGACCATGTATTTTGTTTCACTTACCTTCAATAGAGCTTCTTCAAGAGTTCTCGGCGTCTCAACATCAACGACATAAAGAGTGAACAAAAGAACTCATCTCCGCGCTTTCAAGACTGCTCTAAGGATCTTCGCGTATCCAGTGCATCTACAGAGATTACCTCTCAGAGCTTCTTTTGTCTCATCAACGCTTGGGTTCGGACTTTTAGCTAACAGTGCCTTTGACGCCATTATTAATCCGGGTGTACAATAGCCACACTGTACGGCCCCTTCTTGCACGAACGCTCTACGGACTTTGTCAGCTACAGGATCTTTTGCGAGACCTTCGACTGTGATGATGTCAGTACCTTCTACTTGCTCCATTATCGTAAGGCATGAATTAATCGCCCTATCATTAATCAAAACAGTGCAAGCGCCACATTCTCCCTTGCTACAACCGTCCTTGGTTCCTGTTAGATCCAGAATATTCCTCAAGACCTCGAGTAGAGTGTACGCGGGTGGAGCCTCCACCACGATAGGTTTGTTGTTAAGCTTGAAAGAATACTTTCTGAATTTCAAGATTCTTTTGTCTTGTCCAGCAAAAAAGAGAGATCCGGAATATTTATGGTCTGGATACGATTCTCAAGCTTGAGAATTGAACGCCGATTTCTTCTGCGCGTCCGTACTCAATATCAGGATTGAAGCTTAAGTTCTGAATTTGAAAAGCGCCCAGGTTATTGGCGAGGATCCGCATTATTTTCGCTTAACTTGTTTATCTCCCACTTATGGCTCGATAAGTGCTGGCTCTGGATACGCTCCAATCATCTTGTCTATTTCCTTCAGGCCTGAACCTGAAACCAAAACAATCACATTATCGTTCTTATTGATGAGACCGTTAGCATTCATTTTCTTAAATCCAGCAAGTCCAGCCGCTCCGGACGGCTCGGAAAATATTCCCTCGCAGGCTGCCAAATCTTTCACAGCCGTCATTATCTCTTCATCGCTTACGGAAATACCCGAACCTCCAGTTGACCTAATTCCCAACATGCCTGCGTCTCCATCCCAAGGATACGGGTCCAAGAGTCCTGATGCAATCGACGCCGGGTAGGGCTCTGACACTATTTGATTGAAATCCAGACCTTCGTTTACTGCTCTAACAAGAGCTGAATTTCCCTCAGGTTGAACTGCAACAAGCCGCGGATAGGATGCGATAAAGCCGAGCTTTTTGAGGTCTTGTACGCCTTTCCAGATGCCTGTCAGGAGACAGCCAGATCCTGTGGGAATAAAAATCAAATCAATTTGTTCCCAGTTTTGTTGTTCGTAGAGTTCATAGACTATTGTTTTCGGTCCTTCCACTTGATATGGATTGAAAGGGCCGAAGCTCGGGCAAGGATAGTATCCAAATTTATCCACAGTTGAGATCATCATTTGAACGGTTGGATCCTCGCCCTCTTTCACTTGTTTGCAACGCCGTACATCTGCTCCATACAAAAGAAGTTGAGCAATCTTTGCTTTAGAAGCGTCATGAGGGACAAAAGCGTGGCACCTTATACCTGCAGCGGCGGAATAGGAAGCTAATGACGCTGCAGCATTGCCACTTGATGCGATCACCACGTCCTGTTTTCCAAGCTCTACCGCTTTCGCGAGACCTACAGACATAGCCCTATCCTTGAATGACGCGCTGGGATTCCTTGTCTCATCTTTTAGGAAGAGATTCCTAACTCCGAGCTTTTCACCAAGCCTTTTGCTTTGAAGCAAAGGCGTACCTCCTTCTCCAAGTCTCACTGAGAATTTTTGGGAGACAGGCAGTAGCTCTGCGTAGCGCCATATGTCTCTGACGTCTCGTGATTTCAAGTTCGCCCGAGCAACTCTGTTTGAAATTGCATTGTAGTCGTAGATTATGTCAAGCCGTCCAAAATCGCGCCTTTTGCATAGAATGGGATTTTCTTCAGGCTCATAGGTAGCGTCGCATCTGGAGCATACCAACTTCTCTACGTACGTCAATCTTCCCAACTCCAAAACGTGGAAACCTTGACCTAAATGTTTTGGTTTTCTTCTATGCGATAATTTCGAACCTTGCTTGGTACTTTGCAAGCTGGTCCAAACTATATTGGTCGAGTTTTCGTGTACTTCGTGATTTACTTATTACTTTTTTCTTTGCTCCGAAAAGCTCAGTTGATAGATATCTGCTTCCCGAGTCGTTTATCATAGTCGCAAGTCTTGGTATCTCTGGGTGTTTCTTGAGCAGTTTGACAGCCGCGGCGACATTACATCCCGAGGAGATACCGCAAAAGATGCCTTCTTCCTTAATCAACCTGCGCCCCATCTGGATTGCGTCGCTCGAAGTGACAGTAATGATGCCATCTAAGATACCTAGGTCGAGATTCTTTGGAACGAATCCGTCGCCTATACCCTCTATCTTGTGAGTTCCCCACTTGCCTTTGGAAAGTATAGGTGTCTCTGTTGGTTCGACGGCATAGAGCTTAACTTTTGGATTCTTTTCCTTTAGATATTTTCCGACTCCTGTCAGAGTTCCGCCGGTGCCCTGTGAGGCAATAAAACAGTCTACTTTTCCTTCTAGCTGGCTCCAGATCTCTGGTCCCGTGGTTTTATAATGCGCTGAGATATTGTAAGGGTTCGAAAATTGATTCGGAAACCAATATTTGCCCCTATTTGCTTTCATTAGCCTTTCTATTTTTTGAAGACACAAATCAACATCACTTTCACTGCCAGGAGTTAGTACAAGATCTCCGCCGAATGCCCTGATCAGTTTTTTTCGTTCATCACTCATTCCTTCCGGCATAACAATCGTAACTCTGTACCCCAACAAAGTGCCGACAAAGGAACAAGATATTCCCGCGTTTCCGGTCGACGCCTCTAGAATTTCCATGCCGGGTTTGAGTTCGCCTCTCTCTACAGCCTTCGATATCATCTCCCTGTAGACTCTATCCTTCAGGCTCTCAGTTGGGTTGAAGAATTCTAGCTTACCGTAGATTTCGGACGTTATTTTCTCTGACTGAGGAATCTTGGAGAGTTTCGCTATGGGTGTGTTTCCAACCGCATCAAGAATGGAATCACCTTTAGCGAGCAATCATAGGCTCACCCAGCATTGACTTGCGTTTCGGACCCATAACCATTGTCATGACCGCCTTTTGGACGTGCAAACGATTTTCTGCTTGATCGAAATAGACTGAATAGTTCTTGTTGTCGATTACGTCATCAGTAGCTTCTTGGCCTCTGTCGGCTGGTCCGCAGTGCATGTATTTTCCTTTGTTAGTGAGATCCATCATTTCCTGCGTGCATATCCAGTCCTTGAACTTGTTCTGATAAGCTGAAGCCCCATCCTTATCGACCGTTTTGTTGTATGGTGGAACGAAACTTTTTGGTGACCATGCTTTTGGATAGACAAAGTCAGCTCCCTCGAAAGCCTGTTTCATATCATTCACCACCTCGAAATGCCCTCCGTATCTATCGGCATTTTCTTTGGCTGACTTTATGAGGCTGTCTTCTAATTCGAAGCCCTTAGGATGAGCGAGCACAACATCCATGCCGAATTGTGTTCCTATCAACACGCAACTTTGAGGAACTGCGAGAGGTTTCAAACCTCCAGAGTAGGCGTAAGACACTACAAATTTCCTTCCTTTTGGTTTAGGCGTTACTTCGATAATTGTTTTCATGTCTGCTAGCGCTTGAAATGGGTGGAAAACGTCGTCTTCCATATTGAGAACTGGAATATCGCTCCAACGTGCAAATTCCTGAATTATTTTGTGCCCTCTCCCTATAACCCACTTTGCGGCATCGCCGTAAACTCTTATCGCTATCGCGTCTCCGTACCTGGAGAGGACCCTTGCCACGTCCGCAATCGCTTCGGTTTGGTACGGAACCATATCTTCCGGCAGGGTTGGTGTATACATGTCGCTCGGACTGAGAAAATGCGCGTGTCCTCCGAGCTGATAGATCCCAGCCTCGAAAGAATTTCTTGTTCTCAAAGATCTATTGTAGAAAAGCATAAACAGCGTTCTACCTGGCAGATACTGAGTTGGCATCCTTTTCCTAAAATCGTCTTTTAGGTCGTCCGCTGCCCTAAGAATCTCGGAAATTTCCTCTTGAGAGTAGTCGTTCGTATTCAGAAAGTCCTTTCCGCCCATTGATCCTACGTATGATAAAGCACTCATTTAATATCAGCGGAGTTGATTCATACACGAGATATTAGACTTGGCATGATTCTCAAATTTGAGAATCAATACGCAATTCAATGCCACATTTTGGTATCGAATTTTCTCCGATTGTGCCGAAAAAGAATAGGGCAGAACACCTGGTTCTGAATGAATAGCCGCATCAAATTTTTTCGAATCACTTATGATTCACAAGAAGACTCAAATTATTTTTCGGGAACTCTCCGAATTTGGTGAAGGATTCAATTGAAAGGCCCATGCCCGCTTTGAACATAGGAATTTTCGGAAACCTTGTTTCTCTCTAGTTTCTAAACTTATTATCATCTGTTCCCCAAAGTAGATTGAAGTATTCGGACTGTGTAGTCACTTGTATTGCTCTGGTATGGGTTCTTATCGTTCCTAAAGGTGTCCCGTGATTCTAACTGAAATTAAGTAACAGCTAATGAAGCCTGCTGAAGCTGTCGGAATAGTCTTGAAAGCTGTCTTTATCGGCCCTGGAAGTGATTCGATTTACTAATTCTATCATATGGACCAATACTGCTCGACTTTGCCTTTTCCTCACTCCTGTCCGGATTATGGGAGGGAACTCTACTTCGGAATTGTCTTCTTAGTACTAGGAGCTTTACTAATCGCAATTAATTCAGTGATTTCCATCAAGGAGGCATCTAACATTGAGGAGAATCAAGCGAATTTCAACACGAGAAAATCCGAAGAGATTTCCTCTCAAGCAATCGAAGACTTGAATGGATTCTTACTACCTTACAGTTGCCAAGATTTTGTCGGGAGTCAAAGGGATCTCCTTTATTCGCGCTCCCGTGGCGTGAGCGACAGCATTTGCTATTGCTGCAGCAGGCAATATAACAGGAATCTCGCCCATAGACTTTGCTCCGAATACCCCTATCGTGCCAGCGGACTCGACAATTATGCTGTTGATCGTCTCGGGGCAATCCATAATCGTCGGAATCCAATAAGTATGAAGTGTTGGGTTCAAGATGACTCCTTTATCAGTTGCGATTTTCTCCATGATTCCGTAGCCGATTCCCATGATCGAGCCACCTTCATAGACGCTACGCAGTGCTAACGGATTGATGGACTTCCCTACATCGTACACTGGTGTTAGCTCCTTCACTCTTACAAATCCAGATTCTGTATCAACCTCTACATCTGCGATAAGGGCGCCGAACGTGTACTGGTTGTACGGCGCACCTTGCCCTGTTTCCTCGTCCCATTCTGTCGCTGGTGCCATATAATGTCCGACTGCTTTTAGCTCGACACTAAGGTTCATGCATTCTGAGGCGAGATCCTTGAAGCTTATTCTTCTATCCGGTCTAGCTCTTGAATAGACTTCTCCAGCCCTAAACATTAATACCGACTTTTCACATCGGAGCATATTTCCTGCTTGAGATGCAAGCTTATTCTTGATTTTCTGAGCAGCATCGAAAGCCGCTCGCCCACCAATTACGGTTACTCGAGACGCCACGGTTGGCCCAGAGTTAGTAATTCGGCTGGTATCAGGTCTCTCGATCTTCACATCTTCGTAAGGCAAGCCAAGAACCTCTGCAACCACGATGGCAAGAGAGGTGGTTCCTCCAGTTCCATAATCTGTCAATCCTGTTTCAAGGATTACTTTTCCTTCAGATGTAATTGCGATGTGAACAGTTGCAGAATCATCTCCTTCTGGACCGAGTGTGTTTCCATGATAGAGTAAAGCGATTCCCAGACCTTTCTTCAGCGGGCCATCGCCTTTGTTATATTCCTCATACTCCTTCCTTCTAACATACCATTCCGACGCCTGAATTGCTTTGTTAAGACACATTTCGAGTCCAGGGTCTTCGATCTTTTGACTTGTTGCGGTCAGAGTTCCCGGTCGCAGAATATTCTTCGCCCGAAAAACGACTGGGTCCATACCTAACTTGTCCGCGATTATGTCCATCTGGACCTCAGCTGCAAAATGCGCCTGAGGCGCACCAAAGCCCCTCGTCGAACCAGCTATTGTGTTGTTTGTAAGAACGCAATATCCGTCTGCCTTGACGTTAGGAACATCATAGGGGCCTGTGCAGTGAAATGTTGCTCTCCCGATGACCAAATGGCCTTTCGATATGTAAGCTCCGGTATCCTCGATGAGTTCTGATTCCCACGCTACAAGCCTGCCGTCGCTTTTCACCCCAGTCTTGTTCTTAATGAGAAAGGAGTGACGCTTACACTGAACAAGCATAGATTCATCTCTTGTAAATTGTGCCAGAGCTGCCTTCCCTGTTTTTAGCGAAGCCAAGCATGCGTATGCTGCCACATCAATTGGGGTCTCGTCAGACTTTGGACCAAATCCGCCTCCAGTCGTTGCTTGTATCATTCGCAGCTTGTCTTCTGGAAAGGCAAGGATCTTCCTTACCTTGGAGTGAACGTCAAATGGATTTTGCATGGAACAAATACAAGTTATCCTTCCATCAGGCTCAGGATAGCTGTAAGCGACTTCTGTTTCGAGAGGTAACCCATCCATAAAATCCGTCTTGAACGTATTTTCGATTATCAGAGCGGATTCTCTGAATCCTTTCTCTACGTCGCCCTTCCTTATTTTCGTATGTTTCACAAGGTTGCCCTCTTTATGTACTTTGGGTGCATTAGGTCTTAGGGCGTCGACCGGATTAGTCACGATGGGCAACGGAGAGAAGCTGATCTTCATGTGACTAATTGCTTCATCAGCAGCTTCAGGTGTATTCGCGATGATGAGAGCAATAGCTTCGCCATAATGTCTAACTTCGTCCACTGCGAGTAGAGGTCTATCGGACAACAGCGAGCCTGCATCATTGGTTCCGGGCAAATCCTTCGATGTGAGTACGCTCACTACGCCAGGGTACGCTTTTGCCCGAGATGCGTCTATGCCCTCGATTTTTGCGTGGACGTATGGGGATCTTATTGCCTTCACATACAGAAGCTCAGCTGAAGCAATATCAGCAGTAAATGTCGGCTTCCCTAGAACAGCATCCATAGCTCCTGCTTTGATAACTTTCTTCCCGACTACTGCGAACTCTCTGATCTCAGTCATTTCCTGGAGCTGAGCAGTTTGCTGTGAATCCATTCTAGGTTCCTCGTTTTGATGCAGCGATAACGGACTCCTCGAATCGAAGATAACTTGCGCATCTGCACAATACTGGACTTAGGGCTCTTCTTATCTCGGCTCTACTTGGATTAGGATTTGAATCGAGCAAACTCTTAGCAGCAAGAATCTGGGCTGGAATACAGTACCCACACTGGACAGCTCCGTTCTCAATAAAGGCCTTTTGAATAGGATTCAAGTGATTTTCGCCGCCGAGTGCTTCGACTGTGATCACATCCTTGTCTCTAGCTTTTGCAGCCATCATAAGACAGGAATGGATCGGCTTTCCGTCAACGAGAACAAGGCAGAGCCCGCAATCTCCTGCACCACATCCTTCTTTTACGCTCTTTAGACCAAGGGAATCTCTAAGGACATCTATCAACCGTTCATTTCCGTTCAAGTCGAGTGATTGCTGCTTCCCGTTTACCGTAAAAGAAACGGTTAGCTTGCTTCCTCTCAAACTCCTGAGATCACCTTTTCAACTGCACGAGATGATACCTTTCTCAACAAAGCTCCCAAAGCTCTTTTTCTATACCATCCCGGCGCAAGAAAATCTGAGTGAGGCTCTGCTTCTTCCTCAAGTTTTGCGACAGCGTTAGCTATCACGCCTTTCTCGAATTTCGAATTCGTTAGAACATTCTCTGTTTCGAAAAGCCTGTCTGGTGTTGTACCTTTGGCACAATTTGCGACCAGAGTTACGTCTGTGAAAACATCCCTTTCTAACTCTGTCTTCAGCGCAAGGCTCGCATATGGAATACGCGAGACGGATGGATTCAGCTTGTCGAAGAAGCAGAGCAGATTGTTGTCCCTTGGAAAGGGAAAATCGACTTCAATGATGAGACCGGAAGTCTTGATCGGGGATCGAATACGGCTATCCAGAAGGACTATCTCGTACTCATTGTTCTTACTTACCTTCAATTTTGCACCCAATGATTCGAGAATAACAACAATATCTTGGGCATAATCTCCCAGCGCAATGCTTCCGCCAACAGTGGCAAGATTCATGATAGGAGGGGACACGAATTCTCTTTCGAAACTTTTAATCGCATCAAAGTGCTGCATATACGGACTCTCTACGAGTTCGGCCAGTGTTGTTAGAGCACCTATCTTAATCGAATCTTTGTCCCTTCTTACGTACCTGCATTCATTCAAGTCAGAAAGATCCACCAATGTCTTGACGTTGAAATGGCGCGACATCAGACGAGGGACAAGATTAGTTCCTCCCGCGATAGGTCTTGCATCGGGATCTTTGGCAAGAACGGTTAATGCCTCGTCCATCGTGGACGCTACACGGAAATTCATGCTTGGGAGTCTAAGCGCACCAGTTATCAAGGGCATGCTTTCAGTTTTCATGGGTCAACCGAACCTTGGAGGAAGCAATCAACCAAATACTGGTTCACTGATTAAAAGACAGCCACGATATTTATGGCTGGACACGATTCTCAATTGTGAGAACCGAAACAGTAGCAGATTAGGTCAGTAAAAGACGGAACTAGGGTAGTCGTAACTTTTTCTCAGAACTGTTATTATTAGTAGTCAGTACAATATTCTAGCGAGTTGAACCCCTATCAACTAGCAAAGGGCTCTACGAATCTCTGATTATCAACATCGAATATGCCTTTGTTAGTTATTCTCACATGAGGATAAACGGATAGAGTGAGAAGACAAGGCAGCGGCATGTAGGGATGATCTATTACCCCCATTTTCTTAAACGCGGCACGTAGTGCTTCCATTTCCTTTGAAATGGATTCTAGTGGTTGATCCGACATCAAGCCGGCTATTGGCAATTTTATCCAGGCAATTGTTCTGCCCCCTTGCACCGCCGCGATGCCACCTTTGCTTCGAATTACAAGATTGGCAGCCGTTTGCATGTCCTTGATGTCTGATCCGATAACAGCAAGGTTATGAGAGTCGTGCGCAACCGAGGTCGCTACGGCTCCGTTAACTATCAGATTTCTGACAAAGCCAAAGGCTTTTCCTCCATCTTTGCCATGCCTCTCGAAAACAAAAACGCGTGCAATGTTGCCCAAAGACAGCTCTCCGTTTTTGACTTCCACTTTTACTCTGTTCAGTCTCGTGAGAATCATCTCAAGGAAAGCTTTGCCTTCGTCCTTGTGATTAGAAAAGCTCCGAAAGTCGATTGCGTTGACATAAACGGAACCGTTCATGGTCGGCGGACGAATATCGAAATCATGCAATCGGACCGGCTCAAGCTTCATCGTATCTCTCGATGAGTTATCAAACATCTTCTTTTCTAAATTTACCAACATCTTGCCTTGTCTAGCTACCGGCACTCCGTTTGCTACCACATACTCAATGGTGAATTTCTTGAGATCTTTTAGTAACACAATGTCGGCTACCTTTCTGGGCGAAATGGCACCCAGCTGATGCTTTCGCATGTGTAAAGCGGGCCTCAACGTAACGCTTCTTACAACCTCCACAGGGTCCATCCCTGCTTCGATGAACGTCCTGCAAACATAATCTAAGTGACCTAATTTTCTCAAATTGTCAGGCATGACATCATCCGTACAAAGTATCAAATTGTATGGATGAGGAATGTGATTTAGCGAATTGACAAACCTCTTCGTGTCAAGAACATAGGGGCCTCTTAACTTGACGTACATGCCTAGTCTGAGTTTTTCGAGCATGGTATCCACAGTGAAATTCTCGTGGTCGGCCTCAGCTCCGGAAGTGATGTACGCGTTAAGGTCGACGTTGGAAAGGAGTGGAGCGTGACCATCAATTACCGCGTCATGTCTAATGCCCTTAGTTAGTATGCCCAGCATCTTTTCTTCTCCTCGCAGAACTCCCGGATAGTCCATAACTTCGCCTAACCCCCACACTCCATGCCAGCTTAGCATCTCTTCAATGTCCTCTGGACTCAATTCTGCTCCAGTCGTAACTGCTTTCGACTCTGGAACGCATGTTGGCGCGTAGAAGTATATCTTCAATGGCAGATTCTTGCCGTTCTCTATCATTGCCCTTACCCCTTTTTTGCCCATGACATTCCCGATTTCGTGCGGGTCAGCAAATACAGTTGTCAAACCATGGGGTAGTGTTGCCTTCGCGAAGTTTGTGGGAGTCATCATGCTACTCTCTATATGCAAATGCGAATCTATCAAGCCAGGTATCGCAGTCATGCCCTTTGCATTTATCGTCATTGTTGCTTTGAAATTCTCAGAAGCCGTGCCGACATAGACAATTCTGTCCTTGTAAACACCTATTGAAGTTTCGTACAATTCTCCTGTGAAAACATTTAGCAACATTGCATCCTTTATGAGAAGAGTCAGCTTCTTCTTTCCTAATGCCGCTAAAATGTATTCATCTAAATTAACTGCCATTGCGAATTTCACATAAACTTTGAACGACCTACTTGGTCATTCAAAATTGTAAAGACCTTTTCAAACATTTAAGCTGAAAATACGATTCTCACTCATGAGAATAGGAATCAGATTCGTTTCCTGAATTTGTATTGATCCGTAAAGCAGCTAGACTGTTCTACGAAAAAAAGGCATGATCCACTTTTTGCTATCATAGTTGATCGCGGGCTCAATACCTTTATTCATCGAGTGACAAACCACGTCTTTTCGACGAGGGACTTCTGAATCCTTGGACTCTGTCTATTCCTGAAGGATCTGCTTTGTTCCTTGCCGAGTCCTTCCTAGCTGGATAGTAACAAGAAAGAATGAACACATGGCAGTTATTCCGATCATAACAACGAGTGCATGTCCTAAAGTTGCATTGGCAACAGACCCGTCTATCATCAAAAGAACATAGGCGATTCTCGAATCCGCGGTGTTTGGTCGCGGGATCAAGTTTACTGATCCTCTGTCACGTCCAATAAACTTCAACGAAAAAAAGATGTAAATCCCTAACATCGCGGCAGAAACTACAAACCATCCGACAAAATTTGTAAGAGGAACTCCAGAAAGTTGAGGAGTCGATGGACTAATTTGCCATGTCCAATATCCGTATTGCGTTGACGAGAACATTGGATCAATCAAAAAATCCCAAGCTACGGCTCCGAATGCTCCAAGTAAAATGAGAGGAAGAAGAGTACGTATTTTGCCCCAACTACCACCTGCACTTGTGAGATTGGTAGTTCGTGGGAAGACTAGGCCGAATGCAATAAACACAATTACGAACCAGACTAGAGGCACCACGACTGGGACCCCGAGTACCTTGTCGCCAAGAAAATCTCCGTATGTGTATTTCCCGAACAAGAATCCCGTATTTGCTCCCAGAACCTCGACGCCAAATCCAATAATCGCCGTTATAACGAACAAAACAATTGTTCTAGTAACTCCGACTTCATACAGGCACTGACCTATCGCGAAGAAGAGAAGGACAAAAGAGAGTCCGAAAAACGTAGCGACAGGAGGCTGGTAGTTGAATATCAAAGCCCCTACAATGTAAGCTAAGACAAGGCCGAAGATCAGGAGAAGTCCGTGTACGGCCCATTTCTTCCCACTCTGCGAAGCGAAGACCCCAGATTTACCCAGTCCCGTTGTGTCGGTTCCGGTCATAAGAGGGCTGTTCCGTTCCTCGAATCTTAAGTTCTTCAAGAGCAGCTAGTCTATTCTCAGAGTCTTCAAATTTCTACAGCTGACTAGAATGCTTGCTTTCCTTGAGGACGTTCGAAATACCCTTCAGAGCTTCTTCAAAGAGACAAGCTGGGCAATTAGATCCTCTAGTCCACGTGACAGTTCCAAAAGTACCCTTGTGGACATGTGACTTTTCATTGGCTTTTGTAGTTGTTTCTTCTGACAAAGATGAATCTACCTGAGTCAAGGGTGTTTATTTTCTTCCTATATCAATATAGTTCGTTAAACGTGATAGGCATCCCAAGAATATCTCGCTAAGAAGAATTCACGGACTATCTGCTATTGCTAGATCCAACGATTTGAAAAGTTAGGAAGCCGTCTACAAATCCTTGTGAATTAGCTTGGTAACCATGAGAAGTGACAGACGACGTGCAACTTCCTAGCGGATATCCGTAATCAGGAGAACCATTTCCGATTGAAATCACGACGTAATTGGCACAAGTAAACAAGTTAGGATAAACTAAATCTCCAAACCCATCTACTTGATAAGTTCCGCTAAAACTTTGCTTCGGTGTTATCGTGTATACCACAACTGTTCCCTCGCTGATATTATTCGGCCCACCGAATGTTACGTTCCCCACCGATGAAATCACAGTAAAATAAGAGGTAACGTAAAATGTACCGCCTCCCTTACAGCAACCGGCAAAGTAAAGCAAATTTCCTCCTGAAAAATCAAAGGTCTTTGTGCCGTTGGGATTATAGTAATAATACATCACATTTAGTATCAAAGACTCATTTCTTTCGATATGCTGACAAGGAAGAAAGATTGTGCCAGAACAAGTAACTACTCCAACTGTATTTGATGTGCTAGAGTTAATGACTGTTGAAGATGAGTTTCTCACACCCGTTTTTAGACTGGCCAATAGAAAATAAGCACCAGCTCCGAAAACACTCGCAACTATGGCCAGAATTACTATCAAAAGGACGGCAGAGGAAGCGGCACGATTAAGACGCTCCAAAACGAAGGATCCTGAATGGAAAACATAGGATGCCCAAATTTATCGATTGCCACCAAAAATTTTGTCTCATCATGGCTTCAATACTTGTCTAGAGGAGAAATATCTAACAACGATTGCGACTTTTAGCAACCTAAAAGAGACTCCTACTCCCATCAAAATCTATCTCTTCCTCTTGGTGCTCGTTCTCAATCCTGAGAATCGTCATCCTCGTTTAATATGAGGACTATGCCGTCAGAATTTTGAGGGATGGTGGATTACGAGCGAGGAAAGCGATCCTGTCGAGCGGAAGGTAATCGACAAGATAGATCGAAGAATTGCTGCGTTACTTCAGGAAAATCCTCAGATAAAGCAAACTGAGATAGCAAAGAAGCTTGGGATTTCTCAATCCTCAGCCGGTCTGAGACTCGCAAGGCTCAGAAGCAGTACACTCTTACTTGAAACAGATGTCATAAACTACGAAATGCTGGGTATGTCGATGTGTCGCGTCGATGTGGACACAATAGATCCAAAGACTCTTATTGATTGGGCCAGAAAGTGCCCGCTTTTTGTGAATTCTGTTAGAGCAGTAGGTAGAACCGGCGCCATGCTCTTGTTTCTCGGAGAAGATATCAAGACATTGCACTCGATCGTTGATGAACACTTGAGCAAGATTAACGGCGTAAGGAATTATGAGATGACGTTGTTCGATGCTTGGGAGCGTCCCTTCTTTCTGAAATTAGATTTGAGATATTCCAACGAAGTCAATCCACCTTGTGGGATGCTACCTTTCTGCATGAAGTGTCCTTCAAATCCAAAATATGATGGAAGTGTGTGGAACAACCAACGACTATTCAATGAATTGATATCTCCAATTCATAGCAACAACAATCGTAACAATATCATTGGAAGAGTAGCCGCTTCTAAAACCAATGTGTAACCTCGCGTTATCTTCATAACCAATCATTCTTGCTTCAAGAATTCCTTTAGTTTATCGATTGTTACGATAATTGAGATCTCGTCATTTCATTGCTTGATTAACGATGAGTATTTTTATTTAGAGCAACTCGAATTGACAGAAGGAACAATTTTCAATATTTTTTTAATTTGAGTAAAGGATTTGAATAAGATCTACTCACATTAGTATTTCGAGTCAGGCTTTGATTAACGACAATAGCAAACCTCGTGTAATATCAACAAAAGCAACAAGGCATAGAATCAAGAGAGCCGAAGAAATCCAAAGCGTAAAGGACGTTGTTACCGTCCTTGCGGTTCACACGTGGGAACTAAAAGAGGTCGAAAAGTACGGAGGAAACGATAAGGGTTTCCTCTCAACCATGTACTGCAGGGATTGCGGAGCAGAATGCTCCCTTCTCATAATGCCTTCGACCCGTCCCCATATTCGAACAAAAGCAGATAGAGCGAGCACATATCGGCCATCTGAAAACAGGGGTTCTGCCAGCGGCGAACCTTCTGTATAGAGTTAAGGCAGCCACAACTTTTAATTGAAGGATTTCGAGGATAGCCGTCTTAGGCCACGTTCTTTCTCTTTATTAGCAATATATCAAGAGTCGAACGCGACGGCCTAGGAGTTCTAATCTGTACCCTGTGCCTATTAGTGGAATTATGAACCAGAATGAAATCAATGAAGGCAACACTAGTATTGCCCACAGAAGTTTATTCGCACAAACAACTTGCGGATCGATGCTCGGGATTCATTCTGTCCTACAAACATCGAGACATAAGTATCGGTGTGCAGGCACGTAACGTTTAGATGATGCGAGATACAAGGAACTTTTTTGGGTCTGCGATTTCCACCATCGTACTCGTAGCTGTCTTCTCCATTGTAGTAATCATTGCCGTTGGCAATACAGCCGATTTACCTCATAGATAATCAAGCGGCAACACGGACGCGAAATACAAATTCTCTTTCAACGATCACAACCACTTAACTATTCCTTGCCAGGCTTCACTTCTAAATCAGACTAACTCTTCAACTACTACAAATGAGAATTCATATCCTGATTTTGGAGCATTGTTTGGAAACTTTTGTTCCATAACCGTTGTACTGTACGGTAATGATTTTACTGATAGCTCTATCACAACTTTGAGTTTTTCAGTTCTTGGCAGAGGCTCTTACACATCATCGAATGGAAACGCGACTGATTATGAACTCAATTTGACGACAATCGCGATTGAACCAGACGCGCAAGTTGTCAGCTCTCGAAACTCAACTAGCGCAATTGTGACTCCTGGCAATGTTACGAATAGGGAATAAATTGTCGGTTACTTTGCACAAAATGGAAGTTTGATTTCGACGGTCAACGTTAGTGGAAAGCAAAGTCTCGGAGTAGCATTACTCTTTTTCAGCATTTTCGCTTCTGGAAGTGTTCTCAGCAGAGGGAATCTTTCGATGATTAACAGTGCGTCAGTTGCTATCGGTTCGACTAAGATGAACGTTACTAACTATGATCTTCCTGCTTCTGTTGAGACCACAGTTTACGAAAGTTGCGTTAGCGGCGGAGCAGCTTCTACTACGATAACCAAGCTCTATGGATGGACAATTCAAGAAGGTGTTGTACCGGGTACAGACTTTTCTCTTGTTAGTCAGTACCACTACATAGCTTCTGTTACATCGAACTCCACTTCTTCATTCGGAAACATCAATTGGAAAGTAACATCCTTTACACTCGGCTAAAGCTGAAAGGAAACGATACCAGAACAACGATTACATCTTGCGATGTTGATCTGTAAGGTGAGGACGCCTTCTAACGAAACATAATCGTTGTCACGATGATTATCGTTCCGATTATCGCAAAGACGAGGAGCGAAAAAACCCTGATTCTTTCGAAGGAGAACAATTTTCCTAGCCGATTCCCAATCGCGGTCTCCACAGCAGATGCAGCACTCAGGGCGACTACGCAGGAGACAAAAACTAGGAGAACGTCTTGAAATCGGGCTACGAAGACAATTGTCAGTACCTCTGTAGCATCTCCTGCAAGATCTAAAATTACAAGCATCGAAATGATACTGAGGAATAGTCGAAGTAGCGCTTTCTTGTCCGCGGTTCGTTTATCGAGCTTTTTCTTGTCTTCCTCAATCTCTTCCCTGCTCGTTGTGAAATACTCGTAGCCTGCGTATCCTATCATGATGACACCGCCGGCAAGTTTTATCCAAAATGGATTGATGAAGCTCGTTAGGACGTAACCCACACTTACTATGATTGCCGTGGATATTGTGAAAGCCGTTGAACCCGCCAGAAAAGCAGTCCAGGGCTTGATCCTGGTTGCAAGAGCTAAAAGCAAGAGAGCATCCTTGTCAGTTAGCTCAGCGACAAATATTGCAAGAACTATTGTGCCAAATGCACTGAGGAGAGACGGTAGTTCTATGACGGACAAAAATTTCTATCCGCTTTCAAGGTCAAGTTCAATTCACACTTATTGAACTCTTCTGCGGAGAGCGATCACGTAAGAGAAGGATAGGTCTTCTTCTCCTGCGTCTCTGAGTCGTGGTCCATTTACTTCCCAGCTCTTTCCCTCATCTATAACTGCAAACTTTCCATTCTATCACTAACTGCGAACGGTAAACACGTAAGACGATTCCACTGTGACTAAGAACTAAGGGGCTTCATATCATAATGCATGAAAGAGCAAGTGCTAGGCCTCTTTGCTCGATAATGGATATAATCCCAAACAGAATGTCTTGATTCAAAAGGCACAAAAATAGAGGAAAATAACGGATGACATGGTACAGATTTGGGCGCAGATTACGGCAAGGTTCAAAGAACTCTGCAGGATTGGCTAACGGCTGAAAGGAAAACACTAAAGGTGATTACCGAGAAACCTGATGAAATATTCGTATTCTTTGTTGAGTGGACAAGCGGAATGCATGTTACGGTTGGCGTTTACAAAGGAATGCCGCATGCTATACTTGTGAATTTTTCATTAGCACTGAGAGATGACCAAAAGGCGAGATTAGATTCACTGCCGAAAGAACAGCGTGAAGCCTTTCTAACGAGTCTTAATTTTGCTCTTAGCGAAAGAGAGGACACGGCCTCTTTCAATGACTATCATGAAAAGGAATGGTTACGTGCTCAAAGGCGAGTCTATGTCGAAGATTTGACTAGGACTTTGTTTTTTGAAGCGTTGAGAGGGCTCAGTTTAACTCACCGTAGGCTCCTCATGATTTTGGAAAGTTCAAGAATCTTCTCAAGAGATGCGCAATCACCTACTGCCGTCTACTCTTGATTTAATTCCTGCTACGAGTTTAAGAGCATAAAGCTTGTCAACCGTAGGGCGTACTAGTTTTTCGATAGAAGACTCTAACACCATCCGAAATCTGCCAACCTGATAATGTGTTGTTCATAGGCACGATATCAACGAATTGGTCGCTCTTCAAAGTGTCTTTTGCGGCTCTTCCGATAGCGTTGTTCAGATAAGTGTCAAAAGGCCTGTTGATCTTTAGGGCAATGAGTAAATGGGGCGGTTCTCCGCTAGAGGGAACATAAACTTGAGTGAAAAAAGCGCTCTCAACTGAGTCAAACATTTTGAACTCCTCTGTTAAGCGTTCCAGAAATCTCTCGGGAACCTTTTCTTTTGCTGGCATGCCGTACATCATTTTCGTACCCGACTTCACCATGAAACTGCCTTTGAATTGATGTCCACAGAAAGAGCAAAAGTTTGCATTATCCGTGCTTTGTTTTCCGCATTTCGGACATGTTGGCATGTGAATGCAATCAGGGTTCTTTCAGAGGAATTTATTTCCTTTCATTTGCCTGCTAAGGAGATTTTACCAATTCCTGCCCTATCTATCGGAAACCGTACTACTCGGCTCGGTAGTTATCCTGTGGTGAGTATTGTGCAATTGCTTTGAACTAATGTAAGTTACTATGACACCAGAACCAAAGCGCAAAGGTTATATTTAGTCCTGTAATCTTACTGTAAACATGCCTAAAGAAGGTTTTAGCGTTGTTACGATAACGCAGGACGCCTACGACAAAGCTCACGCAAGGTACGTCCAGAAATTAAAATCAAAAGAAGTTGAAGGAAAGAGTTTCTCTCGATTCGTAAACGACATCATCGTGGAGAGGATAGAAGCCGACGAAAACCTCGCGCTGCAGGCACCATTCATGCAAAAAATTGGGATGCAGGACAATTCGATAATGATCAAAGACAACAAGATTGGTCGCATCGTCGAAGTCCAGGTCCACGGAAAGGATCTTATCTGTATGCTCGATGAGAAAAAAGACTGCGTGCATGTAGGCTTTTCGATGGCAATCCCTGAAGTGTACCGGATCATATCGGAAAGAAAGCGCTAGTTATAGAATTCTTTTTTCCTTTATCTAGTAATTTTTCTGTTACTCCCTGTTTCTTTGGGAAATTGAGAAATAGGGATCAAATTTTCTAAGACAAACTCGTGCCTCAAATTCTATCTGGCGACGAGATATCATCTTTCATAAAGCAAGTCGAGGACGCAAATTCTTCGGATGAGCAAATTCAACCTGCCGGTTACGATGTTACATTAAGTAAAGTGTACGCACACTCGAAGACCAAGTACACGCTTGGGATCCGAAAAACTGAGAATTCAAAACTTGAAGAACTTGCTCCAGACAAGGAAGGGTATTTTGATCTAGACTCCGGAGTCTATCTTGTCGTCCTAAACGAAATAACAACGATTCCAAATGACGCAATCGGACTACTATTGCCAAGATCTACTTTGCTCCGCAACGGGATCGACGTGCGAACCGCCCTTTTTGATCCGGGATATTCTGGTCAACCTTCAGTAATGCTTGTTTGCCATAGACCCCTAAGGATCGAACGATTTTCAAGAATTGGGCAACTCGTGATACTCAAATCTGACAAGGAGTTTTCAAAGCAATACAAGGGAAGATATCAGGGCGAGGGTGCCGCCGGCAACAATGGTAGTTAGATACAATTCGAAGAAGAAAATAATGATACAGTGAAAAAAGGAAAAAGGGGATCGGTACCGGTGGCTCTTCTGAGGTCCCGGTCCGGATTTGTTGAGAGATTACGGAATGACTAGCTGTTCCCCAACGTATATCGTGTATGGGTATCCTATTCCGTTCGCGCTAGCGATCGATTGCCAAGAAACTCCATACATTTGTCCGATTGAGTACAGAGAATCTCCAGGCTGAACTGTGTATATTTGAACTCCAAGTATGACTAGCTGTTCCCCAACGTATATGCTATAAGGATAACAGATTCCATTAGCCGAAGCGATGGACTGCCAGGATACGCCAAATTGGACCCCAATAGAGTAGAACGTATCGCCAGGCTGAACTGTGTACATGCCTCCAGAACCGCTTCCGCTTCCATAGAGAGCGTCGTGCTCACTTTGGAATTGTTGTGCGTATGATCAACTGCGTCTGAATATGCCCAGTTTCTTTGCCCGTCCTGCACTGCGGTCGAGCCGATGTTGTAAGCTTGGAGGGCTAGATCGTAATTCCCGAATTCTTGATAGAGTTGTGCCATTATGCTCGTGCTTACTTTCATCTAATGTGAACACATCGACCAGAGATGAGTCCCATTTCCGAATCAATTCCCGAACAAAATTGTTGAAATGACTCACTTTTGCTTTGGACATGTCAAGTACACTTCTGAGTGCTAATCCTTGGCTGATAGATGATCGCGAAAAACATGATTTTAATTAGATAATTTAATGAAAAGAGCGAACTAGCGAAGTCGGTCAGGAATCATATCTCGCGCGCGGCAACCTAGAAACTAAGTTAAATGCACACTGTTCCGATTGCTAAATTGAGAATGCCTTGAACTCCGACCTGACCGATTTCGACAATTTTCTCTATGCGAAGATGAGCGAAACAAAGCTCCCTAGCCTGACTGCTGCAATCTTGCAGGACGGAAAGATAGTTCACCAAAAAGCGCTCGGTCTAAAGAAGATAGAGTCGAGTGAAGCAACTACAACAACAACGAATTACGGCATTGGCTCAGTGACGAAGTCTTTTGCTGCCCTAGGTATAGGAAAATTGGTCGAGTTGGGCAAACTCGACTTTCACGATCCGATAACAAAATTCCTCCCTAGTTTGAAAAAATACCGTGCATTCGAGGGAGTCGAAATTCATCATCTCCTTACTCATTCTAGCGGTATTCCAGGTTTGGGCTCTGCGGAGGTCTTGATTTTCAATGCGATTGGGCTGACGAAGAAATGGTACCCTAGCGCGAGCTTGGACGATCTAGTATCTTTTATGGACGAGGTCGATGACTGGGTCGTGACTACACCGGGGAAGAGATTCTTTTACCTCAACGAGGGTTACCATCTGATCGGCGAAGTAATTTCTAAGGCTAGTGGCGTTCATTATTCGAAATTTATCAAGGACGAAATTTTTTCGCCGCTAGAAATGAACCGTACGTTCTTTACAAAAGAAGACGTTGAGCGCGACGGAGATTTTGCGACGCCGTACCTCATCAAGGATGGAAGGGCAGAGCAGAGCGTAATCCCCTGGGGATCTGGCGCGGCCGGCGGAATTATGAGCAACGTTTTGGACCTTTCAAATTACATCGAGATGTATTTGGGAAGAGGTGAGTTCCGAAGGAGAAAAGTTGTTGACAAGAATATCATTGAAAAAATGGAAACCATCTACTCAAAGCCGCCAGTCAGCCTGTTTCCGGACTACGGCTATGGCTACGGGTTGTTCGTGACGAACGATTTCTTCGGGCACAAGCTAGTTCGCCACGACGGTTCTGTCGGGGTGTACACGAGTTCTCTAGCCTTTCTTCCCAAGGAAAATATGGGGATCTCGATACTTTCTAACGCCGAAGGTTACAATTTGATTCTCTGTGGTCTCTACGGGCTTCAGACCATGATTGGGCGAGACCCGAAGGAGTTTACCCCGATCAAGCGTGAGGCTCTGCTCCTAAAATTGCAGGGAAGCTACAGTTCCTACAAAGGAACGGTTACCGCTCAGGTGAAGCGTAACGGTGATTTCCTCATTCTTTCGGGGGAGGACATCGGAGATAACCATATTCTCGTACCGGAAAGCGAAGACGATGAAAAGGCAACATTCTATACGTTGCGAAATAGTGCAAAGCTCGAGGTTGAATTTTCGTTTGATAAAGATAAGAAGAATGTGGAAATGATTTTCGAGCGATACAGATACAGAAAGAGCTGCTAGCTATACCGATTGTCGATATCGTTTTTACTCTAAGAACAAAAAGTTATCCTCGTTTGCACACCCTTTTTTTGAGATGTGTTTGCGAGAATAGCAATGTGTCCTAGGCCCAGACATAATGAATTAGAAAATAAAAGCCGGTAATTCCTACGACAAACAGGACTGAGTTAATCCAATATTGAGTTCTTTCCGAAATTTTCATTTCTTTGGTTCGACGCCAACTCTTTTGATGAGATAGTATTTTGTTTCTTGTGGAGATGAGAACCGTACGCCAGCTTAGATCGTTTTTCGAAATGAAAATTTCTTGTAAGATGAAAGAAAAACCGCGACTGAAAATTCTTGTCAAAGAAGTTTTGGAATCACAAAGATGAAAATTGTTTCGAATTTCGATATGCCTAATTGTTGAACCTAATAGGCACAAATTCGATTCAAAGTAAAGAACTTCTCGAATACAACTAACATCACGAATTTAATCACGGGACGCCAATAGTGGTGGAACGCGGAGGCATGCCACCGCTTTCGCCATTTCGTATCGAAAGAGAGGTTCGAAGTAGAAGTTGAAAAAGAGCGCATACAGGATGGAGCGTAGATTGGCCCAAATCCGAATTGGGATTCTTTTGCTCCTAGCTGGTATTACCGCAATTCTTTGCACGGCTTCCGTCACGCCTTTCATGGTTCAATCGGCCAAGGTTCCCAATACTTCAGCCAGTCAGGGTACGTTGAGGCGAGCAAACGAAGGTAATATGTCGACTTCGGATATTGTTACGACTACCGTTACCTCAACTTCCGCCGGGAATGCCTAAACAATTACAGTCGTAACGACAGTCAATAATCCTAGTTCGAACAATCAACAAACACAATTTCCGGGGCAGCAGCAACAACGGCGAGGACCCCCACAGCTTCTGCCCAGCCATCAGCTCCTATCCAACCCTCCGCCGCCAAAGCCACATCCACCGCCTCAACCTCCGGGTCAAAACAAGACAAAATAACAATTGCGTTAGTCGTTTAACCTGGCGGCCTCTCCGAATTAATCATGGTGATTTTTTCTTCGGGCAACATAACACCCATGTAGGAGTTAGTCAGCTGCAGTTTTGGGCGATAGTCCCAACTTTTGTAGAAAAACGAGATATACTTTAGGGCTCATCAAAAATCGTGGAAGCTCTAGATGTTCTAGGATTTTTTGTTTGGAAAGTCCTAGCCGCTCTGCCTCTCTTACCATTGACCTGTATGACTCCAAGATTCTTGGACTATTTCCAAAGTCACCTTGCTCGGAAATAGAGATCGGCCCTCGATTTCCTGAGCGCTTCAACACGTTCAGACAAAGAAAGACGTCGAGATACAAAGAATTGAGGTCACCATGCTTGAAATAATCGCGGGCTACCACAATGCGACCACCACCATAATCACTTGGAAATATCGCTCTGAATGGCAAGTCTGTAAACTCTACGAGAAGCCTGTCCAACACCTGCTTGGTTCTTACACCGAATAAATTCCTGACTGAGGATGCTTTCTCAAAACTTTTGAAATACTTGTTAAAAGGAAACAGATCTATTGTGGGGTTCCTGATTATCTTTACATTTAGCTTCGATGAATGAGTCTTCTTCTTCCAATCATTAGTCTTCCGAGTCTTTTCAAGCTCCATCTCCTTAAGAAAATTCGCAAAGACCTTCGGCGGAGAGGGCCCCATCTTTAGATAATCGATAATTTCCGCCTCGCGCATTCCTATTCGAATAGCTTCCTTGACCGTGTGATAGTATGCGGGAACCTCTATCGGGCTCGAGTAGTAGAGGGATCGGTCGAGCATGAACTTTTCATGCTCTTTGCGGAAGTATTGTCTGTCATCCATGAATTGTTTTACATGGAACAACTCATGCACGATGTCGAGATAGAGCGTTCTTTGGTCACTGTGTTTGAGATGATAGAGGCCTACGGCGATGTTTCCATCTGCATCTCTTATCCCCATGTACATGCGGCGGTTTGAAACGAAAGCAATCTTTAGTTTTCGAAGAACCGTCTCTGTTCTCTTGCCAAATACTGCGCGGACAGCTTCCACATTCTCGAATCCCTTGAAATAGGTCATAAACGGATGAAGTTTTGGCGGAGGCACATTGTTTCTGAGAACGGTGATCTGAGGCAAGAATGGGGCTCCAGAAAAATCAATTCGCTTTTATCTTATTCGAAAGACAAATGCGCTAAGCGTTATCCTTTCGTACTCTTGATTCCATGGGCTTTCTCCGAATTTTTTCCTCGAAGGTTTTTTACTGCCTGATTTCGACCTTGTTATAGTTGTACTTGCAAAATGGCGACAACAGCGGCCACTGACAAATTTGATAGAATCCGTCAGAATATCAGAGACTACGAGCGGGAAGCCATGGAGATATCTTCCCCTCTAACACTCGCGAAGGGAACGTCGCTTGGACTTTCACGGGACCAGCTCGTGCATCTTGTGGGGCTACTTTGGAAGCTGAGCTCCGCTTACAAGGACTATGCTCGATTGCTAGAGCAGGCACTCACCGATATCAGAAACAACATGGGCGAAGGCAGAAGGGAGGAGGTACAGATACTTGAGGACGCAGCGGCGAACCTCGACAAACTGATCGACGGTTTGCAAAAGATTGAGGATCTAACTACGGAGTACAGAGGAGGAACAGGAGAAGAAAAGGAAGAACTATGATTCTTCTTCGGTGGTCAATAAATATCGGTTCTTTCCATCATTCCTTCTAGAAATTCATGTCGCAACTCTGCTGCACTGGAAACGGAGGCTGTATTGAACTAACTGAAAGAGAGTATGCCGTCTGTCAGGCGATCTGCACTAGTTCCTCTCCGCTATCGTTTTCTCAGCTTAAACAGGCTTCAAATTTTCATCAAGAGATTCTTTCGAGGATTCTGAGGAGACTTCGAACACATCAAGTAATAGAGAAGCTTGATGACGGGAAGTATCAAAAGCCAAGAATTGATTCGTGTAGTCAATAATTACCTCGATCGTTGAACAGAACTGTCGAAAGAGGTGAATGCGGACTGGCATCCTCATGTTGCGAAGACGGGTGTTGCTGTTGCAAAAAACTCTGATTCCTCAAAGCCTAGTTGAAGAGAGTAACATCGAAACCCATCTTCTACCTTCCTCGAGCCACAAATGCCCTTTTCCGCAGCCCCATTATTGACGTTCTAACGGTCGGGGTTATGTGGCAGAGGAGTTTATTTCTAATGATTGAGGAAAGTCATCTCCAAGAGCTCGTAGCTTAGCTTTGGCAAAAACTGAATCAGATACCGACACTTCCATCGATCCTTCCATTTTGGCCGAAGAACAGGTAGAGTTCATGGAGGAGGGGGAAGGACGATCTTCAACATCACTTCCCCCTCCCAAGCTCCCAATATTCAAGGTCATTGACAAAATCGACTTTTCAAGACACTTTGTCATCCTCGGAGACGTAGGGACCGGAAAGAGTACAGTGACACCAATACACGAGTTCGAACTATGTAACAAGAACCGCGAGATAATCATTCGAGAGCCTTCGAGAGCTTCGTGCAATGCATTGTATTATTCCCTTGAGGCGTTGCACCCGGAAGTGAAGGAACATCTTGCGGTGATTACAAAAGATACCAAGATCAACGTCAACGGTAAAATCAAGATTGTGACAGACGGCGTTCTGCTCCGGATGCTAGCAGAAAATACAATCAAAGACGCCTCCATCTATTTCGATGAAAGTCACCAAATGACATCTCAGCTCGAACTGTGCATGTCCCTGGCACGAAAGCAAAAGGAAGCTGGTCATGGAGGATCAAGGAATCTATTTAGAATCATGAGTGCCACGATTGATCCGAAGGAGTTTCTGTCTTTCCTCGGAATATCGAATCTCTATTCCTTGAGCGGACGCAGGTTCCCCGTTAGAATGGAACTCGAACTTGCAAAGGATCTTAACGAGATGTTCAACACTTTGGCACTTTACCTATACTCGCAGCCGCAAGACCAGTCCTGGCTCGTGTTCCTTCCGACAAGGCGACTGGTCGAAAAGTTCGCTTCAAGTTACGGAGGGGTGTACATCCATGGCGGACTCGAAGGTTCGGAAATCAACAAGATCCAGCAAAGAGCCGAGTTAGACAAGAACCTGAGAATATTTGCGACGAACGTCATTGCTTCCTCCGTCAACATCTACGTTGACAACGTGCTGATCTTCAACGAGGTAGTCGATTCGAAGGAGAAATTAGGGCAAAAGAACCTGGAGTACAAGACGATAGACTCCAATTCCCTTTTACAAATGATCGGTAGAATCGGCCGCTTCAAACCCGGGCGAGCTGTTATTCTCTCAGATACTCCGGTTCCAAAGAAGATCGATCCAATCCCAGTACGAAAGGCACTTGAGAGCGAGACTCCCTTCGATCTCGTCTTGCTCATGTCGAAATATGGACTAGAACTTTCAGAACTAGAATTCATGTCCAAAGTGAAGCGAAGCGAAGTCGCTTTTGCTGAGGATTGGCTCGTAGACATAGGGGCGATCGAGCGCGATACTCATGAGATTACGGAAAAAGGTCTACTTATGAGCGAGATCCCTTACGAGCCCGACTATTCGCATATGATTTCAAGTGCTTTGATTTCAAACGATTACAATTCCGCTAGGTTCCTGCTCGCGGCGGGTTCGTTTGGAGATTCCTTAAATCACGCATACAAGACGGAGATGGAAGCTCTCGCGCGGGAGTTTCTTTACGAGTTCGACAAGTCAAACGAATTGAATATCAAGGCTCATCTTTTGAAAAGATACTCAGAGGATCACGAGGGATCATTCATCTCCAAACTCGTTGCTAACGGAATCTTCCCAAGGTTTGTCGACGAAGCTTGGAAGAATTACGAGGCCGCTTGGGAGTCGTTGAACGACCTGCTGTCCCAGTCGAAGAAGGAGCCAATTCCGAGGGACGTGTTCGTGGATCTGGACGTTTCGAAACTTAAATCGTACCTTGAAGATTGCCTATCTTTTGAGAAATTTGATCTCTACGAAAAACGAGATTATGGCTTAGGAGATCTTTTGATTGAAGATGAGTTCTTCGCCCGCTCTGTCATGATGAACTACAGGCCCATTCTGTTCGACATTGTCGCGATGAATTCACGCAGGTAAGGATGTATCGGAAATCGAGGGAGCCTTGCCGAATTATTGCAGTTCTCGATTTTGAACAGTTATTTTGGGTAAGAAAGAATAAGATTAGTCGTAACCCAATATATGGATATGATGCAAACTGCGGCTTCTTTGAAAGCAGGTCTCGATGACTATGAGCTGATGGATTGCATCGAGAAGGGATTGAATCGATTCGGCCCTGGAATAAAATATGCGGTAATGTGGAGGATGGTCGTGCTAAAGGAATCGCCGAAGGAAGGAATTCCAGCAAGGCCGGAGGCATTTCATGCTGCCCTCCAAAGTATCTTCGGGCAGGGGTCGAAGAGAATTGAGGATGCGATAATCGAGGAAATTAGGTCAAGAACCGAAGATCATTTCTTGGAGATCGATGACCTTGTGGATCTGCTGAAAACCGTTCGAAGAGAAAGTTTGTTCTTCCAAATCAAGTAATCGAAAAAGAGAATACATTATTCATACTCTCCGAATTGTTATCTGTCAAACATTCACGTTTTTGACCGAAAAGGCAGCCACTTCCCCTTTCAAAAATCCAACCTTCTAGATGAGCATTACACTGGTTCAATCCTAGATATTGAGAACAAGATCTCAAGCTCAGTCACACTGATGTTGAAATCCTTAAGTTCTATGGGTCCCAGTGATGAAAACGAACAATTAGAACTCATTTAACGGTAGATAGTCACATTTTGAAGCGAGACGTAAGCAAAGCACACAAGGGAGTAGATCAGCTTGGCGATTTTACTTCGGTAAATCGCAGGTTATTCATGACATCATTGCTCGCCGTTGTCGTCGGAGTAATCAGTGCTTCTGTCGCAGTCGCCCTTCTCGAATTGATCAATTTTTTTACTAATGTATTCTTTTTCGGCAAACCGCAATTTTCTTTGAAACTTGTTTCTCCAGCGTATAACCATCTCGGACTCTTCGTCATTATTATTCCCGTAATCGGCGGGTTGATCGTCGGAGTGATGGCCAGATTTGGGTCGGAGCGAATTCGCGGCCATGGAATCCCTGAAGCGCTAGAGTCAATTTTGATCACAAAAAGTAAGATGGAGCCCAAGTTAGCAGTTCTAAAGCCCGTCTCTACAGCTATCTCGATCGGGTCCGGCGGTCCCTTCGGCGCAGAAGGGCCAATCATAATGACTGGGGGCGCGTTTGGTTCAGTCTTCGCTCAATTCCTGAAGCTTACTTCGATGGAAAGAAAGACGCTTCTTGTTGCAGGAGCTGCAGCCGGTATGGCGGCCGTGTTCAATACGCCAGTTGCGGCTGTACTGATATCTGTTGAACTGCTCTTATTTGAATGGAAACCGAGAAGTCTTATACCTGTAGGCATTGCCTGCGTAACGGCCACAATTCTTCGTTGGTTGATAATCGGAACCGGCGCACTATTTCCGATAAGCGCGACATCAATACCTGCTAATCCTCTTCTTTACGTTGGCATTCTTCTTTTTGCTATTCTCGTTGGGGTTTGCGCGGGAGGTCTATCCACTGCTCTAACTTACATGGTTTACTACTTTGAGGATACTTTTCGCAAATTTCCAATTCATTGGATGTGGTGGCCGGCGATTGGCGCGGTAGCAATAGGGGTCGGGGGCTTCTTCGCTCCCCATGCATTGGGAGTAGGCTATGACACGATAGGTTTGCTTTTAGGCAGCCCTGATTGGGTTGTCGGGGTCGCTCAGATTAGCTTGAGCGCAATAATCATCCTTCTAATCGCGAAAGCTTTAATGTGGAGTATCGCTCTTGGATCCGGAACTTCTGGCGGAGTACTTGCGCCCCTTTTGATTATGGGAGGGTCATTAGGAGCTCTTTTGTCAAATGTTGCTCCCGGCGGAGATTCGTCCTTGTGGGTTCTCGTCTGCATGGGTGCAGTTCTCGGCGGCACTATGCGTTCTCCGTTCACAGGTGTCATTTTCTCAATCGAGCTTACTCATGACATAAACGCTATACTTCCTCTTTTAATCGCCACCCTGTTTGCTGAATTTGTCACGGTATTTACAATGAAAAGATCAATCCTGACCGAAAAAGTTGCTCGCCGAGGAGTTCATGTGGTGAGAGAATATTCTGTCGATGTACTAGAACTGATTCCTGTCCGCTCAGTTATGCACAAGGAAATATACCCTATCGAGGCGGATGCGCCGCTCGAAAAACTTATTCAAGTGGTTAGTACTTCGAGCAAATCTGCGGCAGGTTATCCTATAGTCGACGCGATAGGAAATCTTCAAGGTTTCCTAACCCGTTCGGAGATTCTCGAGTACATGGCGAAGTACTCTAGTGGACAACCTATCGAAGTCAGAGAGCTCTTAAGAGGTCCAGCGGTGGTTTCATTTCCTGACGAACCACTAAGGGTTGCAGCCGATCGTATGGCAGCCGCAAATTCCGATGCGCTCCCCGTCGTTTCGGTATCTGATGACCAGCGTGTAGAGGGTCTCGTTTCTCGCGAGGATCTGTTTCAAGCGCGAACGTTATGGTTTGCCGAGGAAAAAGAAAGAGAGAGTTTTCTATCTATTCCGAGGCCTCCAATAGACAGGTTCACCATAAGGGGAATCAGCAGAATCTTTCCAAGGAGAAAGGGCAAAGTTGGCGAAGTGAGTTCTGATTCAAATGACCTTGATAATGAGGACAAGAACCTTGAGAAGTGAAAGAAAGGTGATAAGAGGCAAACTAGTAAAGGGGAAGGGATCCTAATGGAAGGCTCTAATTCGACCGATAGTCCGTTCAAGAAAATTCTGATAGGACTAGATCTTTCCAACCAGACCGACCTCGTAATCGAAAGGTCCGCTTATTTGGTCAGGACATTTGGTGCTGAGCTCCAAGTGGTAACTGTGGTACACGTGCCAACTAGTACCGCTGGAGACGAGATGGATGGAAATCCCGCCAACAAAGGCGAGACTCAGCTTCAGGATGAACTAATGAATCGCCTTCACAAATATTTCGGCGACAGTGTAAGGCAGATGGAGATCAAAGTTCTGCACGGAGACCCTGCAGAGCGGATCTCGGAGTACGCTGATTATACAAAATCCGACTTGATAATTGTCGGATCAAAACACGAAGGTGCCTTCAGAAAAGCGGTATTGGGAACCGTCTCGGGATCTCTTGCAAATAAAAGTAAGAAATCGGTTCTTATCATGAAATGATTGAGAAAACTCTCTCAGTTCAATTCTACGTTGTCTGCCCTAGCAAAGCCAATGCTCGAAGGTCGCTATTTAAAGGCGCTCGCGCCGGTGAAATTCGCGCCCCATTGGGAACATAAAAAGGAATAAGGATGATTTGTTTCAACATTCTTACTCAGGAATCGAACAAGGGATTGATATTGAATTCCGCGCTGGCGTAGAAGGGCCCCGGGTAGAGGGTATATAATTAGAAATTAACGGTAGAACAATTTTGATAGTAAATGAAGGGTTGCATTTCTTTTGTCGAGAGAAATGGCGCCTAATCATAACACTCTAGGACATACTTACTCGGACGTTCGCATAAGTTCTGTACGCTAGAAAGAACATAGCAACAGTTTCGATCAACAGAACTATCGGCTCCCACGGAAGAATGCTGAAACCAGGAATTGGATGCTGGTTCAGTATGCTCGAGATACTCGAAGAATGCACAAGACCCGCCCTAACTCCGTCTGCAATATATGTAAGCGGATTGATCAAGGAAATCACCTGCAATGCTTCAGGGGTCTTCGTATTTATCGGGTAGTAAGCGTCAGAAATGAAACTGACGAGGAATATTATTAGGATCTGAATCGAGTTGTAAGTTTGGTTTGAATCAACTTTGGCGGCAACGTACAGCATCAACGCACAAAAGAAAATTCCACCGATCACCAAACTAAAGAAGACGAGACCGAGACCGAGTAGCGATACATAGACCGCACCACCGAGCAAGACAGCGATTATCACCAAAATGAAAGAACCTACGAGTGCGGCTAGGACAGTCGCCATAATCACTCCCCACAAATACTGAGTCCTTGTAAACGGTCCCGAAAGTATCTGCGAAAACATTCCAAACCGTCGGTCTGCCCAGAGCATGCTGCCTCCCATTGTCCCAGCCATTACGGTGTCGAAGGCTAGTATACCTCCGACGAGAAATGACTTGTACGTGAAAGTGTATCCTGCTATAGCGAAAGGGGGGATTATACTAACAAACATCGCGCCCCAAAAGACGAGATACATCACCGGGAGACCCAGAATTATCACCAGAGAACCCGGATCTGTATTGACACGGAGATTTCTCCAAGCTAATCTAACAGAATTTGGAAGTGTGCTCAAAGCTACTAAATCCCTCGCTTACTCATCCTTTTCTTTCTCCCTCTGTTCCGAAGCCCGTTCTTCCTCTTCCGATGCGTCGGAAACCGTCTGAATGAAGACATCTTCCAGCGTGCTTTTTCTAATGTTAAGCCAGTCGATCTTTGCACGTTGTTCCGTGGCGACGCTCATGATTGTCTCAATGACTTTCTCGGGATCCCTTGAAACCAAGAGTGCAGGCTCGCTTGACGTAGGTTGATGCGAAACTTCAATGTCCGCGTGTATCTCGCCCAGCCTTTCGAAGAACTTGGCGTAAGAAGGACTGACTCCGTTTGAAGGGGCTAGAGAAACTTCGATGGCTTTCGTTCCTCCGTATCTACGCTTTAGATTTTCCACCGTGTCAAGAGCTTGGATAACCCCATTGTCCATGATTGCAACGCGATCACATAGATAATCAGCCTCTTCGAGATTATGAGTCGTGAATAAAATCGTGAGGTTGTCCTTCTTCGCCTTCTCCTTTAGGAGATCGAGGATCTTTCGCCTCATGAGGGGATCTAGCCCCACAGTCGGCTCGTCAAGAAACAGTAGGTCCATGTCATGAATAAATTCGCGAGCTACTTGCAGTCGTCTTTGCTGACCGCCCGAGAGGTCAAAGGCTCTCATCTTTGTGAGCTCTTCTAAACCAAAAGTCTTCATGAGTTCTGCGGTTCGCTCATCTCTTTCCTTCTTTGGAATTCCCCAAAGAAAACCGTAGATGTCGAAATTTTGCTTTAGGGTCGCGAAATCAAAGGAATTGTCCTGCTGAACAACTCCGATTTTCTCTCTGATTTTCTTCCCGTCCTTATTGACATCATAACCTAGTACTCGCACTTTACCCTTTGTCGCATGAATGAGAGTTGTTAGGATCTTGATCGTAGTAGTTTTCCCCGCCCCGTTTCGCCCAAGTAGCCCAAAAATCTCTCCCTTCTTCACTTGGAATGAGACACTATCTACGACGTTTTTCTTTCCATCGTAGCTATGAGTGAGAGCTTCTATAGAGATGGCGTGCTCAGAATCAGTTCTGTCTGTCATCGGCTCAACTTCCCGCAAACTTTGAAGCTCTAGCGTAGAATTTGTTGATTGCAACTTGAAACGTATAAGGAAATCCTGTTGGAGATGATATAATCCTCGCTCACTAGTCGAACTCACAAATTGTTATGTGCGAGGATAACACCGTACTAAACAGGCAGGTAAGTAAGTTAGTTCGCTGTCGTTCAACTATGGTAATAGGATGGTGATCCGTTCACTAGGGCACCTACGCGAACTAGCAAGACCCATACGAGTTCAACCAGAGTTAAACGGATTCTATGCGTCGATACTGTTGGTTTTGGATGAGGGATTTTTCCTGTAAAATTAACGCAGCATGAAGTTGTGCTACTCCACCCATCCAGTAACATGCTACCCAATTATCATGATTCTACCGTGACTGGTTCTTGTTTTATTTCTCCTATTTCGACTTTCCAATCCAGCCAACCTGTCTGTGGAGGGTCGATGTCAATCTGCCAGAACAGAGCATTGAGTTCTCCCCTGTGTTGCAATTCCTCTTCGACCAAGTGCCAGAGCATTTGGCTCACTGTAAGTTCTTCCTTCTTACGTGACCTAGTCGTTATCTCAAAAGTACTCGCCAATTTCTCGTCGTCCAGTTTTTCAATAAAATTCATCACAAAAGAGTCGACTTCTTTTTCCAGTTCCTTTGCTTCATCCAAAGCATCTTTGAGCCGTCCTTCTTCTTTAAACAACTTGGGATATTTCGAGGAAGACTCGTCTTCTAGTCGTTCAATTTCTTCCTTTGAGAGGTTTGGATATTTGTTCATTAACCAATATCGATAAGCACCCAAAACGTGAATGAAAATTTCAAGAATGGAAGGATACGATGCACCCCTGTCCCGAACCAATTCGTCTTTGGGAAGTTTTTCAAGTGCCTGCAGATACTTCTTCCTAACGTAAGAATTGTATCGGTAGCATTCTTTCAGCGAATCGAGTTCTGATTTGTGACCCGTATGAGTCGTCATTTTTGGATTATACAACCTTTGAACAAGTGACAAGACTGAAAATTAAAATGTCTTTATGAAGTTCGCGAGGCTTTCGTCTTTGTATTGACTAGCGCATTCTTATCTTAAGTCGGAGGGCTGGTCAATTGCCATTTGATTCACCTTCAGATCATTATACGAGGGTCCAAGTGACACTTTTGAAGAACTAGTGAGTCCCAAACTGTTGGAGTCTTCAAGGATTCTCGCGTATGTTCACTGGTAAAACGAATGGCTTTTGACGACTTGCTCAACAACTCTTTTTCCTAGTATTTCTTTCAACACAACATATTCGAGATAACAAACAACGATATGGACATAAGTTGATTCCTCGCTCCTAGCTCCACCATCATTGTTGCTAATTTTCACTTTTGGATATATGTCGCGGATTTCCTTCATTGCCTTGCGAAAGTTGTCCTCATGTTGAAGGACGAACCAGTGCAGGGTCTCGTGGATGTAAATCGACAGGAACTCGAAATCATCATTCTTTGATTCTAAGTTCTTTGCCCCAAGCGTAAGGACCGGATGACTGAACGAAATTCCTTCGTCTTTGATAACGACTTGATCTGTAAATGTATATCTTTCAATCGCGGGATACTTTGTAAGAATCTGAAGGAGCCTTTCTTTTGTTCTCTTTTGAACATCTGAGTTTGTCTCAAGAGTTATGCTCTTCAGCTTCAATTTGTTAAACCTGTGAACTTCAAGTACTCTTTCGTACGAAAGAGATTCCATTCCTTAGGTACTCTTTACTGGTTTACGTTCCAATAGCTCTATCCAGATTCCGTTTGGATCTCTTACGAATGCTTCCTTCCATCCTATGGGAGCGCCTATGGAATATGGTTCGGCAATTATCTCAATCCCTTCTTTCTTGAGAGACTCGACTGTACCTAATAGATCATCCACGTCAAAAGCAAGATGGTCTAATTCTTCGCCATTCTTGTACTCAACACCGAAACGACTTCCCTCCTCATAATAATTCAGTTCCAATAATTGCTGGGAGTCTTTACTCTTCAAAGTGACAACCTGCCCCTTGGTTGGTTCAGTTTTCTGCAATTCCTCTACGACTTCCATCTGCAATATTCTGGTATAGAAACGGAGAGATTCTTCCATATTGCGCACCCGGATTCCGGTGTAGATGAAGCGGAAACTCATAATCGAAAGCCTTGAAGCTAGGTTTTAGCCATAAATCTATCGAGAAATTATATCGCAGTTGACTTTGAAAACACCACCAATAATAGGGTCTATCAAAGATGGGGGGCATAAGCAGAGTTCTTGGCTAGAAAGAAAATGCAATCAAAGCCTTACAAGCAATTGTTTTCCCCAAGTATCTATCCGACATGGCAATTACTCGAGTGTCGAGAAAGGGTCAGACCACTCTGTCCGGTGATGTTAGAAGAAAGATCGGGATAGTGCCGGGCGATTTACTTGAGGAAGATGTCGAGAGTGGTAGAATTATTTTGAAATTAGCCGATAGGCCTTCGGTAAGTTTGCGTGGAATCGGAAAGAAGACGAAGAGACGACTAAAGATCGATTCGACCGAGCTCGTGCACCGTATGAGAAAAGAAGACATCGAGGAGCATTGAAAGCAGTGGTCGATTCTAACGTCTTTCTTCTATAGCTCTTGAAGAATCAGAGATGTCTCTACAAGAATGGGTGAAAAGATTTGACAACCAAAGAGCTGAAAAAAAGAGATGACAGAGGTATTGTTTACAAGACGGCCAGGCAGACGCGAGATCGTAAATCTTTGCGAAAGACAATCGAAGCGTTCTTAGTCCAAGATATGCCGATAATTAGGAAACAGCTGAAGAAATCAAACCGTGCCCTGAATAAGAATCTTTCTCGACGCATCTCTTCTAAGTGAGCATGAATACGAAAAATATTGCGGTGTCCTTTGTTGAGCAACTAAGCATTAGGGCAACCGTACTGTAACAAATGTTAAACCTTGATCTCATAAGCCATGAGGACAAGGTTTCTAATGTCCGCCGAGCTAGAATTCTTAGGATTCGTGACGAGTCCCGTCGATTCACTAGCTAACCTAACAAGTTCATCTAGGCTGGCAAGACAATCTTCTCTGCATATCCCTGTTTCCTTGACACTTGTCGCCTGACCTATAGCCTTTAGAACATTTTGGACGGAGTGATCCAGCCTTGAGGCGCGATATTTCGAGGGAATGATCTGATTCAGGCGGTCGTATCTTTCTGCGCAGGAATCGTAGTTATAATCAATGACACTAGGAAGGAAAACTCCGACAGTTTTTCCGTGAGGAAGCTTGAACTTTGCTCCCAGCGCGTGCCCTAGAGCGTGCACGAGACCAATTTGAGAATTTGAGAAAGCGAGCCCCGCCATTGAGGCTCCAATGTGAACCCGATTCCTGAGCTCGACGTTTTTCATATCGTTGATTACGTTCTCGATATTTTCAACTATGAGCTCGAGAGCTTTCTCCGCCATGGCATCTGAAAAAGGGTTGCGCCAGGTGCTTCCGTAGGCTTCGATTGAATGGGCTATGGCATCTGTCGCCGTGTTTCTCGTCTGTTCTAGGGGGAGGGAAGTGACCAAACTAGGATCAAGGATCGCATAATCTGGCATGATTTCTCGTGATGCAAGTTCGTGTTTTGCTCTCTTTCTTCCCTCGCTCTCCTCTTCAGAGAGGACAGCCGCCCAGGTACATTCGGACCCTGTTCCGCTCGTAGTAGGAATTGCAATCAGCCTGCTCTTCTTGCGTAGTCCAAGCTCGACTAGCGGAGTGATATCGTACGCTGTGAGATCGGGCCTCTCGTACAATAGAAACAATATCTTCGTTGTATCGATTGCCGACCCACCGCCTAAAGCTATGAACCAATCAGGAGCAAATTCCATGATTTGCGCTGAATGTTTCGTCATTTCTGACAGCGGTGGCTCTTCCGAGATATCACCGATTACGATCGATTGGACATTTGTGCCTAGGGCGCGGCGCACTTGATCAGGAATTGCCGTTTTCAGAAGGTTGCGATCTGTAATTATCGCGGCTCTCTTCATCCTAAGAGAGGACAGGAAAGAAAGAGAATCTTCACCGAAGACTATCTCCGGCGAGCGAAAATACCACATTTGAAATGACATCAGAATTGAGTATCGACGGAAGCCGCGGTGCTCACCATTTCTTTCGCGGCCTTTGTGAACCTCATTATCTTCATCATCGAACCCTGAAGCTTGAACTTGCCCGTGAGCAAGCCCTGTATCGGGTCTATCTCCTTGCTGATGAGCTTCCTCCAGTTCGTGTAAGGGCCGACATATTTGTACTCTGGTTTTGGAAGGTCTGACTCTAGGAATGAAAACTTCGAGTCCCTGCACTTTCCGTGATAAAGATCAAGATACAGGTATGCGTCCTTGTCGAATAACTCGTCTTTTTGAATGACGAATGTTATAGCCCCCTCCCAGTTTTGACCGGCGTCCTCGTACGCCCCATTCGAATTGAGCTTTGCGACGTACTCCTTCGCCCACTCCTCGGTTGCAAATTTTGGCATTTTTCCTGCTTACTTTCATATCACAAATTCTGTTCTAAAACGTGTTACTGCGCTATAGAGACACAGTCTGAGTGGATCTCCTTACGCAAAAAAATAAAGCAGTTCGGAAAAGACAATAGGCCTTCGAGAGAGAAGGATTTTTCGCATGGAAACTAAGAATATTGGTACTACTTCTGACGAAGCTTTCAAGCCTCCCTCTGAATTGATTGTTGTAACGACCCCGTTTGTCTCGGGGTATCATGTTACTCGAGTGATCGGAGCAACCTTCGGATTGATCGTGAGGTCTCGAGGTTTGGGGCAGAATATCTTTGCCTATTTCCGCGCTTGGGGCGGCGGCGAAATCAAGGTGTATACCACCCTTCTAGAGCAAGTGCGCCATCAAGCCCTCGAGCGACTTGCGCTTCACGCACAAAGTCTTGGAGCGAACGCTGTGATTTCTGTAGGTTTTGATACGTCAGAGATGGGCGGATCGATGACAGAAGTTCTTGCTTATGGAACCGCTGTCGTTGTGGAGCCTGATACGTCACCCGCCCAAGCAGTGGCGCTCCACTAGTGAAGAATCAACAAATTGTGCTCATCCCAGGCACTCGGGACACTCTCTTTATGGGCTAGCGGTAGACCTCTTCCACTTCCTCGTACCAATTGATACTTTCACCCGACCGAGCACGTATTTTCCATCCGAAAGATTTGGGTTTCCTCTCTATCACTTCTTTTAGATTCTCTACCTTTGAAATAATTACACGTTTGTTCTCATGGGTAAGGAATGATGAGTACCCTTCTAGCGACGCCTCAAGCTTTTGGAGATTGATTTCAACCGTATGATAAAAGCCCCAGTCTCTTGAGAGGTATTCAGATATTTGAATCCTGTTTATATTGTCTCGGCCATCTTCGCCGAGCTCGTGTTCTAGCAAAAGAACGATCATATCTACAATGTCTTTTTCATTAAGTTTCACGACTTGTAATTTCGACAAAAGAAGCTCTGCCAAAGGCACGGTCGGATCGTCATGTTCTAGCCTTTTTGAAAAATTGATTTTGTGATTCATATCGAGCTTATCTAAAAACACATCCGTGTGTGTCCCGCTCTGCTTATTCTCAAATAGCAAGCGCCCCCTCCAAAAGCCGATAACGTAATGTCTTCAGCAAACTCTAGGTCTTCGAACAACTTCGAAATCTTTGAGGCATGTTTGCCATACGAAACAAAATCGATGTCCTGTACCTTCCGTCCAAACTTATCTCTTAAATGTGCATATCTTGAGCAATGAAGCCAAACAGCGACAGATCCTACAATCCTTAGATCAATTTTTTTGTCTTCGCGGTTCCTACAATTTCTACCGCTAAATCGCTAACCGATTTTGGAGACGTAGATGAAGATGCAATGGGTGCTTGATCAAGTTACTTGGCACGATTCGATTAGCTAAATTCTTGTAACTTCTTTTCATCAGTGGCAAGCAAATGAAGCTATCATCTTGTCGAGAATTGATCTTTCTTCTTCCGAGTTTTACAGAAGAGCGTATCCATAAAGAACGAAGAAGCGATTTGAATTGTCACAATGAACATGATAAGAGCTAGCTTCGCGAGGCATCTTGTTGCGGCCGAAGAAGATAGTTCTCTTCACCATAACGAGTTTCACAAAGCTATGTGCGGCATCATGTCCGTTTACACGAATATTATTGAAGCTGACATCGGAGACATCGCTTGCCTCGCCGCCATGCTTGATCCTTTCAACGCTGTAATTCGCATGATCCAAAATTGATGCAAGTTTTGGATCCAGTTTCTCAATTGGCCCCAAGATAAGAACAATCTAAACCCAGAGGTCGAAGGCTTGAATGCAACATCGCCTTCTTCGTGCTGGGATTTTGGATTAAACTCGACCTTGAGGGTAGACGGATAGTCTATTTTGAATCCGTATATTGAAAGAGTCTCGTATGTCGATTGCGAAGCGGACAAACTCATGTCTTATGACTGGGCGTCTAGTCTACTACAGTACTTTTGGCTTTCGATCAGTAGCGAATCTCGACAACCACATTGAGATTATCGTAATACCTTCTTACCTGATCTGTCCCATATTTCTGGCGGAACTCTTCCGTCACTTCTCTAACACGATCAATATCATTAGTTGGATTAGCCTGAACCGAGATATGTTTCTCTCCCAATGAAATTTGAATATCCGGTTTCTTGACGAGATTCTTGAACCAAACACTAGACGTTCCATGCATGGGCAAAAGGAATAATTTTCCTTCTTTTTGGTTTGCAATAAACCAGACCGGAAGAGTTATCGCCTTCCCTGTCTTTCTTCCCGTTATCGTGATTTGAATTTCTTCTAAATTCAATTCATCGTCGGTAAATCCTCTTTTTTTATTTTGAGATTGAGAAGGCATATGCGAAGTCTCATTTCCGTTCCAAGAATGGCCTAGGGCTGTTGTCCGTAGATTGTATAGTGCCAGCCTTTTCGGACTGCACCAGTAAGATCAAAGTACACGTGTTTCACATCAGTATAGTCGTCGAAAGTGTATCCTGAGAGATCTTTGCCGAAACCGCTCTGCTTGTACCCTCCGTGAGGCATCTCAGAAACTAATGGTAGATGGTCGTTGACCCATACTTCGCCGAACCGGAGAGCCGCCGAGACTTTCATCGCTTTGTAGACATCTTTTGTCCAAACAGAGCTAGCGAGGCCGTAAACCACGTCGTTTGCTTTCTCTATGGCCTCTTCTGGTGTCGAGAAGGGCAGTATGGCAAGCACTGGTCCGAATATCTCTTGTTGAACTATCCTCATATCTTGAGTGCAATCCGCAAACAAGGTCGGCTCGTAAAAATAACCACGACTGAATGGAGCTTCAAGGTTGGGTGGCTTGCGGCCACCAAGCAATAACTTGGCGCCGTCTTCTTCCTTCCCGATTCTGACCATATTCTCAACTTTGTTTAGCTGAGCGGATGAGACCAGGGGCCCGTTGTCTGTCTCTTTGCTCTTCGGATCTCCAACAATTATTCTTCGAACTTTCTGGACTAGTTTCTGAATGAAACTGTCGTAGACAGATTCGTGCACATACAGTCTTGTCGCGGCCGTGCAATCCTGTCCTGAATTGACGAATCCTCCCACCACCGCGCCTTCGCTCGCAGCATCAAGATCAGCATCATCAAAAACGATGAATGGAGCCTTCCCTCCAAGTTCAAGCTGTACTCTCTTTACTGTTCCTGAAGCAGCCTCCATTATCTTCTTGCCCGTTGCTGTGTCGCCAGTAAGACCAACCACATCCACGCCAGAACTGCGAACGAGAGCTTCACCTACTACACTTCCGTCACCTGTGACCACATTCACCACTCCCTTCGGTAATCCTGACCTTTCCATGAGCTTTGCAAATTCAAGGGTGGTCAGAGGAGTTACGCTTGCAGGTTTGATGACAACCGTATTTCCAGCTGCGATCGCTGGAATTGCTTTCCAAACGACCATCATCCAAGGATAGTTCCAAGGCGTGATGCATGCAACAACACCAATTGGTTCTCTCCTTATGATGCTGGTTCCTATTCCATTGTATTCACCTGCCGCTTTTCCCTCCAAATTACGGACTGCACTAGCGAAGAATCGAATATTATCAATCCCAAAGGCAAAATCAGAGTCCTTGCTCAGTTTGAAGGGCTTGCCCTGATTTTCTGTCTCGAGCATTGCGAGTCTATCAACATCCTGCTCAACTAGATCTGCAATCTTCCAGATTATCTTAGAGCGATCCGCTGGGGACATCTTGCTCCAGGGACCCTTGTCAAAAGCTTCTCTCGCGGCGTCTATTGCTTTCTTCGCATCTTCCGTACTTGCCCTTGGAACACGAGCAATTACTTCTGCGTTAGAAGGGTTTAGGACATCATTATACTCTGCTCTCACAGGACGAGAGAGTTCCCCACCGATATAGAGCTCTTGAACTGCTACTTCCTTTTGCATAATTGTTTTGAGCAGGATATCAATCTAATAAAGAGATCAAGACTGATGACGAAGGAAAGAATATCCCACTAGCCGGAGGTAAACTGGTAAGATTCCATCCTATCTCCCCGCAAGTTGATCAATACGCCTCGAAGCGTCCCCTCGGAATATTCAGATCCAGGGTTGAAGCACATAGTCCTACCTAGCTTATAAAAACACGTAGACTCGTGAATATGGCCGTGTGAGCTCATCAAAGGTTGGTACTTTTCGATAATTTTGAAGACGGCATGACTCCCAACGGGCCCTTCTATTGGTTGTCCGTAGTGTTGATACTTGAGCTTCTCATCGAGCCAAATAGCCAAATCCAGCCCAGTGTCGAATGGGGGAACATGTATTGTAAAAATAGCTTTATCATAGCTTTTCATCTTTGAGACTATTTTCTCGATAGCTACCTCGAGTTGATCCTCTGTCAAGTCGCGAGGCAGTCGCCAGGGGGACATGTTAGAATAACCCATAGCGGCCATTTCGTAACGGAACCGGATACGTCATCCCTCAGGCAGCGAACGATCAACGAAACGAGCTTTTCCAGGCGCTAGGGACGCGATCTTTGTAAACCACTTCATTCGCTCCAAGAAATTTCGCCAGGCTCTCTATTTTCTCTGCGATTTTTATCGCGACTGTCTTGTCGGCCGGGACACCCGGCTCCGCATGGACCGAGTTAATTATCAACTTTCCCTTCTGTTTGTCCATTATTGGATCAATTCTGCCGACCAAAGTCTCACCCCAAAGAATCGGAAGCACATAATAGCCAAACTTTCTCCTTTTTTGGGGCAGAAACATCTCGTGGGAGTAATCAAAGCCGAAGACTCTGTTCGTTCTTTCCCTTCCGGAGATTAGATTGTCGAAAGGAGGAAGCAGCGATACCCTTGGTACGAACAAAGAATTATCACCGCCTGTCAGGGATTCAAGAAGTTTGACATCGAGATCATGAACATAGCGTTCGTCCCTACTCTGAAGAAGATCTTCGACACGGACTCGATGTATGACAGAGTCTTTGAGCAGACTGTCCAAAGCCTTCTTCAGGTTTTGATAACGTCCTCGTGGAAAGTAGTAATTTATCTCGGGGGGAGACGCTGTGCCAAGCGACCTAATGGCTCTCTCCGCAGTCATGTGTTCGACCTCTTCTTCGCTATACTCTTTCTTTTCGACCCAGCTCGGTAGAAACTCGCTAGAGAGGCCCCAAATGTTTCGCTTGCCTTCGTGACCTACGACCATAAGCTCTCCGTTCATGCTCAGGTGGAAGAGCATTTCAGAGACTTTGCTCACAGTGCTCCATCCATCCGGGCTTTTTGCGGGCACGTACTCTTCGATTTGATTCTGTAGCAGCGGGCCCTTCTTCTTGAGTTGATTCAAAATTGACCTGCCGAGTGCTTTGTTATCGGCGAGGAACTTTAGAGTTTTAGGCTTTCTCGACCCCCAGGACTTTCCGATTGACTCCGGATAATGCTTCATCATCGAGTAGTAAAGCGGATAGTCTTCAGTGAGCACAAGTGTTAGGGCGAAGTTCACCCAATGTTCAAATAGCTTCTTTTCGTCCCACAAAAGTTTCTCGAGGTCGGATAGAGCAAAATTACCGACCCTGTTCCATAGCGTCAATACGTGTGACGGCGCGACCACATCGATTGGATCCCATTGAACGAAAGTCAAGTCGCGCATGACGGAAATGATTTGTTCTCTTGTCGCTTGCCCTTTCTTGGGTAAGTTGCCTACTAGGCGCTGTTTTGTGACGGCGAGGCGTCTTATTCCTTCTAAGTTAGTCGGGATTTCTTCCTTCCCCAGCGGCGACTTGGATTGCATGATTTTATTACGAAATTTCCCAAGCAAAGCACTAATGAATCGACAATAAAATATTTCTAAACCGGTTTCGGTTTGATATGGACGACAAAGTAGGGAATCAAAGGGCCTCATGGAAGCAGATGAAATGTCTCTCCAAACGGTTTGATCAGTTTTACCGCGTGAGCTTGGTTCAAATATGGATAGGTCAGACACTTCACGAGATCGAGCGAGACAGCCATCTCCTTCTACAGGCATCGGGCTCCTTTACATAATCTCGCTGAACCACTTCGTCAATGACGGTTCCGCAAATCTCGTATCCTCCCTCCTGCCCGCCATGATACTCGCTTTCGGATTCACTAAATTCGAAGTGGGGGTTCTCGTCGCCGTGGGGTACCTGGTCAACATGATTTTCCAGCCCATAATCGGGAGATACTCCGAGCGGTCCGATGCGGGTAAACTTCTCGAACTCGGCATCTCCATCATCGCGACTTCGATGGTAATGTTTGCGTTTTCTGATACATTCGTGGATATGCTAATTTCGATCTTCGTTCTGAAATTTGGTTCCAGTTTCTACCACCCAGTGGGAGTGTCTCTGGTCTCCCACAGTTACACTGGAAAGAAGTTGGACAGCTCGATGGGTTTTCAAAGCGCTTTCGGGAATCTTGGGATTGTTCTCGCCTTCGCGCTCTCCGCGCCTGCTTATCTCTACCTCGGATGGAGGGGACCGTTTCTAATTTATTTCGCGCTCGAAGTCGCAACTGTCGCAATCACTCTCCTGGCGATACGGCGATATAGGCGGAGTCATGTGAATCGGTCAGCCGAAAATCAGGTTCAGGAGGTCAAAACCCCGGTAACTGGCAAAGAGGGGTTTCTAAGCAGGCTAGGGCTCCCCTGGTTCTTTATTCTCGTGGCCTTTGTCTCCGGCGGAACGTTCGCGGTATTCACGAACTTCGGGAATATTCTGCTATTCGAAAGTGGATTTAGCCTTAGCAACTCGAACTTCATCATGGCTGTGTGGGTCATAAGCGGATTCGTGGGAGCTCTCGCAAGCGGATACCTGACGAATTTGCTCACGAGGGAGAGGCTAATGCCGTTATCTTTCCTCGTCTCTTCGATTGTCACGTTTCCCTTCGCCTTTCTTCCGGGCAATCTATTCGTTGCCGTGGCGGCGCTCGTAATCAACGGCTTTGCGCTCGCCATAACTTTCACGACCGTTTACTCGGAGCTTTCTTACTATCTAGTTGGTAGAAACTCGACAAGGAAGGGGTCATCCTACGGACTCCTCTTCACCGCGCAGACAGCGGGATCGTCAGTCATGGGATTGCTCGGCGGTTACATAGCGCAGTTGTTGGAATTGCGAACGGACTTTCTTATAGCCGCAGTCTTGCTGCTTGCATCAACTGTAGTCGTCGGTATTTGGATGAAGAGTAGCCGCAAAAAGAAACTGATTTCCTAGAAGAAATCATCGGCCATCTACGAAGTTAGAAAAAGGAGAACAGGAAAAGCGCTACCTTATCATAGTCAGGAAACAGGTTGATCAATGCCATGCCCGCAAATTCTCCATTAATTGTAGATGCACATGAGGATCTGGCTTACAATGCCGTTAGCCACGGAAGGGACCTGATGAAATCTGCCAAAGAGAGAAGGAAGATAGAGGATCAAAATGCCGACGACGGCGGCGCAACGACCAGTTTTCCCGACCTGATTTCTGGCAATGTAAGAATAGTGTTTGGTACCCTTTATGCGAATCCCTGCGGATCCGAATTCAGCAGTAGCTCAGAACCTTGCTATTCAAACGCAGAAGAAGCTCATGCTCAAGCTAGAACACAGCTCGATTATTACAAGAGTCTAGAACGTAAAGGGGTAATCTCAATTATCAAGACAAAGTCGCAGTTGGAAGAAATAATCGAATCTGAAAAGGCCAGGATTGGTGTTGTGATTTTGATGGAGGGAGCGGATCCGATCAGGACACCGAGCGAAGCTAAACAATGGTTTGAGGATGGACTGCGGATCATCGGCCCTGCTTGGGGAAAAACGAGGTATTCTGGTGGAACTAGGGCACCAGGCCCTCTGACAAAGGATGGTCACGAGCTAATGAAGGAAATGGAAAGATGCGGCTTTATTTTGGACTGCAGTCATTTTGCCGAGCGAAGTTTCTTCGAAGCTCTTGACGAGTTCGATGGAACGGTGATAGCGAGCCACTCTAACTGCAGAGTCTATTGTCCGACAGATAGGCAGCTTTCAGATGAGATGATCAAACGTTTAACTTCGAAGAAGGGCGGCGTCATCGGCGCTGTTTTGTATAACAGGTTTCTTGTCGGGAATTGGAACAAAGGCGACCCAAAGGGCGCAGTAACACTCTCAGAAGTTGTAAAACATATAGTTCGTGTTTCTGAGATCGCTGGAAGCCAGACACACTCTGGCTTAGGCTCAGATTTTGACGGCGGTTTTGGATACGAAAGCATTCCGCTCGAACTAGACACAGTTGCTGATCTTCACAAGATCGGCGAGGCCCTAAAAAAAGAAGCCGGTTTCTCCGAGGACGAGGCGAATGGAGTACTCGGCGGGAACTTTGTTAGAGTGCTAAAGATGGCACTGCCTGAGTAACCTATTCGAGAATTCAGTTCTCTTTTTTTACTTGAACTCTTAGATCCAAACCCAAAAGCACTTCGTCGAAGTCCCCTGTAAATTGCGTGAATCCCAATTTCCTGTATAGCAGTAAAGCTGGCTTTTGAGCAGTTGCAACCTCGACAGCAACCACGCCCTTGCATTTTGCTTTTCTTATCGAGGTTTCGAGCATCTTGCTACCTATTCCACGTCTCCTGAATTGAGGTTTAACGTACAACGAAGATAGGTACAGTAGAGGTCCGCAACTTATCGGATCGTTTTGAATGATTCCTTGGATGAACCCGATTATCTCGTTTGACTTTCGATTAACAGAAACGAGAACTTGTCCAGCTTTGATTGATTTTCTAATCTCTTTGATTCGTCCTCGCTCTTCCCCGAATTTCTGCCATTCAAAGAACAGTAAGGAGATCTCTGATGCTTCGCTAGGTCGTGCAGGACGGATTAATACAGCCGGAGTAGTAGTAACATTCCTTTTCGTCAAAGCTCATTCAATATCCCCCGACATTAACAACAATTTATCATTTGGAGCTACCTAAAGAAGTATCGTTTTCATCTTCTTCGTGAAAATTCGCTAAACCTTGGGGAAGCGTACCGCTCCGATATATCGCATGATCCAATCTACTAATTCCTCATAAGACTTCAATCCTTCCTCCGTGAGAGTAACGAGTCCGTCTTGATCGTTGGTACTTACCAATTTCTTTTCTTGCATCCACGAAATATACTTCGCCAACCTGTCATAAGCTAGCCCCGCAAAAGTTGCAAGGTTGGTCTTGTTTACTGACCCCTTCTCCTTTAGGACAATGATAATTCTCGCGACTACGTATAGGTCAAGCTTTTGCGGTTGTTGTTGTTGCTGATCCCAATTCTGATGCTTTTCGTCGGAACTCACTATCGAACCACCGCAGCTCCCAAAGAAGAGAGTCTAACGCCCATGACTGATTGTAACGCCTTTGAAGGTCTTTCCTGCTTAGGACGGCCGCGATGACTAGGGAGAAGACCGCCAAAATGTAGAGGCTGGACACAGTTTCAGACATGTGCAGGGCACTGAGACCAAATGTCGACACGAGGAAAACGATGATGAGTACAAGTATCCAGTAGCCGAGGACTTTCAAAAAGCCATAGAAGACAAAACCTATTTTCGAGTACCTGATATCCTGGAAAACGCTTGGCCAGTCTAAGCCAGACAAAATCTTCGTCGCTCCGACAATTGAGTTTTGCTGCTCGAGCTCCTTCCTCCACTCTCCGGTTTTGACTTTGCTTGTGCGTCTTCCCACCCAGAGTATCCCGATGACGAATGCGCCACCTGCGACGAACAAGGATATGATACCCTCAATACCCGAAAGAATGTAGTTTTGAGGGATCGCTCCTCCGGAGGCTAGGTAGAGGTTGAAACCGATGTAAACGAAAAGAACTGCTATCACTGCGCCAAGTATTATCAAGCAGAAGTCAACTAGAGATCTCGCTAGCTCCTTGTACCTCTTTACTTCATCCAGGGTCGACATCACATCTGCTACCTTGGACGGTAGATCTTTCTCGGTAACCGCTGTCAATATGCTACACTGTACCCCGAGATTGATACGGAAGCGTAACCTTGAACGACGAACCAGTAATACTGGAAGAGCCCATCGACCGTCGACCCGCTCTTGGGCATACTATCAATGAAGGAGCTAGACTGGTTTGCAATGACCGCTGCAACTATGGGATTACTTTCGCCGAAGCTCGGAATGGTTTGCCCACTAGATGTGATCTCTCCATAGAGGCTCGTGCCTCCGTTGCAAAGACAGTCTCCAGTCCTCGGCAATTTCATTTGGAACGTGTATGTGGAATTGACTATTACCTCTGTGCCATTTGGAAATTGAATTGTAGGGTATAGATTCACTTGGGTGCCGTTTGAGAGTTGTGCCACTGCAATAGGCGCGGATACTGTAATTGACACCTCTCCGGAAACGTAGATCATCTTTCCAATTTCGACAAGGGAGATATTGTAAGTTGACCCTTGTGCTTGGACGGAGTAAAAGAATGAATAAAACACGATCAACTGTGCGAATATTATTACGACAAGTATCACAAAGAGGAGAACTTTCCGCTTCATTTTACATCTCGGTATGAGTAACGCTTGTCCTGCGATTATAAGCAGAACTCACTCTGAAGGAGTGCGCGCCGAGATCCTGGAAATTTATGAGCGTTTAGTTTGAGAAATTAAAAGGGAAAGTAAGCGAAGAGATGCGCTCCCTTCTACGAGTTGTTATTGTCCTGTTGTGACAGCAAATCACCATGAGCAGGCTCTTCAGTAGATGCTAGATTTTCCCCGTTGTCTCTTCTCTCGCCAAGAAGGGCTAGCACGCGGTCCCAGTATTCTTTTGGGGTGTCCTTGTCCAGTTTAACATTGATAACAGCTTGGAACATCCCGCCCTGCATTCCTCTTTGGTTCCTTCGTAGCTGCGCCGATGATGAATAACCTACCCTAGATTCGTGCAAAGGTGAACGAGCAATTCTCTCTATCGGAGCAAGTTTCGCAGAGGGTCCAGCATTTGACGTACCCTGAGAAGATGAGACTCCTCCACCATTCGTTCCCTTTTCTGTCAAGAAGGTTGATAGTTCCTTTGAAACAGGCAATGATCCTTTCTCGCTCAAATAGAGAAAGAATTTGGCCGCATTGATCGCCTTGTCGCGCGTGAAAGCATACTTTCTAATGAAAAAGTTCACAACGTCATCCGGGACAGCGCGCTCCACCACAATCTCCGACAGGAGATCACCATATGATTCTCGAATTATCTGCTGGAATCCCTTCTTTTGCTCTGCCCCGACCATGTTCAAACTTGGAAGCAGGGCAGTAGGCTTGCCCTGATCATCGATCAAGCGCAGGAACTTGAGCTGCGCCAGCAGCTTTCCTTCGTTATTTGGGGCGATCTGGCTCAAGAACGAAGAATCTATCACGGTGGGATTCTGTCTTTGAATCACCGATAGGAATCGCTCGAACCAAAATCTCGACGTGTTCCTGGCTGGCGGGTTCCTTCTAGTAGACTGATTTTTCACTTTTTCATCTAGACCACTTTCTCGCAGTTCACCGCTATTCTCCGAAACGTTCATCCCTTCCTCTCTTTTTCTCTCCTGAATTAATTCTAGTTCTTCCAAAATTGTTCTAGGCTCCTCTCTCTTTCCTTTCCATTACGGAGCTATTACTGTATTTTTACTGTAAGATAAGGATTCCGATTTTGGCAATCTCAAGTGTCAAAAACGGAGATAAGAGCTGCCAGAGACATAATTTTTCCGCATGATCCAGGGAGGGAAAGGATCTAATTTCATCATGTCCGTGGTCAAGTTTTTAGACTCGAGAAGATTTGGCCGCATTCGTTGGTCAGAAAATCTTTTGACTTCTTCGTTCGAGAATTGGAAGAAAATTTGCAAGATTCTTATCCATTACGTGTGAATATTCTTTTCCAAATATGAAAGTTGTAACCCTTATCATAGTCCTATTTGACGGACACAAGTGTGCCATTGCAAATGATTGCGCCGAATATGGGGTACGAATGAAAATTCTTGTACTAGTCAAGCATTTACTTCAAAAATCCAGTTGATAGGTATAGCTTTACTCCTTGCATTCTTGCTTATCGTATTCTTCGCCCCTGCATCGTACTCCTTCACTACTTCAAGCAATCAACAAAGAGAGAACTCTATCGCTTCAGCTTCCTCAGGCGTGTCGATATATTATCTCATAAACAGTTGTGTCGGCGGGAAGACCCTGAGCTGCAACTGGGCTGGTTATTATGCTACAGGTGGGATGAATTCTGTCACGATGGTGAACGGCTCTTGGATTCAGCCTTCGATCAAGACATGCAGCGGCATAACAAAGCCCCAATACGCAATGTTTGCGGTTGGAATCGATGGAGCCCCAAACGGAAGCCGTGACGATACGATCCAGGCGGAACCGCTGCGGAATGTTCGGGCACTTCATCGACGCCAAGCTTTTTTGCGTGGTATGAAGCTTGGGATATTTTCAGCTGTACAAGTGGCTGCGGGCTGACAATCATCCCAATTACGATATCAGCTGGTGACATTGTCAACACATTATTAACCGGTACTTGCTCAAATGGTGGATTTTCTGGTTAGGTCACATTGAACGACATAACGACGGGAAAATCATTCACCACGCCGCCTGGGTTGGTTTCAATTCCTCCTTATGATGGAGCGCTCTGCACCACCGCCGAGTGGATGGTCGAAGCTCTGATCAATGTGGCGTCTCTAAAATCAACCTTACATGTCTATCCTCTCGCGCATTTCGAGATAGCTAAATTTGGACTGGTCTATACAAAGGTACCCTTAACTTGCTATACAACGATCGGAGGAATAACTGGCCAAATAAGCTGCTTTAAGACGGCTGGATCGACAAATATGTACAACTCCAAAGGTTCGGCTATTGCTACGATTTCAGCGCTAGTAAAAACTGACAGTTTCACCGTAAAACGAAAATGAGTTAACCCATAGTCTGTAGTGTATCAATCCAATAATTCAAGTCACCGATGGGGAAAAATGAGTCAGTATTTTCCCTGCGGGATAGTTAAGGGAAGATTTGCCGTGCAAATTGTCAAGACCGTGTCTATCTAGTTGAAGCTCATACTGGTGTAACGTAGGAACTGTAGTGCCAATTACATCAGCTGACTGCAGCTACGACCGTCACGCGTATTCGTCGTGGTGGAGCTCGAGCTCAAACTGGATCAAAATCCTCGGTTCCTCAGATTCTTCTACTGCGCTCACAATGGATGGGACGGGGACAGTGACGGCTAATCTCATCCGGGGCTCCCTTTTGGATAGAAAGTCGCAACCCTACATTACCCCTGCTCGCCCTCTCCATTTTTCTCCACTCGGCGGACCCTCCCTGCCTCAGAAGGCTTCTCTCGGCCTTCTCGGATTTTTTGAGCGATCTAGTATTAACTTCGCTCACTTTTTATGCTGCGAATTGTTTAACGGAACTTGTTATGACTCGCTTTAGATCGAATAATTTGGTAATCTGTTGCTCGATTGCTCTGATTTTGGTTTTCTCCAGTCCGCTCGCCGTAAGTACTGTGGTTCCGGCAAATTCCGCCGCTTCGACTAATGTACATTCACCTCTTTCGCCTGCTGTTTCCGCTACCCCTGCATTGAAAGGTACGTTTGCATTCGTCTCTAACTTTGAGTCGATGACGCTTGAGGGCTGGCAGAGCGTGCAGGGAGCTGCTCCAAGAGTTGTAACTACTGTTGAATATTTCGGAGAACCATCTCTACTTTCTTCAACTTCGCAGGGAAAGCAAATAGACTACACGCAGAAAAGCTTTGTCACAGGTGATGCGTACGTCTCGTTCCAAGTTGCCATAGACGCCACGCCAAATTCGGTTGCGTACTTCGGCTTGGGCTCTTCAGAAACCCAATTTGTCGCACTTGTCGGAGTTAAGGGTGACTTTGTCGTAGCAGGCTCGAACCCTAGCAGTGCGAGTGTGATAGAGCCAATTCCTGGTGGCACAGCATATCCGACAGGTTGGGTCTACCTTACTGCAAATGTCTTCAAAAATAGTTCGGGAGCTTTCGTAATGCAAGTTTATGTAGACCAAACGGAAGCAATAAATTCAAACGTTACCGTTCCTCAGGCGCAATCATACATAGGCGCCCTAGTTGAAACTACAAGAGGGTCAGCTTACTTTACTGATATTGTTGTTTCGACCTACGAAATTGGGATTACGATACCGGGGTACAACAATATGGAGGGATACGGGCAGGGCTCCGCGCTCAATGTCAAGTTGCTCCCCTCTTACGTGTCCCTCTCGGCATTGATGAAAGTCAACAGCTGGTCTGTTCCTCAAAACAACATTCTGAGCTTCCAGATCAACGCGATGAATAGCACCGGGACTCTAAGATCCACGTGCCGCGGTTTCTTCCAGCTCGGTGTTGACATCAACAAAGACGGGCGTCTGGCGCCTTGGTATGTGCCCGGGGTAAACTGCAAACCGTACTACTTTACTACATTGAAGGGTATATCCACTCCGCCCGGTACTCTTCTGAATCTCACGATCAGCGAAGCTCCTACGACGCTTACGTTCTATATTGACGATATGAACACCAGCCAAGTTTTCACCCAAGCTATCGCATACAATGGGAATCCGTTCTACTCGACATATACCCAGATGGAGTTCCAGCCTTGTTGTGCCAAGTACGCGATTTCTGATTACCAACTCGAGGGATCAATATTTGGTATGCATATCATAACAACGACCGGCCAAACCGAAACTCTCAAGGCGAATTACATGCTACCCTTCGAACTCGACGCTCCGCCAACCTGGAATTTGAACTACTACGTTGGCAGCATGTCTGGCTACAACGAGGTCAGCACATAACATAGCTTCGTTAGATCTTCAAGAAACGCGAAGCTTGCCTTCGCATTGAAAGGTCACTTCTTCTCGGCAAGGAGAAATTGTCCGCCGCCACCAGGACCGGAAAATAGTGGCATGGCTTCTTCCGGCACGCCGCTTTCTCTGGCATATCGCTCGAGGCTGGGCCTCTCAACCCTCACGTTGGTGAATCCAGCTTTCCAAGCCAAATCCACAAGCTCTTCGTCCTCGTAGAAGTGTATCCTGGAAGCGCCGGGCTCGGGACAGGCGGGAGTTCCTTTGAGTTCCTTCGATCCCGTGAAAAGGGCAAATCGTCCCCCTTTATCTAGGATCCTGTAAATTTCGCCCAAAGTGACTAGTGGGCGTTCCAAGAAACCAAATACGCCCGTCGAAAGGGCGCATGTGAAGGTGTTGTCGGAGAATGGGAGAGAATCAGCTTCTGATTCCAGAATTCTCAGTCTGCCATCTTCGATCGCCCTTGAGTTTTGCTCTCTAGCAAGCTTGACCATGTCCGGACTGTGATCTATCGCAGCCGCCCTGCAACCGCTCTTTAGGGCATCCGCAAGGAATGCACCTCCGCCGCATCCAACTTCGACAAGGTAATCTTCGTTTGTCAGTTTGAGATATTCCAGGAGTGCTCTAAAGTTGGGTCTGTGGTATACAGGGTCTCCATAAGTCTCCCTTGCATCCGCGCCCGTCGGCTTGCGCGCCCTTTTGTCTATTAGCCAGTTCGCAAAACGCTCAGGGCTTGTTGACTCAATGAGATTTGAAGCTATTTCGTCGGCAAACCATTCGGAAAGTTCTTTTCCCTTTCCGCCAACCAAGTCTCCCCATCTTTCATTTTCAATAGTGATCTTGGTTCGTTTTCCTTCTCCCAACGGCTCAAAAATGAAGCGGAGGAGAGTATGTTCCGTTGGATCCCATGAAGCTGCAGTATGCCACTCGAGCTCTATTTTCTCTTCCGGTATCCATATCGAAATTTTGCCAATAGTAAGGTTACGCTCGATAATCTCTCCATTCTCCCCTAGAGAAAAATGGATGCCTTTTCTTTCCAAGCTTTCTTTCAGTTGTTTCGTAAACTGATCAAATGCGTCTTTAACCGGAAGCTCTAGTTCAACACTTATTGATACTGTCAAGAGAGAATTCTCGCCCGAGTGCCCTTTGGTTATTTCGGAGAAGCTACCGCCAGAATTCTAAAGGAGGACTGCTCGGCAACTTCGATTTTTCCAGAGCTACCGAGCGAGTCTTTGAAAAAGCCTACCAACTGGAATCCGTTTTGCTCCAAAAGATTCCTCATCTCAGACATGGAGTATGTCTTTAGGAGATGGGTCTCGGAGAAAGATTCGATGAGCTCATTTGTTCTCGTGTTGATTATGTAAAAATCAAAGAGCACACGAGAAATATTCGACTTTGGATCATACTTGTTGGCATCCAAGCGTATTATGAGCCTGTCTCTATCTCGAACTTTCTGCCAACTCACGTATCCAGATCGGCTGGAGCCTTCCGGGCGCACCCCTGAAACATGCCAGAATTCGAAGATTAACAATCCGTCCTTTTTGAGATGCCTTTTTGTACCTGCGAGAAATTTTCTCACTTCGCCGTATTCTAGGAGATAACCAAAGCCCCCAAACAAAACGGTAGCAATGTCGTACCTATTATCGCCAAGCTGAATTTCCCGCATGTCCATTTTTAGAAACTGAACGTTCTTGTATTTCCGGTCGTCAGCATCCTTCTTATCCTTCGCGACCCTGATCATTTCATCGGAGAGATCAATCCCAGTTGCAACGTAACCTCTCTCACCAAACAAAAGTGTGAAATTCCCAGTCCCGCATCCCATGTCGAGGATCGACCTTACCCTCCCCTTGTGAAACTTCGCGAAAATCTTTTCGAGGAAGCTTGTCTGGGATTTGTAGTCTACGATTTCGTTGTAGATCGTGTCGTAGTACTCTGCGAACTTCGAGTAGTGCTCGGTTTTCTCTTCTGCTTTCAACTTGAATGTAAAGCGCCTAAAATTTGCTTTTCAACGTGTCTGTGAGAAGGTCTACCATTTCCTTGTCACTCGGATCAAGCACTTGGAAATAGAACCTTTCTATTCCTGAATCGATTTTATCGTTCAACTGCTCCACGAATTCCTCTGCCTTGCCACAGAGCCTCCCTCCAGATACGAGTTTCTTTTGAAACTCTGCAGGAGTAAGATCCGTTCCTTGGGATTTGGCTGCTTTCCGTAGCTTTTGTTCTAGCTCGCTGTCTGTCTTTGCGATAATAAACGAGCCCATCTGCGTAATATCAATTCTTTTATTGGTGGGTTTGCTTTGGTCCAGCACTTCCTTCAGTTTCAAGTAATTTTCTTTCGGGATGTTGAACAGGTTCCACTCGTCTACGTATTTTGCTAGAGTTCGAACGATTCTTGGCTGCCTGCCCCCGCCGATGAAGTGCACTTTTCCCTTTGCAGGCTTTGGAAGGCATTCAACATGCGCGGAGAAATATTCTCCGTCAAATTCAACCCTCATGCCTTCGGTCATTTCTCTAACAATCTTGTATCCTTCCTCGACCTCCTTTCGCCTTACCTTGAAAGGAGGGAATTCGTATCCATGAGCCTTGTACTCGTATTCATACCAGCCGGCTCCTAGTCCGAGGCACATTCTTCCGTTCGAGTATGAGTCTAGAGTACAAGCCATCCTAGCTAACAAGGCTGGGTTCCTGAACCCAACTGGACTGACCATGGGACCGAACTTGATATTCGTGGTCTTGGCAGCAACTACCCCGAGGGTTACCCAGCATTCTGGTGAAACTAATGATGCTTTCTTTCTTACTTCTTCCTCTCCGCCAAGAGGGAGCAGATGATCAGATCTGAAGATGTAGCCATAATTCATCTTCTCCGCATACAGAGCCCAATTTACGACCTCTTCAACGCTCATCCCTTCCTGAGGTTCTATCATTAGTCCGCAGTCTCGAATTAAAAACAAGTTGACTATCTGTTCATTTGCTTTATTCAGCCTCACTTATGTCTTTGATTTGTCTTAGGTGCATTGGCAAGTTCAAGTTACTATTTCATACTATAAATTTAACAAGGAAGTTAAACTGACAGAAAGCTGATAGTAATCTAAAACAAAAGTGCACTGAAGAAATGACTAAAACACTGCGGATCGTGATTTTTGTTCTATCTACACTGTTTGGATTGTCTTTGACTTTGCTTAGATTGCCACTTTCAATTAGATGTGGAACTTTCGATTGTCCCTCACTCATGGTCTATTATGTTTGGGATTACACAATTGACTTCTTCGTTGGTTTCAGCTTCGCAATAGTAGATTCTAGATATTTGTTTGTACCTCTAATCAGAAAAGTCCATTGAACTTGAGCGGGAAACTTCTCTCACATCGCTGGATATCAAAATAAAGACACATAGACCTAGAAAATTGTCATTTCGTCCAAAGAAGAAGAACAGAAATGGAACAAAAGAAGCAGCAGATGTTCCCGGAGCCAACAGTGGGAGCACTGATCCAAAACGATGAAGGTAAAGTACTATTATGTGATTCACACAAGTGGCCGGGCATTTACACCGTGCCGGGCGGGCACGTCGAATTGGGGGAAACCTGCGAGGGGGCCCTCGTGCGCGAATGTCGTGAGGAAGTTGGTCTCGAAATCAAAGTACTTGAATTGCTCTCAATCCAACAAGTTATTCACCCGAAAGAGTTTTGGAGAAACGACGCACATTTCATCTTCTTCGATTACCTCTGTAGCGTAGAAGGTAGACAGGAAACAAAGGTCGACGCCGACGAGATACAATCCGTCATATGGGTAGATCCAAAAGACGCATTCAATTTGAAAATCGACAGGTACTTGAAGCACTTTCTTTCAAGGTTAATTGACAAGAGCGTTCCATTCTCCGTTTCATGGAAGTGACCTCACCCTCTAATGTCTTCAGCCAATCGCAGACAAGATTGGCAGAAACGTCTTCAAAATATCATTGAAAGCTAATCCTACAAGCGCCAAGATCACGAATACAATTAGGGCAACTATTATCGCTAGCAGAGCAATTCCAAAAGCTCGTATCCATCCGGTGCGAAATACGCCCTTGTACACTGCAATCCATGCAATGAAGCCAAGCAAGAATGCAATGATTCCGAGACCGCTGAAGACCCTTTGAGTAATTACATATCCTATGGTTAGTATGATTCCGAAGACTATGGGTCCGACAAGAGTGGCAAGCATCGCTTCGCCGAAGCTTGCCTGCCTTCCCACTATGATCCTTGCAGAGATGAAGACTGGAATCGATACGATAATCCAGATAATGATCAGACCAAGAAGGATTGATGCAATTTTGATGATAGACGGGATGTGGAAAGTTAGGAAAGTGGAATCCATTATCAAAACGCCAAACAACTTTGACCAATCCTTCGAATTATTTCTTTCCTAGCACGCTCTCTTCAATCCACAAGCCGACGACCCAGTTCGGAGCATCGACAACTTCGTGAACCTTCAAATCGGCGGCGACGCTGCAGAGTATGTAGGCTTCATTGCGGTCTAGTCCGTGGTTTCGAACGAGATAATCTATCATGTTTCTTGTTGCCAGACGGCAGGCTTCCATGAGATCCGGTGCGATTCCAGTTGTTACAACGCAGGGGCCAAGATTCGGCACAATTTCCTTGCTCGTTATGAATCTCGGACTGGAGATTCTTGCGTCTTTGATTAGTTCAAATTTCAGACTTACTTCTCCGGGGCATTCAATTGCAGTGACGCAAACCTCACCGTCGCCCATCGCGGCATGAATATCTCCGACCGAAAATAATGCCCCTTCAGTCCAAACGGGCAAAAACAACTTGCTGCCTGCGGTGAGGTGCTTTATGTCCATATTTCCTCCATGCTTACCTGGCGGCATAACATCGAACGACCCCTTCTCTTTTGGTGCAACGCCCATCACTCCGCAAAAGGGTGCTAAAGGAACTTTGATTCCGTTCTTGAATTCGACAGATTTTTCTTGCTTTGAGAGATCCCAGATCCAAAGATAGGGGTCCGAAAACTCGGGGAGCAGACCCAGTCCCGAGACTATAGAAGACCAACCCCAGTCTGCGGTCTTGACTTCTTCTACTTCGATCAAAAGAGTATCGCCTTCGGAAGCTCCCTCAACGTAGACTGGACCAGAGAGAGGGTAGAACTTTTTTGAATCTAGATTAACAAGGGCTTCACGCTTGGCGTTCTTGGTGATTTGCCACGATGATACTTCGTTAACTTCGAAGTGGACCTTGTCGCCGGATTTTATATGAACGAGAGGCTTGTGCTCATTATTCCAGTAGTAGTGAAATGATTCAATCCCGATATCTTGCGTTGTCATTTTCTCGACAGCGAGAACTTCTTCAATCTTGACTGGTCTTAATTCCTTTCTCTTTCCCGGTTAACTCCTTCTCTCCCTTCTCATTTTCTTTTTCACCCAGTGGAAAAAGTTTTTTCTCCGTGGCCTCTTCAACTTGCACGAGCAATCTTTCGGCATCAGGGTCTCTCGGCTTCTGGCTCATGAAAAGGGTCTCCCTATTCAAAATTTGACTATGATCGCCGAGCTTCGAAAACATGGGCAAGACGTTTCCATCTCTGTCTGATATTTTCCAGTCTCCGAGGTGGGTTTCGGAGCGCCAGCAGGATTGAATTGCTTTCTTGCAAATTTCGAGCATTGTCTCCGAAGGCTTGAATGTTCCGGAGTATGTCTCCTTCAATTCCAAGATCATCGTAAGATTGAGGGCTTGTATGGAGGCATCAAAGGCCTTCTTGTCTTTTTGTTCCTCATTCATTTTTTCTTGCTGCGACATTTCTTGATCCGATCTGCGCTTCTCGTTATTTTGATATAGGCTCCTATCCCTTAGTGCTCCACATCCTCCCGGTACCCTCCGAGACCGTCGCCGATTTTTTTGTAGTCGTCGACAACTTCTATCGAACGTAGCCACTTTACCATCTTGTAGCCAAGCTGAGTTTCCTAACGCAAGCGAAGTGGAGCTCCGTGTATGATCGGGAGAGGGTCGAAGTTCATCGCGTAATCAAGGATTGTTTGCGGGTGGTTCGCTAGCTCCATGTCCGGAACTTAGTAGAACTACCTCGTCGGATCCCCTTTGCCGTTTTCGAGTTTTTCTCCAGTAACTAGGGAGTGAAAGACAACGTATCTCGCGTTGGGAAGCGGTTTCGAAAGATTCAGAATGTAAGATACCGGGACGCCCCCCATTTCCCCGATTGCCGTCCACCCCTGAATGCATTGATGCTCGGTAATCTGTTGCGTCTTTTCTTTCATCTTAGCCAAATCGTCGAGAGAGTAATCACCCGGCTAAGACACACAAGAATGTGGTCGTTATGCATCTTGGCTGTGGTCTTGATACAAGAATCTCTAGACTCAATCCACCACTTACGGTTAGCTGGTTTGACGTAGACTACCTACAGGTCATCGAGTTGCGTAAGAAATTCTTTGTGGAAAAAGAGGGATACAAGATGATAAGTTCTTCGATAACCTCGTCAAAGTGGTTGAGTAAAATTCCTAAAAATCGCCCTACGACTATCATAGCCGAAGGAGTGCTGGAATATATAGCTAGGTAGGAAGTTAAAGCCCTTTTAGGAAGGTTGGTGATCATTTTGCCAACGGTCGAATCGCTTTTGACGTTCTTAGCTCTTTTGCTATAAATTCTGGGAAGTCTGAACTCAAGAAGCAAACTGGTGCCAGACACAAATGGGCGGTAGACGACCTTCTTGATGTTGATAGATTAAATTCCCGCCTTGAAAGAATAGATGGTCTATCCGTTTTTAAATCGAAATACGTGCATAAGCTTCCTGTGAAATATCATAGAATGTATACAACAGCCGCTCGGACTGCGCCTTACAAGGACATGCTACGATTGCTACTTTTTCAGTTTTGAAAGCTCTAATATTAGAGCAAGACAATTACAGGAAAATCCGATTAATGAAGAATGCCTGATTCATTTATGACCGTATCTCCAATTTCGAAGCTGCCTAAAGACATACAGAAGGGATTGTTGCAGGACCTCAACTATCTGAATACCTCCGAAATCAAGTCCTTCTGCAAGCGACATTCGATTCCTTACAAGATTGTAATTGAAACCAAAAAAGGGGGCTGAAGATTGACAAAGGAAGATGATCGGAAAGGCGTCATCCTAGAAAGGATTCGACACTTTCTCAAGACAGGAGCGATTTTGAAGGAAACGATCTTTCCGTCCACAGTTGTTTGTTTTGACCTACTCCCGAAGGAGCTCACGGCGAACCACAGATTGTTCTATGGGCAGTACGATAAGACAAACCCTGCAATGATCGCCCTTCTGAAAGCTTTGACCGATGGACTATTTGAAAATGGAGCCATTGCTAGGATTGTAGCAAGAGACTTTTGGAGCAGAGGGAAAACTCCCACGTTTAGAGAATACGCTGCTACGTGGCTACGAGCTGTGAGGCAACATACGAAGCCAAATCCAGAGTGGACTTTCTTTTCGGACAGAGCGAGCAAATTGGAGATGCGAGATTCGAGGAAATTCCGAGCGGAAAAAGCTTCAAAGCTGATGAAGGTGCTCGATCAAATGACTGGCAAAACCTCTATGGGATAACGTGGGAGGTAATCGATCGAGACTTTCATGAGGGAGCTTTCTCTGGAACAGCGTCCAAGATTCTATTTAATCGCTCTTCTCCTCGAATCGCCGAAAAAAGAGGGGAGTACATTAATTCGAGTTTTGGAAGCAAATGAGTCAGGAGAGACTTTTCAATCGCGCGGTAGAACAATTCCTTTTCGCCCAGCGCATAATAAACAAAACCGGATAGGAATCCAGTGATACCCTTGTCCGTCATCTTTTCAAGAGCAATTGCTAAGTCTCTTGCGCGTTTGGTGTCTCCCTCTAAAGCCAAGAGATAGCCCTCGTACATGAGTGTCCATGGATCGTCGGGTCTTATATTTCTAGCTTTTTCGATCGTCTCCCTAGCGTGGGTAAGATCCTCGATTCCAAGATAGTACTCTGCTCGGTGTGCGTTCGTCCGATAAGGTAGGATGGCTTCTGTTTTGTTCCAATGCTCTAAAGCCTGAGTGAGGCGCCCAGAATACAAGTACGCATGCCCCAAAAATGCAAGGACATTCCTGTCCAAAGGATCTATCTGACGAGCCGTTTCAAGAAGCCGCACCATTTCCTCAACGTCGCCGGAGCCTCCACTCAGCTGTGCAAGAACCCTGTAAGGATGTGCTAGACTTGGATTGAGGCGTACAGCTTCCATAGCTTCTCTCTCAGCATTCGCGAACTCGTCTTCTGCCAACGAATTCAAAGAAAGCAAAGAATGGGCTTCTGCCAATTCTGGACTCAATTCGAGAGCTCGTCTGAGCAATTGTTTAGTCTCTCTCAAGCTTTCGGCATATGGTGCAAAGCCCTCGGTGCCGAGCCATTCGACGACGTCTGCCTTGCCAACCATTGCTCTTGCAAAACTGGGATCGCGCGAAAGAGCCATGTCGAACAGATCCTTCGCTTGTCTGATTGTTGCTTCTGATCTGCGTTCGTTCGCTAGCTGTCTGCCATGGAGGAATAGTGTGTAGGCTTGTAGATCCTTGGTGTCTTGACTTGTGGTCGTCTCGTAAACTATCCTTTGACCAGTTTCTCTCGAAGAAACGTTCTCGATAGCTCTAGCAGCCACGTTCGTCGCAATGTCAGTTTGGATGGCGAATATATCATCCAGCTGCTTGTCGTATGCGGAAGAGAATATGTGTTCTTCTGAATTTGCATCAATAAGCTGCGCTGTTACCCGTATCTTGTTTCCAGCTTTTCTGATGCTTCCTTCGATAACTGTGCCAACGCCTAATTCCACCGCGATTTCCGACGCCTTTTTGTCCGTGTTCTTAAAGTGCATGACAGTTTGCGCGCAATGACCTTGAGGCTCTTGGATTGGGCAAGCTTGTCTATGAGCTCTTCGGTCATTCCATCTGCGAAATAACTGTCGTTAGGATCAGGACTCATGTTAACAAATGGCAAGACAGCAATCCTTTGGAGAGGACGCTGTTCAATTGACTTTGATTCTCGAGAAATACTCTGCCTATAGCTCCAAGGCATCACAATCTGGTAGATGATGAGTTTTCCTTCGACATTCTTTAGCATCTTAGGACCGAGTTCTTCTATCGGAAAGTCAACGTTGTTCTTGACTTGATCATAGACTGATTGAGTTATGCAAACCCCTTCAGGTTCTGCCAAAGGTTCAACTCGTGAAGCAATGTTTACGGCGTTTCCCAGAACATCATTCCCAGAATGGATAATGTCGCCAAGATGTATGCCAATTCTAATCACAATCCTCCGATCGCCCTCGTGCAAATCATTGCGAGCGTGGACTGCCTTTTGGATTTCCACCGCGCAATTCGTCGCATCCATGGCATTCGTGAATTCCACGAGGAATGCATCACCCATCGTCTTGATTTCCTTTCCGTGGTAGCGAGGGAATATTGGGCGTAGAATCGTTCTGTGCTCTTCAAGAAGCTGCAGTGCTAAACTTTCATCTCTTTGGGAAATTGCACTATAGCCCACAAGATCTGTGAACATAATCGCGCCAAGTCTGCGCTCTATCTCGAGCATAGTAGTTGATTGCCCAAGGTTACTGTTGTAATCAAATAAATTTGTTTGGAATTTTGGTCATTCTGGCATTAGACATCAAGAATCAAAGAGACAACATTATCGTTCGTTCTATCCGAACTACCAGGGATGGGGATGAATGCAACAAAAGGAGAATCAGCGCCTGGAAATCAAGAATACAATGTTAGAATGAATGAGATGTCTTTTTCAAATACCACTCATTCAAATAGGTAAATATGCAAGAAGCTTCAGAATTTTTATCACATCTATTGTTATCCGATTCGAGTCCTGAGCATCTTTGACCACAGATTATGTTGTTATTCACTCCGAAGCCAAGACTGCCAGTATTCTTCAAGAGGGGGGAATGAAAGCTACGCTTAGGAAATTGGAGGGAAGCGGAATATTCGAGCTCGAAACCAAGGATGAACCTGTCGAACATTGGATCTTAACAAACAAATTGGATGGTAGAATCAAACCGTTCTCATTGGCCTGCTACAGAGCTAACAAGGATAGAGGAGTGCTTCTAGAGAGCCAAGAGCCTTTTCTGAAGATAAGAGACCACTTGTTCTCTCATAACAACAAATTTTACTCCATCGGAGAAGCGATACCCGCGAGAGCCCCGCCTAAGAATTTCATCCAGGGTTCGAAATACATCACGAGACTGGTGAATTTCCCATTCATACTACTCGACGAAATTGATTCTGAGACAAAACACCAGATGAAGAAATTTCGAGGAATCGCAGTCGCGGAGATTTTCGGGCTCGGGGCTGCCGGGTTTCATTTGAAAATTTATGGCGATGAACTAGCAGACATCGGACTCCAGCTCACTGCATCGACTTACATTCTGTACACGACTCGCTAGTCAAAAATTGAATCACGATTGCATGGAAGTATAATCATATCTTGAGTACTCAATTTAATCAAAAACGAGTGGGGCCGTTTCCATTTCCCAAGTCTGATCCCAGAGAGCGAAAGGGTAACTTCTCAGAAGCACAATTGCCCTATACACAATTGGAAGTAATCCAAGAAGCGAGCAGGTGTCTCCTCTGCGGCACGCCTGTTTGCATAGATGCATGTCCGGTTCAGATGGATGTCAGAGGAATGTGCGAAGCCGTCTCAAGAGGAGACTTTAAAGTAGCATACGAGAGGATTCACGACACAAACGCACTCTTGGGAGTGACTGCTAGATGCTGTCCTCAACTTCAAAGTCTATGCGAAAACGCATGCGTGATGCGTTGGGGCGGCGAGGCAATTTCCATCGGAATGATTCAGAGATTTGTATCCGACTGGGAGCAAAACGAGTCAAGGCAGCCTGATCCATCTAGGGCAGAAGAAACAGGGAAACGTGTTTCGATAGTGGGCGGGGGCCCCACTGGTCTAGCTGCCGCATCCTTACTTCGGAGGTACGGCCATAGCGCCACAATTTACGAGGAACTGCCTTACGCGGGCGGAACTGCATGGTACGGGATACCGGACTATCACCTGCCGAAGGACGTCCTCCAATACGAAGCTGGCAGAGTAAAGGGAGAGGGAGTCGAAATTAAAACAGGAATCAGGGTCGGAAAGGACGTAATGCTAAACGATCTCCTTTCTGAGGGATCCGACGCAGTGCTTATCGCGACAGGTTGTCATGACGTTACAAAACTGAATACTCCAGGCTCGGATTTGAAGGGAGTCTATGATGGATATGGTTTCTTGGAAGATGTCTTCGTAAATGGCGCGGGGGAGTATCTCAAGAAACCGAAATACGATCTTGGGAAGAACATTCTCGTAATAGGAGCCGGGGACACGGCCTTGGATGACGCTCGAGTTGCAAAGAGATTGACCGATGGGAACGTAACCATAGTGTACAGGCGCACCGAAGAAGAGGCTCCATCGGATCCAATAATGGTGGCGGAAGCAAAGGAGGAAGGCATCGAGTTCAGGTATCTTGCCAATCCAAAGCATTTCAATGGTGATAAGGACGGAACGCTCATCTCTACTACGATGGACACCATGCAGCTCGGGCCCGAAGACAAGACTGGAAGAAGGACTCCAGAGCCGGTTCCGGAACAAGAGTTTGAAATGAAGAGCTCGGCGGTTTTGCTGGCTATCGGGAGGGGACCAAACTCTTTCCTGCAAAAGGAGGCAGGGCTAAAGATCAGAAAGAAGGATTCTATCCAAGTAGATGATCACTTTCGGACTTCGATGGCCGGCGTGTTCGCCGCGGGCGATGTGACAACAGGGGAAACCCTAGTTGTAAGGGCAATGGGCTCGGGAAGAGACGCCGCTCAGCGAGTCCACGAGTATCTCATGGGTTTGAAGGACGAAGTCCACGTATCGCTCTACGAACGCTACTTCGTCCAGCGCTCCTTTGAAGTGCTCAGCCGAGGGGACGTGATAGGTCCGCCGCCGCCCTAAGAGAATACTGAATTCTTTAATCTCTTTTCACGGCAAGATAAAGAAAGCCAGCTAGTGGAATTGCAACCCACAATATGCCTGTTGCCACAAGCGAAGGTATCGTTATTCCATATTGACTAGGTGATAACAATCCGACGGAAGAACTCGAACTAGTTAGGTAGGTTATCACAAGCGAAACAAATTGTGCGGGATTTACAAATTCAGCTGCAACTGTATAGCCTACGTACCCGGTTCCGCTGAAACCTGCTCTTATAGCTACGAGAAATAGTAGAATGATGATGCTCCATAGGAAATCAAAGATTATGAATAATCCTATGCCGATTCCGATGAGCAAGCCAGAAGATTTGACAACGCGGGATAGTAGCATCATTAATCCAATAAATGCTGCAAGCTCGACGCAAAAGGCGCCTGCAGAAGCAAGCAAGATCGTACTGCTGATGAATGCTTTTGCGTAGTAAAACACCAATCCGTCTACGACCGCCATCGAAATCCCAATTGCTATTGCCATCCCTGTGAATGTAGCGAGAAATCTCGAAAGAGCTAAACCTCTTCTCGAAACAGGCTGAACCAAAACAGATTCGAGCACTCCAGAGATGCGATCTTTACCGTATGAATTGTACGAACCAATTATTGCAATAAGTGGAACAAAGAAACTGTAGATGGAAGTTAGGAAACTACTGACAAGTTCGTCTGCTTGGCTTAGAGTTACAGGTTGGATCGTGGGATATAATTGAGTTACAGGGTAGTATTGAGGAGAAAAAGCCTCATACCCATTTGAGGTGAATAATACAAGTCCAATTTCAGAAGCATTGCCAAGAGTGGTAGCTAATTTAGGCGGATTGGAAACTTGTTCGTAGGAACTAAGCTTATCGAAGAATGTCATATTCGATTCGGCTAGAGTTGATGGTGGAGAAAATGAAGAAGTGCACGAAGTTGCACCAATTGAATGGGTGGTGCACGTCTCGGTTTCGTTGAAAAATTCGTAATAAAGAGAATAGCTTGAAGGAAGAGAACCGTTGACGCCAGCCCATGTCACCATCAAATTATCTTTCTGAGAATTGGATGAATCTGTAACGATGGAGATTGGACCGCTGTTGGTGTTTGCTACTAAAATAATCTGACCAGGACTTGCCTGAACTGATATTGCGCTGCCATTAGAGAACGAAGTGAGCGGGGAATAGACCGCGGGCTGACCTCCAGCAGTGTACTCACCTCCACTCGGTTCTTGAATTGTGAATGTCACAGTATAGTTTGCGTTTACCTCGTTTATGTCACTGACAGGAACGTTGATAGTAAACTCCGCCTCCCCAGTTGAATTTGTAGTAACGCGGGGGCCTTGGAACGAGGGCAGAGTACTTTGCGAAAAGAAGAGAGATGTTATATTTGCTTGTATAGTCGCACCGCTCACTGCTTGACCGAATTGATTAGTTTCAAACGCTAGAAAGTGATAAGTTCCTGAATTGTCGTACCAACTCAATACCTCGGTGTTTGGTTGTTGAAATGTTGTAGTGCTAGATGAAAATGAGTAGACGAGGAAGAAACTTATTGCGATGAGCAGTATCATTGCAATTAGGACGGTCTTGCTGAAGAAAACTCTTCGAATGTCATACAACAATGGATGAGCCAATTTTCAACTCGCCTGGTTTGTTCTATGAAGCATTACCCGATAGCGTAGGGCCCTGCGCCCCGACTAATTTGAAGAAGTATTCTTCGAGGCTTGACTTTTCCAAACTGAACTCTCTAATCAAGAAACCTCGCTTGATAAGTTCCGTACTTATCTGAGTTGGGTCTACGACGAAATTCGATAGCCAAATGGTATTCCCTTCTACCCTCACTTCTCCCATAGTTCGTAAGTAACCTAAGGCATCGTCGTTCAAATTCTGAATGACCATCTTCAATTGAGCACTCGCCGACTCAATCATGGACAGTTCGCCACGCGTAGCGACTTTAACGATTTTACCCTTATGAATGAAAACAACTCTGTCCGAAATATTTTCGACCTCTGTGAGAATGTGCGAAGAAAGTAATACCGCCTTTCCCCGCTGTTTCAGGTCGGTCATAAGCCAACGCATGAAACGGATCCCCTGCGGATCAAGTCCGTTAAGAATTTCGTCGAAAAGGAAATTTTTTGGATCAGGAAGCAAAGCAGCTGCAAGGGAGAAACGTTTCTTCATCCCTTGCGAATACGTTCTTAGCTTCTTTTTCTCGAAGCCCGATAGGTTTACTCTTTGAAAAAGATCCTGCGTTCTCTTGAGGGCTTCCTCTTTCGGAATCCCGTGGTAACCAGCGAAGTAGACCATCAGATCTTGCGCCGTTGCATTCTGCTCAAAGTTCGGAAACTCTGGAACCCAACCAATATACTTCGAAGCCCCAGCTTTCTGTTTCACAATGTCGTGTCCTTCCACAACGACTGTACCAGAGGTCGGGAGCGCGACCCCGCACCCAACTCTAATTGTTGTGGTCTTGCCTGCTCCGTTCAGACCAACGAACCCTACAATTTCTCCATCTTTGACCTCGAAGGTTACGCTGTCAATGGCAGGGTTGCCGTGCCTAGTAAAGTTCTTAGTAAGTGAGTCAAATTTTAACATGAAAATTGCGAACACCAAGGTCAATAAAGGCGCTGGATTAAAATCTACTTACTAGGACGCACGAACTAGCGAAAGACATAGGCTGCAGAATAATGGAACCCAGAACGCTCAACGAACTTGAGAGACGGCTCGCACTCTCCTTGGCAAGATCTTTTGAAAAAATCGAGACTCTGAAATGGGATCCCCCTACTGCGGGAAAGCACGCGAGCAAAGCAAGACTAGATCTCAACATTAGGAAACCGAACACTTTCCTGTATGTCATAGACTACAGAGGATCTGCGCTCATAAAACTTGACGGCGAACCGTATTGGAGCTTGGACGGATTCCACAAGAGCATGCGAATTCCGAGGGGGCGACACGAAATTACTGCAGAGTTTACACCTTACCAAGCATTCGGAGAGAAAGTTTCTGTCTCGTTCGGTACTCCGATGTTAACGGCTAGGAACGAAGACGCCTACAGATTCTGGAATCACTGCTTTATGATTTTGAGTCTTGCGAAACAAACCGAGGACAAAGAATTGTCAGATGATTTGTTTAAGCTGTTAGACCTTGCCTTTAGAGAAGCGTACTTCGAGTCAGTCACCCACGACCAACTTGTCCTTGCATCATCTTCCGTGAAAGTATTTTCAAACGAACTTCTTGAGGTAGTCCCTAGATCTAATGCCGAAGATATTCAAGCGATCGGATATCGTTACGAGTCAAGGGACTCGAAAAAATGGGCGCTTGGACTCGACGTTGTCGAAAGCGGTTTGAGAAATCTCGTAAAGAAATATGGAAAACGGGGTCAAATAGTTGCAATCGCCCACGGACACATTGATACGGCTTGGCTCTGGCATTTCCGCGAAACTGAGAAGAAAGTAGCTAGGACGTTCTCCGTCGTTTCCACATTATTTCACAAGTACGAATTTAGTTACATGCAGAGCATGGCATTATACTGTGAGTGGACGAAGAAAAATCAACCCGCCCTCTTCGATAAAATCAGAAGTTACGTGGCGAGGGGGATTTGGGAACTGGGGGCAGGGTGGGTAGAAAATGATACCAACCTAATTTCCGGCGAGTCATTCGTCCGTCAGTTTCTTTACTCACAGAGATTTTACAGGAATGAATTTGGAAAGATTGCGAAGGTATACTGGTTGCCTGACACATTCGGCTTTGCCGCGTCAATTCCCCAAATAGCAAGACTCGGAGGTGTTGAATTCTTTGCAACTCAGAAGGTCTTTTGGAACGACACAAACATCTTCCCCTATTCGGTCTTTAACTGGATGGGAATTGATGGAACAGCAATACCGGCCATGGCTTTCGGTCACGCAAAGGACGGTTACAATTCAGAGTTTGCTTTGGATGAACTGACAGAGCAGTGGTCAAATTGGACAGAGAAAGACGTCCCGATGCTCTATTCCTTTGGATATGGAGACGGAGGGGGAGGCCCAACCGAGGAGATGCTTATTAGGGCAGAGATAATCAATAAGCTTCCAATTTTACCACGCGTCAAATTGAAGGTGGAAGGAAAACAAGCAAAACAAGTTTCATACATCGAGCGAGAATATTCTCGCCTTCTATCGGAAAACTTCTTCAACGACAGAAACAAATGGAGAGGCGAGCTTTACGCTGAATTTCATCGCGGTGTTCCTACTTCTCACACGAAGATCAAGATACTCAACCGTCGTGCCGAAATTGCTCTTCGGGAGGCGGAACTTTGGTCCACCATACTCAACCAAACCGAGATAAAGTCGAATCCTTCTTTCAAAAAAGAACTGGCCGAGTTATGGAAAGTAGTACTGAAAAATCAATTTCACGACGTCCTCCCGGGCAGCGCCATAAATGAAGTATATGCTACTGCGTACGATGAACTTGAGTCAGTAATTGCGGATGCAGATGCAGTTACTAGGAATTGTACAAACACGATTGCTCGACGGAAAGTATGTATTTTCAATTCCCTACCTTGGACGAGGAATGAGTACATTGTCACAAAACATCACGAGTCTGCTACAAAAGAGGTTCAAAGAGTTGAAAACGGCCACCTAGTAAGTCTAACCGTGCCCTCTGTAGGATTCATTACAATGGATGATGCCATAGCAGAAATTCCACGCTCGAAATCAGTTCGAGTTGAGGAAGGGGCAAACCAAATTCAGATCGAAAATAATTACCTCAGAATCGTAATAGACAAGCGAGACTGCGGAGTCCGATCTATCTTTGACAAGGAATCTAAGAAGGAGGTTCTGAAAGAAAAAAGCAACCTTTTCACATTCTACGAAAACTTGCCAGGTTGGGCGGATGCTTGGGACATTGAAAAAGGGTACAAGATTACGAGTTTCAACGTACTAGATTCAAGCGAGAAGCCCCTCATCATAGAAAAGGGTCCTCTCAGAGTAAGAGTCAATCTCGGAAAAAAGGAATTCCGAAATTCATTGATCAATCAAGAGATTATCGTCCACGCCGCTTCGAGGCGAATCGATTTCAAGACGGGATTTGAAATGCACGATAGAGAACTGTTTCTCAAAGTCTGGTTTCATTTCAACATAAATTCGGAACAAGCAACATACGAAATACCATTTGGAAATATCGAGCGGAAAGTAACAACCAACACGTCATTCGAAAAGGCATTATTCGAGGTGCCGATGCAGAAATGGGTTGATTTCTCAGACAGCGGGTATGGGGTCGCCATATTGAATGATGGGAGATACGGAATCTCTGCAGAGCATGGATCGTTCGGCATTTCTGTTGTAAGAACGCCGACTTATCCTGATTTTGCGACAGATTCTGAAAGGGGTTCTTTTACGTTTTCGATTTATCCACATCTAGGGACGTGGCGTGAAGCTGAAATTCCGCGCAGGGCTTACGAACTAAACAATCCAATTCAGATTACCGATGGCGGATCAAAAACCGGCGTAGACCCTAGAGAAACCACTTCTTCTTCATTTGTTGAAATCAACTCTCCGAATATCATGCTCGAAACAATCAAGCAGGCCGAAGATGGCGAAGAAATGATAATTCGCGTATTTGAAACGGAGAACAAAAGTGGCGAAGCGAAAATAAAACTATGGAGAAAGGTTGAGAATGTGAAATCTCTAGATCTTTTGGAATTAAATGAAGTAAAAACCGACAAATTGGCTTTCTTTGAAAATGAGATAATCTTCTCCTACAGTAACTATCAAATTCTAACCTTGAAAGTGGAGTTGCAAGAAATGAGATGACAGAAAAAGAATCAGTGAAGAATTCCCCATCTCCTGAGACATTCTTCTCAAAACATGCCGAGGACTATGCAAAGAGTGAAAGCCACGCTCATGGGTCAGATTTGATACGATTGATCGAGCTTCTCGAACCACGACCGGAAGATATTGCTCTGGATGTGGCAACAGGCACTGGATTTACCGCGATGGAACTTGTGGAAAAGGTGAATCGCGTCTTTGCAACAGACATTACAAGAGAGATGTTAGTCCAAGCGGAACGACTAGCTCAGGAGCGAGGAATTACGAACATTTCTTTTGAAAAAGCTGAGGCCGGCCATCTTCCCTATGATGATTCCAGTTTCGACATCGTAACCACCCGTCGTGCCGCTCATCATTTTCAAGACGTTTCCAGATTCCTCAACGAGGCGGGGAGAGTTCTGAAAAAGTCGGGGAGGCTGGGTATTGTGGACATGTCGCCCCCGGAAGGGACCGAGGAATTCTTCAATAGGATAGAGAGGATACGCGACTCAACGCATACCCGAGCGCTAACCCCAAATGAGTGGCGAACCAAAGTCGAAGAAGCGGGCCTACGAGTAACTCAACTGGAAACTCTTGATGAAAGAGTAAGTTTCGAGCGATGGCTCTATCCAGTAGAAATGGGCGGAGTAGAAGAGAAGGGGATAAGGGAGGAATGGGCGAATGCGTCACGAGAAATTAAAAAGCAGTTGAACCTTGAACAAACAGGTGACCATGTCGAGTCCTGGGTCAAGACAAGAATAGTGCTTATTGCGATAAAGTGAGCGCTGATAGCATTAGTTTATTCGAATCCATTCTCAGTGGTTTTTCTCTATATTCTCAATAAAGCAAGAGATAGAGCTAACAATTAAGACTGTACGCCCTATTTCCTCCTTTTCGCGTTGAAACCGTCGGAGTTTCGTCCATCGCAGAAACGTTGAAAGAGGCTTGTCTCTGCTCAAGTGCACTTAGATTAAACGATTTTGTCCGTCATCGACGTGCACGACCTCAAAAAAGCGTATGGCTCCCTCCAAGCCGTAGATGGGATTAGTTTTGAGGTAAAGAGCGGAGAAATATTTTCAATGCTAGGTCCAAACGGCGCGGGCAAGACGACGACAATTGAGATAATGGAGGGACTGAGAGCAAAAGACGCCGGGGAAGTAAGCGTTCTAGGTTTGGATCCTTGGAAGCATGGCTATGAATTGCACAAGAGAATCGGAGTTATACCCCAAGGATTTCGATTCTTTGACAAGGCAACGCCAAAGGAAGCGATAATCTACTATGCAAGCCTCTTTGGGGTTAAAGTGGCTCCCGAACAGATACTCGATCAAGTGATTTTGCAGGATGCGAAGAACATCTACTTCGAGAACCTATCGGGTGGGCAAAAACAAAAGACCGGGCTAGCTCTTTCACTTGTGAACAACCCCGAACTGTTGTTTCTTGACGAGCCGACAACGGGTCTCGACCCTCAGGCTAGAAGGGCAGTCTGGCAGGTGATCGAGAACCTGAAGAAGGCGGGTCGTTCGATAGTTCTAACCACCCACTATCTCGAAGAAGCGGAGCGCCTAGCTGATCGCGTGGCGATAATGGACCACGGCCGTATTATTGCGACAGGTTCACCGCCGGAGATAGTCCAGAGATTCGGTTCCGGAGAGCGAATTAGATTAACAGGTGGTAAGGAGCTTGTGGACTACATTGGTCGAAATTCAAATCTCCCTGTTACATTCGATGATAAATTCAGGCAGATCGAAATCACGATTCATGACAAGAACGACGCCCTGACCGCTTTTAGATTGCTGGAACAATCAGGAATGGATTGGAGTGATCTTTCAACCAAGAGAGAGAGCCTCGAAGACATTTTCATCAAGCTCGTCGGAACAATCGACGAAGGAGGCTCGAAGGCTAACACCATGAGACGTGAAGACGACCAACAAAAGGACATACAAGTTTCCGCAAATTGAAAGGAGTTCGAGCAACAAAGAAATGACTAATTTGAAACGAATTCTCTCTGATCTCAACGTGTTTCGGAGACAGTATCTGCGAAATAGATTCGGCCTGTTCTTCGCACTGATTTTTCCAATAATACTGATTGTCTTATTTGGCGCGATCTTTTCCACTGGAAGTTCTGGACCGATCAACGTCTACTATCAGAACCATGACAGCGGCCCGATTAGTACTGCTTTTCTCAAGGATCTCAATTCGACCAACGTCGTTCAGGTCATTCCGGTCAGTTCTTCGGCTAACCTTACACAGTATTTGCTAACTAATTCATATTCAGAGGGCATGATCATACCTTCAAATTTTTCCGCGAGTTATATAGCCGAAAATCCTGTTAATGTGACTACTTACACCAATCCAGCGGACAGCTCAAGTCAGATTGTGTTAGGAACGATAGGTGCTGTCTTGAACCAATTCGATCTGCATCGTGCAAATGCAAGCTCGTTCCTAGGTATAAACTCCCAGTCCGTCAAGCCGCAATCTTACAAGTATATCGATTTCCTAGTCCCTGGTCTGATTAGTTTCTCAATCTTGACCAGCCCGATGTTTTCAATGGTAAATATCGCAGCCGAGTACAAAAAGGAAAAAATATTTCGTCAGCTCTCGTTGACTCCGCTTACAAAGGGCGAATGGCTCACTTCAAAGATTCTATGGTATGTTATACTCTCAATTGCCTCGTTTGTGCTCATGTGTTTGTTTGGAATAGAACTTTTTGGGGCAAACATCACATTCTCAGCATGGATAATTCCATTCCTGATCCTCGGGCCGATTTTCTTCGTGGCTCTAGGAATGCTAGTTGGGACTATAACCAAGAGTCAGGAATCGGCTGGAGTAATTGGAAATATCATAACTTTTCCTATGATGTTCCTTTCCGGAACATTCTTTCCGCTATCAATAATGCCAACCTATCTGCAAAACATCGCGCACGTGCTACCTCTATTTTACGTGGTCGAGGGATTGAGCAACGTGATGATTTACAACAACCACAACGCAGCGCTTGTTGATATTTTGGTTCTACTAATAATTTGCGCGATAGTGTTCGTAGCTGCTATCAGGACCTTCAAGTGGAGAGAAGACTAGGCGTTTAGAGCGCCCTATTCGTCTTGCGCGGCTTCTTCGTCGTAGAGCCTTAAATCTGCAAGCGCCCTAGAGACGGACTCGTAATGCTTCACAAGCGTTTCGACTTGTTTAAAATCTTCTGAATCTCTCTTTGGTGGTTGCCAGAGATAAATCGTGTGTCCATCTGGATCGTTGAACCACGCAGTCTTGCCCATTTCATCTTCGATTACTTTCTTCGATGCCATCTTTACGCCGCGTTTAGTCAGGTCCCGGATTACTGCTTCAATTGAATTTTCCACAACGAATACGAGATGTTGTTGTTGCTGCGCTAGCTGACTTTTCTCGCTACTTCCGTTCTTTTTGGCTGGTGACCCCCCTGATTCCCTAGGAAGCAAAGTTAGCCTCACCGTTCCAAGATCAAAATGAGGTCCAGTATCGTCGCCGCTCTCTTCGTCTTGGATTGATTTCAAGCCGACGATGTCTTTGTAAAACCGTTGGGTCTGGTTGACATCCTTGCAATAAAGCCACACTGCCGCTAAAGGCAATTGGCCGATAAGTGATGACATTCTTTTGCCTGCGCCACAGACTTCACACGTTTGAACGTTTAAAGGCTTAGGCGATGTCTTGATTTTCAATTCCTCGAAAGACTAAATTTTGACCGTTTTGAGGAAGTTACATTGTGGTTTTCAAGAATTCAGAAAACTTCCAAGAGTCCAGTTTAATCGAACATTCAAGCCGCATGAATCTTGATCGCCGTACCTCTCTCACCTGAAATTAGAGACATGAGATACGCAGCACAGGCAAGGCATCCGCCAGCAAGTATGAATGTAGCATAGTATCCAATGTAGAACGACGTGAGACCAGAGATTATCGAACCTATGGTTGTAGCAATCCCGACAAGTGCCGAGTATACCCCCAATCTCGAAGCTTGACTCCTATGACCAAGCGTGTTGAAGATCATGACGGTTGAGGCAGTATAGTATGCGGCAAAAGCGATGCCGGCCGCAATTGGATAGAGCACCAGTATGGTCCCGAGATAGGCAACGCCCGTAACGAGCAAGGACGAAACTCCCATCAGACTGTAGCAAAGAGACCTGACAGCGAGTCCTCCAAGTGCCGTGGTTTTGAGCGTCCTACGCTGGATATACGGACCCGCGAAATAAAACGCTGCGGTTTGGACGACCATCCCAGTAAGCGAAACTGAAAACACCTCGGCGGTCGACGAGTGAGCTGAAAGGAGCGAGGGAGTAAGAGAGGTATTGAATATTCCGCTTGCGAGGTAAAAGAAAAAGATTGAGAGATACAATATTGGGATCTGGCTGGTTAACTCGTTTCTTAAACCTTGAAAGACACTTCTGAAATCCGCGAGGCGCGGAATTTTTATGAACATCAAAGGAAGGGCGAGTATTCTTTGATAGAAGCTTCGGTGCTCCATCGCAATGATCTCTCTCTCAAAGACGTACTCTGGTTCTCGGATAAGCCAAATCGAGAGCGCCGCCGAGATTACAGAAAGAATAGCAAGAGGAAGTAAGAGAAGCGTAAGCTGGAGAAGTAACCCAGTCCACACTGCACTCAGAACGAGACCGAGTGTAGTTCCGACGCTTGACATCATCGAAAAACGGGCAAATCCAACCGCCCACTTTGACTTGGTCTGAGTCTCCATAACCAAGAGGTTCAGCGGGGTTGCGGATGCGGCGGAGATGAATGAAAACACTGTATAGAGAATGGCTGTCCAAGCGATAGTGTGGATGAAGAGGAAAGCCACCAGGTTGGCGGTTACCGAGAAATAAGTTGCGACGATGATCGTTTTCCTCTTATGGTAATGATCTGCGACGAACCCCCAGATAATTGCGGCTGGGATGCCTATAGCGTTCGATAGAGTGATAACAAGAGAATAGACAATTAGTCCGCTGTGTAGTTCTGAAAGAAGAAAAATCTGAACGAATGTCCCAATCGGTCCAACGGCAATTGTATAGGGGACAATAGAGTAGATCCAATTTATGGAACTAGACTTTGAAGATGCGGCGGTTAGTTCGCCATCCTTGGTTTCTGAAGCAGCATCATTATCCTCGTGATCAACTTCATCGTCGTTATCTTCGTGATCATACGAAGTATCGTCCTTACCTTTCAAGCGTCCTTGAAATCTAGTCTCCAGAGGCTTTGCAGCGAAAAAAGCTAAATGTAATACCTATAATCTGGGAAGTGTCAATTTCTACCCAAATAAGTTTGATTGAATCTAGTTGCAATGATGAGAGAGAGTTCCTGTAAAGTTAGAAGACTAGCTCTCTGCTAGTCATCGTTATATCTGCCCTTTTTGGATGTAGAGGCACTCGAGACTCAGAAACCATTGTCGACGTCATCATCAATCTCCGGATTTGATCCGATAATCTCAGCAACAAACGTCGTAAAACAATACGGCCTAGTTACAGCTCTTTCTGGTCTCAATCTAACGGTTATGCCAGGGGAGATCTACGGTCTCTTAGGACCTAACGGTGCCGGAAAGAGTACCATGATCAAGATCATCAACGGGCTAATTGAGCCGACATCGGGAATCGTAAAAGTGCTAGGTCACAATCCGTCGTCAGAACCAGTAGAAGTAAAATCGTCGATCGGCTACGTTTCAGAAAACTCCACTTTGTACGAATCTTTGTCCCCCAGGGATTTCTTCGAGTTTGTCGCATCGGTGAGAAAGCTAGATCCTAAACTTGCTAACGAAAGAGTCGCACGCCTTGCGACTGCTTTTGGGTTGAATGAGTATTACGATTCCCCCATTGCCACGTTGTCAATGGGAACGAAACAGAAAGTATCAATCATCGCCGCACTAATGCACGAACCTCCTCTGCTCTTACTCGACGAACCGCTCAACGGGCTCGACGCAAAAAGCAGCAGGATCTTGAAAGATTTAATCTCGTTTCAAACCGAGAAAAAAAGAGGCGCGGTTCTTTTTTCAACGCACATCATGGAAATTGCCGAGCACATTTGCACGCGAATAGGGATCATCTATCAGGGAAAAATAGTCGCTGAAGGATCGCTAGACGAGCTTCGCCGAGCTGCGAGCGGGCAGCAGGTAGGCAGCACGCAAACACTGGAGGAAGTCTTCCTCAAGCTAACTCACGAAGAAGAAGAGATAGCCGAAACCGTTCGCACCCTTCGCGAGGCTTTCTACGTTACAAAGTAATATCGGCAACTCGAAGCGACGAATGGAAAGATGCGCTTCAAAGAAGCTTGGCGTCTCAGCAAGACGCCGTACATAGAAGTGGCTTTTAGATCCGCTCAGATGAATCGAGCGGGTAGCCAATCTGGATCTGCGTTTTCAAGATCCAGCCCGGAAGCGCGAATAAAATCGATCATTAGGAGTACTCGCATTTCAAAAATAATCTTCACACTCTTCATTGCAGGAGGTTCAGCCTTTCCTTTCTTTCAATACTTTACCACTCACACGCCGACCATACTAGTTTCGGCAATTTCTTTGAGCCTTTTGATTAGTCTGGGTTATCTGATTCTATTTCTTTTCCAAATACTTCCCTCCTTTGCAAGCTCGGAACCGTACTCATTTTTGACGACTCTACCCTTCGCCGCCAAGGACTTTGAATTTGTGACTTTCCTATCTTTCGTTAGGACATTTGATTCTCAAGCTATCGCAGCCATTGCAGTTCAGGTTGGACTAGTGGGTTTTCTGACTCATTCAGCTCTGGCTGCGTTTCTCATGCTAATCGCATCAAGTGTGAACGTTGTCTTTGGAATCTTCATTGCGTTGTTTCTCTCACGAGTTTTTTACAAGAACATGATGCGGGGAGGTCGTTCCATTGCCTCGACCATCTCTCGGTTCGTTTTTCTGATTACTTGGGGAATTGCGGTGATGAGCTTTGGATTCTTTTTCGATTTCGTCACCTATCTTACGAAATACATCGACACCGCGGTTCAAAGTAATCTTTCGCAGCCCATAGGAATTGTGTTCACAATAGTGCATCCCTTCTCGGCGGCGTTGACAATTACTTCAGTAGTCTATCCAACATTATACAGTGCTTCGCGCATAAGCAATCTACAGATAGTTGCCTATGCTGCTCTCGTCGTTTACCTGGCTATAGGAGTATTTGCCGCAAGGCGTACGCTCAGCGTCATAGCTTCCGTCGCTCAGGGTCAAGGGGTAAACATCCAAAGAATCGCTGCAAAAGAATTCCTTGTGAAGCCGAGAATGCCCTTATTTGCTTACCTGCAAAAGGATCTCCGAATAGCATCCAAGAGTCCTTCGACAGCTTTTCTTTTCGCATTTCCTGTCTTCGAGACAATTATCATTTTCTTTTCGGTTTCTTCAGTCCTGAAATTCTCCGCGACCACAATTTTCAGTTCGATGGCAATCGGACTGTTCTTCATCATGTTCATGAGTTCCGCCTTGCTGAATACAGAAGCGTCGTCAATAGATCTTACCCTATCACTTCCGCTACGACCGGCAGTCATAGTAAACGCGAAGGCGCTCCTGGTCGCTCTAACTTATCTTCCGGTACCTATCGTAATGACTATCTTGGTCTTGCACAAAGGGCTGACTTCACCACTTCTAGTCCTAATTCCATACGTCGAGATTTTCGCTGTTGCATCAGCCGGAGCCGCGCAAATAGGCATGTTCATAGTTGCTCATAGGAAAGTAATAGTTTCCACGGTTCTGGGAGAGCAAAGGACAAAGAGCATAGCCGTCTTTCAGCCTGCAGGTTTCTCTTTAATCGGAGGACGAGACGTGATCCGACTTGCGAAATCTCTCATTGTGGGAGTCGTGCTTCTAGGTATACCAATTGCGGCCTATACATTTTCATGGTATTTAGGACACAACCATTTTAGCTCTATAACCGTGATGGGCCTTGCTGGAGTCTTAGAGTTTGTTGCAGTAGAGTATCTGATCAACAGGTAGTATCGGTAAAGAATCTACTTTCGGCAGGTATTGGGCATTTTCAGATCATTTCGTTCTTCATTTTCTAACAAGGAGATTCCATTATCATTGAAATTAACTTTGATATCCATACAATGAGAACTCTCTGCTCTAAATGCATCTAATCTGCAAAAAATAAGGAGGGGATACAGATCGGACAATTCCCGATCTTAGTATCCGTAATAAGAAGATGTGGTATGTGTAGAGCTGCTGCTGGTAGCAGTTGTCGTTGTTGTTACTGGGGCTGAAAGCGAAAGATTCGCAACATAAAAGCCGCCGATACCTTGCCCAGTCGCGTCGCCCGGCTTTGCGTCGTTTGCCCAATAGAAGAGAGGATATCCATTATATGTCACAATTTTCATGGTGCCAAAAGGAGTAATTGTCTTGAACTGCGAAGAACTAAGACCTGGCGGAAAATTCAAGGTTGAATTGTAGAAAATTGGCCAGTTCGCTTGACAGGTAGCTGTGCAGGTGGTGTTCCCGCTGTTAGGTGTGTCCGCTGAATCGTAGTACAAAGTAAAGCCCGAGCTGTTCGTCAGGTAGAATCCGAACGATGATTTGTAGGCTATTCCGACGCTATATGATTGCCCCCCGATTACCTGACCACCAGACTGCTGCATGGTTGGAGGGATCGCGTACCAGAGGCCTCCGTATTGATTCGCCCCTTCTCCAAGCATGCTTCCGCTACGTATGTCAGACGAGAAGTAGTAAAGAGGCCACCCGTTGTATGTGGTTTGTTTGCTCCCATCGGAGCGGGTGATTGTGGAAAAATTGGACGAACTTAGACTTGAGGGCAGGTTAAGACTGCCGCTGTCAGCGTAAAATGGCGGCCACGCAGCTGCACAAGATCCAGTACATGCACTCGCGCCGTTGCCCGGCGTGTCCTTGCCAAACATGTAAAGCGTGAATCCACTTCCGTTTTCAAGATAGTTCCCAGTGGATGAGCTAGACGCAATTTGAACAGTATATCCATTCGATCCCGATGTTGTAGTAGTGCTTGTAGATGATGAAGTTGTTGTGGTATTGTGGGTTGAGAGAACTAAGGCAGCATAAGCTCCTCCTGCAATCACTACGATGACGATTACCACTATCGCGATGATAGCCACTTGAGCGATTCCTCGCTTGGAATTCAATTTCATTCTATTCTTGAATTTCATTTAGATTACCATTGGTTCACATCAAGAAATCCACCGTATTATAAAAGGACTAGACGAATTCCTATGGTGGATTCCATAAGCTGGGATTCGTGTCTTATCTTAAATCGGAAGGATTGGGGAAAGTAAAATCGATTTCTCGTGCTTGCTCTAGGTACTGATTTTTACATCAATCTAACAAGCGCGCTTTTCATCTTGGTGTCCGCTGGAGTGCCCGCATTACTTAGCTTACAGCTTACGGGAAAGATAAAACAGTTAACATTGATTCTAGCAGGCTTCATTTTGATTCACGGATCCTATCATATTGCGGTGATTCTGGGATACCAGTTCATCGGAGCGGGAATCCTTGACAATGTCTCTATCATTGTTCTGATTATTTTCGGAATTCTCTACCTGAGGTTGCTACGCCTGAACGCCAAGGCAAAACAGAAGGCTCAAAAAGTATGATAAACTTAGACACGTTACTCGAATATGATCTGCCCTTTCTTTTACTCCTTGTATGCATCGGATTTTTCGGATATTTGGCTGTGAGATCCAGAAGTATCAGGAGTTTCCAGTTTCAAATTTCAATTTTTGTACTAATCTGGACTATCGGGGAACTCATAAACGTCCTAATTTACAATGACATTATCTACCTACCGTATTCCGAGGTTGAGATTGGTTATGAAATTCATCTTAGTTCCATGATCTTCTTCGGCATATTCCTCTATGCGAGATTCTATTATTCCCGAAAGAGAGGAAAGCAACTCATTGATAATGTGGAAATCGAAGACTACTTTCCAGACAAGAAAGGTGAGATTAGTTGAATGACATTTATCAAGCAGAATCGTTACCTAGTGTGAAGAAATCTTGGGCCGTGCGCTCGACCGGGTTGAAGTTTTGTTCTCCCTCGACTACCACATTTCCAAGTTCGTATCTAACATTGAATGCACGCAGCGTGCTTCGCACCTTGCTGAATTTTTTCCCATCAGGGGTAATCGTGATTTTCTGCACCCCTAGCAAACCTTGGTCCAAAAGCCATTTGACTTTGCGGTAGGCAGTAGTGTGGGGAATGCCAGTTTCTCTTATGATGTCATTGACCGAGACAGCTTTGAACATTGAGGCGTCAAGAATCTTGAGCATCTCCTTGTCTCCTAGAGCCACAAGGATGGATTGCTTCAGTTTTTCCGACGTTATGATCAAAGGAATGGTTCTATGCCCACTTGGAGTTTCGAAGCGTTTATCCACTATTTATTACTACTATAATAGTAACCCATTTCTTTATTTATCAGACTTATCTTTTAGTAAAATCATTACCTTAGGAAGAAAGGAAAACTAGAAAAATGTCATCAACCATCGGCGAACTCGAATCTGAGGTCCTCAAGGTGCTGCAGGGTAGCGGAAATGCAACAGCGAGCGAAGTTCTAGAAGTGCTCGCAAAGAAAAGGGACAAAATTGCCTATACCACAGTCAGCACTACTTTGGATCGCCTGTACAAAAAGCATCTTTTGGAACGGAAGGGCATACCGGGCCCCGGAGGAGTAAAGTACGTATTTTCTATTGGGAAGGATAGAAAAATCCGGACGAAGATTGTCGAATCCTCTTTTGGAAGGCTGACTAATGCATTTGGCGACAGCGCCTACTCTGCCCTTTACAAGCACATAGAAACCTTGGAGCCGGAAGAATTAGAGCGCCTCAAGAAACAAGTCGACAAGGCATTGGAGAAAACAAGATGCAAGAGCGTTTAAAGTAGCTGGATTCCTCAAATTGATTTCCATATTGCCGGTTCCTCTGTTCGTGATTTTTTCCTTCTTCCAAGATTACTTCTCAACGAATTATATTGCAACAGGTCTAGGAATAGGTATTGGGGTTTTCGTCATTTCATACTTATTATTTCGTCGCTCAAACAATCAATCATTCAAGACAAACCTTCTTCTTCTGATGCTCGCTGATTCCACGTCGTTATGGATCTTTGTTCTATCTAGTCTAGCGTTCTGCATTACCTTTGCTCAGCAGTATTGGACTTCTGCGGAGCCGACAATAGCCTTCGTCTCACGTTTGGCCCTCTTTACCAGTTTCGGAACAAGTGTTATTCTGGTCGGTGTATTTAGAAAGAGAACAATTGACAGTACATATAGGACAATCCGCCGTAACTCTGTGATATTTGGTCTCGAAATAAACGAAGGAAATATTACTAATGTTTCGAGAGCTAACAGGATCTTTCAAAACCTTCTGAATAAGTTATCATCAGCATTAACAAAACGGGTATCCTTCGCCCTTCTAACATCGGGCGATGGTTTTTTACCCGCATCGCTCGCCTTTGATTCGCGTAAGCTAAAGATAATCGGGCTACAGGAAGAAATCGAATCTCTTCTTGACGACGACGAACTCGAAAGCGTGCTCGCACACGAATTAGGTCACATAGCGAATCGCGACGCGCTTCAGAAAACAATTGCAACTGGATATCGCATCGCCTTTCCATTCGACCCTTTTGCGCGCTTCATCGAAGCAGCGATTTATCGCAAGTGCGAGATTTCCGCTGACGAATACTCCGTAAAGCTGACCTCTAAGCCCGCATCACTGGCTGCGGCACTATTGAAGATCTACGAAAACGCCTTGCTCCAAATTCCAAAGCAACAGCTTATCGCCCCGATTGGCCCCGCCTCGTCTCAGCTATCCGTACTAAATGCGAAAAGAGAAAACTCCGAATCCGCCGATCGTAGGCGCAATTGGGGCTTTGGAGTTAGAATGTTATTGAGCAAGCAGCCCACCCTGCAGGATAGAATAGAAGGGCTTCTTTCACGAGAATAAGAAAGAAATATTTTCAGGAAGTATCCGAAAGAATATGATTGTGAGAAGAGTGAGGCTCTAGCGTCGTTAGAAATAGTTCTTCCATGTTTATCAGTTCGTTCGTTTGCTCTATTCACTTTGAATTAGATACTGTCGAAAGGCGAATTTAGTTTTTCCATCGAAAGGAAAGGAGATTCAAATCTTTCGTGTACTTTTTTGATTGACAAAGGAAGACCGTATTCTAAAATCGTCCAGCAAATTTCGGCCGTAAAGGCAGGGCTGGATAGCGCTGTTCAAGTGATTTTGGAAGACTTTGGAGGATTGCGTTGCAGCATCGACGAAGAGCAGGACTGCGACCTAACGGCTGTCGAATTGAAAGAAGCCGTGGCTAGAATAAGATGAAATACACATATCATAGGATTCTGGCCCTCGGGCGTTGAAGGAGAATGAGCTGATTTTTAGTTCTTGACGCACATCCTAGTTTTTGTCGACATATTCGTGGACTCTCCGAGGATGGATGAGGTGGTCACCACTCTCTCGAATATTCCAAACGTGGTGGAACTTTATGAGGTGACGGGGGAATTTGACATAGTTTCCTTGGTAAGCGCGAAGGACATCGAAGAGTTCAGAAGCTTACTCAAAGACAAAATAATGAAAATTCGGGGCGTAAAGAGCACGGTTAGCTCAGTCGTTCTTTTCGCTCACAACGGTCCGTACGCTGCGTTCAGCAGGCCTCAGCCCTAAACATTTTGAGACTCACTGGAAAGAGACTATTGTTGAATTCTCTATCAAAAAGAAAGTAGCTTTTCGCTATACAGCAAGTATTACTGGGATCTCATTGCTTTATTAAGGCAACTTCACGCACAATCTGCATAGGCGTGAAATCCTACGCGGTTCAACGCATAATGCGTTGTTCAAAGAGTCTGTCAGGAAAATGGAGAATAAATGGTACACTTCAACGGATCATTAATGATTCGATAGACTCTTGTGATTTGCAAGAGAAAGCGAGGTTATAATCTCCCTGACGCCGCTGATTTTCATTATGTGATTTTTCAGGATGTCTCTGAATTCATCAATGTCCGATGCCGCAACTATAGACACAATATTGCAACCGTTGCCCGTTACCTGATACACTTCCTTTGTATTTGGAAGTTCTTTCAAAGAAGCAACAGCTCTGTCCATTTGCATTGTATCGACGAGAATGTCTACGAATGCTAAAATATCGCTCACGATAGAAACAGTATCAAGCCTCTCGACAAATACTCTTTATCTGCATTTTGAATACAATCAGAAAATCGAAAAGCAAAAGAACTTCGATAGAATTGTCAAAGCTACTTCGCGCTTAAAATATTGGTTCTCCCTCTTGCTCTAGTGATTAATTAACAGATACGAAATCCCAAATCCGGTCCCTGTACAAAGTAAGGTGACAATTACCCAGTCCCTGATCATTGTCACTAAAACGGATCTATTGATTACCGTTGGCCCTCTAGCGCTTCCGGCTCCGAGCATCCCTCCAATAACAACCTGAGTCAGGGAAACGGGGATGGAAAACTGAGTAAAGAGCCAGATAACAAAGGCTGTCCCGAGCATCGAGGAAAGTACCTTAACCTGGCTCAGCGTAATTATCTTGTCTCCGACAACCTTCGCAAGTGCTTGTCCGAAGAGAGCCGTCCCCAATGCGATTCCGAAATAGATTCCGACTTCGACGGCCAGCTCCGAGCCAACCGCGCTTTTCAGAGAAGAGTTTGCGTTGAGCGCAAAGGATAAGATCATCCCAACATTGTTCGCCCCGAGCGCGTAGGCGACGTAGAACACCACCCCGAATAGCACAAGACGGTTTATCCAACTTACGGACGCAAAAGAAATTGATTTTTCAAATTTTGTCAGTACGAGATAAATCAGAATAACAACGCCCATGCAGAAAAACGGAGCAACAACCCATGAAGCAAGAACTTCTATCAGGAACGAAATGCTCAGTACGGCCTTGCTTGCGAGCGTAACCCCGACGAAGGATCCTACAACGCAATTGGACAGGCTGACGGGAATCTTCACCAAAGTCAGGATAAGAAATAGGAAGAAAGTGACGGATACACCGATTAGGATCTCTTGAACACCGATCGTCCCCTGAATAAGCTTGCCGAATACACTATGTGTCATCTTGTCCCCCTCCACGATGAATCCGACGAACATGCCTAGTAAAGCAAGAATCAATGCTAGCCTGTAGGTGACGAGGTTTGCGAGATTTCCGGTCATGAGACTGGAATTATTCCAGCCCAAAACAAAGGCAGTAAGGATACACGCTAATATCACAAGGGCAAGCTCGATGCCCTGCGAAAGTAGAATATCAACAACCAAAGTAGAGAAACGCGCTTTTCCTTTTTAGCTAAGTGTAGCCCTTTGCAATTAAAACTAAAAGTACATCCGACGCGTCTTCCGCACTGTCAGCTACATCGTCAGCGATCTCCAAGAATTCTTTCAGCATGATTATATCAAGAGGATCGGCCTTTATCTCGTTCTTGAGCAAATTATCCAAGATGCTTGCGCGAATTTCGTCTGCTTCTTCTTCCTTCCTTTCGACCTTTGTCGCAAGTTCTACTACTTTCGTTTTGGCGTCTTTTTCTCCTAGTGCAAGTACAGCTACTTTCAGGGCATCGTCTGTTTCGATGAGCTTGTCAATGAAAGAGCGCACGTCTCTTTTGAAAAGATAGTCAGTCACTTCGAGTGGTATGTTGCGTTGAGAGAAAACTCTCGAAGAATCTTTCCCAGCATCAGCGATGTTATCAATGTATTCGAGTATTTCGAGAAGATCCTCCCTGATTCCTCCGAAGAAAGATCCGCTACTGATATCCTCGATAGCTTTTTGGTGCATGGAATCCGCCTTCGTTTCCATTTCCCCAATGCTTTTTGCCACACTCAAAACCATTGACTTGTCGTGATTTTTGAGTGAATCAACTAGTTTGACTAATCCACGAGCTGTTTCGATCGCAAAGTCCAAATTCGTTATGACAAGTTTCAGAACCTCGTCTTCTCCGCGAGAAAATATGCTAAAGCGATGATGTGTCGTCGATGTTGACAATGTTCAAGAAAAGATGTGCCGCATTAACAATGATAAGGTTTCCCGACTGTCAGGAAACAAGATTATCTTTTGGCCAATGGAAGATTCCCATTCTTTCCGCTTAAAGTTGATTGACAGGATTGGAGAGATCTTGGCCTTTTCCATATTTTAGCAAAGAGAGGCTTGTAGTGAGGAAAGACTAAGAGATAAACATCCGAAAAACTACTCGGGTTTTTCCTTTCTTGGAAAATAGTTTTGAGCATCGATATTGGAGCTTAGGATTCAGTGTCATTGGAGCTATCGTCGATTTTATTTCAGCCGCTTTGATTTGGTCTAACTTGCGTCCAGTTTACGAGATTATGAGTATGACCTATGCTTACAATACTCTGGATGTAATTTGGATAATTTCACTCGTACTACTCGGAGGGCTGATTTTATTCACGGGTTTTCTCGCTATTTCCGCCTTTGGAATGAAGAATATGAGAGCGCTTGGTGTCTCCATGGCTGTTTTCGGATTCGTGATGATCGGTTCTGGTTTGCTCATGACAATAGGAATGAGTCCAACAATGATGGGAATGTCAAAGGCACTGCTGATAGGTGTTGTTATGCTAATTATCGGGGCATTGATGATTCTAAGAGGTTGTTGGATGCCATTAAGAAAGGCAAGAAAAAATGAAAAGATGCTAGACAATACAGACATGACATCTCCAGATGCTGGAACAAAAACTTCCAACAATAACTTTCAAAAGTAGACTTTCTACACATCGTCTGATGGGGAAGTTGAAGCGGGCACTATAACTTGGCAACTCAACCAGGGTGAGTAAATTCTTTTGCTTCGTGCCGGCTTGCGTAGGCTGTTTCAGGAGAGTAGTGACACTTTGGACAGGAGATTTGGATGACCATTCGAGTTCCGCACTTAGGACAATCGTTCGTGATTCTCTGCGATCCTCGGGCGAGGATAGCCGTTGCCTGAGGCGACGGACCGTAACAGCTCGCAATGTTTTTTGCTTCGCTATTTCTTGCCCGTGGTTTGACCTTTTTGCGCCGGGGCTTTCCTTGTCTTTTTTCCTTCTTTCGACTCGCCATTTGATTTCCTCGTACGCTACCTTTCGATGTCAGCTTTCTCTTTGGAACTTCTAGGATTCTCTATTCCCGAATTCTTCTTATAGAGTTGGCGCTATCTGGTAATTGAGAAAATAGGAATACTTATCCATGTCCTCAGAATCGTCCAATTCCCCGACATCTAAGGAAGAGGCTGAAAAGCCGAAAGCTCCCGCAAATATTGCTACACCTTCCTCTTCTTCCACCACTTCACCAAGTTCATCGACTCCTCCTAGCGTAGTTCAGCCGAAGCAACCTCAGACAGTGGCATCCCCGACAACTGCGACGGCCCCCATGCCTACTCCCAGTCCTGTTGGGAAAAAGGAGTCTGATGACGGCCCTCTCCTATTCCACTTTGCCGAATGTACAAATTGCCACCACATTCTTCCAATCTCAACTAACACCGAAAAGTACTTTCCAATCCTGAGCAAGGATCCTAGAAAGCCGAAGGGCCTCGGAGAAACTTGCATGCGTTGCAGCGCAGATAGCTGGGTATTGGTAGTCGGATGAAAACTTTCGGCAATGAATAATTTGTAAATCGACGCATTCCCCAATTTATCATCAGATTGAAAGAATGCCCCTCAAGAATAAAGACTAAGCCAACGACGGCTATGATGATGAGATATCTCAAATTGAAGCCAACATCCTGAGATCGGCAGTCGAAAAGCTCAATTTCGTCTCTAGAAATGGCAACGGAAATAATCTGACGACGACGAGATGACTGTTTTCAGGTTTTGGCTGGAAAGAGGACGTGTCAGGGCCGTAGAGAACGCCCGGCTCGGCGAAATTTACGAAATTACTAGGGCGTGAAATCGGGCATGCACAATTGTACTATTTGTCCCATTTGTCGTTCGAAGCCGATTCTAGGACGTCCGAACCTAGTTCGCTCTTGTTTAGGGAATCGGCTAGGCGCTTTACATTCTTGAAGTAAAACTCTTCGGCATACTCCTTCACCATTCTGCGGGTAGTGAATCTGGGAGTAAGTAGCGAAATAGACCCTTTCATCTTTTGTACCCATGAAATGGGTATCCCTTGCGGATTTCTGCTGTAATATTCAGGGATAATTTCACTCTCCAACGTCGCGTATAGGGCTTCCGCGTCGGCCTTTGCTTGCTTGATCGGATCTTCGTGAAAGTCAAGCGGATTTATCGCCCATCCGTACTCTGGGGAGTGAGCTTCGTCCCACCAGCCATCTAGCACACTGAAATTCAGTACACCATTCGGGACCGCTTTCATTCCGCTTGTTCCCGAAGCCTCCAATGGTCTTTGAGGATTGTTAAGCCACAGGTCGACGCCCTGGACCAAGTGGCGCGCTATTGAAATATCGTAATCGGGAAGGAAGACAACCCGCCCCGCACTATCGGCGCTTTTCGTGAAATTTACGATCTCCTGGATTACTTTCTTTCCTTCGTGGTCTCTGGGGTGGGCCTTTCCTGAAAAGATGAATTGCACGGGTCTATCCTTACTCATGAGGAGAGCAAGCAATTTCTCCCTTTCACTCAATATCAAAGAAGCTCGCTTGTAGGTAGCGAAGCGTCGAGCGAATCCGATAGTGAGAGCGTTCGGGTCTAGGACCTGACTCAACGCACCGCCTTGGTAGCCGTCCAAGGAAAAATTAGTCCTGACGTATTCCACCAGTTTTGATTTTTGCTTGATGTGAGTCTGCCAGACCAGGTCATCGGGAATTTCTGCGATGCGTGACCATACTTTCGGGTCACTCGTGTCCTCGTCCCATTCAGGTCCGAGGAATTGATCATACAAATCCGCGAAGGAATCCGAAATCCAAGAAAGCGAGTGAATCCCATTAGTTACCGAGCCGAGCTCCCTCTCAGGGTCATGCTCTTTCACGACGGTTTGCCACAATTTCGACGCCACCCGTCTATGGAGCTTCGAGACCGCGTTGGCACTGTTCGATAGGCGAATCGCGAATATAACCATGTTGAATCCCGAAGATCCATTTTTTTCACGGCCTAAATCGAGAAGATCATCCAAGCTTATCCCAAGTTTTTTCGCGTACCAACCCAGATACCGCTCAATCAAGCTCTTGTCAAATACGTCTATTCCGGCCGCGACCGGCGTGTGGGTAGTGAACAAATTATAGGATTTGGATAACTCGATTGATTCCTTGAAACTCGTCCCGGGTTTGTCCTCTTCAACGATCTCGCGCAACCTTTCAAGTATCGCGAAGGCCGCATGCCCTTCATTCAGGTGATACACCGTAGGTTGAAGTCCTAATGCTCTAATAATCTTCGCTCCTCCGAAGCCGAGAATTATCTCCTGCTTTATTCTAGTGTGAATGTCCCCACCGTAGAGCTCTGCGGTTATCTCGCAGTCTTCTTTCGAATTGAGGCCAGGAAGGTTCGTGTCCAAAAGAAGCAGAGTCGCGCGACCTACTGCGACTTTCCAGGCCCTTACTCTGACCTGCCTATCCTCGATAGGGACAGAGACGACGAGTGGTTCCTTTGAATTCGGATACAGTGCGGGTTCCATGGGTAGTTCCGATGGATTATTCTCGGGATAAGATTCTAGCTGCCAACCGTCGGGTGTCAGGCTCTGCGAGAAGTAACCTCTTTTATAGAAGATTCCGATTCCTACAAGGGGGATGGCTAAATCAGACGCTGACTTTAGGTGATCGCCAGAGAGAATTCCCAGCCCTCCGGAGTAAGTTCGCAGGCACTCTGTCAATCCAAACTCGGCCGAAAAGTACGCCACAAGTTCATTGCGCTCGAGTATTCCAAAGGTTCTTCTAAACCACGTATCTTCCTTCCTGCGAAGGTACTCCCTTTGGATATCGTACGCCCTAGAAAGTCGTGTAACAAATTCTTGGTTTGAGCCTAGCTCCTTGTATCTCGAATCACTTATCCGTTGCAACAATAAAACTGGATTGTGTCCTAGGCCGTCCCAAGCCGCAAGATCGATTTCTTCGAAAATTCGTCTGATCCTCCTATTCCACACCCAGTAAAGATTGCTCGCCAGAGGAACTAGTGGATTCAGGTTCTCAGGAAGTTTCAAAAAATTAATCTGTAAATTAGATAATTTATTAGCACCTGAGGAAAGGATCGCATTTGGATCAAGTTGTCGATGATCTTCTTGGCGTTTGGGATTGTCTGAATCCATTAAGCGAGACGTCTCTGGGGAGGTTGCGCGAATCGTCCTCACTCCACTAGTAATATACTTTTTCGAAATCGTAAATGTTCAATAGAGTTGGACAATTGCTCTGGATGGCGAATCGTAGTTATTCTAACCTATCTTCTTCAATCCAGAGACGATGGAATAGTGGGAGGTGCAAGGAATAGGTCCCTTTGCAAATTCCTCTTCCATTCGCTTGATTCCTACCTCTAACTGTTCTTGTGAGATCAACAAGAGAGCAGAGTAAACTTTACTTCGGTAACTCTCTATGTCTGTCAGTTCATAATTAAATTCGATCATTCTCTCTGAAATGTCATGGAATCCTACAGCCTCCATGATTTGCATTATCTCGCCGTCCTTTGGATAGCGCCCCAACTCAATTTCGACACTTGCTGGAAAATAAAGAGTCTGTGGTCTACGATTCCTAATTATCAATTCTGAATCCGTTACGGTGCAAACTGTTCCTCCATTATTCACGACTCAAAAGACTTTTTCGAAATAACGAGTCTATCGATAATTTGGTGTATAACATCTAGTGAGAAAACAAAATCAAAAAATTCTGTTCGAAATCGCGCTTTTCCGCTCTACCCATTCTAAAATCAATCGAGGGAAACCTTTTCTTCGCAATAGCGAACATATCAGGGGAAGGATCTATACCTTAACAAACGCAGTCTGTCAGTGCTTTCAATTCTCCAATGTAATTTCCGCTACCGAAACCTACCTCTAGAACTTTAGACGATTTTGATATGTTGCCGAGCTCTATGAGACTAGTTACCACTAGAGGACTTGTTCTCCTGAACAACGAATATTTCATCGCGATCTTCGAGTAATCGACCATTGACGAGAGCTCAGTCCTTAACCAGAAGTAGTACACAAGCTATCAATATCAAAGAGACCGATGCGAAAATCGCCACGCCTAATTCTGGCGGGTTCACCGTTATTAACCCAGGCAATAAATACCCTACGACGAGTGAGAGAAGCAAGGTCGCCACGACCACCTGAACAAGTACCCAAGTATGGTTTCGAGTTACTTTCTCCAATTGTTCGATCGATTCACTATGAAGTACTCTTACGCTTTGAACCATCGCTCTCATTTCAAAATCAAACCTTGTGAGCTCATAAGATACTAACAATAGCATGACTGAAACTATGACTGTCGGATAACTTGCATATGAGGTGTAAACGAAAGGAATCACAAAGGAAATCCCAACAATTATCCAGGCGAAGGCGACCAACCCTAAACTCTTTGACCTAGAGCCAAAGACGATGAAAATGAGTGAGAAGAATATCGCGACGTACTCTGCAATCTGGTTTGACCTCCCAATTGAGAAATAGACAGAAAATCCTATGAAGGCAGCGAGAATCCCATAACTCGTGTATAGGACGATTTGAGAGTTTGTAACTATTGAGTCGCTCTTTGAACGTTCCATTGATAAGTAGCCTCCTGTAATGCATCGGTGAGAAGCGACTTCACGTCCCAGTCAACGACTGTCACATACTGGCGCAGCTCGTTCAATCTATTTCGCCTTTGAATCCCCAAGAGTCTCTCCGCTATTTCCGCGTAGGTCTGTTTTTCAAAATCGCGCCTTTTCAAAAACGAGCTCTCGATCCCGACGGGCGACGGAGAAATCACGAGTACTCTGAACCCTCGCCTCGCAATGTCGGCGATTGCTTCCAACGACCCTTCATCATTAAGAGAACTTATCACCACTATCTGGACCATTGTTGAAAAGAACGTTGCAAGGAATGCCCCAAGTCCCCGTATCTCCCAAGTTTCTCCGCTCTTTGTATCGGAAAGTGCAATCTGGATCCTTTCAAATTGTCTTCTGCCGAATCCAGGAAATACTCTTTCGAGCGATTGCCCAAGCGAGATCAACCCCACCCTGTTCCGGTCCCTGAGCAACCTGTATGATATTATGGCAGCCGCACGAATTGAATACGCGACAGTAGACTCTGGAGGGACGCCAACTTCAGATACACTTCTTGCATCAAGCGCGATTATCGTATCTCCGCCTAACTCGCTCATGAATTGGTTTGTGAAGAGCCTGTTATCGTATTTTGAAGCTGCCTTCCAATTTATTCGCCTGACAGGGTCACCTTGAATGTAGTCTCGCAAGCTGTAGAATTCTAACCCTTCTCCAACCCTTCTTGCCACAATCTCACCGGGCCAGTTTCTTGTTCTCTTCGGCCGGATGTTGAACTTGCTCACGTAGGCAATCTTCGGGAGGACCCTGAGGTAACTCGTGCCAGGAAGTGTAGCTGTCGTAATAACGGTGCTCTGTGAATCCATTTGCTTCACTGCCATGGGACCGATCTCGTAGAAGCCATACATTCTCGGCTTCAAGGAATATGAGAAAGAGAACTTTTCTCCCTGCCCAAGGGAGACGATGTGATGATTTGAACCTTCGGAAACGTCGAGATTAACCGGCACATGGTCCTGGATGTCCAGAAAGTCGATACGGGTCGTTCCGTTGTTCATGATTTCATTAATCACTTTGCAGGGTTCATCCTCGTATGCCCTGTTCTTGTCAACATAATGGTTGATCGTTAGGTCGATCTTCGAGTTGTTGTTCGAGAAAATGAAGGAGAAAACAAGATATGCAATTAGTGGGATGGACGAAATTGCCAATAGTGGTATATCAAGCGCGATCCCTGCAGTGAGCGCCAACAGTGACAATGTTGCAATGACGAAACTTTTTCTCGTTAGCACGGCTTGTTTTACTCAACCGACTTTTGGAACGGGAATCTGGTTCAGAATCTCACCAATAATTTGTTCCGCAGCTCGGCCTCCTTTCAACCATTGTTCTGGTTTAAGCACAATCCGGTGTGATAGGGCCGGAGCCGCAATCTCCTTCACGTCATCAGGAATTACGAAGCTTCTACTAGACAAAAACGCTCTCGCTCGAGCAAGTTTCAGTAGCGCAAGGGAGCCGCGGGGGCTCGCACCAACTTCTACATCTGTATGGGATCTTGTCGCTCGAACTATTTGGGTTATGTATTTCAAAACTACATCGTCGACATGAACATTCTCCACGGATTCTTGCATTTGAAGAATGAGTGCGGGATTTGCAATCCTCTCAATGGAAAACCCATCGCTTCTCCTTTGAATTCTATCTTGCAAGATTCTGACCTCTTCTTCGGAATCCGGATAGCCTACCCTCAATTTCATGATGAAGCGATCGAGCTGGGCTTCTGGTAGTGGATAGGTTCCTTCGTATTCGATGGGATTTTGTGTGGCGAGCACTATGAACGGTTCATCTATCTTCAGCGTTTCATTCTCGATCGTTACCTGCTTTTCCTGCATAGCCTCGAGAAGAGCCGATTGCGTTCGAGGAGGAGCTCTGTTAATTTCGTCTGCGAGAAGTATGTTAGTAAATATGGGTCCTCTTCTCAGCTCAAATTGAGAGCTACTTCTATTGAAAATATACGTCCCGGTTATGTCGGCCGGCAAGAGGTCTGGCGTGAATTGAACTCTCTTGAATTCAGATCCAGTCGCGATGGCAAAGGACCTTGCTATCAGCGTCTTTGCGAGTCCAGGGTAATCCTCAAAGAGCAAGTGACCGTCGGATAAGATTGCGAGAAATACCTTCTCGAGCACATCACGTTTTCCAATTATTATACATGATAGCTGCTCTAAGATTTGCCCTGCCACGTCATTCAATTTCTGCGCAGATTTTGTAGTTGAATCGCTTGCTGCCATTTGTGTTCTGTTCACTCCTTATCCTCGATCAGCAAAAGTGATCTCGTGAGGTTGTCGAGATAATTGCCATCATTTAAAGCCGAAGTCAAGACCTTGGATCGCGTAGTTAGGTCCGGAAGTTCAAAAACGGGTTGCAATTCAGAGCTATTCTTGGATCTCAGAATTTTGCTTATCGCACCGTCACCGTTTGGGGTGGCAATCCAATCTACTGGAAACCCTCCTTGACCAAAAGCGTGAGTAAGCAGGGATTCCCTTAGAATTTTCGCGATCTCTCGTCGGCCGTATGCCCTGCCTTTGGAAGCGTTTTCGATTAGGAATACCATTTTTGAAATACTTTCTGTCTTTCGGCTATGAGAACGGTTTGTTGAACTTGGAAAAAAGCCAAATCCCACGGATCTAAGAGCTAACTGAACGATTAGAACGCAAACTGCGATCAGCAGGAAAAATGTAATTACAATAGGCTCGGTAGAAAAAGAAGTGTAAAATGAAGTCACGATTGCAATTGACAGCCAGATGGCTAGGAATGCAAGAAGGTACCTAAACTTCAACTCTGAACTAGCTATCCTCCTAGGTGTCGACGCTCGTCATCGTCAATATTGTAGAGTTTTCAACCGCGGAGGCCAGTCTTTCAAGATCATGCTTTGCATCTGAAGCCTCCTGTGCAGTTAGTTCCTCCGAACTGTACCTCGCGCGTTCAAACAACAACGTGAGATCGTGCAGATACTTTGAGGGAGTTATGCCTAGTCTTGAAGAAATTTCTCTTTCGAACTCTCTTGATGTAAGGCTCTCCTTTTGGGGCATCCCATTACGTTCTAGAATGGAAACCACGGCCTTGTAGCAGTTCAGTATTGCTAATCTGTAATCGCCTAAATTGTCGAGGGAGTATAGAGTGCTCTCAATTGCCTTCTTCAGCTCCTGAGCACTTTTGTCCTTGTCGATGGGCGGAACTGGACTGGGATTGACCCCCATATTCCTTGACAATTTCTTTCTGAAAGAGTCGAATACATCGAACTCGCGGAAAAGAATTGCCAATCCCAACGCGCTGCCTAATATTATGATCCCTAGCAGAAAATAATCAAGCAGTACGGAGATTCCCGAGATTAATAGCCCGCGATTTGATGTTAACGCATTTAAAATCAAAATAAAGAAAGCCAATCCGACCAGTGAACCCAGAACCTGAGCTATTATCGAGGGTTGAGAGCCCCAGTTGCTTTTCTTTCCTTTGAAATAAGCATACACGACGACACTGCAAAGGAGACAGAACAAAATTGCAAAATACCAGTAGACCGAATCGCTTGATGAACCTCCATATAGAGGTTGGATGGCAATTGGTTTAGGCGTGGTTGTCTTAACAACCGTGTACAACGATTGGGTTGTTACACTCGAGGCACCTTGAATTTGATTTCGCAAATTGCTAATATTGGCGGCAAGACTCGTTACCAGTACAAGAAAGAGAACGATGGAAACTGTTAGGAGAACACGCATTTTGGAGTTCAAAAAATGAATGACTCTATTCTCCCGGAGCTCGATAAAATACGAAACGTTCTGAAGCGCGCTTCCTAGAAAGATCCTAATTCGAACTAGGTAAGGTCGTCTCTAATGAGTTTTCTTACCATGAAGAGATGAAAATCGTGGTTTATCTTGACATTTGATTGCACGTGACACGTCAAAAGCGGAAAAAAGACAGCTACAGATTCGAAGGTTACAATTCAAAAGGAAATTCCGGGTCTCAAACTCCTTTTGGGTCTTTTTCTGCTTTAACCCGTTGCACCCTTTGTGCTTGCCAAAAGGGCAGGCAATCTAAATCAACGCTGCTGCAATCATTGCCCCAAATATAACAAACATGTATGGAAGCGACATCAGAAATGCTTGGAAGCCATTATCCTTAGTTGGTTCCTTCAGCATCTTTAGATCTACTATGACGAATGGGATGACTATGACAGCGGCAAGTACGTAATATATTATTCCAGATGCTCCAAAGTTCAGAAGATTTGGCAGTGCCGCAGGCAGCAGAGTGAAGGCAAATAGTGGAATCGAAGACAAGACAATCCATTCAACCACTTCCTTTTCGCTTTTCACAACGGGTAGCATGGGATAGCCGATTTTGATGTAATCTTCTTTGTACTTCATCGACAGACCCCAAAAGTGGGGTGGGGTCCAGAGAAAAACGAGCAAGCCGATGTACAATGCAGGAATTCCCACGTCACCCTTCGCGGCTGCCCAACCTGTGAGCGCCGGAAATATGCCCGCGATTCCGCCGATTACAATGTTCCACTCGGTTCTGGGCTTCAGATAGAGTGTGTAGAGAAATATGTAAGATAACGAGCCCAGTAAAATCATGAGGGTTGCAACATAGTTGAAAACTATCTGTGTCACGACCAGCGACAACGCGATCAGAATAAGTCCGAAGATGAGGGAGTTTTGCGGGGAGATCCGTTTAGTAGCGACTGGTCTCCAATCGGTTCTCGTCATCAGGATGTCCTTGTCTCGTTCCAAGTATTGGTTCACCGCAGCCGATCCCCCTGAGGCAAGGACTCCGACAAGCACTAAACAGAGAACAGAGAATGGATCGGTACTTCGACCAGTCGCGACAATCATCGCGGTAACTGCCTCTAGGACTAGTAGGACCATTATTCCCGGTTTCATTAGCTGGACATAGTTGCTAACTCTTTCACCGACGGTTGTCTTGGGCGGTTGTGTCTTCAGGTTTTCCAAATTACTGAATCTTTACTCTTTCTTGTTGTTGTTGTTGTTACTCGTCTTCACTTTCGGTTTTTTTGCATCTTTAATGGCTTTGCCTTTGTATTAACGAGCTCGATTTCTTTTCCCTCATCATGTTCCTTCAGCAATTCCTCGGTAATCTTTGAAATTTCATAATGGACACTCTCAATTGAATTATTCGCATCTATTGTAAACCAATTAGGGCTTTCAGCAAGGGCATCATAAACAGAAGCAACTCTTTCCAAATATGCGAGATCACTTTCGAACTTATCCCGGCTTCTTGTCTTTCGTTCTCTAGAAAGGTTCGGTTTCGCTTTCAGATAATATACGTAGTTGGACTGGGGCATTTCACTTTCGAGTGATCTGAGCCACTCTATGGAAAGACCGCTAGCACCTCCATAAGCTAGATTCGAGTCACAGTAACGGTTTATCACAACAACGTCTCCTTCGTTTAACCAGTCTTCGATCTCCTTTTTGTGCTCAAGGCGATTCAAAGAAAAGAGCATATGACGAGCTTCGACAGTGTAATCTTTGGTCCGGGATAAGAATGCCTGGATCTCCTGACCGATAGTAGTGGTATAATCAGGGAAGCTAGCGTAGGTCGTCCGTACACCCTTACTTTGGAGAAGTTTATACAGCAGGTTCGATTGCGTAAATTTTCCAGAGGCGTCTATACCCTCAAGGGAAATTATCATACCCCTACCTTTCAAACTAATTCCCATCTTCCAAATGCGAAATTCTTCGTAATTCACAGAATCCCGAGAGTTTTTTTCCAGTTCTGGACAGTCGCAAAGGCATCGAACGTCTATGTGTTATCTCCATAAAAACATTGAATAGCTCTATGCGCCAATCCCAAATCACTACTTAGTAGGAAATAAGAAAAAGAGCGCAGAACATACGCGTTGCAGGCTGATAGTCGTACAGAACCTGTTCCCACAGCAAGAAAATCGCATATTCCACGAGAATTCGTTTCTTGGCCACTAATCAAAGAGAATAGCCTTGAGAAGCGGACGTATCAAGTCGAATTAGCTCAAATAGCTACTGAGCAAAATACCCTTGCAGTTTTACCAACAGGTCTTGGAAAAACAGCTATCGCGCTGCTTGCTATCGCACATTATCTTTCAAAGAATGTGGATAATCGATGTCTCATTCTAGCTCCAACAAGAGTACTTGTTCACCAACACTATTCATTCCTACGTGAACATTTGGAACTATCCGAGGATGAAATTGGTGTTCTTACCGGTGAAGACACAATCGGAGACCGGAAAGCAATCTGGGAAAAGAGAGTTGTGTGCGCGACACCTCAAGTCATGGTGAGCGACCTAAGAAGAAATAATTGCAAAATCGAGTCCTTTTCGCTGATTGTGTTCGATGAGGTGCATCGTGCCGTAGGAAATCATGCGTATTGTACAATTGGGGCAATGTACAATGAGCTGAAAACCGATGGAAGAATTCTCGGTATTACAGCTTCTCTGCCTTCTGACCAAAAGAAGGTCGAGGAAATTGTATCAAAACTCAAAATTGCGAAGATAGAAGTGAGGGACGAAAGAGACGAGGATGTCAAGCCCTACGTTTTCAAAACAGATGTAGAGTGGATCGAGCTCAACCTTACGCAGGAACTCAAGGATATCCAGCGTTTGATGAGGGAAGCGCTTAATTCTCGCCTAAAACTTCTTGAGGACGCTTCTCTGATCAAAGCAAATCGCTACGGTTCGATCACGCTCAAAGATTTGCTTCGCTTGCGCCTAAAAGTGGATCAAATACAAAGTTCGCAGCTTCGCAACGCGTTGTTCAGCAGTATCAGGCTCTTGCACGCGATAAACCTCATGGAGACCCAGACTCTCTCAGCTTTCAAGGCCTTCATGGATAGGCTCAATAATCGGAAGCGGGGGTTTGGAATGGGAGAGCTACTTAGCGATTCGCGGGTCAGGCTCGCAGTGCAAAAAACGGAGACTGCCCTAGCTCAAGGCATAGAACATCCCAAAATTGCCGAAGTCTCAAAACTATGTAAGACGATAAAAAGAGGTGAGCGAGCTATCGTCTTTGCAAGCTACAGAGACACGGTAGACCAGATCTATTCCGCGCTCATAAAACAGGGTCTTCGAGCCGGATATCTGATCGGCAAGAGCGGACAAAGCGGTCAGACACAGAAGAAGCAAATCAAAGCCCTCGAAGAGCTTCGCGAAGGCGTGTATGACATTCTGATCGCAACTCAAGTCGGAGAGGAGGGACTAGACGTCGCTGAATGCAATTTGGTGATCTTCTACGACAATGTCCCTAGCGCCGTGCGGTTCGTCCAAAGGAAGGGGAGGACTGGAAGGAGGAAGGAGGGAAGAATTTGTGTTTTCCTAACCAAGGGGACGCGCGACGAAGCATACTATTGGTTGTCGCGCCGCAGATTGCGAGACGTTCGCAAGGTCGCAAGTGCTTTGAGCCTCGACAAGAAAAGGGGCGGGCCCCTTGATTCATTTCTCAAAGATCCATCAATGAGGCAAGAAGAGAGGGAGAATCTTCCGACTATCTACGTTGACACACGGGAGTTAGCGCAGTTCGTCGACAAGCTGAGATACAGAGGGGCTCTAGTTGAAGTGAAACAACTCGACATTGGCGACTTTGTTGCCTCAAGCGACATCGTAATTGAGCGAAAGACAATAGACGACTTTGTAAAGTCAGTCTACGACGGAAGATTGTTCAGGCAACTCGCAAATATGAGCGACAAATACCCGCGACCCATACTTGTGATTCAAGGAGAGAGGAAAGACTTGAGCGGGATAGGCGAGTCGGCTTTCTACGGGGCGGTCGCTGCCATAGTCTCCGATTTCAAGGTGCCAATTTTCTTCGCACCAAGTGAGAGGGACGTGGTCGAGGTAATATATCACATAGCGAGACGCGAGCAGGTGGAGAAAAAGAAAGAGACGAAGTTGAGAGAGGGGCGAAAACCCATGACCTTGCCCGACACTCAGCGCTACATCGTCGCTGGCGTTCCTGGAATCAATTCAATCTTAGCTGACAGGTTGCTGTCCAAGATGAGCACAATCGAGAATCTCTTCAGTTCAAGTGAGCAAGAACTCCTTTCAGTGGAGGGAATCGGAGACGTCACTGCAAAGAGGATCCGACAGCTTGCGACCGCGAAATATGTCTCTGATAAACCAGACTCGGAATTGCGAGAAGAACAAGAAGGATCGGACTTGTCCTATTCTAAAATTGTAAACCGGAATGATGATTTCTGGGCAAGTTTGGGAAATAAAATCAGAGAAGAGAATGCTAGAGCCGTTGAAGAAAGAGAATCTGCAGCGGGACTGGAACAGCAGAAGAGCGATGAAGAAGAATTGGATATTCCACCTCCATCCTCCGATGACTGAATAGGTTCAACTTGGGGACAAGTCTTCTTGTGATTTTTTTGCGAATTTGTTTTCTGTTCGTAAATCCAGAAGATGCAAAGTAATGCTATCGGCGCTAGTTGCAGGTCCAGAATATTTGTGCAAGTCTTACAAACAAAATGTCGCTAAATTGTATGATTTTGCAAATTTCATTTTTTGCTACTGCATCTGTTCAAGTTCCCAGCAACACTAAATACTTGTAACTCGAGAGGAGGTATTACTACCCTCTGTATCAGCATTTTCAAGAAAAATAGAGAGATGGATAGATGTCGTGAAAAAAACAGAAAAGATCTGGATGGATGGCGAAATCATACCATGGGACAAAGCAACTGTTCACATCATGACTCATTCGCTTCATTACGGTAGCGCGATGTTCGAAGGAATTCGCTGCTACAAGACTGAGCGAGGGTCTGCTGTCTTTAGACTGGATGCCCACATGAAGAGGCTATTTCGCAGCGCAAAGATCTACGAGATGGAAATTCCCTTTTCGTCGGAGGAAATCGTGAAAGGAATCAAATCGCTGATTGCTGCGAACCGAATAGAGGAATGCTACATCCGCCCAATCGCTTTCTACGGCTGGGACGAAGTGGGGATAAATCCAAAGGGGAACAAGGTTCACCTCGCGATTGCGATGTGGCCCTGGCTGCCGTATCTTGGCGAAGATGGACTGCGAAGAGGAGTTCGATGCAAGATTTCTTCGTGGGCAAGGATTGACCAACGTTCTCTTCCGACAATGGCTAAAGCCGCAGCAAACTACGCAAACAGCATATTAGCAAAAACAGAGGCCCAAAAACTGGGTTACGACGAAGCGATTTTACTAAACACGAATGGTTTCGTCACCGAGGGCACTGGAGAGAATTTGTTCACTGTGCGTGATGGGATAATCGTGACGCCACCACTCTCAGCCGGGATATTGCCCGGAATAACTCGCGATTCGATAATTCAGCTAGGGCGTGACTTGGGCTATATTGTTAAAGAGAGAAACATAAGCCGTGGGGAACTCTTGGTCTCTGACGAAGTATTTCTGACTGGGACGGCCGCGGAAGTTACACCCGTCCGGGAGATCGATAATGATTTGATCGGCAATGGAACGATGGGGCCCATAACAGAGAAGATTCAAACGAAGTTCTTCGAGATATTCCGAGGGAAGGATCCAAAGTACATCAAGTGGCTCGAACCCGTGGGCGAGCGAGCCGTTGCCCTCAGTCCTAGATCGCGACGAGACTGATTATCGCGACTATGAGGAAAGCTACACCTGCGAGGAAAAAGCTTCCCGTAAAGAACCAGACGGCGATCGCGACAATTATGGCGGGCAGGAGGACGATAAGGGCCCCCACGATAAGTGCTATGACCAGAATTCCAATTATAAGAAGAACTATCAGACCGATGAGTCCCGCAATAACCTGCAAGGACCCCTGTCATAACACCAACCGGATCAAAAATTGATAATGCAAGCACAAGGGTTTCAAGAGGGAGGACCATTCTTCACTAACCACGAATGCAAAGGCCGCTTTATACAAGTAAATGTGTAATTCACCCCTTCTAGAGGAATTCGAGCATTGAGAATAGGAAGCATGAGAACGAATATTCTAGTCCCAAACTAAACACAAATAAGCGAGCAAGTCCAATTATAATCATGAGCTCGGTCAAAGAAGGATTCGCGTTACGCGGAGCAATTACTAATGGCGCCACGTTTGGTCTCGATTTGAGGCTTGAATTTTAAGAATTTTTGAGGGTAAGGAAGAGGAAATGTCTAACCATATTGGAACTCGTCAGTTGTATCCCGTCAGGGGAGGTTATTATGTCCCGGCTGAAACTTTTGTTCTATTGCAAGAATACAACGAAGAATCCTGGCCGGATATTATTTCAATTGTAGCTTCCTACACCGAAGGCTACAAAACAAAGGCCGCACTTTCAAGAGAGGAAGCGGCGACTTTACTTTCGAAATTTCCCAGGAAGGAAAAACAAGAGTTATTGATGGACGAACGGATGGAGAAGATACTCCTGTGTCTTGTTGAAAGGTCCCCGCGCCGCATTTGGGAAATCGCGGAAATCGTGGAACCACCGCTTCAGCGGGGTAGAAGAATAATTCCTAGTCCGCATCTGCGTTCCGCTATCCGCAGAATGAACGGATCATTGATCATGAGCACAAAGAGCGAAGTCGAGATTACTGACGAAGGAGTGAAACTTATCACAAAACTTGCGGGCCCAACTCGGATCGAAGAAGCACGCAGATCGGGCGCGGCACAGAGGGCGGCGAGAGAAAAGGATCTCCAGATGCGCCGGGAACAGCATCTCACTTACGGAATGCTGTAGAATTTCTATCACAGCACGCGCGTGACCTGTCGCTTTTTTCATGCAAGGAAAGTTAGTAATGACTATCCTTTTTTGAGGCCCTCTTTTGTTAAATAAGGCCCCGACCCAACGTATGAATTGGAAAATATCTGCATAGGCGTTGTTCTTACCGTGTCTCCTTCAAATTCATCAACTGCCTCCCAAAAGAAGAGTAGTCCATCTGGGAAGAAAAAAGTCATACTCGTAACCTATCGAGACGAGTTCATGAAGAACGAGGCGGTCGGTCTAGTCGAGGCCGCTGGATACGCCATTTCCTCAATAATAGATCAAAGGAAACTGAATCATTCGCAGTACGGCGTGGGCAGCGGGAAAGCAGAAGAAATCAAAATGCTCGCGGGAGACCTCGGTACGCAGATGATAATTGTCGATGACCGTCTCTCATCCTCCCAAGCGCACAACCTCGCAAAGTTCACGCACCAAGAAGTCATAGACCGGGAAAGGCTCATTTTGGATATTTTCAACTCGAGAGCTACGACGACCGAAGCAAAACTCCAAGTCAAATTGGCCGAACTAAAATACGAAATTCCCCGGGCTAGGGAGGCCGTTCGTGTCTCACTGAAGGGTGAGCAGGCTGGCTTCATGGGAATGGGCGAGTACGCGGTTGACATCAAGTTTAGGGCATTGAAGAAGCAGATGTCACTTATCACGAAAAAACTCGAAGAAGCTAAGAAACGTAGAGATCTGTTCCGAATTTCTAGGGAGCGGATAAACCTTCCAATTGTTTCGCTCGCGGGCTATACAAGCAGCGGAAAGACGACTTTGTTCAACAAGCTTACCTCGGAATCAAAAGAGGAATCGGCGAAGTTGTTCACCACTTTGACGACTACGACCAGAAGTTTCGAACCGATTAGGGGAAAGAAGGTTTTGCTTTCCGACACGGTCGGCTTCATAAGTAGATTACCGACTTACATGATCGAAGCTTTCAAATCTACTCTCGAGGAGCTCACTTATGCTGATCTGATTTTGCTTTTACTTGATGCAAGCGAGACATTTGAAGCAGTCTCGATCAAGTACTCTAGTTGCAGAAAGACGCTTGACCAGCTTCACATAAACCCGGCAAAGATTCTAGTCGTGATAAACAAACTCGACATAGCCCAAAGAGAAGACGAGGAAAAGAGAAGGGAGCTCGTGAGCGACCTTCCTAGCATTGGAATTTCTTCCAAGACAGGAGAGGGGCTACGCAAGTTGAAAGTGAGAATTGCAGATACTCTTTACCCAGAGTCAGCTTCTTCAAAGATTGAGAGACCCGGCTCGGAATTAGAGCCGAGCGGCGAGGAAGCCGAAAAAATGCTTGTAGAACCAGCGGAAACAACGGCAAATTCTGATCCTATGGTTGAGAGAATCGACATGTCGTCGCGCGGTTCCTGAAGAAGTAGTAGAAAGTGAGGCATACGGAGAAAAAAATGAATGGCAAGTCATCGCTTGAGATAGCTGGAGGGATAGTGTTGATTATCCTAGGAATATTGTTTGTGCTTACATTCGTTCCAAACTTTCTCAACTTGACAACGGACGCAATCTTCGTAATTTTTGGTGTTGTCTTGATTAGAAGCGCTTACCGTAAAGACAGGTTAGACTCTACTCATCTTCCCAGCCAAAAAGAGCGAAATCGTACTGCAGCGACTAGAAGAGCGGCAAAGAAGAAGGATAAATCTACGACGGACGCACAAGATCAATAGTCAGCGAGCGCTTTTCTTCTGGCGCATTTCCAACGATACCGTCATCTTCTTTTTGTCGCGCCTACTCGTCTTTGCCGAAACATGACAAGGGCATTCGCATCCGATATCGATCCCTAAGCAAGACTTATGCATAGACTGCTCGCAAAAGGCGTTCTGTGGATGCTCGGCATGTTCCAATTACGACTACTACGACGGACTTGGAGCACGATACTATGTATTAAGTTTGACCAGAGAATATTATATTTGCGAAAGTAGGATATTTTGACAATTGCTTTATGATCATGCGAATGCAATATCCTGATGTTGTGTTTACAGCCCAAATCGAATAAAAAATGTGAGTCATGTAGCGGGGCAAAAGGATTAGCTTATGATGTATAAAGAATTTGGCAAAACGAATTTCAAAACTTCGGTAATAGGGATGGGAACATTCTACGATGCTCTCTGGATCGCATGGGCGATGATATTCAAAGTTCAGAGAGGCAAAGCGAAAAAACTCGAAGCGCTAAAGGCGGGTTTGGATAGTGGAATCAACTTCATAGATAGCGCAGAGATATACCAAAGCGAGACGATTGTTGGCGACGCGATCAAGGGGAGGAAGCGAGACGAACTATTCATCGCCTCAAAAGTGTGGAGCAACCATCTTAGGCCCGACAAGGTCGAAAAGTCGTGCAGAAGAAGTCTTTCTAAGCTGAACACTTCTTACCTAGACCTCTACCAAATACACTTCCCAAGCTCTAGGGTTCCAATATCAGAAACGATGGGAGCCATGGAGAAACTAGTCGATCAGGGGTTGATTAGGAACATAGGCGTGAGCAATTTTTCATTCGCCCAGATGACCGAAGCCGAGTCTGCTCTAAAGAAACATGAGCTCGCCTCAACCCAGATGCACTACAACCTCACGAGGCGGGATGTCGAAAGGGAAATCCTGCCGCACTGTGAGAAGGAAAGGATTGCTATGATTCCGTATTATCCGCTCGCTCACGGAAAATTGGCGAGAAGTGCTAGAGGAGAAGCAATCGAGAGGATTTGCAAAAACCACGCAGGTATTAGCTACTCGCAGGTAGCTCTCGCCTGGCTCACTACCCGTAGTCCCCAAAACTTCCCCATCCCGCGCGCATCAAAGTCTGCGCACGTTAAAGACAACGCTTCGGCCGGAGACGTCGTGCTTTCTCCAGATGAAATGAAGACTCTCGATTCTACGTTCTAGGCCGTCGTCAAGCTTCGGAACAGACCGACCCTCGTATTACACATACTTCCGCTCTGGAACTTTACCGAATGCGATAATAGAACAGCTTGGAAACCTAGACTCCTGCCTGTTTCTGATTAATTCCTAAAGTTCGTAACGGTAAAGACGCGCTATCCTGTTTAGTGCATTGTCTAATTCTCCATTTTGGTTAAAATATGATGAAGAGCTATAGAATTGCATGTCCTCACGTAAGATTATCCGTCAATCTTCACACTGAGTTCAACAATAAAGTTTGGTTTATGATAGAAGCAAATGATGTTAAAGGAGCCCGTCGAGATGCAGTTAAAATGTACGCAGAACAAACCAAGATTCCAGAATCAGAAGTAGTGATTTTGGAACTGAGGGAAGAATGAGTGAGTGGCTAGTTCATAATCATCAACGAATCTAATGGCGAAACAGAGCTGGGTGTTCAAATAAGAAGTCTTTGAAAGCTCAAGATTTGAATAAGAAAATGTCACAGTCACTACCTCAACAATTCTTAAATTGAAAATACTCGTTGTTCCTCAGTCAGTCGGGGCGAAAGGAAGTAATTGACGACGATCCAGTCGGTGAATCCCTACACCAGTCAGGTTTTGAAAAGCTACGAAGAGTTTGGAGACGAAAAGGTATCGGAACTTGTGGCGCAGGCGTTCCAAGAGTATCTAAGGTGGAGTAAGGCCCCCTTCTCACAAAGAAGCGAACTACTAAAGCGAGTATCCCAGGTAATGCGCTCAAAACGCGATGAGCTTGCTAAACTAGCTTCGCTCGAAATGGGAAAAAGATTCGGCGAGGCAAAGGGCGAGTTGGCGCTTTCGACGAAGATCGTAGAGTACTACGCCGACAATGGAGAGAAATTCCTCGTCCCGCAGAAATTGCAGGTGAAATACGGCGAGGCTGAGGTCAGACACGAGCCAATCGGGCCGCTTTTGGGCATAATGCCCTGGAATTTTCCATATTATCAGGTTTTGAGGTTTGCCGCGCCCAACATTATGGCGGGGAACGTCGTATTGATTAAACATGCTTCGAACGTGCCTCAGGTGTCGATCGCGATAGAAGAATTATTTAGGACGGCAGGGAGTCCGCCGGGCCTGTACACAAATCTACTGATACGTAGTCCGAAAGTGGATCGTGTCATCGATGACCCTGGAATCGCGGGCGTCTCGATAACCGGCAGCGTGGAAGCCGGCAGATACGTCGCAAAGAGAGCGGGGGAGAAATTGAGGAAGGTAGTCTGCGAACTAGGGGGCAGCGACCCTTTCATCGTCTTGGATGACGCCGATGTGGGGAAGGCCGTCGAATACGCCATGTTCAGCAAAATGCTAAATTCCGGACAGCAGTGCACTGCCGCGAAGAGATTCATCGTCTCCGAGAAAATTTCTGACAAGTTTCTCTCGGCATTCAGCGAGAAACTCAGGGGCCTCGCGCCAGGGGATCCGCTGGACGAAAAGACTACGCTCGCGCCAGTCTCTTCGGAGGAGCAGGCACAGAAACTGCTCTCGCAAATAGACCTGGCAGTCAGAGCTGGTGCAAAGGTGGTAATGGGAGGAAAGAGACTTACCGGCGCGGGGGCGTTCGTCGAACCTACAATTCTTACGAACATCGACAAGTCTTCCCCTGCATACGCCGAGGAATTCTTTGGTCCTGTAGCACTGTATTTTCCTGTGAAAGATGAAGAAGAAGCAATTCGCTTAGCAAATGACTCTCCATACGGTTTAGGCGCCGCCGTGTTCACGGAAAATCAGGAAAAGGCAAAAGAAATCGCCGGCAAGATCGAAAGCGGCATGGTATTTGTGAATCATCCAGTGCTCTCGTCGCCAGAGCTCCCTTTCGGAGGCATCAAGGATTCTGGATTTGGGCGTGAACTATCTTCACTTGGTATAACTGAATTCACTAACAAGAAACTTGTTCGACTTGCTTCTGTGAGCGATCCATTGTAAGATCTTAAGACAAGAAGCATAAGGACTGAACAACACAAAACTGCCTTGAACCATAAAGATGTTCCTCACACTTGCGAGAACTTGAGGACTAGGAAAGCGACTCGTCAAACCAAAGAAAGATACATTGCATCTTATGCCCTAGTAGTAAAGCCAAGGCTTGAATGCAATTCATTAAGGACACTCGCGTCGGTGAAAATTTGCTTCTATTTGGTATATAAAAAGGAATGACAATGGTTATCACTTCCGACATTCCTGCTAAGAGATCGAAGCAGAGATAGATATTGAATTCCGCGCCGGCGTGAAAAGATTGAGGGGCCTTCAAATACGATCGATTTTCATAGACGCCCTAAAGTAAATCTTACTGCATGTTTTGAACGCAGTCGTGCACCGTTGTCTAAGCGATTCTATTGCCGGCACTAATGAGCCAGGGACGCTGCTCCTTCTACGCCTTCCTTTCTTTTTCTCGGGTCATGCTGTGGTTTTGAGGTGGGCACCATCTTCCCGTCGAAAACGGATAGTAGATTACTTGCTTCATTGAACCATCTCTCCGGTGCGGGAGCGCCCCAAAAAGTCTGACGCTTTGGATCGTCGAGCTTCCATTTGAGAGGCTTCCAATCAGGGTCGGCGCTCAGGTAATCTCCGGTGTATAGTTCTACCCGGTAGCCGTCCGGGTCGCGGATATACAAGAAAAAAGCATTCGAGATCCCATGCCTTCCGGGACCTCGTTCCATGTTATTGACGAATCCCTTCGAAGCAAGTATGTCGGCACAGTCCAATATGTTATCCTTCTCCGCAACAGAAAATCCTGCATGATGCAGCCTTGGTCCTACGCCGGTCATAATCGCAATATCGTGGACGGTGGGCTTTCGCCGTAGCCATGACGCCCAGACCTTCGGATTGGCTTCCTCCGTCTCTGTATATTCAGTGCAAAGAAAACCCAGCTTGTCCGTGTACCAATGCGAGACTGGATCTACTTCCGGAACTAGAACGTTCACGTGATCTATCCTCATGACTTTAGCTGCTCTCTGCCTATCGAATTTTTGGAGTAGCCACTCCGTCTCGTCCATGCTCTTGAAAAATTCGACCGGGAAACCAAATGGGTCCTGAGCGCGGAACGCTCTCCCAAGCCCTTCTTCATCCTTTGAATTAACCCACTTGACAGCAACACCAGTTTCCTTTTCGAAGAGATCGGCCAAGAGATCCAAATCTCTCTCTGCTCGAACTCTGTAGGATATGTGAGCGACCGCGGGCACTTTCCCTTCGGTTAGGATGAGGGAGTGATGAAATCGATCTTCGGCTCCACGAAGATATATTCTGTCTTTGGCAGAGGATGTCTCGATAAAGCCGAGAGTGTCAACGTAGAATTTTCTGGAGCGCTCTAGATCAGTTACAATGAATTCCACGTGAGACGTTCTAACGATGTCAAAATTTGGGCCTTCGTTTGCCAAGAAAGGTCGCGCCTATTGTTCTTAGTTGTCTTACTATTCTTTTTGGTGGAGGAACTCTTTTACTCGTTGCTTGTAAGGCTCCTTGTCATACCAGTTGTATAGAGCCCCTGCCATCCTAACCGGATCTCCGAAGAAGAAACGCTCGTAGAGTTCTTGTCTCGAACCAAACGAACTTCCCGCAATATCCCAGGCTAGATGGAAGAGCCTTATCCTCTCCTCCGAATTCGTGTTTTTCGCTTGATAGTAAGTGTCAATTAAAGGCCTGATCTCTTTATTTTCCATGTCCGTTTCGGAGGGTAGAGCCATCATTCCGCTCGCTGACAACTGCTGGATAATAGTCCGAAGTTGCGGGAACAGCCTCGGGAAGAGGTTCCTCGCAGTGTTGAGTGGTTTGAAGTCAGGAGTCATTATCCCCCAACGATTTAGTTGCGCGTCGGCTTCGCTCGCTCGTAAGAATGACCTCATCGATTCTAGCATCATGATGATCTTTGCAATCTTTTCCTGGACATGCTGGAACTCTGTGATGCCAATCGTATCCGCGATTAGAGAAGTTACCCCCAGGATGAACTCGGTCTTTGCAATGTTTTTGATTATAACCTGTTGGCTCATGAATACGATTCCACTCGTCGCTTCCTGAAGCGTGTTTGCGCCTTCGACGTCTTCAAGCAGGAAGATTCGCTCCCAGGGAACAAGGACGTCATCAAAAATTACTACGGCATCCTGCTCATCAAAGCGCGATGCGAGGGGATGATCAAAACTCGATTCTTCTGAGAAAGGCTCGCGGCAGATAAACTTCAAGCCCTTTGTCGCGCAAGGGATCCCAAACGCGAAAGCGTAGGGCATATCATCAGCTGTTCCTTGGATGACCGTCGAAGGAAAGACCAGAATTTCATCGGCGAGAGGTAGCGTCGCGAGCATCCTCGCGCCACGAATTATCACACCCTCGTCATTTTTTTCGGCGACCCTGGCCGCAAGAAAAGGATCCGCTTGCTTGCTCGGGCCGGCCCCGCGGTTTGCCTGAGGATGAATTAGAGTATGAGTCAGGCAAAGATCATTCTCCCTGATGTACTCGTAGTACTTGCGTAAATTAGCTCCGAACTTCTCCCCCTTCCTGTTGAAAAACTCTGAAGCAGAGGACATGGCCATGAGGTCGCTGTTGAGATAGTCCGGCGTTCGACCTAGCATTCCTCCCGAATAGTCGGCCCAGTGCTTCATCATTACTCGCCTTTTGATCAAATCTTCAATCGTCTTTGGTTGAAGGAAGCTCAAGCCAACCCGCTCTCCCGAGCTCGGAGAGACATAGGTCATCTCCTCGACGAGATTTGGATCGTGTTGCATGTTGTAGAGGTGAGCCATGCTTTGGGCCATTGCTCTAAACTTTGGATGCTTTGAGATATTGTTAGTGATCTTTTCTCCGCCGAGCCAAAGCTCGCGATGCTTGTTGTCTAAATCTGAAAGATATTGACTGCCTTTTCTCGCGCCCATTGCTAACTGCCTACTCATTCTTCGTCAAGTTGACGTACCTTCAGGAACCACGGTATTTCTAAGCGTGCCTATATTGTCGATGGCAATTTCCACCTTGTCACCGGGTTTGATTGGCGATATTCCTTTTGGCGTTCCTGTCATTATGAGGTCGTCTTCTTCGAGAGTCATAAAATCGCTAATGAACTCGATTAACTCGGGAACCGAATGCATCAAATTCTTGGTATTTCCCCGTTGTCTTACCTCACCATTGACTTTGGTCGTCAGTGATAGATTTGAAATGTCACTCAATTCGTCTGAGGTAACGACGCATGGGCCTAGGGGCAGAAAAGTGTCGAACCCTTTTGCCTTAATCGGTGGTCTGAAGGTATTTGTAATGAAATCTCGAACCGTTACGTCGTTTCCTATTGTGTAACCCTTGACATATTTGTTTGAATCGGAAGCTCTTACCCTTCTGCATTCTCTTCCGATGACGACGACGAGCTCGGCCTCGTAGTGCATGTAAGTAGCTCCTTTGGGATAAATGATGTTCCCCAAGTGACCTAGCAGGGTGTTGTTTGGCTTGAAAAGAAGTACTGGTTCGCTTGCCGTCGCCAGTCCCAATTCATTAGCATGGTCAGAATAATTTAGGACGAGGCCAATGATTTTTGTCGGAGAAGCCGGTGGTAAATAGGACACTTTGCTCGGGTCATACTTGTTCCCATCTGATCCTACCAGAATCTCGCCGGATTTCTCAAGAGTTCCGTTGATGATCCTTCCTGCCGACATGAATTTTGCAATTCGCATTATGATTTTGTGACAACTCGAAGAATTTCGGTATTGTTATAGGTTGTATCGATTCATGACTTCCCTGAGTTTCGCTTTCTTGTCCTCGGAAAGGGAAACTAATGGTGGTCGCAGTCTAGGATTTATTTTTCCAGTCATACCTAACGCTGCTTTGAGGGGAACTGGGTTCGTGTCCCAAAAGAGCGCTTCGTTAATCGGGAGTAACTTGTAATGAAGATCGAGTGCTTTCTTCCAGTCTCCCTTCGCGACCAGGTTGTACAGGTCTGCGACTTCCTTCGGCAGTAGATTTGCGGTCGCGCTCACGTGACCTGCACCGCCTAACATCAGCATCGGGTAACAAAGTGATTCGATGCCAGAGTAAACTAGGAAATCTCTACCGACTTCAGAGAGAACCCTGCTAACTTGATCAAAGTCCTTGTTTGCTTCCTTCACCCCGATGATATTCTTGCAGTTGGCTCGGAGTCTCTTCATGGTGGATGGCTCCATGTTCGTCGCTGTCCGCCCCGGTATGTTGTAAATTATAATTGGAAGCGAAGTGGATTCTGCCACGCGAGAGAAATAATCGTACAGACCGTCTTGAGATGGACGATTGTAATAGGGCACAATCACGAGTGAGGCGTCGACACCTAATGCTTCCGCCTTCTTGGTCAGGCGAAGAGTCTCTTTGAGATTATTAGTTCCAGTCCCGGCGACTATGGGAACTCTTCCTTTAACAGCTGCTACTGTGACGGAATAGATTTCTTCTCTTTCTTCCAAACTGAGAGCTGAGGGTTCGCCTGACGTTCCTTCTATCGAAATTCCGTGGCTGCCGCTCTCTATCTGCCAGTCGACCAATTTTCTAAAAGTCTTTTCATCAAACTCGTCATTTTCGGTAAAGGGAGTGATTAGAGGAACTACTGAGCCCTTGAGTTTTTCTAAGTCTATCAAATTAACTACATCTCAACTCGTCTGAGTAAAATTCAAACTCTAAAATCTATGGAGTCTGCGACATTCAAATTCCCAATCGGTTTTAAAAATTATTTTGGTTAATTCTCTCTTATGGAAAGATCCGCTCATTTGATTCGTCGTCCTCGAGGATTATTGCATGATAAGGGCAAGATTGGGCGGCCTTGTAAACTAGCTCGGGATCTGTAGTTTGAGGTCTCTCAGCCAGCAATTCTAGGGGAGCCGGATCAAATACTGACTTTTTCTTTGACCAATCGAGCCTGAATACTTTTGGAGCAAGTTCGACACAGCTCGAGGACCCCATGCACGAATTCCAATCCACACTAACTCGCACCTTCTTTCCTTCGACCACGATTCCAGTCCACCATCCAGTATCCTTACCCTGCCTTTTGGCTTTGCCTTGTCTAATTTTTGCTTCTGTTATGAATGCGATCGCAAGCGGCACTACGATAAATTGTGCAAGTATTAGAGACGCGGTGAAACCGTAAAAAATGTAGACCAACACACAAGCGATAAGAGCCCCAACACCAAAGATGGAAAAGAAAATTGTTCTTCTAGGGCTTGAGTTGGAATTTTCCAAGAGAAACCTACCCGCTTAGATTATGGAGATTGTCCGAGTCCTTTTTTGCTTTTTTTGGACTACAATCGAACAATTTTGCTGACCTTTATCATATGGAACCAAGAGTAGTGTTACGAAGCTTTAATATCCAATCTTTACCAATAACGCTGAGTTAAGAACTAGCTATTCGTTTCTGAATCTCATCATCGACCCAATCCAGGTTATGAATTCGACCTTTTATTATTCCGAGCTTCAAGTTACTCATTCCATCGATTTTTCTTACCCAACTGGAAACGTTGTCTGCTTCCAAAATATTCTTGCAAGGAAATGCAAACAAAGAATGGTTCGAAGCCCAAGTCTCGGAATAGATTAAACTCGGAAGACGAGAGAGTATTATTTCGTCCGCTTCCCTTTTTCTCTCTTTATCTCGGCAATAAGTGATTAAGAGATAACGCATGCCTTCAACCTTAGAGAGATCGAACTCTAAAAACAAGAACATGGCATATGCATCGTTTAGGCGCTTCGTTCTTCTGTTAATTGTCCTTGAACTAATTCCGAGGTCTAATGCAAGATCCGAAAGTTTTTTTCTGGGGTCTTTTCGCAATGCTTGAAGTATAATCCAATCTGTTCTTGTTAGCTCGCCCGGAAATTGTGGATAAGGGGCTGTCCAGATCATTGTAGTCTTTGTCCCGCAAATAGATTCAATTAGGGTGATTTGTCTTTGAAGAGCGCTCTGACTTTCATAAAAGATACTCACAAGCAATCCTGCTTCGTGTACAGTTGTGAGCGATATTATTCCGTCAATGAACTTGAGTTTTGAAACAGCTTGGATGATTGAATCGTAGTCTCTTAAGTCCAAGTACAGCATAGCATTCTTACGATTCAGTATGGTGGGATTCAGAAACAACACATAATTTCCAATTAGTCCGGCCCCACGTAGCCGTGCCAGTCTTCTACGAACTGTCTCCTCGTCAACGTCTAATCGTTTTGCTATTCTCGAATAGGGCTCCCTCACATCCCACCTGATGGATCCTGGGCTGATGATTTCCTTTACAATGCTCCAATCAAGTTGGTCAGTTCTTTGAAGCACAAAAGCGGTAGAATGGACAATTATTAGATAAATTTGTCTTAAAACCGCAAGGGTTGAGTAAATGGATTAAGTTGTACTGTCTGATTTTGACGAATTGATCGGTTATCATGACCCAAGAAATGAGTATGAGTTCGAAGAATGTGAATCCTGAAGAAGTCGTTAGAAAATTCATTGAAGGCTTCAATCGACACGATGGCTCGGTCATGGAATTATTCGCGAAGGACAATGTCTGGCTCGATCCAGGAGCCTTGGAACCCGAAGGAGGATGGGAGCGCATGCAAAAGGGAGTGCTCAGCGCGTACAAAGTCTTTGAGGGAGTCAAGATAGAGCCGTCGCATATTATGGTCACGGGAGATTGGGTTTGTTTCGAGTGTACAATGTCAGGCACTTACAAAGGAGGGACATGGTTCGCTAATGGCAGAGAGTGGAATCTTCCACCAGCCAACAGATCGGTTAAACAATCTTCTGCCTGGTTCTTTAGAGTTAACGCTGATGGTCTAATCTCTTACTGGAGCTGGTATTGGGACAATTTTCGATTCTTTGGTCAGATCGGATTGAAACCGGATCAAATTGGAATGAGCCCCAACCAAGTACGGACTGATACTCCGATCTAATCCCTGATTCTCGTTCAGTCAAATCAGTGAATTGGTACCATCATGAAAACTGAATTGAGCTCGAGAGAGCCTGAGGCTCGGAAAATTGACACTTGGCAAGCGGCATTCTTGTTTCAAGGCTTCATGGTTCTGTTCTACGTCACGCTGGCTATCTGGTACTATGTCGTTAGTGCGTTCCCCAAATTAATTTCAGAATACATGCCAGGAGAGTCACCCTCCAATCTGTCGACAATCTCGCTTTACTCAGTATTTGCTCTAGTGTGGCTAGCTGTACTGTTTATCACCTGGCGGGGCACGCAGTTAGGCCTCCTAGCGGCAATTGTCTGGGGCCTTTTTGGGATATTGGGTGCCGTGCTTTATTTTGCCATCGGCCTTTTTAGAGCACCCGACTATTCCGATTTTATTTTCTTCCCTGTTTCAGTTATTGGAATTGTCATGTGCGCCAGCGCTTGGAGTTCTCTTAGATTGAAAAAGCGTTCCTCCTGAAGAATCGAAATCCATCTTTTGAAGACATATTCTGACTGAAACTGGAGCCGAAACCAACAACGACACCAAGGCTTCCTACTGTAAATTACAAATTTTTAACTTAAAGCCGATAGCCTGCTATGCTTAGGTTGTGCTCTTAACTCTGAGTCTCTGACAGGGGAAACCTGAAAATATCCCGTCTTTGATAGCTCTAGAAACGAAAAGAAAGTCCAACTTTGAGTGGCAAGACTGAACAGATAGCCTTCAAAAAATGACAAAAGTTTAACTCCATTTCCATATTTGACCTCTTCATATGGATGAAGAAGCGCAGGCCTCGGTCGGAAGAGAGGGGAAGGGGCGTAGGCTCGCAGCGATCATGTTCACTGATATCGTGGGCTACACAGCTCTCGCTCAAACCGATGAGGCTCTGGCTCTCGAAGTTCTGGAAAAGCACAACAAACTTCTCCGTCCGTTTTTCCCAAAGTATCGTGGCAGGGAGGTCACGGAAAAAGACGATGCGTCAAGCGGGGCTGGAATGGAGTATTCATTGAAAATCTTCGTGAAAGTCCATTTGTAATTCTATGAATGAGATCGGATTACCGAGGAGCACATCGCGTTCAAGTCAAGAAACTAAGGACTCTTCCACGAGAAGGGTGCATGGTAACTATTCTTGCCCGATATTTGCCAATCGATCCCATAGTCTTGGTAATTCAGTTTTTTCGATCTCGCGGCATAGAGCAGGTCAGGGGCGAGCCCATGCGCGTTCCTGAACTCTGTTGGTTTGCCGTTGGGCCCGATAAAGTCTTCGACTTCCACATCCGCTATCCCCTGAATCTTCAAGCTTCTCGTCTTCCCCTTCGATGTGTATTGGATCCCTACTTTCTTGTATCCGAGATACTATCTGATGTTCCTAGAGCAAAGCCCGCCTAATTGCTCCTTTGTGAAGATCGCTTCCAACGCTTCCGACTGATCCTTGTCCGCCCTTGAATCGATGTACATGGCGACCTTCCACTTTACTTTGTCCATCGGGCCCGGGGAGTCAACAACTAAAAACACGTTCAGACCGTCAAGTCTCGTGTCACCAAACCAAGCGGGAAACTCGTATGAGATTAAGCGATATTTTCTGCACTAGTAATCCTCGAAATTAGTTCGACTGCTTGGGAAAGTGATTGGTCACTTTCGTAGAACAATGTGACGCCCATGAAGTCTCCAAAAGTCGACAACAACGACGACGATGTTGTGCATGAGCCTGAGTTTTCTTATCATGTCCTGCATTATGAAACTATTTGGTTTAGATATGCAGGTATTGTGTCATTGAGTCGTGGCCTCTTCTCGACTTTCCTTTTATGGCCGGATCAATAAGATCGGCGGAAACAAAATTCTCCTAGAGGCTAAGGACATAAAAGTCCTTCTAGATTTCGGAGCCGGTTTCTCTGACGGAGTGGAATACATTCTTCCGGGACAGAACCAAGGAATGTGAACAGGCTAGGAGACTATTTTGAGTTCGGACTAATGCCAGGGATCAAAAGTTTGTATTCTGAGGATGCCCTGACCACTATGGCAGAATAAATTTCATCGATCCAAAGATTCCCGTGTATTGCGGAAGGATAAAATAAAAGTAGTCGGATCTCTTCGGCCCGCAAAAACCGAAATGAGCACTACCTGGTTACTTTTTGGATGAGATATCTATCGAGTAAACATTCGTTGGAAATTTGACATCTTTGAGCTCAGCTTTGTCTAATCGTTTTAGCGGATACTCTATCTTATTGTGTATTTGGTCAAATACTTGTTGCGAAATGCAGACGCCTTCGGGCTCAGCGAGAGGCTCGATTCTTGACGCGATGTTGACAGCGTCACCGAAAATATCGTTGTTCTTGTGAACCACGTCGCCGACGTGGATTCCAATTCTCAGTCTGATTTTCCAATCTTCGCTAGTGGAGAGATTGTACTGGTACAGGGATTTTTGAATGTCAATGGCGCAGTTCGTGGCGTCCAGCGCACTATCAAATTCGACAAGAAAGGAGTCTCCAATTGTCTTGACCTCCCTGCCATGATACTTTAGGAATAGAGGTCGAAGAAGCTGATTGTGCCTTTCTAAGACTTTCAATGCCTGTGCTTCGTTTGTTTGATTTAGGTTGGTAAAGCCGACCATGTCGGTAAACATAATCGCGGCAAGTCTTCGAGTTTCCTGCAGTTTACCCAAGGCTCCAGCGATCGAAACTTTAGGCATAGGAGAAGCCAACATACCAAGATTTTTTCTTTTCTCTCTTCGTCTTATAGCAAGCACGCTCCCACCTATGACGGCTACAACTGCAACACCAATTGCAAGATATGGGATCAACAAAGAAAGTTGGTTGGGATGCGAGTTGCCTGAATTGGAAGTGGACGATGAGTAAGATATCATATCGTAATATATTGCATATTGGAATGGCGAATATGTTACGTTTTGCACATAGGGTTGTACAAAGTAGCTGACGACACCGTCAGGCAATTGTATCATCGTCGCAAGCTGAGTGAAAATGTTGTAAGCTTCTTCAGTCTGTTGGATCTGCAAACCCAAGTATGGTTCAAACGGAATTTTCCCTAACAAGTTTGTTAGAGTGGCATTATCAACCCAGCTCGGTTGTCCTGCGGCTTGAGTTCCAAGGTCGTAGAAGAACTGATAGATCGGGTCAGCCCAGTCGGCACACCAACCCACTGGAGCCGCACCGCTCATGGGAGGCGTCGTCGTTGGCAAAGACTCGTCTGCCACAAATTGATTGAATGAAAGGCCTTCAGGATTTACATTGACTCCTATCTGGTCTAATCCCTGATTCAATATCGAAATCAGTCCCTGAACGTACGATCCTTCGGGTGCTATGAATGCAAAGTCGATGGAATCGAACAAATTGCCACTTGTGTCGCCTAGGCTTGTTCCATTAGGGAGTTTAACGTAAAAACCGTCTGCGATTCCAGCTGACGCGATCAAGTCTCGCGCAAGGGTGATGTTGTAGGGGTACAATGCTATGTTTTGCGGATTATCCAACGGCCCAAATCCGGGAGGTATGGGTGGCAGGAAGAGTTCGCCCAAAGTGAGAAGGGAACCGTTCGAAGGGTTTGCTGTCGAATATAGTTTATCTAAGATCTCGGTATAATTCACTGCATGAACTAACGCTTGTCTGACGTTAGTGTAATTCACAGGTGAATAGCCAAACAAGGAATAGTTCGTGTACTGCATATTCATTGAAACATAGAACTCGCATGGAGAATAACCCTGAGTTTCAAAAATTGAATTGAACGAGACTCCCGGATATGCGGAATGGTACGAAGACCACAATGTGGAAAATTCGTTTTGGGACGGGCTGATTATCTCGGCATTGCTAGATACGAAATCCGATATCGATGTGTTATCAGGAGATCCGAATTTCATTACAATGCTTCCAATCTTGGCTGGTTGAAGATTGGGTGCAAGGCCTGATACTCCGTCTGCCCAATAGCGAGTGTTGTTGGTCAGTATGAGCTCCGTGTTTCCTGATCCATGAGGTCCATACTCGTACGGCCCGCTTCCCGGCATGCCGTTTTGAGCTATGTATGTTGGTTGCGTGTTGTTCTGTACCCCACCGCAAGGATTGCTGCCGCAATCAAGAGAACTATCGATGAATTGAGGGTCAACCATTGCGCCCCATTGCGAAGGGAGAATCAGGAGTGTCTGTGAGTATGGTTGTATCGTGTTGATCGTGAAGCTTGAGTTGCTTGACGCAACGTATGCTTGATCGGGATAAGACATCACTTTTAGCTGTGTAGCATTGTTCCAGTTGAAATTCGACAACATGGAATTCAGCGCAGAGACGCAGCCTTGGTCGTTGTTTGGGTTAACAGCACAGAGTCCAGCATATGAGAGCGCATTCTGAAGTCCGTCTGGGAATACGTTGCCATCAGGTGTTACATCTAATGGATTTGTCAGATTCAGAGTAATTGATGCATAGTTTGTTAGCCCCACTTTGGTTGGACTGTTCATGTACAATATACGCACAAAGCTGAACCATGCCACATAGGCGTTGATCGGGTTTCCGTCAGAAAACCAGGTGTTCTGTCTCATCCTAAAATTCCATTGGGTGTAAAAGTTCGGCGAGCCGGAGTATAGCGGTCCAGCACTCACGGTCCAGCTAGAGGCGAGTGCCGGCACTACTTCTGAAGAGTTGTAAGGATTGAAAGCCACAAGGCCTTGAAAAACGCTGGCGAAGTAACCGTCCGCAATAAAGAAACCTTGACTTGGGTCAAGATAATCGTAGGGTTCAGCAATTGACTCATCAATAAGCTGACTTGGATCGGAAGGTCCACAAGGAGACCCCGAAGGACATGTGTAGGAAGATATTATGGAACTCCTAGGAATTAGAGCAAACCCACTTGAAACAATTAAGAGAGCTGCAATAAAGAGGGCCAGTGATTTCATTAATCGGGTGTATTCTAGTCAGCGTGAATGCCTTTATTTACGAGTTTTTTTGATTTACGCTCGTCCTAGGTCAAAATTTTCTTTCTACTGGTATCTATTGAGGGTCATGATGCAATGATATCTTCAATATCTATCAAGAAAACATGCTGAGCATTATGGCGTATAAGTTCGCAACCAACTCTGAATCTACGTCTATTTGCGATTGCGGGCTCAATTCAACGCCCTAACGTGAGATACTCGAAACAGGTCATGAACAAACACAGGACTCATCTGGTTTCTCTTTGTGTGTGTGGGGATTAAATACCTACGGAAATTTAGGATTAGTCCAAAGGCGTGTGTGATTTGCACAGTCACATATACAGCTGTTTTTCAGCTGTCGATAGAGTCGAGAGCTCAGTACTTAACTGTCAAACCAATTTTAATGGGCTGCCGGAAGAGAATTTTTAGTTGAAGACAAACTGACGAGCAAGCTCAATTCTCGCTCCTTTCGCATTTTAGGGCATAAAAATGGAAAAGTCCCGAGAGGTTTTCCGTGATCAGTCCGTCAGGCACCAACAATGGCTATTTGTGTGTGACTAGCTCCGAAAGAAAAAAGCTCCTTTGGTTTTCTGAGTCGTACTTTGCGACACGTGAAATGTTTTACTCCCGAAGAAGCGTGGTTCACTGATGTTGTCCTTTGATCTCTTTCTCAACTTTGCCCATTGGAGACAATGACATTGCCATGCGATAAGTAATGTACGCGAATACTATGAAAAAGAAAGGGCTGAACACCTCGGTAACTAGAGTGTAGACTAGGGTGTTGATTAGAAGACCAAAGAGAAAGAGGCCTGCGAGCACCATGAATCTCTTTAGAGGTTTGTCCGGAGTTCTTCGTGCGCTAACGACAGCAGTTGCAGTTGTGTATGCAAAGATAAAAACAACGAAAGCATCAGTAAATGGAACAGCGGAAAAAGCGAATAACGCATGAGGTAGAATGGCCGTAATTTGCCCTGTGATACCTGACAGAATGATCGCTATGACTAACAATCCGTAGGCGACCAATCTGATCTGCCTCCACCGAAGCGTATTCCTGTGGAAGAAATCTGTGTCAAGCGCGACCAAAATTGTGATGTCGACCATTACAAACATAATGATCAATAAGATGAGGTACACGTTACCACTCTGACCGATAGGAGCGCTGACGGCTTCGAGTATTGCCAAAGCTGCTGTGAAGAATGCCCGATTCCGGTAGACCCTGTTCACAAGGGCGCTTCCTATGGTAAGAGCCCTAAAAGCTGCGAAGGCAAAAATTACCGCGGCAATATAGAGGGCAACATTACCCGCAACGTTGATGACTTCATTTAGTTGTATAGGGCGTAACCTCCATTCCAGTACTCAAAACTGAAAACCGAAAATAGCCGTGAAGCGGCGGAAGACCCAACATCTTCTTTATGCGAAAGAGTGGCGTGATTGACAGACCTTCTTCGTAAAGCCGCATTTCTATGACGCCGTCAAAGATCTGCTCCATGGTAGTCAGAACGTTCGGAGCGTGCATGCCTTCTTCTGCTAAAGCAAACGTGACACAATCTTGCTGTTTTAGATCAGATAATAACTGCGACCAATAGCTGTACATTGATTCTACTGAATTTAGAATCAGCAAAGGCGAGAGTACATCGGTTGCAATTCTTACTCGCCGATCTTTGTTATTGTGCGCAGCTTGTTTGATGTTAACCGATATTGAGGTAGGGTCTCTGAGATCCAATTTGATATTTGAACCCGAGCTGGCTATCCAGTCTGGGATACGTTCCGCGCTGATACCGACGCCCTTCATATCTCTCAAGATATCGGAGACTGGTCGGTGTGTCGCGTAAAGGCAGTAATCGCCCTGAATTAATCCTGACCTGATAAACCAATAACAAAGCGCTTCCTTGCCAATTCCCGGTGGACCTTCGACGAGTATAGCGGACCTGTCAGGGTATCCGTCTTGAACAAGTAAATTGTCTAGCGAGGGAACGCCAGTCGAGACCAATTATTCCAACGACCTTTTGTTCTCCATGCTTGCGTTTGGAGATAGTTTATTGACTGGTACAAGCGACCTAGCCATTCGATACCAGCAATATGCGAACATCATAATGACGAGATAGCTGATGAATATTGAGATTACACTTGAGACAAAAGCTAGCACGAAAGTCGCGATCGCAAGGCCTAACCATTTTGCATAATTTCGAAATGTCTGGTCGCGAGCCCTGAAGCTCCCAACAATGAGCACAGAAGCTGCATATGCGAGAATAAAGAAAAGCAGGATTATAGCGTATGAATGTGTGAATGATATGACAGAACGCGGAATGCTCGATTGATAATAGCCGTAGCCGGGCGAGGGGCCGAGATCTATGAGGAAGCCGACGGCAAAAAAAGCGACCCCCACCCAGTAGAAAAGCCTCACTTTCTTCCAGCCGAGGATGTCCTTCCGGCGGTAGTCGAGTCGAATAAGTGTACCATTGGTCCGGTCTATCAAAGCAAGAAAGACTATCAATGTTGGAAGCACAACTCCCGCGTAAAAGACAAGTCCTGCGATTATGTGATACATACCAAACAGCCCAGAGGGTGAGCCTATTTTCGTCACAGTGTTATCGAAAAATATCAAAAATACGCTCCAGAGAATTGCCGAAGTCCCGAGCCAAAGGGCCCTGCTTCTGTACAGCGGGATTACGAGTCCTCTGCGAATTGTGAATGCAGTGTAACCGGCATAAAGTAATATGATCACGCTGACGGCGATTTCAGCTATGACTATCAGGTTTGTTACTGAAAGTTCACTTGACATAGGCGCTGATCTCCATTCCGCTACGTGAAATCGAGAAATTGTAATAACCGGCTTCGGGAGGAGCGCCCCGCATCTTTCTTACCCGCAGAAGTGGAGCGAGCCTCAACCCATCTTCAAAGAATCTTAGCTCGATGACCCCGTCGAAGAGCTGCTGCATTGCAGCAATGACCTGTGGCACGTGCATGCCTTCTTCGATTGTGCCGAACAATACTGCGTCGTAATGTTTTATTTCAAGAATCAGTTGAGACAGAAATTTGTAGATTGTTTCAGGGGGATTTAGCATCAGGAAAGGCGAGAATGAATCGATTACGACCCTAATTCTCCGGTCAGCATTTTTCTTAAGAACTTCCTTCAAGTTAAACGAAAGGTTTGAGAGATCGTTGATATCATATTTCATCTGTCCTCCTTCGGAGGAAAACCAAAAGGGAACTTTTTCTGATGTGTCTAGCCCAAATGCCTTGATGTCGTGGAGGACATCCCTAGCAGTCAACGTTGTAGCATACAGGCAAAATTCCCCCTGTTGCAATCCAGAATAAGCAAATCTGTATCCTAGAGCTTCCTTTCCTATCCCCGGTGGACCAATAACAAGAATGGCTGATCTGTCAGGATAACCGTCACTTCCAATAAGCTTGTCCAGGGAAGCGAAGCCACTAGAAGGCAATAGTCATTGCAACTCTTTTCCAAATCTGAAATAAACTTTTGTAAATTTCTCTTTTTTTGGGTGGTTAAATTAGGAAACAGACTTGATCATTACGAGCGCTCTCGCTCGTTCTGTTGAAATGGATTGCAAGCTGCGGTTACTCATCATGTGGGGCTCACTTCGGTTTCTATCCTGTTAAGAGGAACCAAAGATCTTGCACTCTTGTAAAGACAGTAACCTGCCACTGCCAGGCCCATGATGTCCGCAAGATCAATCACATAACTGCCCATAGTTGTCAGCGGACTGGTAAGCAACGTGACTGGATTCATTGCTTGGAAGGTGCCGAACAAAGCGACAATCAGCCACACAACAGCGAGAACGACGAATATTCCAAACCATTTTAGATGCCTGTTGAACGTCATGTCCTTAGATCGCCTAGCTGCGCGCGGAAGGAAAGCACCGCCCGAAATCGCGACCAAGATGAATGGTATCAGGAATATCCCGTCGTAACCCGAGTAGCCTGCAACGGAGCTTCCGATTGCGAAGGCAATTGTAAGTATCATTATTATCCATAACGGCGTTCGTAGCTGAGTCCATCTAGCTGTGTCTCTAAGCAGTGGATCAGCACGCCGTGCCGAGAGCATAGCTGAATCAATGAAGTAGAACATGAAGATGAATGTCGTGAATAGCGTAAGGAAGATCCCAGGTACAACTAGAACTGAGCTGGCCACAAGGGCGGCTTCGACATCAAGGACTGCAAAGGCAGCAGCTACGACTGCAAGTGAGAGAGCATGGTTTTTGTACAATCGAGTTCGTAGGACTCCCCTGATATCCAGCCCCCAATAACCCGCGTACGCTATGATAATAACCGTGAAGGAGGTTATCACAGCTGTTAGGGCGTTCAAAAGACTACTTACCATATGCACTGACCTCCATTCCATTCTTTGTGAAAGAGAAGCTATAGTAGTTTTGATTCGGCGGAACACCGCGCATTTTTCTAATTCTTAGGAGTGGAAGTACTCGCAGTCCTTCCTCATAGAGTTTCAGTTCGATCACGCCGTCGAACAATTGCTGCATCGCGGCCAAAACATTTGCAGGATGCATTCCCTCTTCGATTGTCGCAAGCGTCACAGCATCGTGTTGTTTCAGATCTGAAAAGAGCTGCGTAAGGAATTTGTAGACAGTTTCCGGCTGATTTAACATCAAAAGAGAAGAAGTTACATCAGTTACAATTCTGATCCGTCGCTCACTGTTTTGCTTGATTATCTCCTTTACGTTGAATGAAAAATTCGTTAGGTCATTTACATCAAATTTCTTTTGTCCGCCATCGCCAGAGTACCACAATGGAATTTTCTCCGAAAAGTCGATTCCAAATGCTTTCGCATCCTGGACTACTTCTCTGCTAGAGAGTCTAGTTGCATAAAGGCAAAAATCGTTTTGGACGAGGCCGCTCTGAGTAAACCAGTACCCTAGAGCCTCCTTTCCGATACCAGGAGGTCCAATGATTAGTATAGTCGATCTATCTGGATACCCATCAACAAGGAGTTTGTCGATCGATGCAATTCCAGATGAGGGCATGTGTCCATTTCACTTTATTTTAATTCGGTTTCTTTGGAAATTTTGTTCAGCGGCGCAAGCGATCTGGCGCTCTTGTAGAGACAAAACGCCATTGCAAACTGAAGCGCAAACACAACTGGAGCATAAGTTGGAGAGGTAGGAACAGGACCACCAGCGGCGAGGAATACCACAAATCCGGCAAGCCATGCCAACTGCTTTCTTAGGTAGGGATCCCGCGATCTTACTGCCGTCATAGGCAACGCAATGATGCCGACGATTACAACCACTACAACTTCCAGAGCCGAGCCTATGAACGAGACCCAGAAAGGAAGCAGCGAGAGGTTCCTACCTATCAGTCCTGCATAGTATACTACGATGCAAATTGATGCGACAGACGCGGCCACAAAAATCGCCCAGACCCATAGCCGGATCCGCCGCCAATGAATGGTGTCTCGCAGCAGAGGATCGGACATCCGTCCGTCGAGCACGGCTGAATCTATGAAAAAGAAGAACATCGCGGTGACTAGGGCCTGAATAACTACGAAGATAACGATGTTGAACGATGATACTAGTACGTAGTCGAAGAAGATCAGAATGAAACCCAGCGAAACTAGTCCAACACCAAGAGCTTGGTTGCGATAAATTCTCACTGCAAGCGCCCGCCTAATATTGAACGCCCAGTAGGCAGCATAGCTGTACGTTCCCTCCGCCACCAGAACTATGATGAGAGATAGAACTGTCAGGACGAGAGATAGGATGTCACTTGACATACGCACTTACCTCCATTCCGTTTTTTGTGAAAGAGAAATTGAAATAACCTGGGAGAGGCGGGGTGCCTCTCATTTTTCTGATTCGTAATAATGGAATTACCTTCAGCCCTTCTTCGTACAGCTTGAGCTCAATCACGCCATCGAACAACTGTTGCATTGCAGCAATGACGTTGGGAGAATGCATCCCTTCTTCCAAGGTTGCTAGTACAATGCTGTCGTACTGCTTTACCTCTTCGAAAAGCTGGGACATGAATTTGTATATCGTCTCGGGCTGGTTTAACATGAGCAAAGAAGAAAGTACGTCGGTTACGATTCTGATCTTTCGGTCTGAGTTCTTCTTTAGCACCTCTTTGATATTGTAGGAAATTTTGGCGAGGTCGTTTATCTCAAACTTGATTTGACCTCCACTGTTCGCAAACCAAAAAGGCACCTTATGAGAGAAATTAACATCAAAAGCTCTGGCATCCTGAAGGACTTCTGATGCAGAAAGTCTTGTGGCGTAGATGCAAAAATCGTTCCGAGCAAGTGCCGATAAGGTAAACCAGTATCCGAGGGCCTCTTTGCCAATTCCTGGAGGACCTACTATCAATATGGATGATCTCTCGGGATAACCGTCCGTAAGAATGCTGTCTAACGAGGGCTGCCCGGTAGAAACCAAAAGCGAAAGCAATCTCACCTGAAATATCTGCAAATCATAAGGTTATCTCGAAAACACTAAGGGGACGGGTATAATTTATCGAAGATTCGTCTTTCTATTCAGGCTAAGTGTGGATTAGTGCACAATTGTACATGTCTTGTGAAATAGTCAGTAGAACGAACTTCGAATTGCCGACAAGCACAGAGAACTACTATAGACAGGGAAAGGATTGTTCGGAGGCCATAGGCACGTCCACAAGGTCGACTAGAAAGCAACGCTATCCGTTTGCTCTCTGGGTGATATTTGCCGGCCTTGTCTTTTCTGGCCTTGACCTGCTTTATGGAATAATTCCAGATCTAAGAAATCTGTTCTACTTTGACCCATTTATTGGCGTGGTCGGATGTTTCGTATTCCTTTGTTTCGTCTCTGCTTTTGGCGTTATCTTGACGAGGCGTAGATGGAGTTTTGTGTTATCGGTAGTAGTGAGTTTGGGATTTGTTCTGCCCTCACTTTTTGTTTACCCAAAGCCAACCCAATTTACTACCTTTGTAATCGCCACTTCAAGTATAGGCATACTTATTCTCGTCGCGATTTTGTCCTTTCTTTGCCTGCTAAACCTAAAGAAGGGGCTGAGTCTGAAAAAATATCTGTCTAGTCCAAAGTCTTATGGAGGTATGCTCACAATGATCGTACTCATTTCAATCATAAGTGCAATGTCAATCGGGGCGTATGAAGCCGGAAATTCTCAGACAAGTAATTCATCCGTGACAGTCCTAATAGTACCTGGAGCGAGCAAATCCAATAATCCAACTGGACATTTTTCTCCTCAAAATGTAACGGTAGTTATAGGGATTAACAATACAGTGGTCTGGATAAATCACGATTATTCTATACACACGATAACCAGCAGGAACGGACTCTTCGGCTCGGGATTACTGAATACCGGCGACAAATGGAGCTACACCTTCCACACGGTTGGTTACTTCTCATATTACTGCTCAATCCACCCTTTTATGATGGGGACCGTGGTCGTAAAAAACGCTTGATGATTTCAGAGATCATCGGCGCAGCCGAGGCGGGACTCGTAGCGGGTCTCTTAATGACGTCCTCTGAATTTCCTTTTTGGAGACAATGGGGAATGACTGGGGTTGGAGAGTGGCAGGTTGATACAGTCATCTTCTCAAGAATCTTGCTTCAAAGAAAGACCTTGATTGAAGAACATGGATTTCCAAGGTTGACTGTTGCGACTCATCTTTTAAACGGCATCATAGCGGCGGTGGCATTTCAGCTTCTTTTGCCGCTATTCTATTTGATCGTGCCTGATTCAAGGATTTCAATTCTTTACGACACAATTGTGTATAGTTTCGTGCTCTGGATAATCTTTCCAACGCTCGGAAGGACCACATTTGAAACCATGGGACAAATCCGAATTTCAAATCGCGGCTTGCTCGTTAGCCTGCTGTCTCATTTCGTTTACGGCATTTTCCTGGGACTGTTTCTCCAACTGTTGGTTAGAAATTAAGCTATGTCATTAGTCTTGGATTTGCTCTGGGGGTCGGTCGCAGGTTTTTTAGCTGCAATAGTTATGACTCTCGTCGAGCTTCCCTTCTGGGAAAGATTGGGGATTGAGGGAGTGGCCGAGTGGCAGATAAACTGGGTTATGGTATCCCAGATGAACAAGAAATGGAAAGCGATATCAAAACCAAAACTTTCTTGGACGTTGGCAAGTCACCTTTCGCACGGGGTTGCGGCAGGGATCGTATTCGGGCTATTATTTCCAATTTTCCTCTTCTTCAGCCGATTGCCTGATGTGTCTGCTTTGTGGATCGGGTTAGTCTATGGTGTCGGTTTGTGGATCCTTTTCGCTTACTCTGGTCGTAGGACCTTCGAATCCGTGGGCAAGATAAGAATCACAAATAGGGCCCTGTTAGGAGCGCTACTTTCGGATTCGGTATATGGTTTTGTTCTAGGATTGTTAATTTGGATTGTGATCTATTCGAAGCCCTAAATCACTTCGCGTATTCTCTGATTCAGTTGCCAAGACCAGATAGTTTCATACTGATATTCCAGAGACGAGTCGATTCTTCTTTGTTGAACGGTGCAGGCTTTACCTTTCTTTTGTAAAAATACTTGCCAGTGATTTCCTTTACCTCTGGCGAAGTAGCTACGTACACAAGTGTCTCTGCTCCCTTTTCTGGGCTCAAGTAAAACGGTCGAAGCAATCTGATTCCAATTCCGACGAGACCCCCTTCGTCTCCCAAGTGTGTTCGAACAGCTCCCGGATGTATGCAATTGACAGTTAAGCCCGAGCCAGACAATCTCTCCGCAAGCTCCTGCGTAAACAGAATCTGAGCCAGTTTAGATTGTCCGTAGGACTTTATTGCGTTGTACCTCTTTTCCATTTGCAGATCATCAAAATCTATGTGCGCATGAACACTTGATGCCACATTGACGACTCGAGACGGCGACGCCGCCTTTAGAACATCAAGCAATAGATTCGTCAAAAGAAACTGCGACAGATAATTCACGACAAACACTTCCTCAAGACCATCCTTTGTGACAACGCGTCTCCCTTCGACAACTGCTGCATTGTTCACGAGAACATGCAACTTGTCGTGTTTTTGCCTGTAACCCGCGGCCAATTTTCTTACAGAATCAAGCGAAGATAGATCTGCTAACATCAATTCTACAGACTTGTTGCCACTCAAGCTCATGATTTCATCTTGAGCTGCGACCCCCTTCTGTTCATTGCGACAGACGATGATCGTCGTTGCGCCCATTTTGGCAAATTGAGTTGCGGCAGCTTTTCCGATTCCCGAATTTGCCCCTGTAACGATACAAATCTTTCCCGCTAGCGGAGCAGATTGCAACTACTAAACGCGCTCGACTTTTAGCTCCGGATATCAAGTATGCTTTGGAGACGTCACAGCCTTGATCCCAATAATGCCTCTAGACACTTTGCCTTCCGTTATTTTGAGGGCATAAGAATTGAGCACTCCGCGAATAAACTGTTCAGCGCACGACGTCGTTTGAATAGAGCTTCCCGCGCCCAATGCCCTAATTTCATAGATCACTTCCTCACCTTGAATTTTTTTGAATTCGATTTTTTGAGCAGGGAGAAGAACTTGGAATTCTTCGATGACTCTCCCTAGATCCTCAGGATTCACCGCCGACATTTTGAGAAAGTCTCCGAGCCTGACACCCTCATCATACCAGGCCTTGAGGAGCCAGTCCTTCTCGTCGTGGTACATTCGCTCGATAAGTTTCTCAACGAGATCTTCAGGAAGAACCAAGCATCCAACGTCCTTCATCATGCTTACGAACTTCCAAGCTGGATAGATCTGTTTTGGATTCCCTCCGCTTTTTGTGACTTCGAGAACTGCAAGAAGTGATTCGTTAGCAAGTGCATATTGAGTCTTGTTTTCTTTGCCGGCTTCAAGAGATAATTCGTCAGAAACTGAATCTTCAACCGCAATATTTGTTCTGCCCAATTGGAGATTTTCTCTCTTCTGATTTTTGAAGAAGTATAAGCAGCTGTACATAAACGTACATTGAACGTGATATAGTCCGCCCTTTATCAAAAACTGTGCTCGCGAGAAATGGCCCAAACGAAGACGGAATTGAGGCGAAGAGAAGTGTCCCTGCAGTCTTCCCCACAGGTCCTAGTGCCTTTTATCTGCCTAATTTGCTCAGGAATATTCTTACTTGTCCTCGGTATCACTATATTTTGGATTGATTTTATTCCTGCGTTCCTCGTCTGGCGCAGGTACCGGGTTGGCTATCTTGCATCAATCATCTATTCTGGATATTCGATTTATTTATTCGTCACCGGAATATTTCCTGCACTGCCAACTTTTTCAATTCCTTTGCTCAGGGATTTCTGGAAGGTCGTTTTTTTGGGTGCAATTGTCGTTCGTTCGCTCGTAATCGCATTTTCTATCCTGGGAATCAAGTCGGTCTACGAATTTGACAACTTGAAGAAGATAGGAGCTTTTAGTCAATCGGCAGTAAGGGACCTATTCTCTTCGGATGAAGGTCAACATTCCACTATCACTTAAATAACACGTATGATTTTGTCCAAGAATGTTGGGAAGAAGGAATATCAATTATGGCAACAAAAGTAACCGAAATGAATGAAGTTAAGAGCAGCGGGATCCCAGGACTTGATACTCTTCTAAGTGGAGGTTTTTCTCAAGGAAGAGTTATACTAGTTTTGGGAGAACCGGGAACGGGGAAGACGATATTCATTTCCCAATTTCTCTACGGAGGGACAACTCAGGGAAACGAAAATAGCATGTTTATCGGAATGAACGAACCCAAATCCCGTTTTATGATTGAGATGAGCGGCGTAGGAATGGACTTTGACGCTTTGGAAAGAAATGGAAAGTTCTCTTATGTCGATGCGACCGAGGTTAGGCGTATACCAGAACAAGCCAAAGTTGGAAGAATACATGTAGGAGGAAGGGAGCTCGGACTGGTTAATCTGATTGACATGATGCAAGAAGGGATGGCGAAAGTCACTCCGAAGCGTATTGCAGTTGATTCTATTTCTGATCTCGTCTTCAGATTTCCAACAATTGAGGAGAGAAGGCCCGTCATTTTAGATATTATAGAATCACTTCAAACGACTGGTGCCACATGTCTTCTCACAAGCGAAGTACTTTCTACAGGGGAAGAAAGAACAGTGCAACCGGAGGAGTATCTCGCGGAAGGAGTTATCCTCCTACGAAGATTGCCTAGAAAGGGAATGAGAAGCGTTCAAGTTCTGAAAATGAGGGGACAAAAAGTAGACACAACCCCGAGACCTTATACCATTACCGATAAGGGTATTGAAGTCTACGCATCAGAAGAAATTTATTAGAAGAAAAGGGCAAGTTGACATGTCTGAAGAAGCGCTGTCTGCTCACGCAAGTCCAGCCACTCTTCCGACAGAGGTCATTGATGTCCTAAAATCCACGAAGATCGGTTATCTCTCAGTCATTTCAAAAAAAGGGGATGTTTATAGTTACCCGCTCGCTTTCCATTTTTCAAAATACAAAATCTATCTTATGACAGTGAAGGATTCACCCAAAATCAAGTTCATGAAGGCAAATCCTAACGTTTCCTTTCTAGTTGACAACAAGAAACTTGCCCTCGAATGCTGCGGGGCGATGGTTCAGGGAAAGGCCAAGGTCTTAAGCGTGGCGAAAATGATGGCAACTGTCTACACAATCGGCCCTAAGAGCCTACTAGAATGGAACAAGAAATATCCAGGATTATTGACGTTCTACGCGAAAGGGAAGGATCTCCCGGAAGAGAGAAAACTGTACAAGTACCGCTTCATTCGAATCGAACCAAGCAAGATTGTATACTGGCAGGGATACAAATTCGGGAAGTACATCCCTAACAAAGAATCTGAAAAAGAAGAATTATCGCAGGAATCGTTGGATCCCTCCAATTCAGAAAGTTTCGCGAACATGCTCGCGACCGTTGACGAAGAGCTGGATTCCGATAAGATTCCGGCTGATCCAGGTTGGTTGAGTGAACTAGAAAGTGCTACGTCAGAAGGGATTCTATCGAGCGATGAGGGGAGAATCATCAATATGAACAAGAAGCTTCTAGGCGTGGGACAGAACGTGCGCCCTGGAGAGCTCTCGGTGGGCGAGAAGAACCTTCTCAAGAAATGGAAAGACTCGAAGAGTCGAGACTGAGGAGAAGACTGTCCATCCCAAACCGACAATTACCGGAATCAAAGAATTGACCTGGTGTGCGCATTTGTGAATAGACGTACACTGAATATCATATAGTTCGCCTCGCTTTTGATATTCGAGTTAGAAATGAATCAGATATTAGCTGCTGAAAGTCAGAATACTCAAGAGAAATCAAATGACACTTCCGCAGTTTCGACATTTGCGACAACACGAAGAAAGGTTACGCCTTTTGCGATCTGGGTAATAGCATTCGGATTAGTGTTCTCCGGACTGGATCTTCTATATGGGATCAGCGGAGATCTGCCCAAGCTTTCCGTGTCTTCAGATCCTTTCCTTGATTTGATGGTCCTGTTTATTGTTGTGTGCTTTGTCGCAACGGTGGGCACGATTCTGCAAAAGGCATGGGGCTATATCCTTGGGGCACTTGCAAGCATCAGTTTCATAGTTGCGGCAAACGCGATCAATAGCTGGATTCCGACGCTGTCGCACCCTCAGGACTACAATACATTCATCGTCGCTGACAGCATAGTTCCGATCCTCGTCTTAGTTGCAATTCTTGCGGTACTTTGCATCTTAAATCGAAAGAAGGGGCTGGATAAGAAAAAGTACCTCCTGAGCCCTAGATCCTTTACAGGTGTTTTGACTGTCGCAATCGTCGCCTTGGTCGTGGTCGGAGCTGTAGTAGGCGCTTCAATATCTTCTAGTGCCAAAAGCACAAGTGGAACAGTAGTGTCAATTTCCATCGTGAACGGGGCCTTCAATCCATCCAGTTCAACTCATTTTGTTCCCGCTACAGTAACTCTAGTTATTGGCCAGAACAACACAGTCACTTGGACTAACAACGATTACACAATTCACACTGTTACGAGCAATTCCAACCTGTTCAACTCTGGTTTGCTCAACCATGGAAATTCCTTTACGTTCACTTTCATGACCCCCGGAACATTTCCCTATCACTGCTCAGTTCACCCATTCATGACAGGCACAATAGTTGTAGTTCAATGATCCTACGAGGGAGACGTAATCGTTTCTTAGCTTTAACTGGACAGACGAAATGTACAACATTGTACAAGAGTACACATAGGAAATTAAGGTTGTTAGTTCCTAACTAATTTTTGGCGAAAAGAGAGATTATGAGAATATGACCAGATTAAAGAAGACAACAACGATTTACGCGCCGATAGAGCGAGTTTTCGAGTTCGTCGACGATCCAAATAATGTAGCAGAGTATTCTGTTGGAGTATCCCGAGTCAAAGGATCAGTTAGAACTGAGCAAAGGGTCGGAGATGTCATGACTCTTACTTACACAGCACTTGGGATACGATTTGACGAAGAATTTACCTACACAAAATACGAGAAACCGCACATTCTTATTTCGAAGGTATCGGGCCCGATGAGTGGAACATTCCATGTAACCTTAGAGCGAGAAGCTTCTAACCAGACGCTTGTCTCTCTGGAGGTCGAATATGAAATTGCAACCAGTGCCTTGAGAAGGGTGATGAACAGGCTCTTTCTTGAGCGCGTCAATGAGAAAAATCTAGATCGGACGTTGGGGAACATCAAGATGATGGTTGAAACTGGTTGGTTCAATGAGACTCGAAGGGAGAAACCTACGCGAAGTCAAGAAACCATTGCATAATCTTGTCGAAATTATGAATGAAAAAATGTATAGCTTTATCTTGGTCGTAAAATGACGGGCAATTGTCGCGTTTGGTTTCAACTGGTATACCCTCGTTAGACAAGATCTTGTCGGGAGAAGGTTATCCGGAGAGGACTGCGATTCTTGTAGTGGGGGCGCCTGGGGTAGGTAAGGAGGCGCTTAACTACTGGTTCATTCAATCCGGGCTGACCCAAGGAGACTTTTGTCAATACATAACAAGGCTTCCAGTGCGAGAGATTCTGACGGACGCAAAGGGGTTCGGCATTGACTTTCAGAAGATCATCCCTTTCTTCGTCGCAGCCGATGGAGGGCAGCTAAAGTACGATCATCGAGATCTCGTTGCCCTGTCGGTCAGCATAAAGGGAGTGCTAAAGCAGTACGCAAACCGCAGAATTCGAGTCGTCTTTGACGCAGTTTCGTCGCTACTTATGCAGAATTCTTCTGAGACTGTTTACAATTTTCTTAACCAGCTTTTCTTGGAGATAAAAAATGAGTACGATGTCGTGGTGCTTGCGACGCTTGAGGATGGGATGCATCCGCCTCATGTAATTACGGCAATGCAACAGCTCTTTGACGGCATTGTAGAATTAAAAATGTACGAAGAAGGGTTGAGTGTCTTTCCACTTCTAAGAGTATCTAAAATGAGGGGAATGAGGCCACAAGCAGGATATTTCAATTTCAGTTTTACACCGAGAGGAATGGAGGTCAGTCCCTACGTCAGGCATTGATTACGAATATATCATAGGCTGGACAGTCGCGTGGCTCGTAGCTGCTACGATCTTTTTGATAGCAACAGGCTGGGCATTCAATGTTCGTAGAGGCATGACTGTGAGGATGAGAAGAAATCTTGCGTTTGGTATTGGACTTGTGGCAATCTCGCTGGCATGGATATCATTGCATCTTACTCTTCCCGTTTTTGACATCCCAAATGGAACACTCGTGGGAGATATCAACTTCTTCTTCTTTCTTTACGTACCTGCGCAATTGTATTTCTATTGGGCGGATGCGTCAGTGCTAGCGTCACGAAACACTGATCCTCTTCGGCGAAATACGCTTCACTGGAGTCGCATGCGTCTTGCGATTTGGGCCCTGTTGCTGGGGTCAGATGTCCTGTTCGTAATTGATCAGGTGCTTTATACTGATGTCATTTTGGGCGGCGGGACAGGGATACTATCCACTTTAACTGCTGTTCTCGGAATTTTCATTCCCTTTGTTGTCTCACCCGTATTGTTGGTCATCTCGTGGAGGAGGTCTCGAGAGCCGACCTTTAGGGCGCACTTGAAATGGTTCGCGTTTTTCGCGATTTCTCTCGGGTTAGGTCCCCTAGCTGCGATTTTCATTTTCGCACCCCTTTGGGCAATTGGTTGGGCAATTGGTGGTTACTGCCTCTACAGAAGCGCACGTTCTTTAGTTGTAATTACTCCTAGCCCAGCTTCGACTACAACATTTGCAAGTTCGAATCCGAGTAGCTAGAATAGACTTATTGGACTATGAAAAGCGTTGAATCATAACAACAACTTAACCGTATTTTCTTTACTCTTCTGCCGTACTATTCACATTTCTTATGCTTCAGATTATTTCCAGTACCGCGGCGAGAGAGCAGATATTCGTTTCTATTCCTTCCCGGAAAAGATAGAGGCTTAGCAACAAAGGGAGTCTTCTGTTTTGGTCTCCAGTGGCATTTCAAGTATCGACGATCTTCTCAACCGAGGTTATCCTGAAAAGTCAACGATCTTGATTGTCGGCCCGCCTGGCATAGGCAAGGAAGCGCTGGGATATTGGTTCGTACAGAAAAGTCTCGCAGATGGAGATTTCTGCCTTTACAAGTGCGCAAGATCTCTTATTCCGACTAGTCCATTTCCCATTGAAACGCCTGCGAAGAAATAAAGTTGAAAATGAAAAAAGTTACGATGGTTCTATGAAAGAGAAAATGGACACAGGGACCAAATCGATCCGTGTTCGGAACTGCACATTTCTATACTCGAAGGTAATATGTGCTAAAAAAATAAGCTAAAAAAACAGTAAGAAATGTTTATCTAATTGTTTACAGATATGTAAACATATGTGTAGCGAGGTAGTTTCCGCCAGGATAAGTAAGAAAGATCGAGATACGTTACGGCATGCTGGCGTAGACATTTCTAGCGAAACAAGAAAGCACCTTGAACGAGTCGCCGCTGAAATAAGGGCACAAAGCGCATTGGAACGTTTGAACAAAACCATTGAAATGTATATGCCTCCCGCGCACAAAGGGTACGCTCAAAAGAGTGTAAGAGAAGATCGTGCCAGCCATTGACTCTTCGTCACTTTCTAAATATGTGAATAAGGAAATAAACCACGAGCTTGTCGGAAGAGAGCTCGCTAGCGAACCTTGTGTTTCTCTTGAATTAGCTATAAGCGAGGTAGGAAATAGCATCTGGAAAAGAGTCTTGAGAAAAGAGATTACGAAGGACAAAGCATCCATTGTATTCCAAGAATTTGCAAGGGCTATCATCACTGACGGGCTGATATCCCTAATCCAAATTGACGAAAGACTTTCGAATGCGGCATTCAAAGTGGCTCTTGAGGAGAAGATTACAGTTTACGATGGATTGTTTATCGAATTAGGGCATGGAAACGATAGAGGCCTAATAACATCGGATGAAAAGCAAAGCGAGATTTTCAAAAAACTGTATCCAAAGCTAAACTGCTTGTTGATAGAATAATAAAGAAGAATACGAAAAAGATGATGATTTACAAAAGGAAGATCCTATTTCTAACATATAGCTTTAAGGAGTGATCATCGGCAAAAGATCGCGAAATGGCTCGGATGCGATTCGTAGCTTTTATTTGCCCGAGTCCTTTTTTGATTTCTTTCGTGTGGCTGGCACTTGAACTTCTATATCCGCCCAAGCTTGTGAATGTGTCCAAGGATTGCCCGAGTAGATTTCCCTAGAATAACCACCGGACTCCCTATAATCGTCGTTATCACTGAGCCAGCCATATATCCCACTATAAACTAGCCTTGGAGAAATCTCCTCGGGATTGAACCTAACCCTTGCTACTGTCAGTTGCGGCAGCTTCCTTATCTTGATCTCTCCCTCTGGTTTTGGATTTCCCTTTATCTCAAGGCATGCTTCAAAACGATATCTGTCTGGAGTTCTCCCAGTCTCGAAAAAGTGAAAGATGTATTTTCCCGTTTTGACCCTGGATTTCTTAGCCCAACTTTCAAGTTCTTGAAATTCACGCCGAAGAGGTTCGGAGCTTCCTGAACCGACTCTCACCAAATAAGCAACCTTGTAACTAGGAGTTCGCTTGATTTCTATATCGACTGCCAACAGGAATAGTCAGCCAACCACATTGCAATCTCTTCATGCTATTTTACCTTCCTATAATGATCGGTTATTTGCACGCTAGTCGGGACAAAATGGTCAAAGGTTTCTACATATGAAAAAGCGAATAGAAGCATAGTTACATACTGAACAGGAAGGCAGTTTAGTGAATGCCTATTCCATAAGAGCACGCCCACCGCTGAAAGCATAAGAACTAGCTGATCCAAATCTAAGACGGATCTGTAAAGCTGTAAGGGACGTACGGACCAGACCATTCCGTGTTAAGGGTTTTCGCATTTTTGGACTCGAATGCCTTAATGCGTGTCACGAGCATGAAAAGGATCAATCTTATTCATAGCTCGGGTTTGTAGGAGAAATCCGGGCAGGGTTCTCTATATTTCAATATAGATCCAGCTGGATTTAACGCCCGCGGATCGCTATATGAATATTGAGAAATTTTGTAACCGCAAATCAGGCGCTATTTTTTCTACCTGCACTCATTTTGCATAATACAGAGTTATGAAAAACAAGGGCGTAAGATCCAATGAAACTTCCACCCATTTGCGCAGAGCCTCCGCTATAAGAGAACCCGGACATTACAAAAAGAAAACCACCAATTGCAGCTGGTATCACCGCAATGAGCCCTAAGCCCGACGATATGCCAGCGCCTCTCGACTTTGACCATTTGAACGAAAGCGCAAATACGGCCCCTGCCAAACCGATGAGAGCTATTCCCTCGTAAGCATGCCAGATCAACCCAAATCCCAGCTTTTGCAAGGATTGAAATAAACCGCTCATCGTATAGGTTGGAACTTTTGTTCTATTAGGCGGTGCGAGAAAGATGTTCACGAAATCACCGAAACCATCCTTGCACCGTGAGAGCAACAAGTGTGACTACAACGAGTATCCTAAATTCTCTTGTGGGACCATGTGGGTTCGGCGTTCTCTCGTCTGTAGTCCCTTGCCCTTTTCCTCGATTTGTAGTCAAGCACCCATTTCCT
>JASHOD010000075.1 GCA_030041295.1 Nitrososphaerales archaeon
TCTGTGTAGTCTTCGGTTGATTACAAGCCCAACAGCGACTACACCTATGACAGCGTCGGAAATGTAAAGAGCATAAACACGAACGAGACATTCAACTACAACAACATGAACGAACTCACTTCCTCAAGCGGTCCCTGGGGTACAACTTCGTATGCCTACGACGGTGCTGGAAACATGCAGAACATGACGATTGGAAGCACAACGACGAAATACGGCTATGATTCGTACAACAGGATGACAAGCGCAGGGAATGCAACTCTAACCTACAATGCAGACGGTGACCTGACCCAACTCGTGAACGGTTCCACCACTTGGAACTACAACTATGAAAATGAGTTGACTAGCGTACTCAAGAACAGCGCTCGTGTCGAGACAAACCTTTATTCCCCGAGCGGCGAAAAGTCGGAATCGATTCAAGGATCTAATACAATCGTGTACACCTACGACCAGAGCCAGTACAACATTCTCTACGAAAAGAACCTCACTTCATCGCAAGTTATAAAGAACTATTACGCCGATGGATTACAATTAGGCGAAGCTGTGGGCAGTTCAACGTACTATATGATTGATGATGCCTTGGGAAATATCAGGGATGTTACTACGTCCACCGTAAGTTCAGTATTTTCTTCTGATTACATGCCTTACGGCAAGAATTACGGGTTGTCTCAGTCTCTATCTGCGTTGAATTTCGAATATACTCACAAGCCGTACGACTCTGTTACGGGACTATACTACTATGGAGGCAGGTTCTACGATCCTTCAATTAACAGATTCATAACTGAAGACTCGATGCAGTATGCTAACATGATGAATCCTCTGTCCTTGAACATGTATGTATATGTCCTGAATAATCCGGAGACTATGAATGATCTAACTGGGCACATGTACGACATTCTCGCAGTCGAAGACATGGCCGCAGGTTATAACATTCCAGAAGACACAGTAGCATCAGACAACTTGGGAATTAGCCCAGGTGCTGCCGAAAAGGAAGCAGAAGCAAAGGAAAGTGGAAGCGAATACGGAGGCAGCTATATGACTACCGAGTACATACCAGGACCGTCCCCGAGGTCGCCTTCCAAAGCAGGTGGAACGAATCCTACCGCAGGCCAGCTGGGGTCATTCTTGGTCGGTGTGGGGTACGCCGTCCAAATTATTTCTAAATTCATTGGATTCTCTGAATAGTTGACCGTAATTCCTCATGATCTCTCGCAGATTTTTATTTGAATGTAGCTGCCGCAGGAGGTCCAATAATTCTCGAATCTTATTCAGACAAATCGAGAGGTAGTGTACGTCCGAGAACATTGCTACACGTGCCTGTATTCGCACTTCAGTATCTTTAGGATTTTTCAATTCGTCCATAAAGGTCTCCTGATCAGTTTTGATCCTCACTAATTGTAACCTAGCTCGTTGGAAGTTTTCGAATAACATCCAAAGGCAACCTCTTGCCTTATTCGTACTCATTTTTGGATAGAGTCTGGCAAAGCCTTGGTAAACTTCTAGGAAAGACATTACATTGATATGTCAGACAGGACCTATTATATACATCCTGAGTTGAAATTAAGCGGACATTAATTAACTCTACCGAGACTGAAAAGCTAAACTCGCTATGCTGAACCTATCGATTAATCTGTTTGAGACAATAGGGCTTGAGTAGTTTTTTCTTTAATCTAAGCTAGGTAGCAGATGGCTTATGGACAATTCCCAAGTATTCATCCTTGGAAAGTCTATGGCCATTAATCATGACCGGCCTCTTTTGAAGTACGACAGGCTTAGAATATTTCTGAATGTTACCCTGTGTTACGACTAAAAGTTTCGTAGTCATCTCCCGAAAGGATCTGTAGGATTCTAATTCCTCTGCTGTCATAAAGAGTCGGTTTCGATATTTCATGATGAGTTGCTCTGGCATCATAAAATCTATCTTGGATTCTTTGGAAGAACTAGTCAATAGCCGAAATGATTGTGCGCTTCAATTGTACTTGTCATTGTGCCTCGGTCGTTTAGCCTAGTAGTATGTCGAGTTTCAAAGAACCTACGCTTTAGGCGTTAATGATTTTGAAAGTAAGATTGAGCCTTCAACGGGCTAGACGAGAGATTTGTCAACTCATGGTTTGTTGTTTTGCCAACGAAACTAATTCGCTAGTAGAAAGATTGCTCAGATGTGCGACCTCATTTCGTATTGAATTGAGCAAATTTCGGCGAACTTGGAAACTAGACCTTTGAAATGTTTGTTCTCCTTTTTTCAGAAGGTGATAGCGATACTGAACGATTCCAGGTGCTATCGAAGAAGTCTCTTCTTCCAGCAATCCTGCTCCCTTCATGATCTCGACCAGATTTGCCAGCTCTTCTGAGTAAGGACCATAAAAGTAAGGTTTGAAGCTAAAACTGAAGGGAACATTGTCCCTATATTTGAGCACGCACACCATTTTTTGCAGGCGCTTTCTGCCATCTATTTGGTTGTCACATAAGCGAAATAATGCTAGAAGCAAATCAACATCTTTCACTTCAACCATAATCTCTCACCAAGATCCAATGATCTGTCTGGATGTATTCTTAATCTTATCATCACTGTATTTCTTGCTAACGGAGGATGCCCCGTAGACCTTAAAGATAATCTTTTGCTTTATACTGCTGATTATGTCTGAATTTGGTGCAAGTTCTATAGGTTCTCCATCTTTATCGTATTTGTCAAGGTCTATTGACTTGGGCACTCTGCTCTTGATTATGTCACAAATCAGTTCATACCTTTGAAGCTTCAATTCATGACATAACCTGATTGTTAGTTCGTCAGCCAATCGACCGTCTTGCTCAAGTTCGGCGACGAACTTGTCACTCATAGGAAGTTTCCTGAGAGGAAACTCCGACCTAATCGAATATAGCTTGTTTTCCCTTATCTGTCTGATAGTCTCCTTCGCGAATTTGCCACTACGTTCTAATAGTGCGAGCAAAGTGTCATCGTAAAGATTCATGAACCGCTTCATCTTTACGAAACTATTCCTGAAATCCTTGTTATCGCGCGCTGTGCTCAGGATCGCCTTTTCAAGCATTTTCTCCGCGATTCTGGAATCTTGAACATAATATACCAAGTCATACATACTTTTCCAGATGAGGATGAAGATTTCAGCAGTGACAGTTGCTTCAGTGCTGTAATCCAGGCCGAGACTGCACTTCTCAAGGTTATCACCAAGACCTAGGACAGCGTATGAATTGACGAAATGATCTATATCAAAACTGTATCTCAAGCCTATATGATGGGCATCTCGCAACAGGTAATCTAATTTATCGACATCAAGCTGACCATTTACGATCTCACCAATGTAAGGATAATCGTGTTTGGCTAAGATGATCTTTTTTACTGACGATCTAGTTATTCCGTGATTTTCCAGTACTTGAAGTTCGGTGTCTATCAGTTCTCCCGCAAGCTGTTCATGCGTCTTACCGGTTATAACTTTCATTGAGTAATCCACTGCATGGGAAAAAGGTCCATGCCCGATGTCGTGTAGAAATCCTGCAGCCATCAAATCGTTCCGATTGTCATTGAGATTTTTTTCAATTTGGATACCTTGTTCGCCTTTTTTTGAAATTTTGTCTGCTAGCTGCTGACTAACTTTCCCTGCTAGATGCATAGCCCCGAGTGCATGAGAGTATCTAGTGTGTATAGCCCCAGGAAAGTCTATGTACGCCTTGAGACCTAGCTGTCTAATGAACATCATTCTTCGGACGCATTGGAACTTTTCTATTTCTGCCAGCCAAGGTGGAATCTCGATTCTTCCGTGAATCGGGTCTAGCGTAACAAGTTTCTTAATCATTTAGGGCTTACAGCACCGAATGAAAAGGCCCCCATACAAATGAATTCTCCTTGAACATTCTCAAGGGCTGAAGAATTGGCGATAATCCCGAGAGATCGGTCGTCCGTAGCGCATCACACACGTACAGATTTTGTACGCCGCGGGCACTTGAAATATGGACGTTACCCGAGCTTTGTTCTATGGGGATCGTTCGCGATTGATCACCAAACCAATCAAGAGCAAATCACGCTTGCATATTCCGATTCCCTGGGTCTACACAACAGGTTATCTAGCCAGAATAGGAATACAGTTCTTAGTTCCCGTAAGCATCAATTCGGCCAATTTGATCACAATTGTTAGAATTCTTGGCATTCTGCTAGTGGCAGCCGGCGCAGTGCTTATAGCGTGGCCGCAAATAATTTTCCGAAAGCATCGGACTACAATTGTTCCAACTGAAACGACAACGACATTTGTTACTTGGGGCCCTTATCGGTTCAGCCGAAATCCAATGTACATGGGATTGTTCTTGTTCTTCGCCGGCTTGTCTACGATCTTTGCACTCGTGTGGTCGATTCTATCGTTATTCGCTGTGGTGTATTATGTAGATTCAAGGGTAATCCCGATTGAAGAGGAACAACTGAAAAGAAATTTTGGCATAGCCTACGGGCAATACTGCGAGAAGGTTCGTCGTTGGATGTAACTCGAAATCTTGAATCAAAAAAATAATCCGAAGGCAAATTCTTCTATATTCTAATCTGTTTACAGACGTGTCTTCATAGCTACCAAGATAAATTATTCTGGAATCCTGAAATTGTTGCTGCTACGAAGGAACGGGTCTCTGAGAACACGTCTTCATATAGGTACAACTACCTCCTCTTCACACAAAGCAAATTTTTATAAATATAGCCTCCTCAGTGCGCACTCGCTTCTAGCAATCCCGAAAGGGATGTTTTATCCTGTTAAAGGAAATGATTTGAAAAAGTGAAGCTTAGAATCTTCGCCTTCGCTATTCTTGCAATTCTAGTAATATCGTTGTCTTCGTCTTCTCTATATTCCACCAAACCCAAAGTTTCCTCCGCGGCTTCGTCCGTTTCAAACCCTTGCGGGCTTGGAGAAATGGGGTTCTTTTATCCGTCCTATCCCAATGTAACTGGAACTGCCGGATATTGTTGGTATGAATATCCATTATTGGCGAATCTTGGTCACCAGGCAGGAACTCTTGGGGTGGATTTTGCTGGCATAACACCATCTGAAGAGCTCGGGTATCCTGGTATGGTGGCCTTCGGCATGGCTTTTCCTGGAGGGAGTTTCTCTTATCCTTTCAAAGTTTATTATAAAGGTCACCTCGTTGCCTCTGGCTCGAACGTTTTTTCGGAGGGCTCCGTCGAATCACTCGATGGCATTCACTCAGTCTTCATTGACTCATACGTTGAGACGGAGTCCCACGAGATCTGCACCCCGATCCTTGGATGTTTCAGCTATGACACACTTCCAGTGACGCAGGGAATCCAAGCACAAATCTATGATCAGAGAAAAGTAAGTGGAACCTGCCCTGAGAGCCCGGTTCCAACAGATCTTTCTCCTTGCTTAAAAATTACTTGGGCGTACGATGCCAAGCTCTCTGCCACAGCTTCGATCGTGAATTCTTCTACCTACCCTTTTGCTGACTCCTATGCGGGTTGGGCGATCTACGCCTACAATGGGACTAATACCAAGCTCGGAACTGAGATAGAGGTTCACGAGAACCATTACGAGCTGACATGCAGCACCTCCAATACTACTGCGTGCGAAGTATATGACTTCAAAGATGATAATTCTACATTGCTTTCCTCTCCTTCTGGCGGGTTGGAGTTCACTAGCGGTGCCACCATCTATTTGGACGCACAAGTGGTGGGATCCCTTTATGCAGGCGGAGGAAGCCTTACCAACCCAGTTCGAGTAGGAGCGAGCTTGTTAATAACGGATCCACCAGCTTTCAATGTGGTATCGACCAGCCCCGATGTGAAACTAGGTCCTTGGGCGTCAAGCAACGTGTCCACCGTTAGCGTGAAGTTGAGCAACAGCTCGGGATCTGTTGCTCCAGGAAATTCGATTGCCACGAATGCGACGATCACGGGACGAGCCCAGACCGTCAACATGACATATGACGCTCTAAATAATGTCACCGTGTCATTTGCGGCAAATCAGACCACTGACAGCTTGGCGGGAGTTACAGATCTAGCCACAATAACTGTTTCTCCCGAAGTGCTTGCTGGAACTTACTATGTAGAAATAACGGGTACGGGACAAGACCTGCAGCAGTCATCTGCCATCTTCAAGTTAACGGTAACCTAGGCTTTTTGTCTGCCGCTAAGCAGCACCAACCATAACAGCAAGACAAACGTTTCCGTGAACACCAAATCGGAAGACTGACAAGTTACAGAAACCCGAGTTGGGGGAGATTAATCAGGCAGAGTCTTATCATAATCGGGAGACAATCTTGTACCATTGAGCTCAGTGATTGTTTCTTCAAAGTCTGTATGACCGCTTAGCGACCCGTAACATAGCTGACCCAATTTAGTCAATCTGTATTTCTTTCTCACTCCATCGTCAAACTCCTCTACTCATTTCCATCTTACGATTAATCTTCGAAGCATGTGGTTAAGATTGGTTTCATTATTCTTAGAAACCTCGAGAAGGGTCATTCTGGCGGCAGAACCACCATTTCTTTAGATGAAAATGAGAAATACTGAAGGCTTCAGATAAAGGAGAAAAGAAAGATTCTGCTTGAGCAATTGGAGAAGATGGAAGGAGAGTGAAGCTCCCTAGGTACGATGTGATGATGGAATGAAGCTTTCGATCGAATTCAACAAACTGGCTGAATATTTTGACACGCCAGGAAGGGAATCGCCCCATGCTATTCGAACAAATCACTCCATTGAGCAGATACTTAGAAAGTATAAAGTCAAAACTGTTCTTGACCTTGCCTGTGGAACAGGCTCGCAAGCGTTCTACCTAGCAAAACGCGGGTACGAAGTAACGGGAGCGGATATTAGCTTGGACTTGGTAAGAATAGCAAGTAGCAAGGCAAGAAAAGAAAAAATGAGAATGAAGATGCTGCACGGCGATATGCGCGATATCAAGGTTGGTAGTTTCGATGCTATCATAACAATATTCAATGCTGTAGGTTTTCTAACCAAAAAGGGGTTTGAGAAAGCGATGAGAAACATACACAGCAATTTGAACAATAACGGATTGTATGTATTTGATATTTTTAACGTAAAGTGCAAGGAGAATTGGACAGACGCATGGAGTGAAACAAGAATTTTTCCCAATATTAGGCTCCATAAGGTTCAGCGTTGCAAACTTGATAGGAAGACCGGCCTTCTCTGGTCTTGCGATGTTTTCACCGTTCAGAAGGGTTCTAACAAACCGGAGATTTTCAAGCAAAGATATGCTCTGCAGGGCTATACTGCAGAGGACCTCAGGGCGATGCTAAATAGAAACGGGTTCAAGACATTGGGGCAGTATGATATAGACGGGTCGAAGTTCCTCGACAAGAAAAGTGGGAGCATCTTGACGGTTGCGAGGAAGCAATTATTATAGAGAAAGCGGGAATCAAGATCGAGTGTGAAAACAAGTGGATGACTCTAATTCAAAACGCTAGCTTAGAAGATAAAAAGCATGGAGCTTTCTAGCGAGAGAATCGATACGATCTAAATGCTTGCAGTGAAAGGAAAACGGCAATAACTCCAATTACGCTTATAGCAAGTTGATAACCGTTAAAGAACGTCAAATAGTACAAAGTAGTATATGATGTTACGCTAGAAGGTAGCACTTGCAAAGAAAACGACAAAATAGACATGACTCCTGAAAAGATCGCTGAAACAAGGAAAACATTGCGATTAGGTTTTGCAAGAGATAGAGAAGCAAGTAAGAAATAGACCACGCCCAAAATTATGCCTCCTATGACTGACACGTTGCCAATTAAAGCAATCTTAGTTACGCCCGCTACGACCAAAACGGAATATTCTCTGTAGTAGAAAAAAGTCATCGTCAGAAATAACAGTCCAACGACAGCCGAAAAGAAGGCGGTTCCGTTTCGTTCAAATGTGTGCTTAGCGGGTTCTTTCTGGAAAGCTTGTTCGTAACTTTGCATTTGCATGAAAATTAGAATAAATCCAAGCATTTACCTCTTGCAAAGCCAAAATCCTAATCTGAAATTCTAATACTTAGTATCCCTCGACTCTTAACAGCGAGAAAATCCATCAACAACTTAACAAAACCTAAACCACATCGACCATCAAATCGAAATAAAATAAGATGCACTACCCTAAAGAACTCAATTTCGAGTAGCGCCAAATAAGGCAATTATGATTCCAGCTATTAGCGCAATAAATAAATGCAATGGATACGCAGAGAAATAATTCATTGGGACCGGGTCGCAAACTTGAAAGTAGGTGGAAGTCGTTGTTACACCGACTAAAACAACCTTTCTTTTCATGTTTCAGGAACACGCTATACTATTTAGTTCACCAAACGAAATATTGTTTTGTTTTTCCGTAGAGTTTGAGAGAACCTCTTTGAATTAATCTCTTTCTTTGATACCAAAGTGTACTCTTGTGCATTCCTAATTCACGTCAACTCCTAGAGTCAGAGTCGAGAAAACGCGATCCTAGCGACGTAACCCGCACTAGTTATGATCGGAGAATAGACCAATGGCGACAGTCTGAGGTGCTGTTGAGCCCGAATTGGGCGTAATGTTATTTGGAAGACTCGTTGTGCCAGAGGGGACGCTAGTCTCGTAAGAATGGATCGAACTATCGCTATTTGCTACTTGAAACCAGACAGGATTGTTAGCGAACATCAGCACAGTTATCGTCGTGCCACTTGGAATAGAAGTGCCGCCGCTAAGGGAGAAACTGACACTATATCCAACAAAGTCATTCGTGAACACTGCAAGGTTATCTCCATTTTGATTTTGGATAGTTCTTGTCACCCCAGCGGAACTATAATTCCCATTGCTCATGTTATATGACATGTTTGCTTTGAGATCGCCATTTACATAAAGCCCGAAGTAAATCGAACTGTTACTCTGTATGTTATATGGAATGATACTGGGAACAGCGTTCAGAAAAGTGGAGAGACTCTCGTCGGTAACAAACGATGTTGAGATCATTGTATTCGCAGGAACTTCCCACCCTACAGATCCATTTGACGAAGTACCGCCACAGTAAACCTGTGTGTCGCTGCAAGTCAGAGTAGGCAGTCCTCCTATGGTTTTGTGAAATATGGGAGCGTAGTAATAAATCGCTAGCAAAGAACCGCTTAGGATTCCCACGACACAAAGAACAACTATCAAGATCTTTGATGCCTTGTTCATTTACTTAAATCAGCCACCATCTTTCCATTCGTATTCTCTGCCAGTCAATAGTCAGGAAGTAATCGTTATTATATTCTATTCTTACTAGTGCTGTTCGTTCTCCATCAGTTAGCTCCTGAATGTATACCAAGCACGAAGGGCATAAGATTCGATCTTCTTAAAGCACATGAGCTCGTTGACCTCTCCCACGAGTACGTTCTCTTAAATGAGACGCAGATCTTTAGCCATTATTTTGATATTTTGCAAGCCATCTCCTTGCGTACAGATATTGATAAAGAATAAGCAATCCACCGTATCCGAAAAAAAGAATCCAAGCTAGTGTGAACGAAATGACTTTTGCGCCGCCTAAAAATAGGAAGAAGACCACAGGGATAAGAGGAATCCACCACTTCATCCAGCTTGGATAGTACACGTGCAGACTCATCGCACCATAGACGGTCATTGTTTGGCCGCGCTTGATTCTCTTTCTCGAAGAAAACATGGTTGAGTAACTGTGTGATGTAATCGAGACAATTAGAACCACTAAGCCTAGTGCGCCTAAAATCAAACCGCCTACGAATAGAGAAGTCATATCTCCAGATAGAAAAGAAGGACTATGCTGAAGGATAAGGAAAGCCAATCCAAAACCGAGAATAGAGAAAATGGCGGCAATGAAAGCTACATATGCCACGCGAGAATGATGGTTGTCTTTATTTCCGACCTTATCACCCGAAACTTTCAATTTCAAGCAAGCAAGCAATCTGAATGAAATGATATTTAGTCTTATTGTAAATTCGCAGAGAACCTGATTGTTTGAGTCTTTTCCTTTGATACCAAAGAGTAGATTTGTTCATTCCTAACTCTCGATAAGACTTTGTGAGAACCTTGTTTTTCAACTCTTCATTTCTTGTGGGACCGGACAAGTAAATGGGCAAACCAGTCGCCTTCCAGAGGAAGTCTGTCCATCGGATTGCGAGACCATTCTCCCGAATAAAATTCTTCTATGCTATCGACTTGAAATCCTGTCTCTTCAAGTGCCGTCGCAAGCCGACTCTCGGTCGCAATGTCAAGATAACCAAGCTTCTCGGCCCTTCTGAAGCTCCTTGAACCTTCATTTAACGAAAGTGCTGCGAATACTAGCTTGCCCTTAGCCATCAGAACCCGAGAAGCTTCCTTGAGCGCTTTTTTTGTCTGTGGGATGTTGTTGAATCCAAAATAAGATGTGATGCAACTGAGCCTCTTCGACTTCACTGCAAGATGCTTGCCGTCCATGACGGTAAGGGAGACTCGTTCGTAGGAGTTTTGCTGTTTCAGTTTGAGCAGGACTCCTCGCAGAGGAGACTCGCTTACATCCGTTCCTAGAATTTGGGCCTCACTAGGAGAGCGGTTTGAAACAACCAGAAGCAAGGTTCCCATTCCTGAAGCAAGGTCAAGTACGACTCCCGTTCGAGGGATCCTCTTAGCTATCTGGTCGAGTAGGAGCGCATCAGCTTTGATTTGACTTTCTGAAAGGTATGAGGCATACTGCTTACGAATCTTATCGTATCTCGAGATATTTGGGAACTTGATCTCCCATTCAAATTCATTCTGGCTCAGCTTGGGATCTTTCAGAATCGCAATTTCACCATTAATCTGAAACAAGTGACTTTTAGGACATTGGAGCACCCCGCTAGCTAGTCTGCGACCAGATGTCGTGCCTTTGGATCTAAGCGATTTCTGGCACTCGGAGCAGACCAAAACCCGGAGCAAAGCTGCTTTCAATGTTCACTCCGAGCCTTGGCGAGTCCTGTATCAATACTAACAAACATTTAAGGAAATAAGACTGGAAGCGGAGTTATGGGATCGGCCAGCCATTCTGCAAGGACTACTACTACTAGGAGGAGGAGGAGCCCTCATCTCTCCCCCCGGGCCCCTTATTATCTCAACGGAATGTGCGATAGCTTAATCTTTGTGCCAAAGATACAAGTTTGACATTCAACTGTGTATTTGAAATTTGGGTGTTTCTGACAAATCAGACAGGCTGACGACGGGAGAAAAATCTCTTCTCGATCGATGGAGATCTTCTTCCAAAAGCGCTGAGCAAGATGCCCAACTCGTTGTCACTCCAGAGGCACAGTCTAAAGAAGGAAGAAGACTAGCTGCAGTAATGTTCACAGATATGGTTGGATACACTGCTCTAACTCAGAGAGATGAAGCATTAGCCCTTGAAATTCTCGAAGATCACAGATCGTTGGTACGACCACTTCTCCGAAGGTACAGTGGAAGAGAAATAAAGACAGTTGGAGACGGTTTTATAGTTGAATTCCCCAGCGCGCTTGAAGCGGTACAGTGCTCACTAGCAATCCAACTCGCAGTTTCAAATTACAATTCTAATCGGTCTCCCGAAAAGAGGTTTAATATCAGAATTGGAATTCACGTCGGGGATGTGATTCACAAAGATAAAGATGTGTATGGCGACACCGTTAACATTGCGTCAAGGCTAACACCATTCTGCGTACCGGGTTCTGTCTGTGTTACAGAGCAGGTTCATTTACAGGTCAGGAACAAATTAGATAAGCCCTTCGTCAAGATTGGAAGAAGAAAACTGAAAAATGTAGAAGCGCCACTTCTATTATACACTCTAAAATTTTAGCATGTATTATATTCAGACAGACAAGTCGTTGCGTTTGTTGCCTTGGGTATTTAGTAGGCTAACCTATAACGGTGACCCAAATTCGGGTGAAAGCCTAAGCTGAGATTACCGAGCTACTTTGGGAATCGTATTCTTGGTTTACTAGAAACTATCAAATAATCGTATTCTTGTTTATTAGAAACTTTCCTCTGCTCTCTTGATTTGTGGAGGTGAAAAAGAGAATCATGCAAGCCCAGGTTGTGAAAGGTGCTTTTCTTAATGAGGCGCACTTGAAGGTTACAACACAGACAATTAAAGAAATCACGCCCTTTGGCATTAGAGGTGAAACAAACTACGCGGGAGAGGTCAGAGGACCATCATTTTACGGTCGCAACGCGAGCACAGTGTCGTTATTTCTGAGAACCGATGGTACATTTGATTGGGAGTCAAAGTCGTTAGATACAACAAAGGAGGGAGACATAATAGTCGGCATGTTTTATGGAACTGGAAAGATGACCGGCCCAAACACGAACAAAGTCGAGGGTGAGGTTATCTACATGACTCAGTCTCAGAAACTTTCGTGGCTGAACAATAAGAAGTGCAGAGTCGAGGGTACAGGCGACTCGGTAACTGGCGAAGCTCACGTAAAGATCTTTGCGCTCTAAGATAAGGGGAAGATTAGGTTCCGGAGACATCTATCTCAGGAAGATTTGGAAACGGAAGGTCATATTTCCCCAGCTTTCTTTTAACGTCGAGTATCGTGGATTTCCACGCATTCCGCTTTTCCTCTAAAGTCAATACGCCAAGACCTGCGTTCATGGCAATTTCTTCGAGCTTTCTGTGCGCGGGTAGAAAATCGCTTGGAAGCTTCCAAAATTCATTTGGCGGTTCGAAGAGTACCATGGAAAGGTAAACAAAGCCATCTCTCAACCTTTTTGGGATTAGACTCTTCTCTTCTTCTGTGAGCGTAGGAATAGAGTTCTCAAGGACAAACCAAGTATAAGCAAGATGCCTAGATTCATCTTGCGTCATGTGAGTGAAGGCCTCCTTGAAGGCTGGATGATCCGCCTTCTCCTTCATTTCATGAAATAGTTTCGAGGCGCATGCTTCACCCATCATAAACGAGGTGAAGATTAGCGGAAATCTGTACTTTTCGTACGACTTTACGTATCCCCTCCAGTATCTGCCACCGTTGTAATAAATCCATGCGACGTTTCGAAGAGCTTTGGCTTCAAGATCGTTGGATGGTTTCCACCCCTTCAAAAAATATGGGCACAGGCGATTGCAAGCCCTCATGCAGCACTCGTCGTGCCTGCATTCATCCAACACTATGCTCCCAGTCATTTTTTGGGTTGCATTATCATAATGATTTTCTGTCAAGTAAACAAGAGCTTTTGAGAAGGCGGCCGCGGCGTTGTTTTCAAAATTCGCAAGCACTGCCCACCAGTACGAGATCGCAGATCTTTGGATAGCCTCGTAATCATTTGGCTTGACCGAATCCCAGTCAATCGATGCTGGATCCCAGTGTTCTTGCTTTGCTCTTGCATAAAGCATGTCTAGTTTAGAGTCATTATCATACCAATTGAAAGGATACGCATTTGGTTGTTCAATTGACGGGGGGAGCTCGTCCATTGTTTTAGATAGGTTCTTTTCGTACTGTGACATACCAATAGATCTATCCTATGAGAATCTCACTCTCTTCCTGATCTATAATTATTTTATGGCACTGAAGTGTTGGTAATCGTAGTAGTAATTGTAGTAGAGTAGCATTGAACTGGTGGAATACAGCCTGAATATTCACCAGTCGTGTTAGAATAAGTAGATCCTCCCACTGGTAACGTCGTTCTAAGAAAGGTTCATTTCACTGTTTCCTTTTGCCGAGGACTTCTTTGGCAAACATGATAGCGATGGCGATAACTAAGAACATGGTGGCTGCGACGTAGAAGCAATATTGAAAGGCCATTGCTGACGGAAGCGATTGGTAGATTGCCTCTCCAGTCTGTGTACGCCCCAGTAGCACAGAAATAGTGAAGGTACTTAAAATGGAAGCAGCGACAGGAGCGCCAATACTGTCACCAAGATTACCAAAGACATAGGCAAGCGCGTTAGCTAAGCCCATGTCTTGTGGATCTACGGTCAAGAGTAGTAAATTCTGTACGGTTGAAGTCATGATCGAAATCCCAGCTCCAGCCGCGAACATGCCAATTAAGAGTTCTGCGTAAGTAGTAGCCTGAGCTACAAGAAGAAAAGCCAAAACAGTCAATACCGTCCCGGAAATTGCTAGCGGCTTTACTCCCGTCTTTGCGACGAATTGACCTGCAATCGGCGCAAACGCAAACATGGCCACAGCAAACGGTACGATCGATAAACCAGTTTGGAAGATATTCAGCCCAAAGCCAACGGGAGGCGGTAGCTCGAACTTGTAAACAAAGACCTGTTCGGCAAGTGTAAAACCGAGTAGGCCAAAGATAGCAAGATTGGTCACCATGACGT
>JASHOD010000076.1 GCA_030041295.1 Nitrososphaerales archaeon
ATCCCAGACAGCCAACGCCATGGTTCTCCTAGGAGAATCTTCACGCTTTGGTTTGCGGCCAATTTGACAATCGCTGATTATGTGGTGGGAGTGCTTTGCACTTCTCCGTACCCCAGTGGTTTTGGGCTTACAGTGTCACAATCAGTTCCAATTCTCCTGATAGGAAATCTCTTGGGCGGACTAGTCTTGGGTTTTTCGGGCGCAATGGGACCCAAGCTCGGTTTCCCTCAGATGTTTTCCTCTCGTAGCGTTTTCGGCCGCAAAGGGAACTATGCGTTGGGCACATTCAATTGGGTGAGTACGATTGGCTGGTTCGCAGTAAACACGATCTTAGGTACCGAAGCCATCCGAGTTCTTGCACCCTCCGCAAACTTTTACACAGTTGCCCTAATTCTTGTTGCCATTCAGGTATTGATAGCGATTTATGGGCACGACTTTATCCACCTATTTGAAAAATGGATGTCGATCGTGCTGGGGATTCTTTGGGCCGGCGTTTTGGTCTTATCTTTGTTGCATATCGGCTCGGCGCTGTCATACGTTCCAGTGGGCGGGCCTTGGTATGGGTCGATGCTCGGGGCTCTGGGACTAGCCCTCAGCAGTTCATTTTCTTACATCATGAGCTGGTCCCCGTACGCCTCCGACTATTCGCGTTACTTTCCGACCGGGTCTTCACAAATGAGAATAACAGTTCTCGCTCTGGCTGGGGGAGCTACAGCGTCGTTTGGAGTTGAAGTTATTGGCTTATTGGTGGGTAGCCTTACTAAAGGCAATTCCAATTATTTTTCCGCGCTGTACTCGTTCGCTGGAGATTTTGGAATCTTTGCCATAGCAGCAGTCGTGTTGGGAGCCGTTGCAGCAAATGCTCTTAACATATACACAAACTCCCTTTCAGCGCTAGTTCTAGATGTAAAGACCAAAAGGTGGGTCACAGTTGTGGTGGGAGGAATCGTCGGCCTCGCGATTGCATTCCTAGCCGGCGCAAATTTCGAGTCTTTCTTCGAGAATTTCCTGCTTACCCTTGACTACTGGATTACACCTTGGCTAGCAATCATACTCGTTGATTTCTTTGTAATCAAGAGAACATCAACTTCAAGCATTTTGCGCGCGAGAGATTTCGATTTCCCCGCCCTCGGAATTTATGCGCTATCGATCCTTATTTCGGTGCCTTTCATGGATCCCCCGTACGTTATTCCTTCTCCATACAACCATTTTGTTGGAGCGCTAAACGGCTGGTTTGGCGGGGCTGACTTCAGCTACTTCATTTCTTTTGGAATAGCTGCGGTACTTTATTTCGTTTATAGGAAGACGTCAAAATCAGCCTCTTTGATATCAGCACCCCAACTATAGATTGTAAGTAACCATCCTTCCGCTGAAATTCTTTAGAGCTTCTGCGCTGATAATATTGCCCCCACAGTTGTAATAACGTCCCGCAGTTCTCAACTAACGTTCAGGGATTCGTCATAAAGTTGGGTTGAGAAAAATGAGTGAATATCCCGAAAATACTGAAGTTAGTGCACTCAACAGATTAGTCGAGACTATACAGGACGTTCAAACCGGTTTGGACCCAGACGTGCTGGCGAGCTGGTACTCGATTCTTGAGGCAGAAGCTAAATCATTGTGCCCGACGGAAGATTTGAGAGCGAGCGTCCGCGTCGCTCAAAACGAAGATCTACCGATGAAATTCGAGTTCAAGTCCTCGAAACGAGCTATCCCTTACGTAATCGAGGCGATAGAAAATAACTTGAATCTGATGCCTTTTGCTACAAGGCTATACTTTCAGAAATTTGAAGAGATTATCCAGAAAGAACTCGAGACTTATGTCAGCACAGTCCATTAAAAGAACAGAAGATTACGCAGAGCTCTAGTGCCCGCCGCAACCGCAGGCGCAGCCTTCCGCTTCGTCCCCTTCTCCGTGACCGTGCGAATGACCTGATCCTTCGGTCTGGAATGAATTTCCGCAGCCGCAAGAACTGACTGCATTCGGATTATCGATCTTAAAGCCGGAACCTTGCACAGTCTCCACAAAGTCTATGCTCGAGCCTTGGAGGAGCCTTGCACTTTGGTTATCGACGTAGACCTTGATTCCGCTCTCCGTCCAGGTAATATCATCACCTTTTGCCTCGTTTTCCAAAACCATTCCATACTGATATCCCGAGCATCCGCCTGGCATTACGAAGACACGCAGCCCATCGGCTTTGATCTTTGTGTCCTTTGCAATGAAGTATTTAACGCGCTCAATCGCTAGAGGAGATAAGGTAACTACTTTTTCGGTTGTTCTTTGCATGACCCCTCATATTAATTCAATCCGATATTAGAATCTTTTGCCACAATCATCAGCTTGGAAACCATATTATCTCGGTTTAACTAGTATTGTCTTGTTTCAAAATCTGAATGTGAGATTCAGATGCCTCACGAAATCCAACCGGTGAAGAACACAGGACGACTCGTCCGACCTGAGAAACCAAAATACGTAGAGGCTAGGCTCACCGTCCTCGTTCCGCAAAAAATAGTTCCCAAGGAAGTTTGCAATGTATGCGGAAGAACGGCACTGTGCAGCATTGTAGTTTTTGAAGTAAAGTTCGAAAAAACTATCTCTAGAAAAGTATGCGGGCCATGCCTTCTCCGAATGCAAAGGAGTTTCGAGGAACATGCTCCTAATGGATTAGTTCCTCAAGGCGCTCTTGAGAGTTTGTTGAAAACGATTGAGAAAACCATCAGAATTGACCCCTCAATTGACAAAGGGTCCAACGATTGACCTATACGTGAACTGTACCACCGCCCGCGACTCTCAGATTTTTTCCATTGAGATCAATCATACTCACATTCATTCCTTCCCAGACGGGGACTTCATGTTGGAGAGTTAACACAAGCGACCCGGTCATGTCATCTTTCTTCGATACCGAGGCGACTGCTAATTCGCCGGGGAGCTGAACGTGCATATCTCGACCTGCGACGGTCTGTTTGTAGAATTGAGATTGGACGAATTCAACATTAAACTTGAAGGAGAGTTGAAAAGAGCCGTCGTCGAGCCATGATGTCTTTGCGAGATCCTTAACCTCGACGCCTTTCAAAGAGAGGCCTATCCTTATTCCTCTTTCCGATTCCGAGTAATCCTCATCGCTAATCTGAATTCCTTTCACTTCTGCGTACTTTGTAGTGCCAGCACTTGGGATGAGCCTTAGTTTGTCATGGAGAGCGATCTTGCCCGACAATACAAAGCCCAGGACTACCACTCCTACCCCCCTTACACTAAATGCTCTGTCGATGTAAATCAAAGTGCCCGATTGCTTGAAATTAGGCGAAGGAGATTCGTTCGGAAGTTCAATTATCGACGACTTGATGTCTCTCTGTTCTATTGGATAACCTGCAACATTAATTCCCTTTAAAGAAGCTCCGAGAGTTTCTTTTGACAACGGAGCGTCCAAGCTTATGACCCTGCCCCCCAATTTGAAAGAGTTCAGAAGGATCGCCAGTTCGCCGTCAGGAGCTGTAAGTTTGCCGTTACTGGGGTAAATGAAAAACGCATAGTCCGAAATTGAAGCGATTTTGGAGTAACCTTGTATTCTTTCTGGAAAAGTCTCGTCGTCGAGAAAGGAATACCTGACTCCCGATTCTGCCCTATGATAAACGACGATTCCCTCAACCTCGCTTTTCTTCGCGATTGAATTTTCGAAAGGGGTCTTCTCTTCCTTGTTTGACCCAATTATGGCGCAGATTAGTCCATGCATTATGTTAAAATAACACCCCTCGGGATTAACTCAAAGAGCTACTGGATTCAAGCATCGGAATCATTGGTTCTAGCTGAGATTTTATACTTGCAACGTACTGCTTGTCAGCCGACAGGGAACCCAAATTTATTTTGACATTACTCAACGCCCCTTTCGCGGCCGCCCTCGACAGTTCCACCGCAGTTTCCGCGTCTGATCTGGCATTCTTATTTCCGATTTCAAGTACTTCTCGAGCAAGTTTCTCAATAGCGTAGCTTTTACGCAGCGTCTCTAGTGGTGTCTCAGTTGCTTCTTTTAGGGCATTATTTAGCGCCTTACTGCGTTCTAATTTCTCTTCCTCTGTTGCTTTTGGCAAGGTGAGGGCCCTTGACACTCCCAAGTAAGCGGTTGAATCTCTGTTTACCAATTCGAGCAGTTTTAGCCTTGAATCCTCTGCCTCTGCTAGTATTTGGGTTATCCTGTCGAAATTCAATTCGTAAGCTTTCCTTCCCAAAGTGAGTCGACAAACCATGGTCACCAAAGAAGCGGCAAGAGCTGCAGCATAAGCCGAGACGGATCCGCCTCCAGGGACGGGTTCCTTCGAGGCAACAGAAGCACTGAAATCTTCAAGAGAGAGTTTCATAAAGTCGCTAGTTGCTACCTCCGATTTCTTCGGAGCATTTTCCATTACGGAACTTGCGATATTGAATATGCGATTTTCTATAATCTGATTGGGAGAAAAGTTTGCCAACTTGAGATATTTATCAGCTGCCTCCACTAGCGCGTCCGTTGGAACTAGACCCACGATTTCGCTTTCGAGAACCTCAACCCCAAACTCACGAGCCTTTTTTGAAACCTCCTCAAAAGCTCTTGTGACTGAACTTACCTTATAGTCTGTAATATTCATGGATACCTGTACTATTGACCTGTCGTGCAGCTCAAAGCCAAGCGCCTTGACCGTTGGAAGACCGCCATCCCTCCCTCTCACCATGTGAGCAATTTTCTTCGCGATTGAAAGGTCAGAGCTCTTCAAATTCACGTTGTAGGCGATAAGAATTGGCCGAGCGCCGACAGCAGTCGCGCCTGCCGTAGGATGTATTGTCTTTGGTCCGTAGTCTGGGTCTTTCGCCGGGTCCTTGCCTATCAATTCACGCAAGCCTTCAAATTGACCTTCACGAACTTTTGCGAGATCCTTCCTCTCTGGTCTCGTCGCAGCATATTCGTATAGAAAGACCGGGACGTTGAAACGTTTAGAATATTCTAGCGCAAATTCCTTTGCAAGCGTTATGCATTCCTCCATTGTAACATCTCGTATAGGAACGAAAGGGACCACATCGACAGCGCCCATTCTCGGGTGTTCGCCTTTGTGAGTTCGCAAGTCTATCGATTTGATTGCTTCCGCACTAGAAGCCAGGGCCGCTTCTTTCACAGCTTCGGGAGGCCCGACGAACGTCAGGACCATTCTGTTATGACTCGGATCGTTTTCGCAATCGAGAATGGTAACTCCAGGTACAGCTTCTGCGGCTTTTCTTATAGAGTCGATTACTTCTCTTAGCCGACCCTCGCTAAAGTTAGGTACACATTCCACGATCTTCAATACAAATTACGACCCCGTTAATTTGAAGCAATATTCAATGACCGTATTTAGCGATTATTTGTAGCCCTGACTCAATCAGGGTTTTTGATTATTGCGTTCTATTCGATTCAAAGCCTAGTAATTAGCTTGTTTCGAAGAGACAGTCGAATCTATTGTTATCTCGCCGTTCTTGATCAAAGAGAGAATAGTCCTGTGAAATCCCATGCTATACTGCATCGCTTTCTTACGGCGCGTCGCTACCTCCTCGGGAAGTCCAAGAAAGCGACCGTAATCTCTCCAAACTTGTTTCCTTAGAAGATCGTTTCCCTCTTTGATCTTCATTTCGACCGGAATCTTATTGACGCAAAAGTCCACGAACTCGGGATTGAAGAAGGGTTCCGCAAATCTAATCTTGAAATACGAGGCAATCCTCGCAACTTGCTCATGAAGATGTTCGGCAATCTTTAATGCCCTAGTTATTTCCACTTGCGCGGCGCGCAAGCCACTCTTGTCGACTATGCGCCTGAATCTGTCGTACCCGCAAAACAATTCGTCGGGCCCGTTTGCAGAAAAGACTGGACGATCTTTTCCGAAGGAGTTAGTAATCGCGTCGAAAATCGCGGAGAATGATGTGCAATCTTCGAAATGGGAGAGATTTGTAACGCAAACAAGATTCTGCGTCAACTTGGCAGCTCTTACAATCTCACCTTGATCAATCTTGTGAACTATCTGATCTAGCGAATCTATACGTGAATCTTTTGTGCTGGTATCTGTGGAGATCTTGACATCGTAGCTTTCGCTTGAACCAAGTGTAAATAACTTCCAGTTGCCTCCGCCAGCCCTCTTTGCGATGAGAGCAGCCAGAATCGAGCTATCTATTCCACCGGAATATAGAACGAATCCTTCTTTTTCGAACCAAGAATCGATTGCCTTGTTCGCGAGCCTGTCAAGTTCCCTTATGAGCTCCTCTTCGTTCAAGCTGTCCTTTGCAACTCTGCGACCGATCGGGATATCTCGTCGAATCCTCCTTGCCAGAAGCTTTTTGCCTGTATGTCAAATCCCGCTTCGGAAAGAATCGTTTCGGGACTTGCGGAGCTTCCGGCTGAGAGAATTTTCATGTATTTTGGCGCGAATGTTTTTGGCCCTTCGTCCCTGAATTGCTTGTACAATGCAAGGACGAGAAGGTTCCCCCATGCATATGCATAGCAGTAGAATGGTGTTTGATAGATGTGCGGAATCAGGTTCCATTCGTACTTGAAGTATTCAGGAATGAGAACAGAGGAGCCGAACTGGGCCCTTAGATTCTCAAGGTACAGGCTCGATAGATCATCTACGTTGATTCCAGTCGCAATCTTGTCATGCGCCTCGTTCTCGAATAGGACAAAGAAAGCTTGTCTCCCGATCGTCGCGTATTCCTCGTCAAGCATCTCTACGAGCAAGGATCGTTTCGTGGCTTCGTTCGCTTCTTTCATCAGCCTGTCGGTAAGTATCATCTCACCGAAGACTGAAGCTGTTTCCGCCATTGGAAGAGTGGCCTCGAATGTCAATTGATTGCGTGTTTTCTTCGCCGCGAGCTGACCGTGAATTGCATGACCGAGCTCGTGAGCGAGAGTCGAAATGCTGCGTGTCTTGCCAGTGTAGCTTGTCAAAATGTAGGGTACAATTTCAGGGGTGATCCCCATGCAATAAGCTCCACCCAGTTTTCCCTCTCTAGGCTCCGCATCAACATGATTAGACGCGATTACATTTCGAGCCATCGCGGCAAATTCCTCGTTGAATGTCCCAAATGTTTCAAGAACTAGTTTCGCTCCCTCCTCCCAGCTTAACTGTTTCTCCTGTGCTTCTGGATAGGGAGCGTAGATATCATGCCGGGCAAAGTCCGTAAGGCCCAAGATCTTCGCCTTTGCTCTAAAAAAGTCCTGGAACACGTTCGCGTTCTTTTGGCACACTTCTAGCATTGCCTCGACGGCGGCGTCTGGAACGTCATTTGAAAGATTTCTGACGGAGATTGGCGTCGAGTACTTTCTCAGCTTGATGCCTTCATTTCGCCAGTCGCGAGCGAGCGCCTTGTATATCTCCCCCAAGACATCGGTGTTCTGCTTGAACTTCGTTAGTTGGGCCTCATATGCAGCTCTTCTCTCTTCCCTTAGGGGACTGTAAAACAGATCACGTAGTCGCTCCTCGGTAAGTTTCTTTTCTTCTCCGCCGATTTTAACTTCGTAGGTAAAAGAGTCCCTGATCTGGTGGTATAGCTGTAACAGCGCGCTTCTCCCCGTCGAATCCTTGAGGTTTATCGCCTGCTCAACTTCTTCCTTTAGAGTAAATGGTTTAGCTTTCAGCATTCTTTCCAGGAAGTAAGCGTATGACCCGGATCTTCCGAGCAGTCGTTTCGAAGTCCTTATGTCGAGACTCTTCCACCAAAGCTCGAAGAAAAGAATCCTGTTTGCGGCATCGGTGTTGATCTCTTCGGCCCTTGCCTTGAAGGTTCGGGAGTCTTGCGACCGCGTGTCTTCGGAGAAGTACATGTACGAGTAACTTCCGAGGCGAGTGATCATCTTTGTTAATTGCTCATAGCTCTTCATCAAGAGCAGGAATTGATCACTCGAAATCTCGTCATTGAGATAACTGCGGCCGGATTCGAATTCTACTAGCGCCGATTCCAGTTGCTCGATGAAATTTGAAAATAGCTTCCCGCTGCGAGCCGGAAGCACTTCGTCTAGATTCCATCTTATTCCCTTTGCTGCCAAGGCGGGTTGGACGGCCATTGCTTGTTCTGTGCCCCTCTGCATTTTCTAAATATCCCCGAATTCCTGAAGCAAAGAGTGCTCTCAGCTTGATTAATGTTGCCAAGTAAAGAACGCGCACGCCATCAGCCATTTTTGGGCTATCGACTATATTCATTGTCAACCAAGGCTCAAATGACAGGTGGAATTGTTATCAAGTCTGAGAATGGTCAAAAAGCAGATATCCAGCGGGCTCGGATAAGCTCTTTGTATGTCGTCTGACGATTCCCTCGTGTGGCTGATGAAACAGGTTACGCAGGTTGCGCGAACAGTCGGGCAGGCAAGGAGGGAGCTTGACAATGTCGTTAAGGAATTTACGGATCCTATAACCAGCATCGTAACACCATCCCCACGGCAACAAACCCTCAGGCCTGCAGCTCTCCGTCCAGTAGTTGCAAATCCTCCACCGAAGATCAATCCGCCACCAATCGCCAAGCCACAATCGGAATCCGATCCGTTGGTTATAGCAGCGAGAAACGAGGGAATAGATACTAAAGGGAAAACGAGGGAGCAGATTGCAACCGAGCTTGCGATAAAACTCAACAGTAGTACGAAGTGATCTCCTCATTTTTATTTAGGCATGTTCGGCCCACTCTATCTTCATGAATCCATCTTCCTCTCACACGAATTGAACGCTAGACGGAAAAATGTAAACAAAGGATACATTCATCAAAAGCGCAAAGTGAATAAAGAATTCCTCATCCATTCATTCCGCGAGATCCCAAACGCGGATTATCAGTAATTGATTTTTAGTCAATTACCGGCTTTGTCTCCTTCCTCCTCAACTTCCGCTCTTTTCTGAACTTTCTGCGCGGTTTTTTCTTGCCATAGTCTTTCAATTTGATATGAAGAATAACCTTTCTCGAGCCCCTCCTTCTCGCTTTCACCGATCGATTCAGCCAAGTTCTTGGTGTAGTTCGACCAAAACTTGTCCGCCTGCTCGCGATTGAATTTCTTCCGTGGCAAATGAGAGAATTTCCTGCCGATAGAATGCATAGGGCGTTCTTATAGTGTTTTACTAAGCGTATTCATGGCTAATCCTTTTTGGCAACCTTCTAGCATACCAAAAATCGAAGGATAGCATGCAGCCTCAGATTGAAGATGAAAAAAGGTCAAAACATCCATACTTTATGCACGATATGATTCTAGGACAGCCCAGAGCACTCCACCTGACACTCGAGACGTGTAAGAAAGAAGCGATCGACCTTACAGGATACTGGGAAGGCGCGAACAAATTTCTGCTGACCGGATGCGGCACCAGTTATCACGCCGCGCTCGCGAGCTCCTACATGCTGTACGCTCTCTTTCAAAAGACAGAAGCAGAAGCGATTCAAGCATTTGAACTAAAGCACTATTACCATCTCCTAAATCCCAGTACTGTTGTCATGGGATTCTCGCATACAGGATTTACAAAGACGACTGTCGATGCGCTGTCCAAAGCAAAGGACAACGGGGCTAGAACTTTTTCCTTGATCGGAGTCAAAGATACCCCGATCACGAAAGTTTCGAACAAATCAATCGTGGTGGGAAATGGAAAGGAAAAGTCACGAGCTCATACAGTATCTTACACCTGCGCAGTCTTGGCGGCCATGTATCTGTCTGCCCACTATACGCGAACTCTAACTGCTAGTAAGGCTGCAGAGTCCTTCCTCGAGCAGTTCAACGATGTACCTCAAAGCGTTCATTCGACAATTGAAAACTATGAAAAGCAGGTTGCCGAGCTTGCTGAAAAATTTTCAAAGGCAAGTCAATACTTCTTTGTAGGATCAGGACCCAATGTCGCAACAGCTTATGAAGCGTCTCTCAAGATGAAAGAAACTAACTACGCGGCTGCGGAGGGGATGGAGTTGGAGCAGTTTCTTCATGGCCCTTGGGTTTCATTGAAACCCGGATCTGTGGTTTTCTTGGTAGCTACAAAAGGCCCTTCGAGTCAAAGAAATCTTGATCTCCTGAAGGTCTGTAATGACCTAGAGATACCTACTGTCGCGATTACCGATGACAAGAATCTCATAGCTCAAGTAAAAGATTCTATCTTCATGCCCGATGTTAGCGAGGAAATTAGCCCTCTCTCATACATAGTGCCGCTTCAGCTGTTTTCATACTATACTACGTTGCTAAAGCACGTAAACCCCGACATGATTCACTACGATGATCCGAAATTCTGGGCAGGAAGGCAAGTAATCTTTCCGCCCGGAACCCACTAGAAACGAAGCGAAGCCTCGATATTCAACGGAGGAACGTCCTCGGAGCTAATTTTTAGCTCCAACAGACAAGGAAGTTCTGAATCCTCGAGGACGAATCTCACGGCGTCGTCTATCCCGACATCGCTAGCTAGAGATAGCGCTCGTATTCCAAAGGCCTCTCCGAGTTTCTCGAAATCAGGGTTGCTTAATTCAGTTCCTTTGATTCTTCCCATTTTCTGAAGTCTCTGGCGCATCAACAAGACACGGTACGAGTTGTCATTGACGACAATTATCTTTGCGCCAATTTTCTCTCTCGTGGCAGTCTCTATTTCTTGGAGATTCATCATGAATTCGCCGTCGCCTATCACTGCTAGGACTTCCTTGTTTGGATATGTAGCTTTAGCACCAAATGCTGCTGGAAGGGCATAACCCATGGCACCGAGGTTCGTCGCGGCGAGAAAACTCGAGAAGCTCCTGACTTTGAGAAAGGCGTGAGCATACAGAATATGGAGGCCTTGACCTGCCGAGATTATTGTATCATCTTTTAGCTTTTCATCTAGCGCCCTAAAGAATCGACTGGGATTAACGAAGTTTTCGTATCTTCTTGTCAGCGCATCCTGAAGCAACGTATCCCAGTCCTTCCTTTCGGACTTTACCTTTTCTTTCCAACTGGACGCAATTTGGTAGTTTTGACCTCCTAATCTTTCTCCAAGCAGTTCGAGAAAGGCGATTGCATCGCAGTCAAGAGAGACACTGTAAGGAATTGGCTTCTTATTGGCGAGCGGATCAAGATTTACTCTAACAATTTCCGCATGGGGGATGAAGTTGTAAGCATAGGTGCTGACATCAGATAATTCCGCACCCAGACACAGCAAAAAATCGCAATCTCGGAGACAATAGTCTGCCACAGTACTTCCTCCTCCGAAACCGACCCTGCCAAGGGATTGTCGGACAGTTTCAGGAAGGACTCCCCGGCCATTCCCAGTCGTGATGACAGGAATATTGAATTTATTCGTAAAGTTCAGCAACAATGTAGCTCCATTTTCGTTGTTAATTCCCCCGCCTGCTAGAATTAACGGCGCCTTGGAAGTGTGCAAGAGCTTTAGAACATTATCGATATCCTCTTTGCTGCAGCCCGGAGCTACTTCTGGCATTTCCCGACTTTGAAAATCGGAATTCTCAGGCGGAACTTCAAGTTCCCAAGAGTCTTCCGAACATTCGATGACGACAGGCCCCTTTGGAGATTTAAACGAGATCGAATAGGCCCTCTCGATGACGTGATTTGCATCGGCCGCTTTCTCTATTCTCAAGTATGACTTCACTAGTGGTTGAGCTGTCTGCTTTTGATCTACTTCCAGCCATGCGTCGAGGCCGCGCATTCTTCTCTTTACGGCTCCTGTTATGACTATCAATGGAACGCAGTCCTTGGAAGCGACGGCTATGGCAGTTAGAGAATTCAAGAAACCAGGCCCACCGTGAACTGCTGCTACGCCGGGTCTGTTCGATACCTTGCCCTCTCCGACAGCCATACTTACTGCTGATTGATCCTGCCTCGTCGAGATATAATGTATCTTGCTGTCGTTTAGAGCGTCGACGAAATCAAGTATCGATGTTCCGATCAGTCCGTAGACGCGAGATACTCCGTGCTTCTCTAGGTCAGCAACGATTTGCCCGGCTACATTCATTGGTTGACTACATTCTCCACTTTGTTTCCTGACATTGACCTCAGTACATTTTCGATCGCAAACTGAATTATCCTTTGCCTAGCCTCGCTAGTTGCCCCTGCAATGTGAGAGGTCAGGATGAACGGTGCGTCCTCCTTAGCCGCTTGGATAAGAGGGTGATCCTGAGGAGGTGGTTCTTTAGAGTAAACATCAACCGCTGCCCCCGCGATCCAACCTTCTCTGACTGCTAAAGCAAGAGATTCTTCGTCCACAATTTCTCCCCTGGACGGATTGACAAGGATCGCAGTTGGTTTCATCATCCGCAGTTCCCTCTCACTAATCATCTTCGTTGTTTCCTTTGTTAGAGGCGCATGGATTGAAATGATGTCTGACTCTGACAGAAGTTTCGTGAGAGGCTTGAAAGTTACCGCAAATCTTTCCTCTTCAGAAGGTGACAGTCTTACGCTATCGTAGTAGGTGACATTAGCGCCTAATGATCTCGCTCTTGATGCTACAGCTTTACCGATTCTTCCTAGACCTACAATGCCCCAGGTCTTGGCATTTATTTCCCCTTGCATGTTCATCAACTCGCCCTGCGACCAGCTTCCGTGCAGCAGTCTGTTATGTGAATAAAAGATCCTTTTAATCAAAACAAGAGCTACGGTAATCGTATACTCGGCGACTGAAATCGAGTTGGCACCCCCTATATTCGCGACAGGAATCCCTTTCTTTTTGCATGCTTCGATATCGATATGATCGTAACCAGTACTGGGTTGTTGTATCAGTTTCACTTTTGTCATGAGATTCACCATTTCTGACGTGATTGGTATCGCAAATGAATAATCGCCGATGATATAATCGGCCAAAGGCAGCTCCTTCTGGAATGCAGTCAGATCGTACCTGTTTATTCCAACTACTTCAACTTCTATTCCTAGTCTGGATGCCTGTGAAGCAAAGAAACTGCGGACGAGTGAGGCAGGAAGAGGTGATAACGACACTATTTTGTACATTGACAGGAATCCGAATGAATTTTGGATTTAAAGGTTCAACATGGTTGGAAGTCTATGGAATCGCATATCGGAGAAGAAATCCCAGATCGCAGTCGACATGATGATTCATTATGACTTCGAAAAGCCACAATTAGCACTAATGGGAATGACGCCCACGCAAGTAGCTGGCTTCGGTTTTAGAGAATGGGATGAATTATTGATGAAAGCTCTAAAGGAACCAAAATAGGTCTCTAACGCTATGTAGGTGGTTGCCCAGCGGAACCTCTCGCGTCCACTATTTTTTGGCAGTACTTCTCCCTCAGTTTGGCCGGTTCTGTCTTTTTCCCTTTTGTGTTTTGCATAATATTCTCATCAAGAAGCAAGAAAAGGCACGACAATGCTAACCCAAGCTTCAACCTGCGCGATTTTATGATGGGATCAATCATCGCCGTAATAGTCCTGGCTCTTCCCTACCTCCTGACCATGAACTTCATAGCCCCACAGATTTTTTGATGAGCTGCCCTGAACAAGTCAT
>JASHOD010000008.1 GCA_030041295.1 Nitrososphaerales archaeon
CCGCAGGTCCTTTGGGCGGAACCAGTAAGGGAGGCTCAATTACGAGTTCATCTTTTCTTGTGATTGGGTTACATTTCCTTCTCGAGGAAGAATAACATGTTCGACATGAAAACTCTTTACCTCGATATGCCGCTGACAGCACATGCAACTTGGAATGTATTTTCAACTACAGCGTTTGGCGAAGAAGAAATTTCTCCTTGTGTTGATGTTGGTGTCTTTGCCGCAATCGTAGTTGGTGGTGGCGTAGGAGCAGTAGGAGATGCATTGTTTACACTCGGCCCTGTGAGTAAATTTACTGAGAACCCGAGCGCAATGCCAAGTATCCAGACCGCAGCCAAGGCACAAATCCATCTTTGAATGCCCTTGCGAGTGAAAGTCTTCTCTCTTATTTTCGCGGAAAGGAATTGCATTTCAAAAAATACTTCTTTTCACGAATTTGATATCTTAAATACGCATTTTAAGAAGGATTGCATATTCAGTGCGTGCCCAAATAAAACAGACGGCGCTCAATTCCAATCCATACATAAATATCCGGATAGAACTGGAGCGCCCTATCATTGTTTTACGCGTAGTTGTCTTGTGTTGCGTCTATCAGGTCTTGACCGCTTACCTTCATGTTAAGAGTCGACCTACCTATTGTGACCCCCGTCGTATCAGTTGCCTGATTTGGATCTGTGTACACTGGTGGTAACGAGCCTCTTGCACCCAGGAGCTGTAGAGCTGTTGTTGCATCATACGCAACGATCTGGATTTTCGGAGTCATGGGTTTGAAAACAACGGCAGGACTCGATGTAGAACTTGATGGAACTCCTGGCAGGTCAGCGTTTGTGCCGTACTTTGCTTGCAAGTCGGTTATTAGCCCGAAGTCAAGAGCTCTCATTGGACATGACAAGACGCAAACCGGAAGCTGCCCCATTTCCAATCTATCGACGCACATGTTGCATTTCGAAGCATTTCCATCAGCGTCAAACATTATTGCTCCGTAAGGACATGCCTCGTTTGCAGCTTGCAGGTTAGGGTTGTTACTACTTTTTGCTGGATCTATTAGGACAGCTCCGTATTTTGGCTCCTTAATCACCGAGCCATCTCCTGCCGCCGTAACACATACTGGGTTCTCACAGTGATAGCAAGGAGCGAACAGAGTGTTTACAACCACATTAGGGAAGGATCCAGTCTCCCAGTTGAATAGCCTCAGCCACCTGACAGACCCGGGAGATATGTTGTTCTTTCCCTTGCATGCCATTTGGCACGTGTAGCAGTGTACGCATCGACTCTGGTCGAAGAAGAAACCGTATTGTTGTACTTCACTGGATGACATTTTTCTTTTTCACCTCTACCCTTGCCCTTCCTGCTTACTTACCTGAACGAGCGCGTTTCGGCCTTCCGAACCAGTGGGAATGGCTGTGATTGCAGGTCCAACTAAGGTGTTCACGCTGGCTCCTATGTCAATTCCGTCCTCGTTTGGAGCATAATTGTCCTTCCACATTTGTACAGTACCTGGCAAGATTGTTGAGGTAACATATGCTGGGAGGACGCATGCTCCTCTATTGTTGTATACTGTGACCATGTCCCCGTTGTTTATTCCTCTAACTTTCGCATCAGACACACTAATCCAGACGAAGTTCTGGACAATTTCACCGGTGATGCCAGGATAGTTTATCCCCATATACCCAGATGTATGCTTTGGGTGTTGGTTCCCTAGAAGCATCAGCGGATACGTCGTCACATTTGGATCAAAGTACGATTCCTCTGGTACTTCATACACTGCCATTGGAGTCCTTCCAGGTGCACAACAACACCACCCCGGAAACCATCCATATCCAAAAACCTTGGATTGGTCAAATGTTTCATAGTACGAGTCATAGAATTCGATCTTACCGGAATTCAAGTTGGAAATTGGCGATATGTTTGTCGCAAATGGCTGACTTCCGCTGATTTGAGCACTGTACGCAACGTATGGTCCTGAAGATGGCAGTCTAATGACTGGTTGCTCTAAGAAATCACTCCAAGCAGGCGGAGTAGTGCCTAGCAAGGTTTGCGTGCTAGAGGCCGCAGCCCATGCTACATACGCCTGCTGGTTCAACGCATCAATAGTTGAGTACCAATCCTCCCAACTCACATTCTGCATCACTGGGTTATATTGAGCTCCGACTCCAAGGAGATTCGCAAGTTGCACTTCTATCCAATCTGCAGGTCTAGTTTCACCCGGAGGTGGAATAATATTCTGTACGTAAACGAAACCTCTCCTAATTTGCACGAATGAAGGCTCATCCTCATAGAATTGAGTCAAGGGGAGAACAATGTCAGCCAAGTTAGTTGATCCGTTCTGATGTCTGTCTGCATCAACAAACATTTGCAAAGTTTGGATGGCTAAACGTATCTGGTTCTGATCCTGAGCTGACGAGCCGAAATAGCGACCACCGAATTGCATGACAAAATTGATATTGGGAGCTGGAAAGTTGCTGTTGTTACCTATCACTGAGTAGAACTCAGCTTGCGAAATCGCTCCGCTGAAATATTGAGGGGCTAGGGCGATCGCTTGTCCAAGTACAGGGTCAGCACACAATTCTGGACTGCTTGATCCAGAGTTAAAAATGGCCTGGCTTCCTGTAAACGAATTATATGCATAGGGACTCGGTGGTAACGGGGCAGAGCCATAGCTTACGAACGGTGCTCCGATGGAATAAGTACCAAATCCCCTCATATTTGTGTAGTACCCAAATGCATCGCCAAGTATTCCTGCTTGTCCCGGCCATCCTCCTGAAACTCCGATATTTCCGAGCATTGCGTTCAGATATACGGCAGCCTTGGCTGGCTCTTCTCCTCTCGTTTGTCTTGCTGCACCCCATCCGTAATACAAATGCGATGGCTGGTATTGTGCCTGAGTGAGCAAGTTCGCAAGCGCTGTTATAGTATCGGCAGGCACTCCGCAAATTGGAGCTGCCCATTCCGGTGTTCTGGCGATAGCGCCGTCTGGCCCCGCCGTCTGACCAAGTACATAGCTCTTCCATGAAGCAAATCCTGTTGGTTCTACGAACTTGTTAACATAATCTATGTTGTAACTATTGTTGTTAAACCAGACATTTGCTATTGCGAGCATCATTGCAATATCCGTTCCAGGCCTGATAGGAATCCACTGATCCGCAAAACCACAAGCCCCTGTCATCTTGGGGTCTATTATTATAACTGGGATTCCCATTTCATGCGCTAAGGCGTAATACCACATGTAGATCCTGGCACACGAGGAACCTACTGTGGGATCGGAACCCCATAGTACAATTAGCTTGCTATCTTGCAGAGTGTTGTAAGTGGACGATGTCCAATTAGGATCGCCGAGTACGTCACCGCCGGCAGTGACGCCGTTCCCTTGTGATACATTTCCAATAGTCCCAACATTCATACCATAGTAACTAAGAACTCCGCCGCCATATCCAGAGTATGGTCCATAAGTGCTCTTCACGCTAGCTATTTCGTTTGCAATCATGATCAGGGCCTGATCCCATGTTATTCTAACAAAATTCGCATTATTGGGATCTCCTCTAGGGCCCGTTCTTTGCATTGGATACAGAATCCTATTCGGCGTGTTTATGTAGAACAGGGATGCATACTCAAGTTCACCAGGAACCGCTCGCAATCCCTTGTCAGCCCACACGTCACTTGCTGAAAGGTATGCGTCTTCCCTAGCATTGCTTGTGTCTAGAATATCTTCTGGAACTATCCCGACAATTTGTCCGTTTTTCGTAACAACCTTGTAGAGATCGCCGAAAAACATGTTAGCGTCCGCGAAATAGTATTGTGATTCGCCTTGATGACTGTTCACCAGGTTCTGAATAATTGTATTGACAGTAGTTTGAACCGAGGGTGAAAGCGGCGGCACATACGAGAGAGTCACCGGTGGTGCAGTCACCGTTGTCGTTGGACCTGATACGGTTGAAGTTGAGGTTGAAGTTGAGGTTGAAGTAGTCGTGGACGTGGTCGTTGGACCCGTTGCAGTCTTGGTCGTAGTTGTAGTTGGACCAGTCGCAGTTGTCGTTGTAGTCGGACCTGTGGCAGTGGTTGTCTTTGTCACACTCGGTCTAATGAGCAAATCTGCTCCAATTCCAAGACCAATTCCAACTATTCCAGCGGCAGCCAACGCTCCGCTCCATTTTAGGACACTCCTTCTTGAAAGATCCCTATTTACTATTCCTTCATCTTTCGAATCTGACAATTTCAATTAACCTGATTGAAAGATAAAAAAACGGGGTTCGTTATATTCATTATGAAAGGAAAACAATGTTTTAGGGCAATCATGAAAGTACGTACCATTCTGTGGTGCAAAGTGGTGAAAGCTGGTGGATTTTCACACCAAACGCTTGCATATGGTCGAAGACAATCGAGCTTATGATCAAAAGATGCAAAAACTTTCGTTAATTGTATTACATGATGAGTTGTCAGAAAGAGGAATTGGAAACCAATACAATCCAGATACTGTTGAAAAACTCGAAGCATATCAGCGGTAAAAGCCTCAAAAAGTTACACGAGACACTCATGGGTTTGCTCACGCAACTCCCTTGGAGTAACTAAGGCGCACAGGGATCGTCTACTGCTTAGTCTCTAAAGGAATAACTGGCTCCAGATGGGTACTCTTTACAGATACGCTATTCACAACATGCGCGACTTTGAATATACTATAAACTGGCGTGCCTTGCGAAGTTTCTCTTTGTGCCGAGGGAGTCTTTGTAATCAAAGTTGGCGGAGGAGTCGCTACTGGAGCTGAAGTAGCTGAACCTGAAGCTTCGTTAGTCGTAGCGGGCCCGAGAGGTAGATTCCCTGAAAATCCGACTGCAATGCCAAGTATCCAAACTGCTTTGCCAAAGCGCGGCTCCACCTAAAGACACTTCGCCTGGAAAGCTTATCATCTACTGATGATACAAGATGCCTTCAAATGCAGTTGCGCCCCAATAGCTTTGACGGTAGCGAACCCGTGCTGTTTATTCTCCCTTATGCTCTAATTTTCTTAGCCTTCATCATGAATTGAGGTATCCGTTGGATCGCTGACTCCGGCTGGCTTTAGCACGAGGTGATTTCTTCCTACTATGTCAGTAGATAATGTTGTGACTGTCGAGGGATCAAAGAGCGGTGGAAGATTCCCTCTATTTGCAAGTAGCGGTAGAGCCTCTGAGGGGTTGTATGGCACGAATTGCTTCGGTGTATCAGTGGGTTTGAATACGACGGAAGGATTTGTCTCACTCGGATCTGGAAGGCCCTCGATTGTCTGCAGAGTTCCATACTTTGCCTCCAAGTTAGCCATCGTGTCGAAGTCGAGCGCCCTCATTGGGCACGTCATGACACAAACCGGCTTGAGGCCCTGCTCTAGTCTGTCTACGCACATATTGCATTTCACAGCCGTGGCACCATCGGCATCTGAGTCAAATGTTATAGCCCCATAAGGACAGGCCGCAGCCGCGTCGCGCATAGATTGCGTTGTTGCCAAGGATGGGTCCATAAGTACCACGCCGTACTTTGGCTCTTTCATCATTGCACCATTTGCAGCTGGTACGCAAATCGGATTTGCACAATGGAAGCAAGTTGTGAAAACAAAATGCAGCTGCACGTTTGGAAATGAGCCTGTTTCCCACTCTTGTAATCTCGCGGGCTTTTGGGGTCCTGCCGGTATCTCTAACCAGCTCTTGCAAGCAACTGCACAGGCATGGCAGCCATTGCATCGGCTCGCGTCGTAAAAGAATCCGTACTGGACTCCGGTCTGAAATGTCGTCGTAGTTGTTGATGTTATGATCGTAGTTGTGCTTGATGTAGTTGTTGAGGATGATGACATGTACCAATTACCTCCTTCTTGCGCTCACACTCGCATTCGCACCGTTAGCAGTACTCGAAGTCGTTTCTGTTACAGTCGTCGCAGCTATCTTCTCTATCTGGACCGGGCCCGAACCTACGTCTGGGCCGACAGTCATAGTTCCGGGTTGATCATCTTTCAGAAGTAGGTTCATTGCTCCTGTGGTGTCGACGCCATCTGGTTGAAGCGTTGTCTTAATGCCTCCTGGGTCGTAGTAGCCTCCGTGGTAGATTGCCACAACCCCGGGAAGAATTCTCGACGTTACATAAGCCGGGATGTACACTTCTCCTACGTCGGAGAACACTCTGACCATATCGTTGTCTTGAATCCCTCGAGCTGTAGCATCGGACACACTTATCCACACCCTGTGATGGTAGCAGTCCCCGTTGAGTAGCGAAATGTTGAAACCACATGAGTGCGATCTGTAGTACGAATTTGGCGAAATTACGAGTAGAGGATAGTCTGTGGAATTCTGGTCATAGATTGTGTGTTCAAGATTTGGAACCCACGTGGGAATAGCTGTAGCACCAGGCCCTATTGTTCCAAGACAGACGTTGGTGTACATATTTCCCCAAAATGAATTAGGGCTGATGTATTGACTTGCAGCTATACTGGGATTCGCAAGCAAGCTGCTGCTCGTCTCGATCTTCTGTGACGCAGTCCAGGCAAACGGATTCGTGCCAGGAGGCAAACCAGAGGCAGTACAACCTGTTGTCCCGTTGTCTAGCCAGAGCGCATAAGGCGGTACCTCAACGGCATCCATCCTCCAAATCGCGTCTTGCTTGAAAACATCCCAAGAAGGTGGATTGTATGGTGCTATTTGGGGCAGCGCAGCCCATTGCTCATATGAAGCTTCATGTGCTTCGTCGAATGCTTGGTTGTATATGTCAAAATCCCATTCGTCCTGCTGGAGCAAGCCATCGAGTACCTCGTTGAACTCTTTACCGACACCTGCGCGCTTTGCTAGCATAAGCCAAGTCCAAGTGTCAGGTCTAGCTTCACCCTGAGGCGCAATCGCTGGAGGAGCGTAAGCGAACCAGTTGTTTGCTCCGGCCCAGTTGTTAATAAATCGACTTCCTTGGCCCGGGTCTTCAAGAGCGAACTCGACATTAGGCAATAGAATGTCCATGTAAGGAGCTGATGCATCGAAATACCATAGCCTTCCAAAAGTGAATATACCGGGTTGCTTCGTGGCTAGTATTCTTTCGTTAGCTCCGTATCTGTCAGTGACATCGTTGCCACAGAATGAGGCTACTTTGATATTCGGCGATGGATCTCCTGATCTGCAACCTATTAGACCATTGTACTCAGCTGAAGTCAAAGATCCTGAGTCGAGTTGGGGCCTTAATAAAATAGCCTTCTGCCACTTCAACGCATTCAACAATGTTGGTGTTGCGGGTGGAACAGGGACGTTAAATCCTCCTGAAAAGCTAGCCGCACTTGGCAACGGAAAACTCTCCCATGGATTCCTGCAGTAACCTTCTTCGGTTGGACTTCCTCCTCCAGGCATCAGTAAGTATCCCATCATCGCTTGCAAGGCGATAGCCGTTCGCGTAATGTTAGTTGAAGTCGACCTATTCATTTCCCAACCGAGGTAAAGCTTTGAGGGCTTGCTGTTTGCATATAGATTTGCGAGGGCAATAATCGTATCCGCAGGAATTCCACAGAGCTGTTCTGCCCATTGTGGAGTTTTTGCAATGCCATCGCTACCGTTGCCGAGAAGATAGTTCGTCCACTCTGTAAAACCGTTCGGCTCCATCCATTGACTAACGAAATCGTGGTCATAGAGGTCCTGACTTACTATTTGGTAAGCCATCGCCAAAAGCAATGCCACATCAGTTCCAGGTTTGATTGGAATCCATTGCGCGTTGAGGTTCTTGTGAACTACGGTATATCTTGGATCGATGAGAATGAATGGAATCCCAGCTTCCTTCGCGAGCAGTGTCATATACGCCCAAGTTCCTCCTTGACCCTCGATTACAGGTGGGAGTCGCCCTAATAGCAAGACGAGCTTTGAGTTGAAGATATCTGACTCGCTACTTGTGACGTTGCACCATCCGAGTTGACCAGTCATCAGTAATTCGGAGTTTCCATCACCAGAGTACGACTGCTCTCCCCAGGTCATGCAGCTTGCATTGATTAGTGGATAAAATCCGCTACCGTCACCTTCTTCTGAGAGGATAGAGTACGGACCATACTGGTCGATTGCTTGCGTTATCTGGCTATAGATTGTGTCCAGCGCTTGTGTCCAAGTTATTCTCTGGTATTGCCCCGATCCTTTTGGACCGACGGCCTGCATAGGATACAGCAATCTCAAGGGAGAATATACTTTCTCCATCCATGAGTGACCCAATGCACAAGCTCGAGATTGTAACAGACCTTTACTAGCGCTGTCTAACCCGACATCTTCACGTGCATTGTTTGGATTGATCGAGTCATCCGATACTATACTTGTAACTACTCCGTTCTTAGTGTGGACCTTGAAAAGGCATACAGTCATGCAACTGAGACCGCAGGTCGAGTAGGTTACGGTCTCTCCCTGGTGAAGAGCTACTTGATTTTGGATTATGGAATTCACTTTATCTTGCACAATAGGAGACAAGGGCGGCACGTAGGACAAAGTCGTTGGAGGCGTGGTAACTGTCGTGCTCACTGTTTTACCTGAAGCTGTAACTGTTGTAGTCGAACCAGTCGCCGTAC
>JASHOD010000077.1 GCA_030041295.1 Nitrososphaerales archaeon
GAGCCTCGGGCGGGATTTGATCCCGCGACCTATTGCTTACAAGGCAACTGAGCAACACATGATTCTCTATCACGAGGGAATCAGCATTGTTATCGCTCTGGCCAGGCTGAGCTACCGAGGCAATTCTTCGTTGCTGCCAGCGAGTTTGAAGCAGGTGTCTTCCTTTCTCCTCTTTATGCATATAATACAATTACTTCAAAGGAGAGATGATTGGAAGGTCGTGCTCTCAGCGCCGAAGGGGAAGATGTTGGAAGGTAAAAAAAAGAGCATGCGGGAGCCAATTAATATGGGAATTTTTCAGAATTTAGAGCGATCAGACGACACTTCGTTTCCATTAGCGGGAGTTCCCTTTTTCGGCCGATTCCGATTTGGTCTTCATATGAAAGCCATTGCAGTCAAACTAATTAGCCTAAACAGAGGACCATTAGTTCTTCTTCGAATACTCCCTCGCCATTATTCAAGGGGTAAGCCTAACTCTTTTCCAATTCTTACAAAGCGCGGAGACCTTCTAATCTTGTCGTAAATCATGTCTTGAAAAGACAGTGCAAGCCAAGATTCACATTGATTTAGCCGTATCCTTCGGTCATCTGATGACTGGTCTAATCCAATCTCTATGAATGTGAACTCCGTCCAATACAGACGTCGAGCCTTCCAATAGAACGGTGTCAGTTGTCGAAATAGTCTTTATTAGTGAATTACAACGCATCGTGAATTTGCAAATCTTTGTGATTAGATACAAATGGTAAAGCCTATCGAAAACTTGAAGAAACGAAAACTGACTGGAGGCGCGAGAAAGGCAAACAGGTCACGCAGAGCTTTCGAAAAAGACGGTTACGCGGCCGAGACACTGCTCGGTTCGACGGAAAATTATCAGAGAAGGACTAGGGGCGGAAGCGTCAAGACTTCCCTACGCTTCGCAGAATTTGCGAACATAACTGATGTGAGCTCGGGTAAAACATCCAAAGTAAAGATAACGCGGGTTCTGGGAAACCCTGCGAACCGAGACTATGAACGTAGGGGTGTAATCAGCCGAGGGGCTCTAATTGACACTGAACTAGGAAATGCGAGGGTTATGTCAAGACCGTCTCAGGACGGAGTTGTCAACGCCGTCCTCACCGCAAAGTAGTACGGCGTACTCGGATAATCCCGAATTACAAATTCGTAGTTTTCTATTTTCATCCATCCTTCCAATTTTTACGCTTTGAGTAAATGGAGAACACAAGCGTGCTTTGAAGGATTACAAGCGCCACGTTCTGTGGCTGGATTATTTTAACTCCTCTATTACTAGGGAGCAGGGAAGAAGAATCCCATTAGATCGATCAGTCAAGGATCCCAAGCTCGATGAGTTGGTCGAAGCTACTACACTTCTCGGCTATTCACCGGAATCCGAAGCTGTAAGACACCCAAAACGAGTTTCAATTCAAAGTGGTTGCGTCAGCATCGAAAAGAGATCCGGAGTAAAAAAAGGAGCACTCCTTATCGAGATTGCGAAGTCCCTCTCAATTGTGAGAGGAAAACGAGCATTACAGCAATCTACTTCCCCGCAAGGGAAGGGCCAGAAGGGCGCTCACCAACAGCAGAATCGTCGTTAAAGCCTTAGTCGCTTATATCACTATTTTTCGGCAAAGACAGCCCGAGCGGCCCCACGTATTCCGAAGCAGGCCTATACAACCGATTGTCTGACAACTGTTCCATGATGTGAGCTATCCAGCCGAAAGATCGAGCACTGGCAAACGTAGGGGTAAACATGTCCGTCGGGATGCCAACCGAATTCAAGACTAGTGAGGAATAAAACTCCACGTTAGTGTCTAGCGGTCGCTCGGGATGCTCAGCTGAGAGCAGTCTTCGAGCCTCCTCTTCGACTTTACTTGCCAGCGCGAAAGTTTTGGGATCCGAGTTTTCTTTCGCAAGCTTCTTCAAAATCTTCGACCTCGGATCTTCTGTCCTGTATATGCGATGACCGAATCCCATTATCCTCTCTTTATTCTTGAGGTGCGATGTGAGCCAGGGGGTGACATTACCTTCTGACCTGATTTCCATAAGCATATCCCAAACCTTAGAGGGGGCGCCTCCGTGCAGAGGACCCTTCAAGGTTCCGATGGCGGCGACCAGAGCGGAATAAATGTCTGTCAGGGTTGAGATGGTGACTCTAGCGGAAAAAGTGGATGCGTTCATTCCATGATCTGCTAAGAGTGTGAAATATGAATCCAATGCATATTCGTGTTCCTTTGTCGGAACCTCGCCTGTCAGCATGTAGACATAGTTTGCAGCGTGCCCTATATCTGTTCTAGGCTCGATCAGCTCTTCATCATTTCTCGCATGCTGGAAGTAAGCAATTACTGTCGGAAATTGGGAGACTAAATTGACACCATCTTCGATTAATACGGAATCGCCGGGATTCCTCTTTGGAGGAGGATATAGTCCCATGATTGAAACCGCGGTGCGCAGTACATCCAATGGGTTTGCCTCGTGCGGAGCGCTAATTACAAATTCCTTTATTTCGTCAGAGACTTGCCTATGTTCAGCTATACTCTTTCTGAAAATTTCAAGCTCCATTTTGTTAGGTACGTGGCCGACCCACAGCAGAAAAGCGACAGCTTCGAAAGGGATAACGCCAGCCAACTCGCTAATGTCGTACCCTCGATAGATTAACTTGCCCGCCTTTCCGTCGATTTTCGAAATCATTGTGTTTGCTACGACTATGCCTTCCAGTCCTCGTGGCGCAGGACTCCAAGGGCTTTGAATGCTTGCGCTTTCTCTAGCTAGTGAGCTCATAATTTCAGGAGAGTAAATTCCCCTCCTTCTCCCTTAATAGTTATCCGACATGATTCGTGGATGGAAGCAGAGTGACAAAAATTGCTGATTGGACCTGATTATTTGAAGCGAGAATAAGCTATACATTTCAAGTCGAAGACGAAATTTTTCTATTTGTTATAGAGTCTTCCAATAGCTCATATTGCAGCCTTCTCGTTGGCGTAGAACCCAAATAGAAAGGAGCTTGGAATTTAGTTTATTTTAGAATGCGATGTGTAGCGCTTCACTTTCTTTCACACATAAGAAATAACCTGACGTATGTCGACCAACGTTTGGTTAGACTGTTCGTCAAATTGTTTCATTCTTTCCTCCGAGTGAAAACTGGTACTAGTTACAAACTGCTTGAGAAAGAAGACTAGACGGAAGCCGAGGGTTTTTGCTCTTATTAGCTCGTCGCTCTCTCCGTCTCCGACAAATATAGCTTCGGAAGGCGAAGAAATTCCTAGTCTGTTGAGAAGGTTCAAGTAAAATGCTGGGTCTGGCTTCATCAATCTGACATAAACTGAAAGATCCGTTGCATCTACAAGCGTGAGAAGCGGAGATCGGGCCAAACACTTTACTTCGTGTTCATCACAGTTGCTGAGAATTCCAATCTTGACATAATACTCAGCTTTGAGAATATCTTTCGATAGAGACTTCGAGTCCTCGATGAGGATCTTTGATCGTGAGGTCACTTGGAAATTGCTCGCTTTTGATGCGCATTTCATTCGAGCGAGGCATAACTTAGTGGCTAATGACTGATTCACAATTCGTGCCGTGTCCATGAATACCCGTACTCGAGCTTGACCAGTGCCCTTGTACAGTGATTAGATCTTTAGTGCACTTGAGTTCATCCATTTAACCAGAGTCTGCCGCTTAACAGCTCCGCTAGTTTTTCACTCTTCGTTATACGTCATCGTGTTTTCTCATCGTCCTTCATGCATATAGCCGGGCCTCTTCTTTCTGCTGCTGATGGAGTAGGAGCGCCTTGCGGGCGGCAACGCCATCCCAGACCAAAAAGAAAAAGCCGAGCCAATTGGACTAGCCATGAAGAAGGAAAGCC
>JASHOD010000078.1 GCA_030041295.1 Nitrososphaerales archaeon
GCAACAGTACCATTCGATGAAAACAGTTTATGCCAAGTCAAAACAAATCCGTGCATTAGGCACAAGCGCATCTCCTTCGACTCGATCTATGACATACCCTCTATTCCAGAGATTTGGGAATTAAGAAAAAAGCTAGCCCGACAGGTTTGAATTTCTAAAAGAGATAGGGGTGTCGCCTTCCCCGTTTTAAGGAAGGCGATCTAAGTTAGAATGTTGCTGCTACTACCACAGTTCTTGGTTGTTGTCGACTCCAATGTTAGCGAGCGCGACTTGGCCAGATGCGGTCACATGCACGTCGTTAATTGTTTCAGCGGTGTCCGATCCAGCTGACCAAGCGTGAGGTACTACCTTCATCCCATGCCCGATGCCATAGTATTCCTGAAGCGAGGCGCTGATCGAGGTCATGTTGACGAACGATCCGCCGCCGGGTCCGCACAGAACCGTCTCGATATCGTTGTAGGTTCCCCAAGGATTATTGCCTCCGACCTTAAAGTCTGGTTTGCTTTTAGCCGTTCCGAGGAATACGACTTCGTCGAATGTTTTGCTTTTGACTAGTACGCCGCTCTGGTATATCGCTATGGAGAATTTGACTAGGTGTCCTGCTTGTATGTTCCCGAAGACATAGCTCCGGTGGTTTGGGTCGTCACAAGCTGGAAGGCGCGCGGAAACGAAGAAATGGGCCAAGCAAATTGAGCCTTTCCAAAATTCGTGAGAGATGTCAGTTTGCAAGACACACTGCATACCTCCTGACTTTCGATAATCCACTCTGTGGAGTTTCCAGCCATACATGCTCGTTTACTTTGTTCTACAATGCAGAACAGACTTGGTATTGTATAGCATCAAATACTTGCCATTACCGTATCAAAATACAGGTGTGAAAAATGAACAGTCGCGCAGCGATTCTATCAACTGTTGGTGTCGCGGCAATCATGCTTGTGATAAGCATGGTTATCGTTTCAGCATCATTTGCAGGCTCCAGTGTGACAGCAACTCAGACAAAGATCGCTTTAAGCTCCACTTCTACCTCAACTGCCAGCACGTCAACGCTTTCTACCGCGACTATCATCATCCTTCCCAAGGGTGCCATATTTCAGGTTCAGTCGAGCTACGACTGCATGGCGGCTCACTTTGCACAGCCATTCAACGCAACCACCATTTCACACATAGAGGGTGGGATAAGCGCAACCCAGCCGGGTGTTACAGTCTACATTTCAACGGTGCACGAAGCACAAAAGATTATTTCGGGTCACCCGGCCGAGTGGATCTACTCTTCTGGCCTGACTAACTCGACAAGTTTCAGAGTACTTCTCGACCAAGGGTCATATGTGCTGTGGACGGAAGGAGCGGATCTAGGATGCGGAGCAACTATTGTCATGCCTCTCGAACTCCTGACGACGGTGACTGTGACTCAGGCAATATTTCTCACACCAGCAGCTACGACCACTTGAACGGTTACTTCGAAATCTCGGGAGCGAGATGTCGCTTGCAGTAATGCCATCTGGCCAATTTGTCCACGAGCTAAGGAAAAGAAGCATTATTGATTATTTTTGTATGACTTCCAAGCAACTTAAATCGTGTTTCTCAAAAGTGGAGAATCGAATATTCTTTTTCCATAAGAGGAATCGAAAACAGTGATACTTTCTCTTGTCGTGCCTACATACAACGAGAAGGAAAACATAGGTCAACTAATCGAACGCATAATATCACTACGAACTCTAATTCCTAGCGAATTGTTCATCGTCGTGGTGGATGATAACAGTCCAGATGGAACCGCAGACGTGGTGAAGCGCCTTATGACAAAGTACGACAACATTAGGCTAATCCAAAGAGGCGCCCCAAACGGACTGGGCTCCGCATACATGGATGGCTTTAGTTACTCTTTCGACAACTTGGGAGCCGATTATGTGGGAGAGATGGACGCTGACTTTCAACATCCTCCTGAGACGATTCCCTCAATGTGGGAGGCATCAAACAAGGGAAACGATGTCGTACTTGCCTCTAGGTATATCGAAGGAGGGAGCTCTCGCGGATTATCATCCTCGCGAAAACTAGTCAGCAAGGGGGCTAACGCTCTAACAAGGGCATTCCTGAGAATCCCCGTGAAGGACGCGACTACGGGCTTTCGGATTATATCGGCTAGAGCAGCAAAGGGTCTTTTCGGGTACGCAGTGTCGGCAAAGGGATACGCGTTCCAGGTGGAGAGTCTGTATTTGTACAAGAAATTGGGGATGTCTTTTTCCGAGGTGCCGTTTTCATTTGAGACGAGAAAGAGTGGAGAGACCAAGCTAAACTTTAAGGAAATTTATCGATTTGCGCTGACCACGATTAAAACTGGGGTGTTTGGTTTAAAGAAAAGGAAGGGTGAAGATAAAGATGATGAAAGATCTGACGCCAATTTTTCCCGCTTTGGAACAACAGGAGAAGAAGAAAGTATAGGCGCTGTTCCACAAGTATAGAGATTTTTTTAAATCAATGAAAGCGAAGGGAGTTTTCCTATTTCGACTTTTGAA
>JASHOD010000079.1 GCA_030041295.1 Nitrososphaerales archaeon
AGGCTATTTGGATGAAGCTTTCAGGTTTGGTTCGGAAGATAATGAATATTGTCAGAGAGCCCTAAACAACGGATGGAAGATCGCCATAGCAAGAGATGTGTCACTCATCCATCTCGTTAATACTTCGAGGGACTTTCGCTCACTAACAGAGTACATGAGAGGGTCGATCCGTATGGAACGAATGATGGGCGGTTCAGGTTTTCCGACTGTTAAGATTCTCCTGTCTCAAATAAATCTGGTAACCGATCGTCCAAGGAGAATTCTAAAGCACAGGGCCGGACCAGTATTCTTTCGACTAAGGTCCGTCAGAGATAGATTGCTTCGAAGAATGATGTAGTAACGCCGAGGTGGCACCGTATGATGTGGTGTCTTAATTCACCCAGTTTGAGCATCCGGATCTTTCTGCGTTGGAAAACTGACTTATACTCGGAAAAAATTATCAAACTAAGTAAGAGTGGAGCTGCGCGTGAAAGATTCGCCTAACCCGCGCGCGAGCATCTTAACAATCAATTACAACTCAAAGCAGAGAATCGACGTCATTCTGACCTGTCTCAAAGCCATGCTAGGTCTTAATTGGCGTCCCCTTCAGATTATCTACATTGACAACGGCTCTACTGACGGAAGCTTTGAGGAAATTCAACGATTTGCTAGATTAAATGCCCCGTCGGATATTGAAATGGTGTTTCTTCCATTGGGATACAACGCGGGCTTCGCACGAGCAAACAATGAAGGCTTAAGGGCTTCATCCAAAGCTTCGAAATATGTTGTTATTCTAAATAATGATTTAGCACCGGAACCAGATTCATTAGATAAGCTTCTGATTTTCCTCGAATCGGAACCGAATATAGCCGGAGCACAGCCAATAGTAATGAACTGGCAGAATTCATCCATCGATTCGGCAGGTGGCATAATTTCATCTTGGGGAGCAAGTGCAGTTGCACATGGACTTGATATTTCTTCAGTAACACACCCTTACTATGTGAGCCACATCTATGGCGCTTATTCGGTGTACCGCAATGGCGCGATCGAGAATTCAGGCGGATTATTCAATCCCAGTTTCTTTATGTACGGAGACGATTACGAGCTTGGTGTCAGGCTATGGGCAAGAGGATATAGACTTGCAACATTGCCTGTTGTTGGTGGAAGGCATTTCCTCTCGGCCACGACAGGACGATTCGTAACATCTTCTTATTATGCGGCTAGAAACGAAACGGCCGTCCTCGTGATGTATTCGGGCTTGCTTTCTGTATTGGTAATTATGAGGATACTGGGTCTACTTAGCTACAGTATCGTCACTCGAAAACCCTTGACAACTAGGGCCTTCCTTGATGGACTAGTCTTAGGAGCAAGGTTAAGAAAATCCTTGCCAAGATTTCTTAAGGAGGCGCTACGTTTGACACCAAGGCCTAGACTTTCGCTTACAGAGTGGTTCTTCATGCACACACGCTTACAGACGAGACCAAATTTTCAGAAGAAGCTTGCTAATGAAATCATGAGGCGTTATCAACTCTAACAACTTGTACACTTCATGCCTTGCGAAATAGTGTTCATATGTCTGATAACAAATTGGGTCGAGACCATAGCTGTCAGAACGAATTTTTTATACGCCGATCACACAATTGATTCTAGTGGAGCGAATTCTTTTTGCGAATCCTCGTCACAGGCGGCGGCGGTTACCTCGGAACCACTCTTGTACCATATTTGTTGAGTGAAGGTCACGAAGTGGCTATTCTTGATAGGTTCTTTTTTGGAATAGATTTGGTCAGAGATCTTCAAAAGAACAAGAACCTGAAGATCATCGTGGACGACACTAGATTCTTCAGTGGAAGCATATTGAAAGAATATGACGCGGTGGTGGACATGGCGGCACTGTCGAATGATCCCGCAGGAGAGCTCGATCAGTGGAAAACATTTGAAATAAATTATCTCGGAAGGTCTAGGGTAGCGAGACTAGCAAGAGAGGCGAAAGTCAAGAGGTATCTCTTGATATCTTCATGTAGCATATACGGTTTCCAGGATGGAATTTTAACAGAAGAATCACCTACGATTCCTCTTACGGCATACGCAAGAGCGAACCTTTTTGCAGAAAGAGATAATCTCCCATTGGGAAATTCGGATTTTGTTAGCACAGTTGTTCGTTTCGCGACAATTTACGGCCTCTCCGGAAGGATGCGGTTTGATCTTGCAATCAATGGGATGGTCTTGGGCGCGTTCAAAACAGGAAAGATTCCAATAATGCGGGACGGGACGCAGTGGCGCCCCTTCCTTCACGTGAAGGATGCAGCTCGGGCAATACTAATCATTCTCGAAAGCGATTCCGATAAGGTAAATGATCAACTTTTCAATATCGGTTCAGACGCTCAGAACTATCAAATAAAGGAACTAGCGAACATCGTTGCCGATTCAATGTCGAAGAAACCATCAGTAGAATGGTATGGTGATCCTGATAGAAGATCGTATCGAGTTTGTTTTGAAAAAGCAAAGACAATTCTCGGTTACGAGACGAAATTCACACCAAAAGACGCTGTTAATGAAATCGAATCTGCTCTCATGCAAGGCAAGGTATCTGATTCGATGAAGACAAAAACTGTAGAATGGTACAAGCATCTATTGTCCGACGAGCAAGCTTCAAAAGACGTGCTTCTAAGAGGTACGTTACTATAAGTTGCTTGTTTACAGAGTGATTTTGACATGCTTTCTGGAAATCAGGTTTATGATATAAAGAAGATTCCCGATGAGAGAGGGTTCTTCGCGGAGATGCTTCGGGAGGACTGGAACGAATTCATGCAGGGGGATAAGATAGTACAGTCAAATCTATCATACAGTTATCCAGGGATGATCAGAGCCTGGCATCGTCATCTGCGTGGACAGGTAGATTACTTCATGGTACTCAAGGGGGCCATGAAGATATGCGCGTACAATGATGATCCTAATTCAAATGAAAATGGAAAATTAGATGAGTTCATAGCTAGTTCAGAGAAACTGCAGGTAGTTAGAATAGTAGGAAAGAATTGGCATGGTACAAAGGCAATATCTAGCGAACCCTCTCTAACAGTGTACGCTACAACTAGACTGTATGACTACGAAAATCCTGACGAAGAACGCAGACCTTGGAACGATCCAAAGATAATAGACCCAAAGACAAAGCAAAGCTTCGACTGGAACAAACCCCCGCACAAGTAATCGAAGATATGTATTGTACTGAGTATCTATCCGAGTTCATTCTCGTTAATGTAAACAAGTTGTTGTTTTTCATTGAGGATTTTGATCGTAGGTGCTGGCGGGCAGGTCGGACAAAAAATTTCTCGAGCGGCCAAGCTGAAAGGGCACATAGTTGCAGGCGGTTACAAATCCAAGGGCCAGATTGAAAACGTTGACCAGAGCTTCCTTCTGGACAAAACAAATGCAAGTGACATAGAAAGAGCATTCTCGGAATTCAAACCCGAGATTGTTGTCGATACAGCAGCTCTACACAACGTCGATTATTGTGAAAGTCATCCAGATGAAGCAATGTTAGTGAATAGAGATGGAACGGCTATTGTGTCGCGGGGAGCAGCGAAGAACAATGCGAAATTCATCTTCATCTCAACTGATTTCGTTTTTGACGGAAT
>JASHOD010000080.1 GCA_030041295.1 Nitrososphaerales archaeon
TAGCGATGACATAATGGTAGTCACTTGACGGCTTCGCATATATTTTTCCGTTAACGCGACCTGTTATATGAGACTCTGATTCTTCTCTATGTCGTAATGGTAAATAAAGTCAGACGTAAAGACGAACCCAGTCGTCTCCTCATAACTACTAACAGCTTGAAGTATAACGTCGCTCCTCTGCTCTCAGAAGCCGAGAGTCGAGGGATCAAGAAAGCAGTTTTTGTAAAGCAAGTTCTGATCAAATATGCAGAGAACTATCCTGACACAAAGGAATTGATAGCGAGTTTGGAAAAATGTCAACCCAAAAAGTAGAAGATTGGAACATCTACGAGGAAATAAATAAGAAACTTAAGGCAGACCCCTTCAAGAGAAAATTCGAGAAGGTCACGTCTAAAGGAAAGACTACAATTATCGGCTTTCCTGAGCCAGTCGATACAGAGCCTTGGTTCGTCCAAGAATTAGAGAGGACATCTCAGGTAGTCCTGCTCAAGATTTTACGCAAAATGGAATAATCTCAGTTACGAGGCCAGAGACTAAACCTCTAACTGGTCAGATAAATTTGCATATCACCAGATCCACGCGTCGGGCCATGCTCCCATGTTAGGCGTGAGGAAGCTCGCCACAAAGATTGAGGCTAGAACAACGATCCCAATTCATACTGAACACGCAGAGCTGTTTTCGAAATTAGTGAAGAAGGAGGGGCTTGCAATTCCGGAGATTGGGAAAACTATCACGTTAGGCTAGTAGAAGTGCTGGCAGGCGATTCAGGAAGTGTTATTGTTGAAAACAATCTGAACGTAGTACGACGACTTACCATCCTAGCAAGAAATGGCGATAATCGCTCAAATCTAACACAATCGTTAGTTACCCATATTAGGCATATTTGGGCTGACTCGATGTAGTGAATTCCCTTTGGACAGAAGAGAGGCTCTCATTCTCTTCATCAAAAGATACGCGCATCTCTTCAAAATGCAGAATTTTCCTTTCGACGAATTTCGCAAGCTAAAAGTATCCTTCTTTACAGAATCAGCCAGAGTCCCTGTTCCGCGAGACACTGATATTGCGGATTTCTTGATGGAAGGGATGATAAAGAGTCATCAGATAACCTCTGAAGAACAACTTCATTCTTGGCTTGAATACCCATTCTTTCAGAAGAATATCCGTAACAAGTTCTATTTCGAACAAAAGCTAGAGGTGCATCTTACGGAGAGAGAATCTGGAATCGATGTAATGAGCATAGAGACAGCTGAAGAAAAAGAGAGAGCTCTAAAGATAAAGGAAAACGAAATTACCAAGAGGATAGAAACGGAATTTCAGCAAGAATACGACAGAAAGTACGAACAAAGAGAGATCGAACTTAATGAAAAGGAGGAACAGCTTCGGAGGCTTCGTGCAAAAACTGTACTCGATTCAACGGATTTTCCTGCTCCAGAAGAGGAAAAGGAGATTGAATCTTTATCGAATACTCCATTACCAGAGTGGTGGGACAGGCTAGGTCTTCGTGGCAATCCTTTTCCCGATACTCAAGGATTGCTCGGATGGGCAACTTGGAAAGAAATCGACGAAATGACTTACAAATCGCGAATCTATCTGGACTATGAGCGCAAAGCTCAAAGCAATTCAAGCGATCTGTTCCAGAACACTATCGTATACGGCCTCTACGGCTCTGGAAAGACACACTTTTTTCAATATTTCAAGCAAAAACTAGGATTTCAAGGATATAACACGATCTACATCACATTCGAATCCGCTGCGCTCACACTCAGAGAGATTTTTGATGATTTCAACGAAGACATTTTCGAGCAAACGCGACTGATTTATCAAAAGTGGGCGAACCAAGCTATCCCTCCTGACCCCCTAGACAAGAGGGCTGCACTGCTTGAAAATCTCCGAGCCTTAGCTAAACTCAACATTAAGGGAATCTTGGTTTTTATTGATCAGCTACACAAATTTGAGCTTCAAACTGCTTTGAGATTTGTCGACGACCTTCAATCTTACTCGAATTGGCTAAAGGAAAATTGTCCGGGACTCAAAATCGCCTTCTACATGAGTGGCACTCCAGAGATGGAGCGAGCAATTCAAAATGATCCGAGAATAAGGGGTGCAATCTCGATAGAAGAGAGAATGGATCCTGTGACAGTGGATGCAGCCTTAACAGTGTTGAATCTAAGGCTGAAGGCTTTTGCCAAGGATCCGGAACGTCCAAAACAAGTTAGCCAGAAATTTGTCAAAGATGTTTTCGAAAGAATCACCAACCCGGAAATGCGCAACTTTCGGGAAATCATAACTCAGGTTAAGGGACTATTTTCGCAATACAAGTTTGATCCGTTGGCGGTCAATCCGATCGATATTCCAAGGGTCAGGCTCGATCTTATCAAGGACTTGTTGGAACAGAATCAGAGGTTTAAGGATGAGATTAACAAGTTAATGAAAGGAGAAAGACTATTTCGACGAATTGACGGCAAAGAGTTCATGCTCACGCCGGAGCAGAAGACTGTTTGCTTGGAAAGACTTTCTGAGCTCTCCAGGCTGAGAGTGATAAAGGACTCCAAGATTCCTGAGCAAGATCGCCCCTACTACAAGGTCCTCGATCAAGTTGGGTTGATTAGATCGCGAGAATTTAATTCAGAGACCTATTGGGCTATCTCTCCAGCCCTCGATTATCAGTCGAAGATCATTTTCGAGAGATTCAATTATCAGCCCGAGGATTATCTCTCAAAGATTTACGGGCAACGGCGAGAGATTGCAAGGCCTTCAAAGAAGAATGCGGAAATAGCCGCGCTGGATGAACTTCTTGCTAAACTTCCAGGTGGCCTCATACGAGACCTTGTCGAGAAATCGAAGTCTCTTCACATCGAGATCGTTGATCTCCAAGAAAACAGTAAGGCACTTGACGCATCTGCAATCAGGAGACTTCTGGAAAAATGCACGTCGTCTCTTGCATTTTTTACAAAAGCCTACATGACGCTCGAAGATCTGTTTTTCGGCTCGCTTGATGATAGCGAAATTGTCGGTTTCTGGACGGACTTCTGGTACGAACCAGCAATGGAATCCGTCGGTTCATTTCTCCGGACAATGAAGCTTGATTACTCTGAAGCTTTGCCAAGTACGGAGTCTGTCCCCAGATACAGAGAGGCGTTTCAGCAGATTCTGGCTTTTTTCAGTGACCAATTTGAAAAATCAGCTTTAATTCCAATTCCTCTGGCAGATCTGAAGAATGAAGAGATTCTAAGCCTGAATCAGTGCCGTGCAAAAATTCTAGAAAAGGAGTACGCTACAGCAGTCGCAGAGATTAATCGACTTGTAGAACGAAAGATTCGAACATTCCTATTTGATTCTTTTACGATCCTTTACGGTCCAAGGGAAGAAAGACTCAAGCACGTTCCAAAAGATGGACACATCAGAGGTTACATAGAAGAGAAACTTCACGAAGAAGACAAAGAGAATCCTTCGAGGAGAACTCAGAATGAGTTCATTCATCTTAACCGTCACCAATACAAGCTGTTGATGACAGAGGGCCGTCAGAACCTGCCAATTGGCAGGGCAAACTGGCTCCATATTTTCAGCATTGTATTCAAACCTTGGAGCGAAACGCAACTGATAGATTATCTTGACATGTTTGCCAACGCAAATATTTCTACCGCACATTTCAAATTTGATGAAGAATATCAATCTCTCAGGATGGACACTGCCGTCGATCTTCTCCGAAGCAGTAGAACTTTCTTAGCAGCGATAAACAGGGCGTACTTTGTGCCGTTGAAAAAAGAGAACTTTATGGAAGAAAACGGTATTGCCTTTCTAAGTTTTTGCAACCTTTCAGATAAAAGCGAGCTGACTCAGATCAAAGTCGATCTTGCTAAAGTGCGCGATTTCGTCAATGACTACAAAGGAAGAGGGCCCTTCAAGGTGCGTATGGACGACCAATCCAGTATTAGAGCTATTTTCAATATGGAGTACAGAGAATTCTTCGTAACTCTTGCATTTCTGTTGTCGCAAACTGACGACCAAATGAGGAAAAGTAACTTGAGGCTGTCACTTGTCTCATACAAAGGATCATATGCGGTATTCGAGCTAGCTAGCATCAAAGAGGCCGGATCGCTTTCTGGAATAAGCTAGTTCTGTTCTTTCTTCCTATTTTTCTTCAGAGAGACTATAGCTCTTAGTTTCGCGTGCCGTACGTTAGGATTGGAATGGAAGCTCTCCTTTCCATCTGTCTTTGGCGTATTTCTTGACTGCTTTTCTCAACCTTTCTTTTATACCATCCACCGAGTCCTTCAAGTCTTCCACGTCGTAATTATTCGCGAACTCTTTCCAGAGTTGGCTCAGTTTCCGTTTCGGCACCTTGACAATATCTTCCGGTTGGAGCACCACCTTTTCGAGCCATTCTCGTTCTGATTTTGGATGGCGGAAATTCACTTTTTCGTTGACTATCTGAGTTTTGGAGAGGTAAAAAGGAAAAGAGACCTCGTCTGGTAGTAATTCCGCCGGGAACGTTCTTGTGATGATAAACGAATCTTCTCCCTGGCGATTCTTTGCTCCAATTGCGTTCAATCTTTTCGAGTAACTCTATGTCAAGCTCTTGCACTCCGCAATAAATGACAGTCGCTTCCTTCAAGCGTTTCCTAGTTAAACCGACGACAAAATCCTCTTCGAATACGTCTCCTTCCTGGCGTGAGCAGACCTTTCGCAATCTCTTTTTCGAAAGGAAAAAGCGCTGTTTGTCAGTTTCAAACCCCATCGCTGTTTTTACACTAAATTCCGTCAAAGCGACAATCAGATTTTGACCATAACCGGATCCAAGGTCGTAGAAATTATCGGTTTTCTCGAGATGGGCAAGATCTAACATTCTTCGAATATTTTGATTTGGATAATAAACAGCGGGACCCATGTATTCGTACAT
>JASHOD010000081.1 GCA_030041295.1 Nitrososphaerales archaeon
GTTCTGCGCGCTTTACATACTCTGGAACAGTTTCTGCTTCCGAAGTATTGAGAAGTAGAGAGAACATCTTTCTCGACACTACGACGTTTGCTACGACTTCGAACTTGCTTCCCCTTACGTTGTGAAAGATGATTGCTTTATCATGTTTTTCGGCAGCTTTTACGACAGCTGAGAGCTCGAATTTCGGATCGACTTCTCTGTCTACGTGAAGCAGCAAGCCCGCCGAATCCAATGTATCTAGGTAAGATCTGAGATCCCGTGTCGCCAATTGCATCAAAATTTTTGTGATGGAACAGGGTATATTACCATAGTTTGAGCCTGACGATGAAAAACAGATAAAGCCCGCCCATTGAACTTTGGAAAAGCCATGAACTGGACGAAAGATTCGCTAGAGCCCGTGAAAATGGATCAGGTATTTCGTTATATTGACAATCAGTTCTTCACGAGGGCGGCCACGATTTCATTAAACGGTAAGCTACACAACATTCCTTCGAATTTCATACGATTCGACGACAGGATCTATTTCGATGCCGATGCGGCCTCTGTGAAAATTAAGAATATCCAAAGGAATGGAAAGATAACGCTCGTCTGGAATTCCGGCAAGCCTTTCTTTGATTCTAGGGGAGTAATGATGAAAGGAAAAGCCAAAGTGATTCAGGACAATGATCTAGAATGGAAGGTATACGATGCTATCAATGAGAAAAGTTTCGCTGGTCTGAGATCATCTTACACGTACTATCACAAACAACCCTTTCCGCGAGTCAAGATAGAAGTTGAACCGCTTGAGCTGTTTGCCTTTCACTTCGAAAAGGGAAAGAGCATCAGAGGAATCAATTCGAAATGATCAAGTTCTTGTGAATTCCGATTAAAGTGGCCAGTCGCTGGAAATACTATAGCTTCGAGGTTGCATTTTCTTCTTGGACGGTAAGGTGTCCGAGACATTAATGACGGACGATAAGCCTAACATCCTAGATGGATGTCACTCCGCTGGTGAGCTCTTGCGAAGAAGAGCTCAGAGGGAACCGAACCGAGTTTTTGCTTTTCAGGAGGACGAATCAATCACTCTCGGAGAATTGAATGAAAAATCAAGTTATCTTGAAAACGCGCTCACTCGCCTAGGAATTTCGAAAGGGCAGAAAATAGCTATCATCTCTCATTCAACGCTTGAATATCTGATCTGCGAGTACGGGGCCTTCAAAGCTGGAGCTGTTTGCGTGCTGCTCAATTGCCTTCTAAAGGCAGAGGAGATTTCTTATCTTCTCGACAGTGCTGACGTTACCCTAGCATTCGTTCACTCAAAATACTTAGACGAATTTCTCAAATCTTTGAAGCTTGTCAAAGGTGGAAGGATTCCTTACTATGTAATGGACAATGGCGACGAACATTCCGACAAAAAAGATCCGTTGCTATCCTCTCTTTTGCGCTCCGGGAAAGATGCGGCTGCTTCTAACTCCGTGGTCGATATAGGCTATGACGATCCTTGTTGCATACTCTATACTAGCGGAACGACCGGAAGATCGAAAGGAGTAGTGTATGAAAATTTTGGTTTGCTTCCTCTAAACGGAGAGTCTTACGTGCAGCAGATGATGGATGTCATCGGACTTGGTCCTGACGACACAACATATCTTCCCTTTCCATTGTACCATGTTTTGGGGCAGGTCCATCAGATAGGAGCGTTGCGTAACGGCGGGAAAATAGTCCTCGCCGAACGATTCAGCGTCAGCAGATTCTGGTCTGAAGTTCTTCGATACAAGGCGACTGTTCTGGTTCATCAAGGCGCATCGATTCCTCTTTTACTGAAGCAACCACCGTCTGACTTTGATACAAAGCACCATGTACGTCTTACGGTGGGAGCTGGAATACCTAACGAAGATGTTTGGAAAAAATTCGAGGAACGCTTCGGGATAAAGGTCTACGAGCACTATGCTCAGACAGAAGGAGCTTTCTTTGGGGCAGGGACGATGCCGACTAATAGAATCGGAACAATCGGCAAACCATTTTCGACAGCCGAAATAAGAGTGGTAGACGAAAATATGGAAAATGTAAGACAGGGCGAATCGGGACAACTTATTTCCAGGTTAAAAGAGGGCCACGCAAGAAAAGTACCTACTACACTTTACTACAAGGATCCTGTGAAAGCAGAACAGAGGTTCACAAAGGACGGCTGGTTCAAGGCCGGAGACCTGGTTCGCGTCGATGCCGATGGGTTTCTTCGCTACGTCGGCAAGGTCGAGACCTTCATAAGATACAGAGGAGAGAATATATCTCCAATACAAATCGAATCCGTTCTTTCGAAGCATCCCGGGATAGACGAGTGCATCGCTGTTGCGGTTCCAAATCCAGAGTTTGGAGGAGATGATATTAAGATAGTCGTAGCTTTATCTCAGATAGGTAGTTCCGCTGTTAGTCCATCAGATCTTATCGCATGGTGTGAAAAGATGTTGCCGAAATTTATGGTTCCAAGATACATCGAGTTTGTCCCGGAGCTTAAAAAGACTGAACAAACAAAGAAAATTCTCAGAAGCGAATATGCCAAAAATTCTTTGAGTACATGGGATAGATTACGATAATTAGTGCATGGTTCGACAGGTGTTTTTCAACCGTTTGAAAGAAATATTCGAAGCTAGGTCAATCGCCATCATTGGGGCGAGTCCGAACAAAGATCGGCCAGGATACACGTTAATCAATTCAATGATGATACATGGCTTCAAAGGCAAGATTTTCCCAATTAATCCAAAGTATCCGGAGATCCTTTCACACAAATGCTATCCCTCTTTGAGGGACATCCCTGGAGATGTCGATCTAGTTTTCTTCGCCGTTGCGGGAAACGCTATTCCTAGTTTACTCGACGATTGCGTCCAAAAGAAGGTTGGTGCAATTGTTGTTATTTCTGCGGGTTTTTCGGAGGCTTCCGAGGAAGGAGCGGCGTTAGAGCGCCAGATCGTAAACAAGTGCAAGCAGCATGGAATGAGTCTCCTCGGCCCAAACACGACAGGATTTGTCGCAATGTCTCGGGAAGGAAAAGTCATGGATAATCTCGTAGCGAGCATCAATCACTTTGACAGTTGGTTAGACGGCGACCTCGCGATAGGAGGTCAAACTGGTATTTTTGCGGGTGCGTACATGGATGAAGTAATGTACAGAACGAATCAGCGGTTGGGATATCATCTCAGTATTAGCTTCGGAAACAAAGCCGATCTCGATGAAAGTGATTTTCTGAGCTACGCGGGTTCTTTACCGCAAGTGAGAGCTATTCAACTATATCTAGAATCAATCAAACGACCTGAAAATTTCTTCAAGATAACACAAGAACTTGCAAGAGGAGGCAAGCCTGTTATTTTTTTGAGAGGTGGGAGGACCTCGATGGGGAGACAGTCTACTAGAGCTCATACCGGCTCCGAGGGTCAAAATCCAGAGTTCGATGAAAAGTTCCTAGAGTCGAATGGAATCGTGCCGGTGACCGATATTGAGGAATTCTTTGACATCGCAAAGGGGTTCTCGTACCAGCCCATCCCAAGGGGGAAAAAGGTTGGTGTTGTCACGATGAGCGGAGCGAACGGGACAATGGGTGCTGACGCCGCAGATGATTTCGGTTTAGAGTTTCCTAGTTTTAACCAAGAAACAATGAATGCTTTGAAGAAAATGGTGCCTCCTGATCAAGTTCTTAGAAACCCAGCGGATATTGGATTCTCGATGATCATGGGAAAGAACACGAGAAAGAGCTCAATTCAGGCCGTGCTCTCCGACCCAAACGTTGACTCTCTTTTGGTAATAGACCTTGCAGTTTCAAATTCTGATTACCCTGATGTGAGGTCAACGTATTCTGAACTCGAGAGCTGCAGGAAACCAATTTTCCTAGTGTTGCAAGGTGGAAAGGTAAAAGATAGATGGATTGCCGAGCTCGAAGGACTAAAGATTCCAATTTACCCCACGGCAAGAAGAGCGTTAAGGGTTATACAAGCAATGTATCGCTTTAATTCGCATAAGTAGCTTAATTTATTATACGCAGTTGTTCGTAGAGGTTCTTGGAAAATGTCAGACGAGAAACATTCAGTCATCAAGAGGCGAAGAAACTATTCAAAAATTGCCCTCAGTCCAGAGCAGGCAAATTCTTTCATCGATTCCCAAGTATGGATTCGCGTCGCCACGTTGGACGAAAACAACGAGATCTGGAACTTGCCTACTCACTTTGTGCGACTAGATGATACAATTTATTTTGATGAAAATCTTGACTCATTAATTTTGAAGAATATTGAACGACATCCAAACGTTTGTGCCGTTGCTGATACGGGATATTCATACGATGACCTGATTGGGACAATCATACAAGGAGAAGCAAGCGTGATAGAAGACAAAGTTACAATTGAAAAAATCCAAAGAGCGATTACGGAAAAATACGCATTGCTCACAAATCGCCGTCCAGTTCAGGACTTTGAAACTCGCAAGTTCGTCTCGATCAAACCCTATAACAAATTCGAAGAACTGAGCTGGAACTTCGGCAAAGGTCACCTGTAATTTTCTTCGAGTCGGGTTGTCATTTTTATTGTCTACAGTTCAACTCGAAAGATCAGTCTCTGTTCCGAAACCTGCAAGATTTGTGGGGAAACCCCTGAAACAGAGAGAAGATCTCGTACTCGTTAGTGGACACGGAGTTTACGTTGACGACATAAAATTCTCCGGAATGCTGTACGCAGCGATAGTTCGTAGCGACTACGCGCACGCCAGGATCAAAAAAGTCGACCTGAGCCAAGCGCTCGCAAGTCCTAAAGTTGTTCTAGGCTTCAGTGGAGATCAGGTTAAACGTGACACCAGGCCTCTTCCGCTTTCTGTGACTTTGCCTTGGATGAAGAAAACGGATGTGTATATGCTCGCAGTTGATAAGGTACATTACACGGGGGAACCAGTGGCCGTGGTTCTCGCGACGGATCGATACGCCGCCGAAGACGGGGCGGAACAGGTTTCCGTGGAGTATGAGCCACTTGACCCTGTTGTTGATAGCGAAAAGGCACTAGATCCAAATTCTCCGAAGCTTTACGATTCTTGGGATAACAACGAACTCATCGCATACAATTTCAAAATCGGCGAAGTTGACGAGGCTCTTGCGCGCTCTGATTACGTCATCAAAAAGAAAATTGTTAGACATCGCTACACGGCCGCTCCAATCGAATGCAGAGGTTATTTGGCAAATTATGACCTCTTCTCGAAGACGATGACGTACTATGCATCAGTGCAGACGCCGCACATTCTTAGGACCCTCATCTCGCAGTCCCTCGATATTCCGGAGGACAGGATCCGGCTGATTGCGCCACACGTAGGTGGCGGGTTTGGACAAAAGATCCCTCTGTATCAAGAGGAACCGCTTGTCGCGTATCTGTCGAAGCGAAGTGGCAGACCAGTAAAGTGGATCGAGACGAGATCAGAGAACCTGAAAGCCGCAGCTCATTCGCGTCAACAAGTTCATTATGTCGAGTTTGGACTGAAGAAAGATGGAACAATCACTGCGGTAAAGGACAGGATGATAGCCGATTTAGGAGCGTTTGCTCCGCAATCAGGTCTTGCTTCTGTCTTGGCTACTACTCTTTTCATCCCTAGCGGATACAAAATTCAGAACTACGAGGTTGATCTGCACGTCGCGAACACGTGCAAGGCTCCATATGGAGCATATCGAGGATTTGGAAAGGCTGACGCAAATTTTGTGATGGAAAGAATGCTCGACATCGCGGCAAAAGAGATCGGGATGGACCCAGTGGAATTGCGGCTACGGAATTTCATCCAGCCCAATGAGTTTCCATATAACTCTTGCACGGGGGCAATTTACGATAGCGGGAATTATCCAGGAAATCTGAAACTAGCCGTTGAGAAAATTGGCTACGAAGAATTTCGTAAGAAACAATCTGAGATGAGAAAGAAGGGAACATACAAGGGGATTTCAGTCTCGTTTTTGATCGAGCCATCGGCGAATGCGGTCCCTGATAGTCTTCATACAGGATATGACTCTGCTACGGTCAGGATAGATCCTTCGGGAAAAATCACAGTGATGGCCGGGGTAGCCGCACAAGGACAAGGGCACGAGACTGCTTTGTCTCAGATAGTCGCAGACGAACTGGGAGTTTATCCAGAAGACATTACTGTAATCGAGGGAGATACAGCCGTTGCCCCATATGGTCTTGGTGCCTGGGCTTCGAGATTCTCTATCGCCGGAGTAGGCTCTGTAATTATGGCGTGCGATAAAATCAAAAGAAAACTTCTCAAATTAGCGTCTTCTCGATTAGGCGTACCTGAAGGGGAATTAATCTTTGAAGGACGTTACCTGACAAGTATCAAAGATCCGAACAAGACAATATCGATCAAACAGCTTGCCGAGATAGCTTACACAAAGATTTACCTTCTTCCCCAAGGGTTGGAGCCGGGATTTGACGAAACGGCCAGGTACATCACACCGAATATTAGATACATCCCAGACGAAAAGGGACGAATGAATCTCTATCCATCGGAGACGGCCGGAGCCTACGGAGTGATAGTCGAAGTAGATATTCAAACAGGGAAGATCAAGATTGAGAAGCAAGTTTTCGTCTCAGACTGTGGGAATATTATCAACCCGCTGAGTCTGGATGGGCAAATTCAAGGCGGAATTGCCAGCGGTATAGGGGGCGCTATTTTCGAGGAACTCGTCTATACAAACGAAGGAGAGTTACAATCCTCGACTTTCGTCGATTATCTTGTTCCAACCGCGATGGAGATACCTGATGTTGATGTAGTTCATATGGTGACCCCGTCACCCATCACCTTAGGCGGATTCAAGGGGGCGGGCGAAGGCGGAACAATTACGCCTCCGTACGGTCTCGCAAACGCGGTACAGGATGCCTTGGACACTTTGAAGGTAAGCGTAGAACTGCAACCGTTATCACCCGAAAATGTCTGGAAGACAGTTCGAGGGAGGACTGGGCCTATAATCGCTGAATTCTTATAGTCATCATAGAACTAGCTCGGCTTGGAAATTCTGATCGAGGAGTTTCATTCGATATGAGCAATGATGCAGCGAAGTCTCGCCTATCCATCGGCTCGGAAAAAGTCTCAACCTCTTCTTCGGATATTCCATCGTTGCTTGAATTCGGCTTGACTCCATTACAAGAGAAGATTTTCGTGTCTCTAGTTTCCGCGAGCGGCATGTCCACGACTCAGCTCTCGAAAATGACCGCCGCGCACAGGTCGGACATCTATAGGGCACTGCACAAGTTGGTAAAAATCGGTTTAGTGGAAACAAGCGTTGGAAATCCTTCAAGATATTACGCCACCGAACCGATCAAGGCAGTTCGCTTGCTCGTAGAACAAAAACGCAAGGAACTACTCCATCTAGAATCGAAGACGGATATGATTTCAGAATGGCTAGAAAAGGAACGTGAAAATGCGATTGTATCATCCTCTCTTTCAAACAGCGAGGAAGAGGAACCTGCAACATTTCGATTAGTAAAAGGAAATGCAGTAACACCAAAGGTTTTGCAAAGCATTCAATCTGCCCGCACCGAAATTATCAAGGTTGTCTCAGCACAAGCGTTGCGTAGACATTACTTTGAGTTTGCGGATTTTGAAAAAGAAGCTACTGCAAGAAACGTAACAGTGAGGATACTTACTGAAGTTATTCCGCAGAATTATCGGATTGCCCTAAATTATTCAAAATGCGTCCATTTAAGGCATGTTGCGAACCTAGATAGATCACTAAGATATCTCATAATAGATGGATGTGAGCTTGTTCTAGCTGGAACGGTGGAGTACAAAGATGAGCTCGATAGGTCCATCCTTACAACTAAAAATAGCGTTCTCGTCCAGGGATGCGCAAGCTATTTTGAGGACATGTGGCTAAAATCTATCAGTATTGAAGAGCGGTTGAGGCTCGTTCAAGGCTCGTTAGGAAAGAATGAGAGGGTCTCGAGCGAAAAAAGTAAGAGTCGGCCTTTTTAGTAGACATCTACACAAAACTTCTTCTTCGAATTTTTAGACCGAACGACGACCTAGCCAGACGATGCTGAAAGTCGTTATGGAAGGTTGGAAAAACTTTCTATTCAAACCTAAATGTTGCCTAGGCCGAATATATTTCCATAATAGTTCAATCCAGATCTTTTTCCTCGGTTCTATTCGTTTGATCAGGCTTTTCATAATGAGCCTTGATTTCACTAATCATGATATCTTCCTTGACAGATCTATGCATATTGGGAAGGGTCTGTTTTTCCAGCGTCTCTTCGCTAGAGGTCTCCTTTCTTTTTGCCAAAATATTACCAACCCGATCCAAGTATCTCAGCGAGGGAACTCGTAATACATGCATGAAAGCAGATACCGGAGCGGAGGTGAACAAGAGGGCGATGAGGATCAAATGAGCACTATATGGAATTACTATCAAGATGCTCGCTTTAGTTGAGATGGAGTACGCAGCGGCAGGAGGAGCATTGGGACTTTGAGAATGTGCAATCTCGCCAAAATATTCTGTTAGAAAGCCAGTGGCCCCGGCAAGAAAGAGAAGTATTGAGAACCACGCATCTGAGAAAGTAACTCTTTCACGAAACTTGCGAACCCCAATCAAACGTGCAATAGTAATTGAGGCTCCGAGCATCATGACTATACCTGAGGCATTTCCAAGTAGCCTTATCCAGCTCAGGCTCCCTGATACTAGTGGAATATAATTTCCTTGTTCATTGAAGATATAGTCAGCAGTCGTCGTCGCGGTAAGACCAACGAATCCCCAGAACATGCAAAGATGAGCGAACCTACGTACTTTATCGGATATGATGTCTCTTTGAAGCAAAACCCGATCTATAAGCTCAGACCAAAATACGCGAAGCATCTTTCCGATTCCAAGTTCCTTTCTTCCTAGACCGAGCAATCTCGAAGTCGAAAGATTCTTTCTGTTCAAATTCTTGAAAGCTAAGAGTAGTAGGATTAGGACAACGATCACGACAGCTGTCGAGTCAATCAGCGAAACAGAAACAAAAGTAGGAAATGTTCCGCTACCGGCCGGCAAAGAGGAAAGGGAGGAGGGTATTCTTTCTATTTCACTCAATACAGTCATCCACCTTTCATCTGAGAAGCTATCATTAGCTGGAGCTCATCTCCCTCGGAAGGATCGATCAAATGAGTTGGATCTGTGACGTGCTTTCCATTGACAAATACAATCAATCCCGAATTTAGTTCTCCATTGTTCAGGGCAATTTCCTCAAATTTTTCCCCATACTTGTGGCAGAGGTCACGTATCACATCCATCACGCTTACCTGATCCTTTGAGACGAGTAATTGATCACTACTTCTTCCGATCACTCCCATTATAGGGCCGAAGAAGCTCAGAGCGATCTTGCGACGAACGTTTTCATTGGACATTTTAGGTCAGGTCATGATCTATGGATGGCCGAAGATCGAGTCTGTCATCAAATAGAAAGACAACATTTGGCCCTGTCCCTGCATCAGGCCTTAGTGTCGTATGATCTCTTGATTTGATGAGTTTCGATGGCTTACTATTTGGATCGTCCATGTCTCCAAAGATTCTGCATTGCGTTGGACAGGTAATCACGCAAGCTGGAGAAGCTTCTCTATCTATTCCAGGTTTCAATCCGTTTTTCAAGCCCATGTCGATCCTATGACTGCAAAAAGTGCACTTTTGGGACGTTCCAATTTTGAATTTTGCTAAAGCCAGTTTGTCAAAGGGCGTTTCGACTTCGCCGATCGTTGTTTCATCGGGTTCGAAAAAATGCATAGCACCGTAGGGACAAGCGCTCACACAAGCTTTTGTTCCAACACAGCTCTCAGGATCAACCTCCACAATACCATCCTTTCGTTTTGAGATCGCTTTTGCAGCGCATGACTTCATACAAGGGGGATCATCGCAATGCATGCAAAGAGTCGGGATAAATATAGTGTGAGCTTTCGGGTACTTTCCAATCTCTGCATGATAAACCGGTGCGTAATAGATGCTGCCAGGCGATCTATTTTCAATCTTGCATGCAACAGTGCAAGCATCGCATCCCACGCATTTTGCAAGATCAATCACCATTCCCCAGCGAGGCATATGGATTTGCTCTCTTCTTCGTTTTTGTTTGGTTATAGTTTCGATACTCTTACTTTGATGCACATGTCGACTGCAGTACTTACGAAATCGATGTGTTCTTCGTCGAGAGTTAGAAGGTCGTTGTAATTGATTCCTTTTCTCTTTCCCCCGAGTGCGCGGGCAAATCTTCCACCCTGAGCTTGCGATGCAATCACTTCGGGATGAACTAGCTCGGTCACTCTAGCTCTTCCTTGTGCTTTCTTACCTGACGAAGTTTCAATTGATATCTTATCACCATCGGAGATCCCTTTGCTCTTTGCAGTCAAAGAATTGATTAGAAGATCGTCGTCTCGATGTTTGTCAGTCAGATCTTGAAGAATTGAATAGCCTCTCCCGTAGCTAAAAGGTTGTTGAGGCACTTTGTAATTTAATAGATACAGATCGAATTGCGAATCACTAGGGTTGAAGCTGGGGCACGGTTTCCAGTCTGGTAGCGGTTGATAGTCCGAGACATCCCACCAGTCCATTCCTAACTCCTTTGTAACTTGAGCTACATCTTGCCCAGCACGTTTCATGAATTCAAAATACAAATGCACTCTTGCTTTGCTGAATGCACCCGGATACATTTGTTCGGGCGTGTTTTCCTTTACAACGAGGGCATTATCAAGGTACCAATTTAGATCCTTGTCATCGCCAAAGGTCGCCTTGATCCTTCTTTCGAATAATTCTCTTGTAGAATAATTTGAATTCGGATCAAGTTTGTTCTTCCCTTCAAGACGCCATGAGAAATTAATTCCATTGTAGATATCTGGTAGAAAGCCTCCTCTTTTGGCGAGCTCTAGTAGAATTTCTCCACTATTCACCATTTTACCCCATGGGGTTTCAAATGGGGGGTCGACAACAGGCCTTTGACCGTTCCAAAAGCGATAACCCTCGCCGCTCTTTTGACCGGGATAAGAGATCGGGAGGCACAGTCTTTCAAGATAATGGATATCTGGTAGAATCATGTCGGCAAACTCTGCAGTTTCGTCTATTTCCATTGTTATAGAAACCATGAATGGAATCTTTCTAAGGGCAGCTTCTACGACCTCGATGGGAACAGAAGTTTTTGCGAAATTAGAACGCGTTTGAATTAACATCTCAAGTTGATATGGAGCTTTATACTTTTCAGGCTCGAGTAACCCAAAGAAAAAGTATGGTCTACTATAGACCGCGACAGGAAATAGCTCGAAGAGATCTATGGTCTTTGGAGATAGAGCTTTTCGAGGAGGATAAGCTGCTCCATAAGCAGCTCCAGTCTCTGTTAAACTTGTAGTCAAAAGACCTTCGTCAGAAATTGCTGGTTCTGCCTGTTGACTCGCAAGGGATCCACCTGGGACATCTACCGCGCCGACCAGAACATTGAGTAGAGCTGCGGAAAGTCCGGCGAGAAAACTGTGTTTATGGGAGGATAATCCTCTGTACCAAGCGACGCAAGCTGGTCTGTAGGGCATCTTCCTCCCTTTAATCTCAATTGTGGATCCGATTGATGAAGCTTCGCCAAACTCTTTCGCAACTCGCTTGATTGTAGTTTCGTCTATTGTGGTAATCTTTGAAACATATTCAGGCGTATACTTTGACAGATGCTCTTTCAAGAGATGAAAGGCCGTCTTGCATTCGAGTCCGTCTACATTGAAAACTCCATCCAGTGTGTAATCTAAAATATTTTGATCGTCAAAGGTCTTTGCGGAGTTTGTAGAGGAATCCCAAACAAGAGGTTTGTTTGATTCTTTATTCTTGCAGTAGAAACCGTCCGGCTGGATGAGATATGGCGCATTGGTCCTTTTCTTCAGGTACTCAGCATCGAAGATCTTGAGTTCATTGATCAAAAGGTTCGCAACTGCAAGAAGAAAAGCACCATCTGTCCCAGGCCTGATTGGAATCCATTCCTCAGCTTTCGCGGCCGCGTACGAACCAACAGGATCAAGAACAACTATTTTCACACCTCCTGGTCTTCTTTCTGCAATCTCATTTGCGCCGCCCATAACATGATAATTCACAATCGAACTAAATTGGGAACCAGCCAGTAGAATGTACTTTGAGTATTTCGGGTCAGGATCTGACTCAAACCCTCCTTCAGTTATCAAATGTATTGAATGAACATTATTTCCGCAATAGAATCCAGCGGAAAACGCTTTGCATTGCGTTCCAAATCCATTTGCCCAAGCGGCGAAGAAACCTCCCTCGAGATCCCAGATGTCAAATGTCGTAAAGTAGAGCTTACGCGGATCATCTTCCTTGATTTTCTTCAATTTCTCTGCAATTGTGTCAAGAGCTTCATCCCAAGTTATCTCCTGCCACATCGGATCTACTCCTGCGCCTTTCTTTGGATTTCCTCTTTTCATTGGTTTAGTAATTCGTGTTGGAGAAAACTGGGAAAACATTCCAACATTCCCCTTAGCGCAGACGAACCCCTTGTTGTGAGGATTGTCTGGATCGCCTTCGATCTTGACTATCTGCCCATTAACTCTATGCACTAGTATGCCACAGAAATTAAGGCAGAGCTCGCAACCGGATCTTATCCAAACATCATCGCCAATACTTTCTTCGTCATTTTGTTTGCAAATAAAACGAGCTTGCGAATTAATTCCCAAAGTCAACCACAACTCAGTTAAGCTTCTTTAAAAGGGTAAATTTCGAAAATAAGGTTCTCCGTACAAGGTGCCACTCACCTTCTGATAAAATTGTCAATGTTATTGATCTCAGGGTAGCTAGAGATACTAAATTCGAAAATTATTGCTCAGGCTTTTTTTGAGAAATGACAAATTTCTCAGGAATTTTTGGCCATAGCTGAACAATGTTCGAAAATATTTGTGTGGGTTGCATTTGCAACCCTATCCTAGCTTAAATTAACCAATATGTCTCGGACTTCCTTATGTCGCGTCGTCTTCGGACGTATTTGGAATCATGTCAGCAGATTGAGCCCTTGGAGATAAGCCTTCTAGTCCCTTCCGACAAGCAAATCAGATCAGATCTCGGCGACCTGCGTGAGTTGTCCGCATCGATTCGAGAACACGGTCTCTTGATGCCGCTTCTAGTAAGACCGAGGGGCTCTCGATTTGAAGTTATTTGTGGTAATCGAAGGCTAGAAGCTTGCAGGCGTCTGATGAAGCGCTACGTCGATTGCATTGTCAGAGATCTCGAGGATCAAACTTCATTTGAAATCTCTATAGTCGAGAATGTCCAGCGTCGAACGCTCACTCCTGTTGAAGAAGCTAGGGCATTTCAGAGGTACGCCTCGGAATTCGGCTGGGGCGGAATTTCGAACCTAGCTTCAAGAATCGGGAAGAGCGAGGAATATGTGTCACACAGAATTCTACTACTTGATCTTCCAAAAAAAATTCTCTCAAGACTCGAACAGGACATGATTAGCCCGAGCCAAGCTCAAGAACTGCTTTGGTTCAAGAACGGGCCATTCCGTGATCAAATTCTTGACCAACTTGACTCCGAGGATTTGAGCGTAGCAGAAATAAGACAGATCAGGAAAGGGTTTGAATCGGCAACGGGTAACTCTGGTTTGGTTGTTCTATCCTCTAAACTAGATCAAGCGGATTTAGGACAAAAACAAACGATGAGTAGCGCAAAATTGGCGGATTCTAGTCCGGATTTTGATCCGAAAAGCTTCGGAACGCAGACTGGGCGATCTCGCGAAAATTCGGAGAAGTCGAAAGATCAAAAGGTGATAGAGGAGGCCATTCTGGCTCTGCGTGTTGCACTAATTCGACTGGATTCTGCCATTTCAAAATGCGAATCAAAGAAATCAAGCGTACTTCTCATGTCCGAGAGACTCACTTTGCACGACCAGATTGACAGGCTGATCAGAGCAAAGGCCAAATTACAGAATCTCTAACCAAGCCTATTCAGGTTCATGAGGCAAAGCGGGGAATTATTTCACTTCCAAATAATTCTATGACGTCTTTTACATCTGTCCTGCCCCGTGTTTTCCAGTGAGGATGGCTATCTGATGCGCCCCTGTCTTTCCCAATCGCCCAATCTGCTCCAAGCATTCATTTAAGTCCCGGCGATTGTCGGTGAGAACGGTCACGTTCGGACTCCCTTTGAGAGCTAGCGCTTTTAACAAACATACTATACCAATAGGACCATCCGAGTGGATGGCAGGTTTACCTTGCAAAGAAAATGGCGAGGGAACTGGAAATCCGGTGATCATTAGGATGTTTTGCCTATTGTTCAGCGCCTCAAAAATTGCAAGGCCAGCTGAATAAGACAACGGATCCTCCGAACGCTATCTCGCAACGCCGTAAAGTTTCGTAACTATACCGTACGAAGCTACATCTATCGTCGCGGTGCGGTCTATCGCTTCGCACGCATCGGAGATCGTTGGATTGAACATGCAGCGAGTTCACATCCCAAGACTTTAATGTCGAGGTCGAAACTTTACAACGGAAAACCCGTTTATCTTTTCAAAGAAAGCTTCAACGGGCATACTTGTCTTGATATGTTCAGGAGGGCATCCAACGACTTGGGCTACCATCCGCACTCCTTCCTCAAGTTCGACAATCGAAAGTGCATACGGTATCTCTTTCTCGAATGCCGGGCTATTCATCACGACTTCTTGTATGATTGTAAAAGTGAATATTGTGCCACGACCGGAAGATTTGGTCCAGGATAAGTTCCGTTCTCCGCAGTTCTCGCATAAAGTCCTGGGATACCATTGCTTGTACTGGCATGAACCGCAGACTTGGATCAGTAATTCGTTCTTTGCAGTTCCCTCCCAGAATTGTTGAGTGTATGTGAATACGTCGGGGATTGGCTTCGAAGGTAATGCCTTTGAACTAGCAGTGGATTCCTTGCTCAAATTTTTGCTACAACTCCTTTCCCAAGACAGCCGCTGAAGTGAACGCAAGATTCTTTGCGTATTGAAGATTCCCAAGCCCGGTAACCATTCCGTACTTCGCGCCCTTGACTTGCCTTGCTCCTCCTTCTTCTCTAAGCTGCCGAACTCCCTCTATCAAATTCACAAAACCGCCCGCGAGGCCCGGCTGACCTGCAGAAAGTTGACCTCCACCTGTGTTTATGGGAAGACCGCCCTCGAATGAGATATCGGTCTCTTCAACAAATTTCCCGCCTTCCCCCTTTTTACAAAAACCCGCGTCCTCAATTTGCATCAATACGGCGATTGTATAGTCGTCGTAGGGCTCGAAAAAACTCATGTCCTTCGGTTTTAGATTTGACTCGTCAAGTGCATATCTAGCGGATTCAGTTATCCCTGTGTAAGTTATATCTGGCAAATTCTTAGGACCAGTATGATAATTGTCACATTCTCCCACGCCCAAAACATAAACCGGCTTCTCCGCAGACAAAAGATCACTTCTTTCGACCACAAATCCCGCTCCTCCGTTCACTGGCATCACGGCATCGAGCATTCGTATGGGCTCTGCTATGTATCGTGATTTTAGATAATCTTCCATTGTCATTCCGGATTTGAAGATCGCGTTTGGGTTCAGCAACGCGTGTTCCCTTTGCACAACTGCAATCTTTCCTGTGTGCTCGGGCTGGGTACCATAAAGCTCTGAATGTTTTCTCATTACCATTGCGAAAGACGAGTTTGGACCCATAACCCCGAACGGATTTTCAAAGTCCTTTCTATGTTGAGTAAGCGTCATCGGCCTGTAGCTCATTACCGAATCTCCTCCAAGACAAAGCACACGATCTACCATTCCAGAGCAAATAGCCGCAACAGATTGCTCTAATACAACGACGGCACTTGATCCCCCGTGCGAAGACGTAACGATCCAACGAGGGCTTATTCCTAGATGTTCTGCGATTTCGCATCCAAACCCCAATGGGTGTTCCACTAATGGAGAAACGACCGCTAGTCCCTGATTATCAAAATCCTTTGTACTCATTCCTCCGTTTTTGAGCGTTAGATCGCATGCCCAGGCAATATATTCCCAAAACGAGAGCACTGGCTCCCCTCTTTCCTTCTTGGCCCGGGTAACAGGTGTTTCAGCATAGGCAGTGATTGCTGTTTTGCCGCGAATTGCCACTTTGTTTTCGAACCCTTTGCGAAGTCCAATTCAATGCGGAGAAATAAGGATTAACTTTGCTTGCATTTCGTGCAAATAAAAAAGAAAGACGGAGATGAAATCGTAATGGGTGAAATCTTGGTAAATCATATGGGCAATTCTACCAAAGGCGGGTCAGTGTTTCAGTCGAACGTAGGAGAAACTCCGAAGCAGTCGGAGATCGAAGGAAATCAAACTAACTCAGAATAAATGATAGAAGAAGTTGACTTACTTAGGGCAAATCAAACTGTCGAGTCTTGTGAATCTTTACTCAAAGTCGGAGAGGAATGCAAAGATGTTATCCGCTCCAATGAAATCGAACTAACGGACAATCCTTCCGACTCGAGAAATGTTATCCAATGTGACATTCAGGCTAGCTGGTACAAGGGTGCCGTCGCAGACTAATAGGTAACCGCAGTAATGAAACTCTGACAGTCACTTTGAATAGCAAAGTTGGCGCTTCCTTTGGTACCAAACGTGGTTTCCTCAAGCTCAACGAAGGGAGCGCGAAGTTTATCCCAAAGGAGTCTGAAAGTTAACTCCATTAGCAGGACATTTGATTCGTGTCATGGGATAATTCGATGAATTATCTGAAATTTTTCCTCTTTAACTCTCGCTTTAGTCTTAAATAAGACGCTCCGATGAATTCGTCCAAAAATGGACTTTTCACTTTCCGAGGAGCAACAAATTTTTGTTGATACTGTTCGAGACTTTACGTTGAAAGAAGTTCAGCCTTGGGTTCGTTACATAGAGGAGAATCAAGGAAATGATTTAGGGCATAAGAAAGCTAGAGAGATTTTCAAAAACGCGGCGAAGCTTGGTCTTACTGCAATGGGTTATCCTGAGGTAGTTGGAGGAGTAAAATCAGATCCACTTACAATAGGATTGGGTTGCGAAGCATTCGGATTGCACGGGGGATTACCTCAGCTCGAGTCAGGACAGCCCCTATGCGGCCCTTCCGGGCCGGGGTCTGTTCTGGCTATTGCCGGCTCGAAGGAGCAGAAGGAGGAATGGGTCCCAAAGATGATCGCTGGAGAAAAGGTCGTGTCAATTGGTTCGACGGAACCGCATTGTGGGTCTGATGCATCACAAATCAAAACCACGGCTCGAAGAGAAGGAGACGAATACGTAATCAATGGGGAAAAGCAGATGATGGGTGGGACTAGATGGTCTGATGCGCATCTGGTCTTTGCGCGCACATCTGATCAACCTGGAGCTAAAGGGATTAGCGCCATATTGGTTGAAACAAATCGCGAGGGAATTGAAAAATATCAATTTAGGACACTGGGGGGCTCATTCTGGGAAATAGGAGGGATCCGCTACAAAGATGTCCGAGTGCCAGTCGCTAACTTGGTCGGAGAGGAGGGAAGAGGCTTTTACCTGGGAATGGGAATGTTCGACTGGATGCGAGCACTCGCGGGATGCTTCACGGTAGGTCTCGCTCAAAAATCCCTTGACGAGTCGGTTGCATACGCAAAACAGAGACAGACATTCGGGCAACCAATTGGGAAATGGGAGTCGGTCCAATTTCGTATCGCTGAAGGAGCTACCTTGCTCGAAGCGGCGAGGTGGCTTTCATATCGAGCTCTCTGGCTCGCCGGAGCGCAAAAACCCTACACAAAAGAGGCCTCGATGGTCAAGTGGTGGGTCCCGACGATTGCTTTCAATGTCGTAAACGATTGCATGCAAAATCTTGGAGCTACTGGTTACACTACTAATAGCCTCGACGAACTCAGGTTAAGATATATCCGCGCTCTCTGGGTCGCCGATGGGACAATCGACATTCAGAAGATAGTCATAGGAAGGGAAATTCTAGGACGCGACTTCGTGCCCTACAGAAGAGAGAAGTGACTCTATCTAATTGACTGAATTTATCGAAGTTGAAAACTTTGACAAGTATACAGTACTCACGCTTAACCGCCCCGAAGTACTCAACGCAGTAAACAATTCGATGCGAAAAGAGATTGTTTCTCTCCTTGGAGAACTCACCGAGAATGACGAATGCCGAGCGCTCGTCATCACTGGAAAAGGAAGGGCTTTCTGCGTTGGAGCAGACGTCAAAGAACTGGCTCAATTGGATCAGATTCAATATAGGAAGAAAGCAAATTTTGGAGCTAACGAGCCTTATAATTCATTATCGCATTTTCCAAAACCTACCCTAGCTGCGATCAATGGGTACGCATTGGGAGGAGGTTGCGAGATGGCACTCGCATGCGATATTCGCGTCTGCTCGAGCGAAGCATCCTTTGGACTTCCTGAGGTGACAAGGGGTCTTATAGCTGGATCGGGAGGTACGCAGAGACTACCCCGATTGATAGGTCCTGGCTTAGCGAAGGAAATGATATTCACTGGTAAAAGAATAAGCTCAGTAGAAGCAGAGACAATAGGTCTCGTCAACCATGTCTATCCGCCAGAGGAACTTTTGCCCAAAGCTAAAGAGCTTGCCCTAACGATCGCGGAAAATGCCCCTCTGGGTGTGACCCTGTCCAAAATTGCAATAGATAGAGGTCTTGACTTGGATTTGAATTCGGGCTTGGCCTACGAGTCAGAACTTGGGACCATAATTTTGGGAACACAGGACAGGATAGAAGGTGCAAAAGCAGCGCAAGAAAAACGCAAGCCTGTCTTTTCAAATAAATAGAATTGCAGGCAAAGCAAGAAAAAGGTCGAAGAAACTAAAAACGCCTCCATCATTAGCAAAAGATACAGTGCCGAGTAGCTTCGGTGGGCTGAGCGGTGGGTTCAAGTTCCGCTTTATGTCCATGCGGAATTCTGTCCAATAGAGCCTTCGTAACCTCTTTCCTTCGGGTCGGTATGGACATCGATCAATTCGAGGATTTCAGAAGATGAGGCGTTCCTTTCTAAGACAGTTAAGAGATCCTTTTCGTTTATCACCGACACTCCTTTGACGCCCAGCGCGTCTGACAGCTCCACGATGTTCAAAGGAGGTTCAGAAATTTCAGTCCCTACGTGGGATACCTTTCCCTCCAACCTTCTCTTTCCAAAACTATCGTAGGAAAGATCCACCGACAAGTATCCAGTGTTGTTGCAAACGATGACGGTTATCGGAATTTCATAATGCGCAGCAGTCCACAATCCCTGAGGACAAAACATCAACGCTCCGTCGCCGACAAATGCGATCACTTTACGATTTGGCAATGCCAATTTCGCGCCGATAGCTGCATTCACACCCCACCCGAGACAGCCGGCACTTCTTCCAATCAACGAACCGGGCTTCGTAAAAATAAAAAACTCAGAGAGGTACGAAGAGGTGATTACGCCTTCATCGACAATGGTAAACTCATGTCCTCTTTTTTGTTCAACGCTCAGCACTTGATATAGCGTGTTCACAAGTTTCCACGGTTTGATCCCGGACCCATCGCTAGGTATGGAATCAAGTTTGTCTCTTTCATCATTCTTCTTTGAATGAATTTCATTGATTCTCATTCTCCTGTTCTGTCGATTGGAATTGATATTGGATTTTTTGATGACCAATCCCTTTGAAGCTTCATTTAGCATGACCGCGGCAACTTCGGGAGTTCCAATGATGGGGAAGTCCGTCCCAATGTTCTTTCCAAGCTCCCAAGGGTTCTCATGGATGTGAACCACTTTGACTTCGGCTCCGTCAAAAAGGTCTTCATTGTAGAATTTTCTCTCGGTGAACAGCTGACCACCTAGACCTATAATCATGTCAGCGCCCTTTATGACGTCTGATTCTCGCCTGAATAGACCGAGATAGTTTTGATTATCCTGAGGAAAACTCATGCTGTATGCTGACGGATAAGGGCTTTCGAGAAGAACCGGAATAGCCAACCGTTCTGAAAATTCCACCAAGGAATTAACTGACTCTTTCTCACGTACTTCTCTTCCAATTATCAAAACGGGCCATTGGGAGTCATTGATCAAAGAAACAAGTTGGGTTATCTGTTCCTTCTCAGGATAGATTTTCGTTCTTTGACTGGCGTGATGATTATTAGGGTATTTTGTCGTGTCGTCTTGCATTTCGAGTATATCTTCGGGTATAATCAGACAACACGGACCAGGTTGAGGAGACTTCAGAATCGCGGTCGTCCTATCAAGAGCCGTTAATACATCGGAAGGGGACTTGGCATAATAGCACCATCTGGTCACTCGCTCCGCTAGATCTTCCAATCGATTAAGAGCTAGCCCCGGTTCGCGGATTAGCGACTTGGAATTTACGTCCCCGACAATGATCAGTAACGGAACGTTGTCAACGAACGAATTGTACAGATTAGGCAGCGCCGTTGAGAGCCCGGGTGTTGTATGCAAAATGACAGGTGCAATTCTTCCACTCGCTCTAGCATAACCATCGGCCATCCCGAGCGAAGCATTCTCGTTAAGAGATGTGATGAATTTTATTTTCTTTGAATTTGAAATCGAATTGATCAACGATACAGTAGTGGATCCTGGCACTCCAAAGGCATATTTTGCATCCTGCCTCTCAAGAGAAGCCACTACAACGTCAGCTATCAATTGCTTCACAAAAGCCTTCAACACCCACTATTATGCATAAAGGCACACCACATTCATCATTTTGAGTACCTGTGGCAGTGTCATTTCAATTTTGAGAAAGAATCATAGGTTAAGTACGATTACCGAATCCGGAACCTAATGCACTTAAAGGCGTAATCAAGAAAGCCTTGAATAAGAAATCAAGTCAAGTACTTGGAGTGTATTGATAAGTGCCAAAAGATCTGCGATATTTCCTAAAGGAAGTTGAAGATAATCAGTCTGACGACTTTGTTCGAATAGAGAAAGAAGTAGATCCCAAGTTCGAGCTTTGCGGCGTGATTCGAAAATTTCAAGAAAATGGGAAGTACCCGCTCGTCTACTTTGAGAAGGTAAGAGGCACAAAATTTCCAATTGTTTCTAATCTGTTTGCAAATCCCAGACGCCTAGCGTTGGCTTTTGGCGTGAGGGAGAATTCAATGCTTTTGGATTATATGTCAAAAGAAGACAAACGCATTCCCTCTAGGATGGTCTCGGACGGTCCGGTAAAGGAAAACAAATTTGCCGGAAGCAAGGTCGACCTTTCAATTATTCCACACATAACACATTGCGAGAAAGACGCCGCTCCCTATGTGACCTCGGGGGTCAGCGTTTTCAAAGATCCCGACACTGGAGCCTATGATACCGGCATTTTCAGATTGATGTACAAGGGTAAGAACAAGTTCGGAATCCTTTTTGGCGATTATTCAAAAGCAATGCATGTGATCAGGAAATACGAGGCGAAGGGCAAGCCAACAGAAATGGCTTTCTTCATTGGTCATCATCCTGCCGCGACATTGACTTCTCAGACAAAAGTTCCGCTCGGCCTAGACGAATTTTCGGTTATGGGAGGATTGTTAGGCGAAGCGGTCGAGCTCGTTGAATGCGAAACCGTGGATGCACACGTACCCGCGTATTCTGAAATAGTGGTCGAGGGGAAAATTTTGCCGAACATCAGAGAACCTGAGGCTCCGTTCGGCGAATATACGTGGTACTACGGCCTCGAAAGAATGTCCCATGTGCTTGAAGTAAGCGCAATTATGTACAGAACTGATCCGATATATCATGATATTTTCAGCGCACATGCAGATCATAACATGGCAGCGAAAGTCCAACGGGAAGCGGTCGTGTACAAGAGAATAAAACTCGCGATTCCCACAATCAAGGACGTTGATTTGCCTATATCGGGCACCTGCCGACACACTGCATATGTGGCCTTCAAGAAAGATTACGATGGGCAAGGAAAGATAGCGTCAATCGCTGCTCTTGCCTCCGACCCAATGATCAAACTAGCAGTGATCGTAGACGACGACATCAATGTCAGAAATGAACAAGAAGTTTGGTGGGCTGTTGCTACGAGAGCTCAAGCTGATAGAGCGATTACGATGGTGCCGGAAGCCTACGTCGCTGAGCTTGACCCGTCGGCGTACTCTATTCAGTCCAGAAGCGAGCGAGCTTCGCTCAATACGAAATGGGCCATAGACGCCACTAGACCAATCGACTTGCCATTCCAGCAGAGAGCCGATGTCCCTTCCGAATTTTGGAAGGACATCAATCTTGAGAGCTACATCAAGCAGAAGTAATGGGAGAAAAGAAAAGGTGATAGGAATTGCCCGATTCATCATTGTCGGATGAAAACGCTGTTCTCTTCTTAGAGAATCTTCTTCTTCGCGAAAGACTAGATCTCAAATCTTGGGATACGAGGCAGATGAGAAAGAATATAATAACGATGAATGAAATAGTAGAAAAGGCCACATGGAATGCTAATGAGAAGAACGCGAGCGCAAGTGTGAAAAAGGAAATTGAAAAACTGCTCGCTATTGTCCAAAACAAGGATGCGACTTTGGTTGATGCAGGTCACACCCATCTCGAAGGCGCCATCACAGATCTCAGGAAACTCGTCTTTGGATTCTAATTCAAATGCAAAAAAATTGTAGTAAAGAGGTGTCCTAATCTTTCAATGTCGCAATACAAACTACTCATTGATGGGAAGTCTGTGGATTCACTTGATACTCAAAAAACGGAAATACGAAATCCTGCGAATTATAACGAGGTTGTCGATGAAGTTTCAGTTGGCTCGGTCGAGGATGCAAAAAGAGCAGTCGATTCAGCTTATGACGCACTAAAGAAATGGAGCGAACAGACCCCTCGAGCGAGAAGTCAGGTCCTACTCAAAGCTGCAGATTCTCTTGACACCTCCGATGCAAAGATTGCAGAGATTCTGACGAGAGAGCAGGGTAAAACGCTTCCCGAGTCGTTGAACGAGATTAGACTTTCGGCAGCTATTTTCAGGTATTATGCCGGCCTGGCTCCAACTATTTCGGGGAGACGGGTCGAGCTAAGTGATCCAGATGAAACTGGATTCGTTGTCAAATTACCTGTGGGAGTAACGATCGCGATTACTCCTTGGAACTCTCCTGTAGTATTGATGTGTGTAAAACTGGCTCCCGCCCTCGCAGCTGGAAATACAATCGTAGTCAAACCCGCAAGTTCTACTCCACTGGCTGACCTCATGGCGTGCGAGCTTATTTCAAAAGCAGGATTGCCTCCGGGCTCTTTGAATGTAGTCACTGGGAAGGGTAGTGTCGTGGGTGAAGAGCTAATCACAAACAAGAAAGTTTCAAAGATTGCTTTCACTGGCGAAACGGAGACTGGCAAGCGAGTCATGAGCCTTGCGTCAAGGGACGTCAAGAGAGTCAGCCTCGAACTAGGAGGAAGTGATCCCATGATAATCTGTGCGGATGCGGATTTTGATCTTGCAATCGATGCTGCTTTGATAAGCAGATTTCGGAATTGCGGTCAGGTTTGTATGAGCGTAAAGCGCCTTTACGTCGAAAAGACAATTTTTCAAAGGTTCCTAGACAGGATCACCCAGCGTATTGCCAAGATTCGAATTGGAAATGGACTGAATCCAACGAGCAAGATGGGACCTCTTCACTCGAAGAATCAGTTGGAAAAAATCAAAGAGCAGGTGTTTGACGCTGTCAACAAGGGTTCGAAGATAAATTATGGAGGTAGTCAGCCTAACGAATCGGAATTTCAAAATGGGTACTTCTACCTCCCAACGATCGCGACCAATGTGGACCAAAATTCGAAACTTGTAACCGAAGAAGTTTTCGGACCTGTTTTGCCCATTTTCGAATTCGAAACCATTGATGAGGCTATCGAGAAATCAAACGACACACAGTTTGGCTTGGGTTCTTCTATTTGGACAAAAGATTTGGATAAAGCTATGAAAGCTGCGAGTAAGATCCAGTCCGGAACTACTTGGGTCAATTCCTATCACGAGCCTCAAATCGATCTCCCGTTCGGTGGTCTCAAGGAGAGCGGACTAGGGAAAGAAATGGCTCTTGAAGGGCTCGAAAATTATCTTGAGACAAAAGCTGTCGTCGTAAATTCAAAGGGTAAGAAGAGGCGCTGGCTTGATTGAAAGAAGCCAGCCAATGTTGAAAAAATAGGGGAAAAACGAATCTGTAGATATCTACTAACTCATTGTCATAAGAGAAATTCAGAATTTACAAAACTCGCAGAGTTTACCCATTGCTTCGTATAGCTGTGAATCTGCGGTCGCGAATGACATTCTGATGTATTCTCTCCATTTATCTCCGAATATTCCTCCTGGTAAGACCGCGACTTTGTATTGATCCAAAAATTTTGTCGCGAAATCGAATGCATCATGACATTCTCTGTGATTTGTATTTAGAAGTGGAATGAAAAGGTAGAACGCTCCACTAGGTTTAGGGCAAACCAAATCAGAAGATTTCAAAATGTCAAGGCATTTGTTTCTTCTTTCTTCATAAATTGCAAGTCTTGATTTCACGAAATCCTGGGGCCCTTTCAGCGCCGCGATCCCCGCACTTTGAATATATGGACTTACCATTGTGACTGTGGCTCTCTGAGCTTTTAATATCGCATCACAAACTTTGCTGCGCGCCGCGACGAACCCGAGCCTATAGGGCACCATGCTATATGTTTTCGAAAAACTACCAATATGGACCACATATTTCGAGTCGGAAGAATAAGACCAGGCAGTTGTATGGCTCTTACCTTCAAAGACAATATGATCGTAAATTTCATCTGAGATTACATAGACGCCCCTCTCTGTACAATAGCTTACGATTTTTTGAACTTGAGATTGAGAAAGTGTCCAGCCCGCGGGATTATTTGGATAGTTTAGTAGCACTGCCTTAGTTTTCGCACTAACGGCGGATAGAAAAGCATCAATATCTGCTTCAAGAGTTTCAAAATCGATTGGGACAGTTTTGAGCTCGCCGCCAACGAGCCCAAGAATTTCGGCATAAGGCGGAAAGTAGGGTTCGAAGACGAGAACTTGATCTCCAGGGTCAATGAGGGACAGGAGCGTTATGAAAAGAGCATGTTTTGATCCTGAAGTGACAATCACTTCTGGGCTTGAGGTTCCAACCCCTTTGCTTCTCGTGCTCAGATCCTTCGCGATCAAATCGCGTAGCTCCGCCGAGCCCGCTGATGAACTGTAAGAGGTCTGCGGATTCAAGAGCGAATCCTGCAAGGCTTTTGAGATATGGTTAGGGGCAGGAACTTCAGGCTGTCCCAATGAAAGGTCAATTATTTTCTGCCCCGATGACTCGATCTGCCTAATCTTGTCAGCGAGGGACAGCATGATCGAGGGAGGAACCCTTGCAATGCGCCGGGAGATTTCTTTTTGTTGGTCAATAGCTTGAGGAGACATGATAACCATAGACTTCCTGAGCTGACTTTGCCGATATCGCGCCATTTTTCAGATCTTCTTCGATAAGATCTCTGTCTCTGTCCTTCGGATCGTAGAACCCACCGCTGCCAGCGTTCTCCATCGTAATTGTTCCATCCTCAGGCAGAACGAACATGCCCATCGGACTCACTTCCATGCCATTAACGAACGCGCTTCTCTTAGCCCCTTCGAGTCCCCCGCGAAGTCCTTGTGGTGGAAAACGAAATTTGTTTCCGATAAAGGCAACTTTTGCAGGCTTGCCTGAGTTATTCTTTATGGTATAGCTTACACCGAGACCTCCTCGAAATTTTCCCGCCCCGCCAGAGTCCTGAATCAATTTCAACTGCTCGACAACGAGTGGAGTGGTGCTTTCGAGAACTTCAGCGGATACATGTGAAGTTACAGTTGGTATCCCAGTTGAATTTAGGCCGTCAGATTCTGGTCGAGCTCCCATTCCTCCGCCTCCGATTACAGTTATCGCGACAAACGTTCTTCCCTTTTGATCTGTTCCTTTGATTGTGCAGCTAGAAGGAAGGCCGCTATCAGCAATTACTCTTTCAGGAACAACGTTTGCAAGTGCCCGCCAGACGGCGATAGGAGTATGCCATCCCATTATATGCCTGGCTCCGCAGGCCGCGGGGGGCTTGGGATTTAGGATTGAATTCTCGGGAGCACTTACCTCGAATACGTCCATCGTTCCCTGATTATTAGGCACAAGTGGAGATACGACGCATTTTGCTCCATATACACTGTAAGCCCTAGTATAGACAAACGGTGAATTGATACCATAGTTAGATTTTGCACTTGTACCGTCGAAATCTATTCTCATCGATTTGCCCTTTATTTTCACGCTACAGTTTATTCGATGATCCGATTCGAATCCTTCCACGTCTACAGTTGAAGAATATTCTCCGCCAGGTAAATCCTCAATATCCTTTTCCACAGCTTTCCTCGATTGGAAAATAATTCTGTCGCAGACCGCTCCAAAATTTCTGATGCTATATTCTTTTAGTACTCCTTTCAATAGTCGCTCAATTGTCTTTAGCGCGGCGATGTCCGAGTAGATGTCTGCGATTGTTTGAATTGGTAGCCGAACATTTGACCTGATTAAGTCCAGAAGCAGTTTGTCAAATTCTCCACGTTTTGCAAGTTTCACAGGCGGGATCCGTAAGCCTTCTTCAAAAACATCCCCAGCTGTGGCGGACCAAATCTGACCGCCGATGTCCGGAAGATGACTTACCGCTCCGGCATAAGCAATAATTTCCTCACTAGTTTCATCAAAAATGGGAAGAAGTAACGAAATGTCGTTGATCTGTCCGGTCCCAATCCAGGGGTCATTTGTGGCAAGAATGTCCTGAGGCTCAAGATCCTCCTTTGGCACTACTGCAAGAATTTCTTTTAGCGTGGTCGGGAGAGTTCCAATGAATGATGGTGGACCGACCCACGCCTGAGCCACAGAATTCCCCTTTGAATCGAATAACTGACATGTTGCGTCGAGCGCTTCCCTTACTATAGGGGAAAATGAGCTTCTAATTAGAGCGCTGTACGCTTCGTCGGTTATCGAGATCAGCCTGTCCCAGAGAAAGCCAAAAGTTACATCGTCAAGAACAAGAGGATTTCGGGACATCATGGTCCTCCTGAATTGAGAAGAAGCACGTCCTGTCCGCTTAATGATTCTGGACAAATTCTTCCTTCTCACACCTTTACATCCATAGAGATGTTTCCAAAACCGTCAATGATTGCCTCGCAATTCGAGTGCACAACTGTCGTAGACTCTGTTTCCTGAATCAGGGCAGGACCTTTGATACTATCTCCACACCTGAGATTTGATCTTCGTAGAAGTTCAAAATTACGAAACCTCACTGATTCGGGGTCGAATGCAACTTTTCTTTTAGACAACTGTCTACTTTCTTCGATGCCCTTGGATCGCTTGTTAATTCTGTCTTTCAGGTCTTCTGGAGCAGGAGCACTTACCGTCACTTTGAAGGACGTTATTTCTAGAGTATTCGATAGACCGGAAATCGAATACTTTCTTTGGTACGCTTTAGTAAACATTCTTTCTAGGCTAAATAATTCGCTTTTACTAGGTTGCGCTCCTTCAAGATCAACTTCAATGTCATAACCTTGTCCGTGATAACACATATCGAGCTTACGTGCGACGCAAAGTTCTTCTTTGCGAACGCCGGAAGAAGTGAGTACAGAAGAAGCTCGTTCGATAATTTCTTGAAAAGCATTCTTGTAATTCTGGAAACTCAAATCGGGTAATTCGCACCTTTTGGTTTGGGAAAGATCTACTGATAGTGGCGAGCTGAGCAATCCTTCAGCAGACAATACGCCCGCCCTTGGCGGTATAATGACCTTCGTGGCCTTCAGCTTTCTAGCGATCCTAGCTCCATGGATCGGAGCGGCTCCGCCGAAACAGACAAACGAGTAATTCCGGTAATCAACTCCGACCTCAGACGCATGCAATCTGAAAGCGGCCGCGATGTCTTCGTTTGCTCGCTCGTGTATCGCCCATGCCGCTTTCTCAAGGCTCAAACCCGTCTTTCTTGAAATTGAAGATTGTATTGCCGACTCAGCCCGATGCACATTCAATCTCATTGCGCCGCCAAGAAAATAATCAGCGTCGAGATACCCGAGAACTAAATTCGAATCAGTAACCGTCGGTTCTAATCCTCCCAGCTCGTAGCATGCCGGGCCTGGTTTTGCTCCTGCGCTTTGCGGACCGACTCTTACAATGCCCAAATTGTCGACCCATGCTATTCCTCCGCCACCGGAACCAATCTCAATTAATCTGACGGTAGGTATACTAACCGGCATCCCACTACCGCGCCTGAACTTGTCGACGCGGGCCGCCTCAAATTCATAGCTTTTCTCGATTTTTCCATTCTTAACCAGAGACCCCTTCGCGGTTGTTCCTCCCATGTCAAAAGAAAAGACTCCCGGTAAGTGAAGCTGCTCTCCAATTCTAGCAGAGATGTTTACTCCGGCTACCGGACCTGATTCAAGCAGAAGCACTGGCACTCCTCTTGCAACATGGGGTTCAACCATTCCGCCTGAACACGTCATGATTAGGAGCTTGCCGAGAAAACCCAAATCCACTAGGCGTTTTGTGAGCTCGTCTATATATCGCTCTATTATGGGCTTGATATAGGCGTCTGCTACTGTCGTTGAGGTTCGTTCGTACTCTCTTGCCTGCGAGGTGATTTCGGAAGATATGGAGACTCGAAGATTTGGAAAATTCGCTTTTATTATTTCAAGGGCTCTTCTTTCGTGAGAAGAGTTCGCATAAGAGTGTAGAAAGCATATTGCTAGAGATTCAATCCCCTCTGCCACAATGTCTTTAACCTGATCTACAACTTCAGTTTGAGAGATCTCATTTCTTACCTTGCCCGAAGCTAGTATCCTTTCATGTATTCCTCTTCGCAGAAATCTCGGGACATAGGCTTTTGGGAATTGGATTTTTAGGTCGTACTGGTTGTATCGCATCCCTTTGCGGATATCAAGCACATCTTCAAAGCCAGAAGTGGTGAGTAGGCCGGTTCTTGCACCCTTCCTCTCAATGAGGGCGTTTGTCGCCAGCGTGGTCGCGTGAAGAAGCCTGCCAATTTCATTCAATCTGATTCCGCGTTTTGACTCTAAGTTTGAGAGGCCCTGAATGACTGCGTCAGCCGGGCGATCCGGCGTCGTCAAGATTTTTTCAGTGCTCAAAGAATTAGTTTTCGAGTCATATGCGACAAAATCGGTGAATGTACCTCCAATGTCCACGCCGACTGAATACCGCACCGCTAGTCAGAACAAATGTCTGATTTTTCTCCTTTAAATCATTGAGCCGATGTTGAATAGAAGCCTCATGATAAACATCTTTATCCGATCTAAACAGTGTAAGAGTTTATTACAGATCCAATGTCTCGTGTGTTATTTGTGCGCGGAATAACTGGTTTCGGTATAGCACCATTTGCCACTGCCGGGGAAACTATTCGATATGCGATCCTGGCCGAGAAATACGGAATTGATGGTGGGTTCTGGCTCGGCGAAGGATTGCATGGGAGGAGTGCGACTGCGCTTCTTTCGGCGATTGCGGTCCAAACAAAAAAGATCGAGCTTGGAACTGCCATCATTGGGGTTTACAATAGGCATCCTGCAATTATGGCAATGGAGGCAGCTACGATCGACGAACTGTCAAATGGGAGGTTCAATCTTGGAATCGGAGTAAACGTCTCCTCGCTTGTCATGCACGGATTAGCCAAGAATGCGACTGCAGCAACTGAAGTGAGGCCTTATCAGGCTATGAAGGATGCTGTAGAAATAACTTCGAGACTATTATCGGGAGAAAGAGTGGTTTATCGCGGAGAAGCCTTTAGTCTCCCCGAACCGGGAAGTGCGCTAGATTTTCACGGATTCAAGCTCGTAAGAAAGCACATCCCAATTTTTATTGGCAGCCGCAGTCCGAAAACGCTAGAGCTCGCCGGAAGAAAAACCGACGGAGTAATACTTTCCAGATCCATGAGTGCGTCAGGTTCCTATGTCACAGATAGCATAAAGCAGATTTCCGAAGGCGCAAGGAAGTCCGGCCGCTCACTTGAAGAAGTCATAATTGCATCAAACCTAACTTTCTCTATAGATAAGGACTCAGAAGCTGCAAGGAATTACACGAAGAAGGTTGTCGCTTTGTACATTGCAGATCCAACTCTCACAGCGAAAGACCTTATTTTACAACATAGCAAGGTCAAGCCAGAGGACCTAGACAACGTGAAACGCGCATTTGAACGTGGTGGAATTCTGGAAGCTTCTAAAGTCGTTACTCCGGAGATGATCGACGAACTTACCGTATCCGGTTCACCTGATGAGTGCATTGAGAAATTAGAACGCCTTGGAAAACTTGGTGTCAATGTGCCAATCGCATTTGACCTTCTAGGACCAAATCCTGACGAGGCAATCGAGCTAATCGCAAAACGAGTTATTCCAACAATAAGAACAAAATAGCGACGACGAATCTCGTATTGCTCAGAATTGCAGTTTTTTCGACAAGAATTGTTTCTTACAAGAAAGTGAAATGTTCCCATCGGCTAAAATAGGAGTGCTCTTGGAACCATTCCATGCTTGAATAAGGGAATCCCCTTTCCACCAATTGTTCTATCTGATAGGCAATCAAAAATCCTCCTTATCCTTCTTAAAGAAGAGCCTCTATCTTCAAACGAGATTGCAAACCGTTTAAGAATGAGCAGCTTGACTTGGACAACAGCGAGCACATCGCTCATGTCATATGGTCTCATTTGCTTTTATTCCGATGCCGTGCAAATTGCAAAAGGTTCACAGAGGAAACCCAAGTTTTTCTTGACGAACAAAGGTAAACGAGTAACGGAGAATCTCCTTGATATTTCTAGATTAATTCAAGCTAATTCGAGAGAGCGTGCATTACAATATCAATCCGTTTCGCACTTACGTTCACTAAGTTGGAACAAAATGGAGTAAAGAAGCTCTTATTTTTTAAAAGGATGAAATCACTTCGAATTTCTTGGTCGAAATTAAAACAACTTCTTCCATTATGATTAGAACAGTATTAAGGACGAAGAGGCATAGGACTTTTGTATGCGCGTTAGCGGTAGCTCTTTGATTTCTTGATGTTACTAAAAAAGCATAGGTTTTTTTAGGCTCTCAGTAAAATTTGCTGATCACACCAAGTGGTTAAGCACTTCCTCTTTAAATGAGTGAAATACGTAGGGAAACCTACTCTACAGGGAGTATAGAACGCTCAGCTAATTTTCTGACACAACTCACATTTGAGAACGAATTGAAGAAAGTGACTCGAAAACGTTCAACGTGTTATCAAAAATCATCGTCTGAGTAATTCTTCCGATTATACTCCCATTCTCAGCCACATATACTCTTCTTATGGATTTTTGAACCATAGTCTCCATTATTTCCGCAACTGAGCTATCCGGTCCAACCATGACAACAGGAGAGCTCATTATTTCTTGGACTCTCACTTTGTCGATCTGCAATCCCTTCGCAAGGCAACGCCTCAGAATGTCTCGATCCGTAACTACTCCCTCCGGAACACCATGATTCTCTACCAAGAAAGACCACTGCCCCTCCTTAATCATCTGTTGCAACGCATCTGCTACGCTAGTTTTGCCCTCAATCTTGAGTATCTTTGTATCCATAAGATCTTTTGCTCTAATTGTCAGTGTCAACTTATCTAGCTCTCACTACGGAATAAACCGCGATATTCTTTCGTTGGTTCGTACCCTTTTCTGTGTTTCTTTTTTGGTGAGCCGGGGCTGACACTTGAAAACTAAATGTAATCCGTAATCAGATTCTGATAGGAGAAAACTCTTCCGTTGCTAAAGAACTTTGACTTTCTATAGCAATTTCATACGATCATATTCTGCTTTGGCATACTTAACGTACATATAGTTGCATCTTAGCTGTGCACATAGCATTGATTTCTTACCCTGGTAAATGCGTTGACCATCACATACGCCCAGATTACTCCACAGATCAGAAACTGTGCAAGATTTGTGACTCTCTTTTCTACTAATGTCATGCGTTGCCCATGCTGCAATGCAAAACTTCGCTCGGCGCCGCTGAATCCAAAGATGAGAAATTGATTTTTGCTTAGCGTATTTTTGCTACAGCGGACTCCTACTGGGATGAATTTGCTGGGCGCAGTCCTACTCGTCTAACTGAACTATCACCCGACCTAGTGCCCAGAATGGGCGCTTCCATTTGACATTTCATTTCGCCAATTTGTACTGACTCCTAAACGATCAGAGAGGGCAAATTGGAAAAAGTTCGCAAAGGAAACAAAAATCTTTCTTGATGAAATAAGGTAAATGTGAATCCGGGAATCTCCTAGAGATTTCTAGCTTGATCGGAGCCACTCGGAAACCAGCATTTCTGAAACTGGTCGATAGAGGTGGCTCAATAAGATTAATTGAAACGCGTTATCTTAAAATTAGTTAAATTGTTCTGAGGAGCGATTATTTTGCAAGCTGATAATTAAATCAATGTTTCAATGACAGATCCTTACCATTGATCAGTTAATTCGCCCAGGTTCTACTCCGTGGATTCGAAAGGAAAGTCATATATTGGTGAGTCTCATTCTGCTCTAACTTGGTAGCCTCAATTTGTATCCAGAGAAGATACGAATTGGGCACGAAGAGGATAGTTTCCTTCAACGATGATTACAAACTAACCCGAGGCGTTCCTCACTTTGTTCTAATTGTGCCCAAATCGTGCCCTATTCGCCCATAGAAGCGATATATTCGATATTCATTTTCACTCGTTGAAAGTGATCCCAGCCACGGTTTTACCGAACGATGTGCGCAGGAGGAAAAGTGGGGTTTCCTTTGAACTCTCGCCTTGATATTCGAACTGCACTATTACTGTTATAGAACAGTAACATTAATTAACTAGATCATCGCCTCGTATCATCACATTACAAAAATAAACCCCAAAAAATTTCCGAACCTTTCCGGAAGCGGATTGAAGTATCTGGACAAAAGGTTGCCTCCTCGCAAGGGAGCTCCTACCCGCGTATGTTACGGCTCTTTCCATTTCCTCGGAGGCTGGCTTTCCTTCTTCATGGCTAGTCCAATTGGCTCGGCTTTTTCTTTTTGGTCTGGGATGGCGTTGCCGCCCGCAAGGCGCTCCTACTCCATCAGCAGCAGAAAGAAGAGGCCCGGCTATATGCATGAA
>JASHOD010000082.1 GCA_030041295.1 Nitrososphaerales archaeon
TACCCTCGCGGGAGAGAAGTACAAGTTGATGTTGAAGTAAGATAGTGGATCAAGGATTAAGATCGTGACTATAGTCGCGATCAGCCCCTGAGCCACGGCTGCCCAGATGAATCTTTTCGCCCACTTGCTGCTGCTTCCAACGCCTGAAAGCAAACTACTTCGTTGTTGTTGAACTTCTTCAAGTGAAGTCATGCTTACGTTATTCACGGGAGAATCATAGGGGTATGCCATCTTAAAGCCGCCCGTGCAATTGCAGTCATCTGCCTGCCAAAGCGCGCAAATAATGGCAATAAATACAGGTAATTTCACTCGACATCATGAAAACTAACTCTTGGCTAGAATCAACATTTCCGTCGACCAATCGGTTTTCGAAGAATTTTCTTCTCAAGCAGATAGGGGAAACAAGACACTTTACGCATTCGCGAATGAATCATTAACAGCTGTCGCGAAGATTGCGGCAGAGGGCGGGTCTCCGACAGACCTCTACAAATTATGGAAGGTCGTTACGCTGCTTAAACAGATAGACGTGATTACACTTCCATCAGACTTCGTCGATGAATTGATCTTGAAACTTTACAATCTTGACAAGGCGAATCTTCTAAGAATGTTCCAGGATCTAGGAAGCGAGCTTGTGGGGGTGCTGAAAATCGCAGCCGAAAATCTTGACGAGCTCGAAAAACTTGCCAAAGACTTCGTCCCTATTCTTCCGTTGAAACAATTGAAAATAGAAAGGCTAGATGATTCCACGATCGAAGTTGCAATCGTAGGAGCGGGAAAAAAAATACAGTCAACAGAATGCAGTCTAGAGTTTCTAAAATCAATTCTTAATGGGTATGGCTATACTACTACTAAAAGTGAACTCAATATAGGGACAATTAGACTATGGGCTTCTAAGCGAGCATCGCTAAGATAATCAGGTATTGCAGGCCATGTGGCTTTGAGTTTCGATGAGATTAGCTACTATGTGATTAGATGCGAATAAAGATATTCACTTTTGTCCCGTCATATTTAGCAATGGAAGCAGGGACTTCGCGCTATGCCTCAGGGCAACGGGAGAAATGCCTGCTGCGTCAGCTAATTCATCCTGAGTCGCTTCTTCGCCGAGGTTCATGCAGGCAATATAGAGAGCTGCGGCTGCTACGCCTGCAGAATCCTTCCCTGTGGTACAATCGCCTCTATTCCTTTGGCTTTCTAAAACCCTGAGAGCTAAACCCACAGCATCTTGAAATTTCCCTGTTTTTTGTGCAATCTTGATAACATAATTTTCCGATTCTGTTAACGAATCCGGTAGGGGAATGTGTAAATTCAGGACTAGCAGCCTATAACACCTGCCTATGCTTCGAACACTCACACCGGAACGCAAAACCTTGGCCAATTGCTTGAAGCCAATGTGAATGTTGCGTTCTCTACATGCAATGTAGATAGAAGCAGCTACGATCGTCAAAGGATGCATCCCCCGAGCTACAAGAATTGAGATAGCTCTGATGTAAATCGACCTCGCCTCGTCTCGAGTGCTCTCATCCAATCCAAGCTTTGAAGATAATTGATCAAGCTCAGCAAACGTCTTACTGCTCTTGGAGGATTCAGGGTTTGATCTGGTGTGACTTGTCCCGGACAATTCGCTGTAATCCTTTTCCTCACTCGTGCTCGGTTACCCTCTCACTGATAGTTGCGTTCATAGCTCCTCTTTATCTGCTTACCAGCATGCCAGATAATTCAGTGTAGTCGGGGACGCCGAGCTCGATTAGCTCGCGTCGATTATAAATCGGCTTCCGTATTAATGCGTGAAATTGCACACATAATCCCGCAAATACTGAAACCAAGGTAAGTCGAACTGTCAGTCGAGAGAGATCCGACGTTCTCTAGATCTTTAATTTTTGAGTGAAAGGGTTCTATCCCGACTATCACTTGTCATCAGATCTAGCTCAATGTAAGAGAGCCCATCACCCATGACTTCCCGGGACAGCTTTCATGCATGTAGGTGTGGTGATTCAGATTCATAGACTGGCATGCAAGCTGATACCAATCTGCAGAGAGAGTCATATGTCATTTTTTATTAGGGCAAAAGGTTAAGAAATTGCTGTACAACACTCATAATGTGACCGTCGTGGATTTACTGCCGGTCCTTTTGACTCTCACAAAGATGACCGCTGCCACGATGGCGGCTATGGCCGCCAAGACGATGAGTGTTAATGATGGCGGTGTCAGGCTCTGAGGCTGGCCCATCCACACTCCTGCGTAGCTCCAGACTATGGCCCCATCACCGGCGCTCTGCACTGAAATAAAAGAGGGAGGCTCGGCATATCCCCCAACCACAAAGAGGGGGCCGCGCTCCCAGTCCAAATTGTTGTAGAGGTAGAAGCCCTGGATAACCCTCCTTCCGTCGAGCGTCAACGACTGCAGCGTCAGGTTGCCCATGTGGGCGAAGACTAAGCTGTTCTCGGAATAGGACTCCAGCGCAAAGGCCTCCTGGTCCCCAGCAGCAAACGAAGTTCCCCCGCCGGGAAATTCCCCCCGCGCCGAGCGATGGCTGTTTAGGTCGCTCAACTTATAATTCCAGACGCCCGAAGAGAAAAAAATCGAAAGAACGACGATGTCTCCGGGAGACATCTCCGGCATACTCCCGTTGGCAATCCACTGATAGTTCTTCGAAGTCGCACCTGTATCGGTGATGAACTGGGCGTAGGTCAGCCATCTGTCCGTCGCTGGATAGATACCCGCGGCCAACTGCAGGACGTTCCTGTCCGCTGTCATCACAGAGAGCACAGCCAACACTGCGCTGTCCGTTTGGTTGATCTGCGGAAGAATTATCTGCGCCGTGACGTTATTCACTTCTCCCCAGGACAATCTTCCGCCACCGGCGAGTTCTGTGTTATTGGGCACTACCACGCCGAGGGCCCAGGAAGTGGGGGGGATGTAGCTCGGAGAGTCGCCGACTGTGGAGGAGTCCGAGGTCTGAGCGAAGGTGGGCTGAGGCGCAAGTCCAGATGCTATCAACAACACGATGACCGCGAGGACGGCCAGCCGACTAAGCGTATTCTGACCTTGCGAACCACTCCTGCCCATCAACTCGCCCGCACCCTAGCGCGAGCCATCGCTAGGACGACAAGGGCCGCTCCAGCCGCCGAGACGACGACAGACGCTGTTATTGGATAGACAAAAGATGACAGTAGGCTCCTTACGGATGTCTCTGTGGCGGTGCCGCTCGTGAGCCCGTAACCGCTTAGCCCTCCGGCGACTGCTAGGAGGAGGCAGCTCGCTAACACGCCGAAGTTCAGGAGGACAAACCCGAGGGCCATCGTCGTTTGGTCAAGGACTCGCCTCTCCTGAATCTCGATGGTGTAGACGAAGAACGAGAGTGCTCCGAATCCACCTACGGAGACCAACATGTAGAGAATGTACGAGAGCAAGAACCAGGTACCGGGGCCTCCGCCCACGATGATCGGAGGAAGGTAAGAGAACGGTGCGAAGGGTAAAGCGATAACGACGGTCCAGACAAGGGAAACAATCAAGCCTATGTATGCCGTCGAGCGAAGTCTCGTGTACCAGAGCGGTTCCGTGGCCGTCAAAACGAATCTTTGTTGTGACTTTCATTTATTTAACATCGACTATGTCCCCGAAGCTACTGGAGATTGGCTGCTTCTCACGATTCTCAGAGCTTCGGGTGACCTTCCGCTTTGCTCTCGGCAGTGACGAGAAGTTTAGTATTTCCAAATGCGATTGTAACGAGCGGTGTAACTCCCCAAGGAGGATTGATCTATGCCGGTTGAATGGATTTTTAGGGGAATAGCGAGTTCATCGCCGCTCTCGCCGTTCATGGAATAGACACTATAATCATTCCTTCAGCTAACCATGATTATCTGCTTGACGGGTGGGCGTCGGAGGAATGCTATTTAGCGGCAATACATTACTTGCGGGCTTAGGGCGAACGCCTAAAATATCGATACACGCTGACATGTCACGCTGGTTGTGCGTTGCTACGACGGGCGCTCTGAAGAGAAACCTAAAACGTTCGAGATGATGAACAAAATCGCACGCCAGCATCTACCCTTCTGCCTTTGTTCGTAATGAAGAAAAGTAGACCCACTTTGAAGGAAAAAAGATCTTCGTTTCTTTTCCCCCTTAAAAAAATTATTCACCGAACCTGCGACTCCTCAATGAACTTCTAGAAATTTGACCGCACTATCTTTTCATTCCGTTATTCGGGGGCCATACCCAGTAACGGGCTAATACGAAGTGGATAGTTCATCCAAACCGATGACGAGCAATAGCGGCGTCGCAACTGCCACGGGATTACTCGTTGTCATCTCTATTTTGGTTGTGGGGATCGCGAATTTTGGGATTGTCAATTTCTCCTCGTGCTCGATGACTGTCCTCTACAACGGTGAAGCAACTATGAGTCCCATTACCAACGAGTATAATGTGTGTCCAATCGAGATGGTGAATGGCGCGATGGGAGACACTCTTGCGACGATATCGAATTTAACGAGCGACGGAACCAGTTTTGTAGTCACTTGGTATAACAGCCGATGATCGGAAATTCGCTACTTCCGCAAACCTTCCCCGCATACTCAACCTTATTTTTGAGGAAGATTTAATCTGAATTGTATCTTTTTAAAAGCGGCCTTGAGCAAATAAAGACACACGTAATATCTCTTTTTTGGGCCGGTAGTTCAGGGGTAGTAACGCTCGCCTTGCACGCGAGAGGTCAGGGGTTCAAATCCCCTCCGGTCCACTCTCTGTAAGAGGACACATCCAAGAGTAAAAAGTTCATTATGGGCTGGATGGTCCAAAGAGATTGATAATTCCCGCTACTTTGGAGTTGAATTCCTTCTTGAATTCCTCGACCTTTTCATTGAAAACACTTGGAGGCAGGATGACATGTCTCGTTGGAAAACTTTCCGAATTAATTTTTTTCGCCAGAGTAGTGATCGAATCCTTTGAGAGTGTCTTGCTATCACGTGCGCCTAATTTTCTGAACTCATCGCAAACCGAAGGGGTTAAAGCTACACAGACCACTACCAAAGGGCCGTACCATTCACCTTTTCCCACTTCATCGAAGGTCAAAGTTATATCGAATTTTGTGGTGTAAATTGATTCGTAATCAACCAATGCCTTTCGTCTAGCATTCCAGTCAGATGGCGAGGTTCTCTTTATCAAGTTCACATGCTGTCGGATTAGCCAAAGGTTCGATCGGTCGATAGCAAGTCCTTTCTCCACTAGTTTCATCGCAGACCCAATTGATGCATTGTTAATGTCACGGAGTGCTAGAAACGCGTAACCATTAGCTTGCCCCAGAGCAGTAGAGATATGGTCAACTTTAGATTCATCTAGCTTTTCTTTGTCCAGAGACCGTAAAACGTCAAGCTTGAGTAAGGTGATGTCTCGATTTGCCCACTCTCCAAGAGCGTTTTCCGCAAACACCAGCCCCTGTATTGCATAGAGGAGATATTGCCATCTCTCTGCATCACTTGAGGCCAATTCAGACATCATTACGTATGTCTTTCCAAGTCCTTGATATGAATGACGAGTGAGGCGCAAGCAGTCTCAAACAATAGACCCAGCGTTATGAATGCAAGAACGACTTTAACGAGCGATGTTATCTTCTTCAAACTACGCGAAACAAAGGATGACTACATTCAGACCAACCTACTAGATTTGAAAATTTCCACAAGTTTGAAGCGTGGCTAGGTCCTTTCGTTTCCTCTAGCCTGGTCCCACAACCACTGTTGAAGGCTTCGGCCTCCGTAAGAACATCAATCCAGCAACAGCAACTACGCCGACAACGACTATAACGGCTGGAAGCAGGAACGGATTCCCAGAGGGTACAACATGTGAGGATGTGGAGGAGGAAGTTGTAGATGTCGTGGTTAATGACATGGACGATGAACTTGCAGACGATGAGGATGTCGTTGAAGAAGGTGAAGACGATGAGGATGTCGTTGAAGTCGTCAAGGCAATGACTCCAGCATAGTACACGGCGTTAGTCTCCCCTGAGACTGTATCTCCTCCGACGCAGTAGATGTAACCAGAAGGGACTGCACAGGAGAGACTGACTATGCCCGTAGAATAGCTAGTAGTGGATGACCACGTGCCTACGCCGGAAGAAGAGATCGGAGCATAGTACACTGCGTTAGTCACGCCTGAGCCACTATATCCTCCGACGCAGTAGATGACTGATAGGTTACTCTGGACTGCGCATGATTGATCATCTATGCCCGTAGGATAGCTAGTAGTAGATGACCACGTGCCTACGCCGGAAGAAGAGATCGGAGCATAGTACACGGTACTTGCAGCGGTACTTGTACTATTAGATCCTCCGACGCAGTAGATGTAACCAGAATTTGCAGCGCATGATTCATAGAGTATGATTGTAGGATAGCTAGTAGTAGATGACCACGTGCCTACGCCGGAAGAAGAGATCGAAGCATAGTACACTGCGTTAACAGCAGCAGGTTGCCCATTAAATCCTCCGACGCAGTAGATGTAACCAGAATAGACTGTGCATGACTGACCATATATGTCTGTAGGATAGCTAGTAGTAGATGACCACGTGCCTACGCCGGAAGAAGAGATCGGAGCATAGTACACTGCGTTAGTCACGCCTGAGCCACTATATCCTCCGACGCAGTAGATGTAACTGGAGTATACTGCGCATGATTGATAGCCAATCTTTATACTATAACTAGTAGTAGTTTCCCATGCGCTGATAGATTCCGCGCTACCCGTTCGATGATTCCAAGGTTCAACGCTTAGAAAGCCAACTGCAATTATCAAACAGATTAGAAGGATTCCAGAGATTCGAGCTATTCCACTTGCTCTTCGTCGTGTCTTGCGTTTAGATAGATCGCCAAAATCAACCGAGCCAAAAATAGATGACGAAATCGGAGGATTCAAATTAAGACACTATTCCCTTTTTTAACTCACCAATATCCAATCATTGATAATTTCATTTTCACAATATCACGACTTTTCCAAGGACCACCTCTTCAAAGATCATCCTCTTTCTCTCAGTCTTTGATCCTTTGACCCCTCGTAGCGATATAAAAGGAAGGCAGACGATTATCAGTTTTGAGAATGCGGATATATTCGTAAATCATTTGCTACAGCTACATTAGGTCTCCTGCTAGGCGATCCGTTAAGGACATGGGGGAGCCCTCATCTCTCCCTCCTCTTCCTCCTCCTCCGAAATAGAACCAGCTTCCTCGTATACGCTTTCTTCTTTGCAATACTACAATCAATAAGAAGATCAGGACAACAGCTAAAACCACAAGAGCTATTATCGGTGGTACGTTTGGAGCTACCACTTGTTATATCCTCCTCCTAAAATGTTTACAGTTCTATTTCAAATTCATCTTTGCCGTTGAATAGTGGCTACTATAATTCCAGAACCTAGTATTAGTGCAATACCTAATCCGAACACAATGCAATTGTCGGCCCTGTGAAATAATCCAAAATCACGATAACTCCCATTGAAAAGAAAGGTACGCCTAAAACAGCCATCATAACAATGCGTCTTAAGGGTTTCCTGTCTCGAATAGCTGAGTCCCACTCGAAGAGCTTATCAGTTCCCTAGAGAAACAAAGTCAGACCTAGCGCAATCAGCGAAAGTTCGATATCTGTTATTAGCATGAACCAATAACAGTCTAGAGTGCTTTATTATTATATTGAAGATTGTACAGAATATTCCTAGCATGAAGTATTGTAAGTCACTGTCGGAGAATTAGCACTCAAATTGAAGGCTCCCCCGTTGCAAGAACTAGAACCTAGAGCATCCGAATAATCAACAGTAACTGCGTAATCTACGTTGTTTGTGAGAATTATAGTATATTGACCGTTTGATACGGAGGCCGAGCTAACCGTTCCGTCTGGATTTGTAAAGTCAATTCGGAAAGGGGTAGTGCCAAAACCGACCGTAGAAACAGAACCAGAAACTGTTACGTTATGGTATTGAGTCCTGCCAATCAAGTTAGTATCATAGACTATGTAGACGACTATACCTACAACGATTAGAGCAATCAAAACTCCTATTGCTATGGAGAGGAAATATTCTATCTCAATTTCTGCCAGAAGAGCCTATTTCAAATGAACTCAAAATAGCGCAGTACAAAGCTTGCGTCGATAGAGAGCTTCATCTGAGGATAGCAAGAACTCTAGTCGAAACAAAGATTCAAAGACAAAAGGAATTACTCGAATCTCTCTCGCAAAATTACTCTTCGATTTACAGTTTCAGCATCAATCGGGTCGATCTCATTAGGTAACCCAGAATATCAGTTTCTGTAACGAACACGTTCAAGTCTATTAGGTATAGTTTCGATTCCGCAGGATTCCCTGGAAGGACGCGGTCCGGCCTCTTGTGAGCAGCACCATGGCGCTTCTTGCTAAACTCTTGAAGAAAATCCGAATCAGCTCTGTTCCAAATTCCGACTTTTACCAACTCTTGCTTTATCTGATTCAGGCTCTTTTTCTGTAATCTATTGATGGTTTCGCTCTTTGAAGAATTCTTTTGCAACATTTCTGCTGATTTCTGAATTGCAAATCTTTCCAACAGAGCGTACAGTTCCAGCAAGCAGGAACCGGTGAATCCTAATACATACAGGACGATAGATGATTGCAAGAGTCTTATGGCTATGTCCGCCGCCGCGTTGTATTCGTTTACACCGCAAAAGACCCTACTTCTGCGGAATTCTGATTCGAACGCATGATTGAGATTCTCCCATCTTTGAGTAAGTTCTCAATATTCATCGCTAATGAGCTCGGTCAGATTCTCAGAGATATCCTCCAAGACGTAGGAGAAATCGAAATCTTGCATGTTCAATTCTGCTCCCCTTCGCTCAGTGTTTCTTCAACAAAGTATGTTCAGTTCGTTGTCTATCACTCGAATCCATCCATCGGAAACCTTCGAAAGAACCAGTCATCCGATAATTTCCTCAAGGCGAACAATTCTGATCTCCTCTCAAGCAGTCCTTCACAAATTGCCTTGCAAAGTGCTTCGTTGAAATACGGAGTACTCGAGTTCGCTGTTATGTATCTTCCAACTCTTTTTGCGGAAAAATGCGAAAACACCAGCCTTAGAATATTAGCAAGAAATTCGATCCAGTCCACTTTGTATGGATGCGATGATCTGAAGCGGTGTCCAACTACTAGAGTCGGATCACAAATTACTCGAGACTTGAACAGCCAAGTTCTTAGGCAGAATTCTGTATCTTCAGCTCCCCAACCTTTCATACCATAGTCAAACTGCCCTAAACTGAAAAAAGTATCCTTTTTAATCGCCATGCAGCAACCCGAAGCGAAGGGTATCTCATGTATTCGAGATTGGAAGCTATAGATCCATTGAATGCCGAGCGAAGGGTCTCGAAATTGATATCCGAACCCTCTCTTATCTAGGTCGTCGAAGTGCCCTATCGATGGCGCCAGAAGATCTAATTGATGGTTCTGAACATCGGAGATGATTTTGGAGTCCCACCCATCGAGTAGCTTCGAATGCGCGTCAAGAAATAGTAATATTTCTCCCAATGCAGACGAAGCGCCAACGTTTCTTGCCCCAGCAACTCCATCAGGTGGAGTACGCAATATCCTAACATGATTTGGATCATCCAAACTGTTCAAATCTGTTCCGCCACCATCTACCACTATAATTTCATAGTCGTCAGTGTTGACAGTATTGCGGATGTTGGAGACCGTTTCCCTAACTGAAGGACCCTCATTCAAACATGGAATGATTATGCTGAGCAACTGATGTCACTGGCTAATGTTGGGTTTTGCGATTTCAATCTTCTAGCGTTCGGCTGAGACTCTTTTAGTTGGAAGTGACCTCCCTTGGGGACTCACTCCTAAATGATCTTTGAGTGAAAAAATTCGTACCGCGGGTCAATCTAAGGATCCCATGGGGGCTGTTTTACTTTACAGCCGACAGTTCCGGCAAACAAAGTCATCAGGAAAGAGATAGTTGCGAGAGTCCCAGCGTCAAGGCCGAGTCCAAGGGCGCAGCTTGACGCAAGCACCTTCAGCAATCCCAATACTACACTGGCTATTACACCGGGACCGCCAAGAAATCCGAAGATGAATATAAGCCAATTGAGTATGATGCAACCCTGCACACTTTTTCCTGCACACACGAAGAACCATATCCCAAGCAGTATCACACCTACCCCCAGTAGAATACCTCCTATTATGGTGGTGTAAGGAGCACCCGTGCCGCACATTCCGAGCGCAAAAAGAATCGCTCCAGCGATTAGAAAAACCAAGCCCAGTATAAGCAATATCCAGCATCCTAATGACATGGAAGAAGGAGAAGGCGAGGGAGAAGGAGATGGCGAAGGTGATGGCGAGGGAGAAGGAGAAATTATTTGACCAAGAACACTAATCGTAACTGAAGCACTTGGAGAACAACCCGCTGGAGAATTGCACGTGACCTGAACTGTACACTGGCCGCCATTTTTCAGAGCGAAAGTATGAGAAATGGTGAGCCCCGTTTGTGTGATGCTTGGCGTTTCATCTCCGAAATTCCAAGTATAATTCGCATTAGGATTGAGACAGTTTCCCACAAGCTTGAATGAGACTGACTGCCCAAACGAAATGTCTGTCGTAGCACTCGCCAAAACACCCGTTATATCAGGGCAAACTGTGACTTGAATCGTAGCACTTGTCGAAGGACAATCAGTCCCGGCAGGATTAACATAAGCTGGGAGAGTGACCTGAACAGTGAAAGTGCCTGTAGTCTCATAGGTATAGGTGACCTCCTCCGACTGGTCTTGAAGCGGCTGTGATCCATCACCAAAATTCCAAGTAAATCCGGTTGCTGGTAAATCTGATCCATTGACAAAGAAAGAAACTTCGGTACCACATGCAATCGTTTGAGATGCTGGAGTGACAGAAATACTTGAGCATGACGCGCAGCCTACTGCAGTCCGAGCTTCCGCAGTAAAATTCATCGTTAGCAGCGCTGGTTGCTGAGGATTAGGATAGTTACAACCTGCTACCGATGGATCAGCGGGATCTATCCATACACTTATCTGAAATGGGCCGGGCGAAGGAAACCAATCCGATTGGGAATTAACGTTTAGATGGGGTCCAACCGAAGTTTCGGTTAGACTATTATTCGGCAAATCAATTTGCCAGTGATAGGTTGCACCCATTGGAAGGTTGGGCGCAGTGTATGTTCCTCCTTGCCCAAGCGCCACAATATTGAGTGGGCTCGGCCACGGAGGTGCTCCTCCATCGACATATTGCCCTATACTTATGATAGAAGGGCACGAGCCGCCAGACAAAAAATTCTAATGGTACCGCAAGTTGCCTTCATATTAAGCATTTGCTATTTTGTAACAAGGTCAAATTTTTGCAAATTTTCGTGTTCAAACATGAACGGCCAATAAGAACTTCAGTAAACTTTGGCTGCTATAACATCTCTATAAGCTTCAATGACAAATTCCGCCCAAGCCGCATAAGGCAAATCGTTCCATGGAGTGGAAGTGTAGTTCGAGGCAATGAGACGAATATTATCATCGGGCCAATCTGACGAGTTCTCAGAAAGTTTGGGCAGGTCAATTTTAGGAAAGTATCGTCTTGTGAATTCAACTTTCGTTGGCTGTAATGTAGAGCCAAGATCAGCCATTTGTCGAATGTATCGTGCAACTGCGAATATGTTAAATTCTTCCGAAAGAATGAGAAGCACAATCTCTTTGCGACTTAATTTAGAGCAGACTCTCTCCGAGAGAAGATCGCAGAAAAGATTATGGCGTTTAATCGCGGATACAGTTAGCTGGCCTAGTCCGAGAGTTAGATCTGCTTGTAAGATACTAGTTGCGCCATAATATTCAGCCGCGTCCTTATACCGAGATTGATCTCTTTGCTCTGCGAGAAAGAATGCCGCAAGCATCTCAGGTCGGAGTCCATGCAATGCTGCGGCGGTTGTGATCACCTGTGCCCTAGATGGAATTCTACCTCCGTAGTACTGATCAATTGCCGAGGTGATGGGAAGTCGAAGTAGGAGCTCAGCTTGTTGCTTTCGATGAAATTGTCCCACTAGGTTAAGGTAAGATTCTAGGCTCAAAAATCGACCAGATGAAGAGATCGGTCCGGAATAGAGCAATCTCGTTGGCTTATGCTTCACTGCCAGTTTGAATTTGTCCCAGAAATTGATGGTCAGTTCCGTTGGATTTACACCTGTTGCGCCAGATCCCGTGAATGGTGCCATCGGAATACGACTGATCAAATGAGAGAACTTTGATGGGTCGAAATTAGTTCCTTTCGACGATAATCCTAATTTCTTCAAATCCAGGAGTCCGCTTTGAATCTCTCGAAAATTAGAGAAGTCGTTTGCAATCAATTTAAGTCGGGAACGGTTTACTCAGATTTTCATAGAAGCGATTGATAATCCTTTGTTTCCGCAAGATCACCCAAAGGAGACTACAGCTTTAGAATGCACATTGCGGTTTCTTCATTAGAATCCATGCTTTGCTCATCTGTTAACCCGACGATTTGTTCCCAGCCAGAAATCCTAAGAAATAACGCTAGCTCAATGAAAAGTTGAGACGTTCTTGCCAGCCAATTAAAGTGCCTATGCAAGTTGTGTGAGACTGGATTTTAGCCCTAGGATGTAAGAGAGGACTTGCAAGACGTATGAAGGTTATTCGGTATCGAGCCCAGAAGTGCTCGGCACTAATGCACCTACAATTGTCGGCCCAATCACCTCGAGTGCTTTAGCTTAAGAACCTCCGAGCCCATTACGAAGTATCCTCTTAGCCGAATCAATTTTTTGCACCCATCTGGGCTTGATCCCCTCCGGTCCATCCCCTGTGTGGGAACACATCTGCCCTGTAATGGCTTCTCAAATGGCAATTCGGAAGTTCGTAAAGCTATATTGCCCCTTAAACAACTGGATTACTGGTCTGCCGGACCGGCGTTCTCCCGAAGGGTCTTTGTTTGAACTAAGTGTATCGCGTTTGTGTTTCTTAAATTGAAATGAACAACTTCGTAGGTAAGAATCCGAATTTTCTTTGATGATTGATCTCTTTGAAGATTTGGCAGAGCTGCAATGACCGTTTCAAAGTCTTCAGGAATCAATTCCTGAACTTCAATCGTCAATTCTTTCTTTACGACCATTTCTCCAATCGAATTCTTATCAATAATAAAGGTAAAACCATCTGGAACGTTTCTAATATTTTTCCAATATTTTTTCAAAAACCGGCTTGCCTTTTTCTTTGGCGTATCGGAACTAATTTTTCGAGTTTCGTCTTTTTTTCTGCCACTGTTCTTCTACAATTTTGGATGAAATCCTTCAAATTCTTGCATAATTCTTACGATTTGAATTTCTTAATATTCTTAGGTTCTGACTTTATGTAAAGATGCCTCCATACTGTATGGGCTGGCAAGTCCATGACTTAACATGGTCCTCGCGACCGCGGTTCTGACTGGACAGTATCCCTCGAGCTGCTAAAGAATTGATCCGTAGCGATCGAATGAGTGAATGCAGCCTTTTCTGCCAGCTAGGAGGTGAACAGCAGAAAATGAATACTGGGAGATATGTTGGAGTCGATATTGGAAAGAAGAAATGCAATGTTGCAATCATGGACCAAAGCGGACTAATTGATGATGAATTCACCTTCACAAACAACCACGCAGGGATAGAATGGTTTTCCAAAAAGCTCACAATGGATGATAAAGTAGTGATGGAATCTACTGGAAGCTTCTGGACAAATCTAT
>JASHOD010000083.1 GCA_030041295.1 Nitrososphaerales archaeon
TCGTATAGACGTCCTTCGCGGGAAATCGATAATTTCTAAACAGTAATTCCTAGATTCGGGAGAGTGAACATTTATCCCCTTCAAGAATTCGTCTTCGATACCAACAATCTTGGGGGGAGATGTCTCCGCTCTTGGCAAATCGACTTACGATAATCGGATACGTTCGTGTGCAGATGTTATCATAATATTAATGAACAATAACTCTAAAGCAACCTAACGTACTTACTTTCTTTCACCTTCCAGAAAATTCTTTACCGTAAGTCTTACAAGAAAATAAAGGTGAATATGCTCCCCTTTGCGGTATGCCTTTGAGAAAGCCGTAGATCTTTCGCATGAATTAGCAAATGGAATGCCGATATATCCTGGAGACCCCGCCCCTTCGTTTGAAAGGGCTGCAACGCTAGAGAAGAACGGTGTCAATCTAACAAGAATGACACTGGGGTCTCATACAGGAACCCACACCGACGCCCCAATTCATTTTATAGAAGATGGAATACCGGTCGACCGGATTCCTGTAAGCGATTTCTTCGGTGAAGCACTTGTCATAGATCTTTCAGGGAAAAAACCGATAGGGAGTGGTATTGTTGCGGCGGATCTCGAGCCGTACGGCGGCGCGATAAAAAACGACGATATTGTTCTTCTTTACACTGGAAGCTCAGACCAGTGGGGAAATCCTTCCACGAATAGCAATTACACCTACTTAACCGGGGACTGCTGCGAATATCTTGCTAGGAAGAAGGTCAGGGCTGTCGGAATAGACTTTCTGAGCGTAGAACAGTTCAAAGCAAAAGAGCCCGTCGCTCACAAGATGTTGCTTTCGCATAACATATTCATCATCGAATCTTTGAGCAACGCGCTAAGGCAATTCTCCGGTCAGAGAATTTTATTTGTATGTCTGCCGATTAAACTACAAAATGGCGATGGGGCACCCTCGAGAGCCATTGCGATACCTATTGTCGAAGAATGAATGAAAGCACAATAGGTAAATGGCTACAACGAGAGGAAGTTTTGCTTTGGGTTTGTCATCCCATATTGGAAATAAGTGTCAAGTAGGCGTATCCTTCGGAGACGAGTCTAATCTCTACTCATTTCCAGACGGTCATCCGTTGAATAATTCGAGGACAACTTTGTTTGCATCATCGCTAATGAGCTACGTAGAATCTAGGAACACGAACACCTCAATTACGCATCCGGCCATGGCAAAGGAGGAGGACGTCACGCTTTTCCACGAGAAGGAATACGTCGAATTTGTTAGAGCCTCGTCCAAAAGAGGCGGAGGGTATCTCGATTATGGCGATACTCCTTCGTTCAAAGGTGTATACGAAGCATCTCTCTATACAGTAGGTAGCACACTAGAGGGCCTAAGGATGGTGATGCAAGGAAAAGTCAGTCATTTCTTTAATCCAATAGGAGGATTGCATCACGCGAGACGAGACAGGGCAGGGGGGTTTTGTGTCTTTAATGATGCCGCCTGCGCAATAGAAAAAGCCCTAAGGGACTACCGGTTGAAGAATGTTGCATACGTTGATATCGACGCCCACCACGGCGACGGCGTCTATTACGGTTTTGAATCGAACAAACACGTCATAATAGGCGACACGCATGAAGATGGGCGGTTCCTCTATCCCGGTACCGGTGGCGCTAGCGAAACTGGTGAGGCTGAGGCTAAAGGTACGAAGCTCAATTTTCCCCTTCGACCCGGTTCTGGAGATGGGGAATTTATCGAAGCTTTTGACAAGATCGTGAATTTCGTCCGTGGGTTCAAACCAGAATTTATCTTCTTGCAGTGCGGAGCCGACGGACTTGCAGGCGATCCTCTAACCCACCTGCAGTACTCATCAAAAGCCCACGCACATGCGACTTCAAAACTCCATACCCTTGCGCATGAAATCTGCGAGGGTAGAATACTCGCGATGGGAGGTGGCGGGTATAATCCCAGAAACGTTGAATCGGCATGGATGGCTGTGACCAAGGGACTGGGCGGGTTCTGAACAATCTCCTGCATATGCAGATAGCGAATCAGCAATGAAGCGTCCTCCTAACGATCAGAATTCTGCCATCTCGATCCTGCCACTGATTTTGATCGTGCTATTAGTTATCCTCATTTCTCTCGCAGTATTCTTGTACTACATAGAGAACGAGACACCGCCACCGGTTCCCCTTTCTTCCTTCCAAGTCCAGCGAATAACGATTTCGAATGAGTCAGGATCAGATTCCAATTCATCAACAACAAATTCGGTGATCGAGGGAATTGTCTATGTCGCGTCTACGGTAGATCAACAAGTTCAAGGATTTCAAAACGTCACCAATTTTGGAAATTGCAATGGATTATCAAAGAATTCGAGTACTCTTTGCATAGGAATGATTTTCGTCACCTCAAGCACTCAAAATCTCTGTTTTTGGATGCACGATACTCCCCTTCCTCTAGAACAAGTTTGGATCTCTTCGAGTTACAAGGTGGTGTACGTCTATCAAGCCCAACCTGAAAGTGATAAGAATGTATGCCAAAATGCGCAGGATGTGCTCGAGACGAGTCCGAATATGACCATCAAACTAGGTGAGCAAGTAACACTAGCTCCGCTTTAACTTTCAGGTAACACCGACAGATTGTATTTTTCTACAAGACTTCTTGCTTTTTCCAATCCTCTTCCGACCTCGCTTGGATGATGAGCATCTGATCCGAAACTGATTCTGCACTTTGACCTAGCGCATGCCCTTGCTATCCGCTCTACAAATGTAAAGTCTCTAGCGATGTCGTTTCCATTCAGCTCTAGCGCCTTTCCATTTTCCTTTGAGACAGCTGCAAGATCGACGAGCAAGTCGTCAAAGTTGTCGGGAACGTTCGGAGTGCTACGCGCCAGCCTGATAGGATGAGTTAGGACATCGAACGGGACGAATTCGCTTTCGAGCGCTCGTTTTTCCAAATTGATATAATCGTTCCAACGATTCACCGAGCTATTCGGATCGCCTAAGACTTTCCTATCTTCAACGTCTTCGCCGTTTGAGAGCTCGTGAACCGAGACAAGCAAAATATCCCATTTCTTTTGGTTAACGAAGCTTGAAACTTGCTCTTCGAAAACGGGGCTGAAATCGACTTCCAATCCCTTCCTTACCCTTATGGGACTCTGATCTTCATCGTGTTCTTCTTCCAACTTTGAAAACTCGTTCAGGTATTCTTCGAAGCTATCGAACATCCTTCCGTTTGAATGAACGGATCTAAATTTTATTTCCGATCTTGGATTTCTGAACTGGGAAATATGCTCCGTAATTGAAATAGATTGAATACCCTTCATAGATGCAGAGTGAGTCATCGAGAGGATGTCGTCGTAGATGATGTGGTTGTGATTATCAGAACTAATTAGAACCAATACGAGTAAGGCCCCTGGAAGTGAGGGAGTATAGAATAGAAAAACAAAAATTATGGAAAAAGAGCGGATGCTCTACTTCCCAGAGTTGTGAGTGTTCTATAGAGATAGAATTCTGCTCGAGCTCAAGCCTTGGCGACGACTTTGGCCTTCTCTGCAGTTCCCTTTTCAGTTACCTCTCTGACCACTCCCGCGGCGATAGTAGTACCCATGTCGCGCAGAGCGAAGCGTCCCAGTTCTGGGAACTCTTTGAAAGTCTCGATGCAGACTGGTCTCAGAGGCTTGATTATCACGATTGCAGAGTCACCCGTTTTGATCGACTTTGGTTTCTCTTCTGTTGGTTGCCCAGTTCTCGGATCGAGTCTTGCTTCGATCTCAGAGATTGTTGCCGCAACCTGCGCGGTGTGCGCGTGTAGTACCGGCGTGTAGCCGGCTGCAATTGCGGTCGGATGGTGCACAACGATAATTTGCGCCCTAAATGCTTTTGCGATAGTAGGAGGATTTGAGCTAGGACCAAGGACCGATCCTCTCTTGATCTCTCCCTTGCCCACACCTCTCAAGTTGACGCCGATATTATCTCCTGCAATTGCCTCATTCATTGCGACATGATGGCTCTCAATTGTCTTGACTTCTGCCGAAACTCCCTCGGGCATAATAATTACTTGATCTCCCACCTTCATCTTGCCGGTTTCTATTCTGCCAACTGGAACAGTTCCGACACCCGTGATTGTGTAAACATCCTGCAATGGCATGCGCAAAGGTTTGTCGACCGGAGGCTTTGGAACCTCAAATTCGTCGAGAGCTTCCTTCAGAGTGGGACCTTTGTACCAAGGCATGTGCTCGCTTTTCTTTACGAGATTATCTCCCAGCCAACCGGAAACGGGAATGAAACGAATCTTTGCGACATTAAAGCCAACGGTCTTCAAGAGGCGTTCCATTTCCTCCTTTACTTCGTTGTATCTTGACTCCTTCCAGGCAATGATTTGGTCGTCCATTTTGTTGATGGCGACTACGACCTGATTCACGCCGAGAGTCTTTAGCAGGAAGGCATGCTCCCTAGTTTGACCGCCCGCTCCTGTTCCAACTTCAGTCTCTCCCGGCTTGCCTGAAACTAGAATTACTGCGCAGTCTGCTTCGGACGCGCCAGTAATCATATTCTTGATAAAATCTCTATGGCCCGGCGCGTCGATCAACGTGAAGGAATACTTTGGAGTCTCGAATTTCTGGAAAGCGAGGTCGATCGTGACACCTCTTTCCCTCTCGTCTTTGAGGCTGTCCATGACCCAGGCATACTTGAAAGTATCACCTTTTCCTGTCTTTTCAGATTCTTTGGCAAATTCGTCAATAGTTCTTTGATCAACAGCGCCCATGTCAAATAGGAAATGACCCATCGTCGTGGATTTTCCGTGGTCGACGTGTCCAGTAACAATTAGATTCAAGTGAGGCTTTAGTGCCATTCTGCATAATACACCCTAAAGTAAGCAATTGAATCTCGTTTTACACTTTTTAAGTCTTCTGCGAGGCGTGAAGAAAGTTCTCTGGTCAATCCTCAAGATATTCTAGTGCAAAATGGAATACGCCTAACAGCATGATTGTAATATGTAATTCTCTTGCAGATAGTACAATTCTTCGTTGGGCACAAGTCACTCAAGAACTAACGGGACGACATCGCGATTCGTTCTTGCTCGTTCTTCTTCTTTATGGCAAACGAGTTTGTCTCGTTGTTCGCCGCCATGATTATTTCATCCGCGAGAATCTCTTCGACCGACCTCGTGTTTGCAAAGGCGGCTTCTCGTAGTCCCTCAGACATGAATCGGAGAGCAAGATCAACGCGCCTGCTTGGCGCAATGTCTACAGCCACGTGGTAAACTACTCCTCCGTAAGCGATTCTCGTCGTGTCCTCGTTAGGCGCGGTGTTCTCGACCGCCTTGACAAGGACCGCCACCGGATTCTGACCAGTCTTCAGCGCGATAATGTCTAGGGCAGCCTGAACAATCTTCAACGACCGCTGTTTCTTTCCTCCCATCCTTCCAGCGTTCTTTGCGTACTTTTTCCCAAAATGCATGATGTCATTGGCGAGGCGCTCAACGATGTTCACGTCGAGCTTTCCAAATTTCTTGTGCTCGTGTCGGCCCATCGTTGTCCCGGCAATCGAAGGCTTTAGCGAAATCGCCTTTTGGAGTCCCTGATCTTGAACTTTTATTCCCTCCATATCCCACTTTTCGAATAGCAACAATCGCGGCGCTTCTGGCATAATTTCAGTTTCCTGTTATCTCTCTCGCTAACGACGCGGTTTCTCCTTTCTGCCGTAAACCAGTTCGTTCAAAGAAACATCGTTCACCTTGAAAACCTGCCATCGAACACCCGGGATATCTCCCATCGCACGTCCCATAGAGCCACCTATCCCCTGTACTCCAACTTCATCGTGCTCATCTATAAAATTCAGTGCGCCGTCGCCGGGTAAGAACGCGGTAATTTGCTTTCCATTCTTTACTAACTGCAATCGTACACACTTTCGAATTGCAGAATTTGGTTGCTTTGATTCCACTCCGACCTTTTCCAGGACAATGCCCCGAGCCTGAGGGCACCCTTCCAAGGGATCAGCTTTCTTGTCAAGCATGAGCATCCTACGCTTGTAATATTTATCGGACCAGCGCAATCGCTGCCGCTTTTGATCTTGCTTTCTTGCGGCAAACTCTCCTTTCGGAGATTTACTTTTAGACAAAGTATAGTCCATTCCCCTTTTATCTTATAAAACGATTACTCGTTCATATTTGAGAATTCATTGCGGTGTAACAATTTGTATTGAAACCACGTTGAAATAACGCCTCGCAAGGAGCCTGGCCTTTTCCGCATTCCGCCCTTCTTTTCCGAGTATAGCACCTTTGCGTCTCTGATCGACAACAACCGTAGCACTTTTTGTGCCATCGGGTTTATCTGCAATGCGAACCTCGTTAACCATCTTCGGATTAAGGGCGTTCATTATGAACTGTCTTACATCATCAGACCACTCAACAAGCTCAATTTCTTTACCCACGATCTGCTGAACATTCTTGATGTTTACTCCGGCTCTTCCAATTGCAAGACCCATCTCTCCTGGGCTAACAACGAAAATAATTCGATCAGCTTTTGAGTCAAGCACGCAATCCCGCGCCGTAGCCCCCGTAGTATTCTGGAAAAGAGACATGAGTCCCAATTCCTCAGAGGTTAATTTGATCTTGCCAGACAATGTATGTCGATGACGCCTGAATGTGCTTGGGATGATTCCGATTTTACCTTGGGCTGAAGCGGTTTAGTAAGAGAGGGTTAACTTTCATTCTTAGTTTTGTTTCAGTTTACCAAGAGATGCAACGATGAGTTCTAGTCCTCGTCTTCTTCCTCAGTGTCTTCTTCGGCCTCGGCAGTTTGCTCGGCTGCTTCTACATCCTTGTCTTCTTTTCTCTTCTTGGTAGTCTTCTTCTTTGTGGTTTTCTTAGCCGTTTTGGACTCCTCCTTCTTCTCTTCTCCTTCTTCATCTTTCTTCTTAGTTTCACGTTTTGCTTTTCTTGTCGTCGTCTTTTCCTTAGCAGTCTTTTCCTTCTTGCCGGTTTTTTCTTCGACTTTCTTTTTCTTGGATGGCTTCGATTCTTTGCGTTCTTCTTCCGGCTCTTCTTCTTGCGCCGATGAGCTAGTTTGAATTAAGGCCGAGCGTTTCTCTGAGTAATCCTTGGAGGTCTCAAATGTGGTCAACACGGCGTCACCCGGTGACTTTACTGCGATAACGGAAACCTTGTATGGTATGCCGCAAGTTCTCCCGAGTTCTATTGGATTTCCATCGAAACGAATAGCTGGAACCTGAAGAGTCCTACACTCATTCAAAATTTGTGGCGGAACGTTTGCAGACGCAGACCACACTACAAGTTTTGACCCTTTGAGCGAACCGAGAACCTCCCTTCGACCGACTACGTATTTCCCTGTCTTCGTCACAGCCTTGAGCTGCCTCTCCAAATCCGCGCCTGATATTGTTGACATTAACTTGACACCAAGTATCTCCTTATGCTAGACGCCTCTCATGAAGACGTCTATCATCCCAGTCCCAACTGGAATTGGCAAACCCACAATAACGTTCTCCGTGACGCCGCGCAGTTCTTCTGTCTCGCCTCTGACTGCCGCTTCCGCAAGCGTCGGAACCGTGATTTCAAAGGCCGCACGTGCGAGTACCGAACTTTTAGTTCCCGCAACACCGTGACGTCCAATCTGTTGTAGGAATCCCTTGCTAGTCATAAGATCTGCGACGAGGTAGACGTGCCTGATATCGACTTCCAACCCCTGTTCCTCGAGTGTACCCATGATTTCCTTCACTAGCGCGCTCCTAGCGGCTTCGATTCCAAGAGTCTGATAGATTTCGAAGGTGTTATTTGTAGTCGTCCTCGTCTTGTCTACCCCTTCGATATCTCGAACCTTTGCCAGATTCGAGCCGGAAGTTTGGATCTTCCATTCTTCCTCCTCCTTTACGACGGTGACTCGATCTATTCCAGGGATCCCCTTCACCTTTTGATTAAGAATCTTGTTCTTATGGATGTGAAGCGACGCGAAATCGACTTCCATTTTCACCGTGATCAGATTTCTTTTCTCGTCCGATTCGATTTTCCTCTTCGGAGACTGGATCGCGTCCAGCACGTCAGACATTGCGCATTGTCTCTCAGCTAGTTTTGTCTTTGAGAGAAATAGGTGAATCTCGCCCTGCGGCAGAACCTCGGCTCTCTCGATGACATTTGCGACCTTTGTGAATCGAATTTCGTTCGCCACTTTGACGGCCTTCTCGTTTGACTTTTTGTGCTCGTCATCCAAGAACACGTCCATCGAAGGAGTTGCCGGTTGTTTCCTCGCGTCAACGAGTTCGATGAGTCTAGGCAGCCCGAGCGTTACGTCCCTTTCCTTGACTCCCGCAAAGTGGAATGTTCTTAGCGTCATTTGAGTTCCAGGTTCGCCTATTGACTGCGCGGCCACGATTCCAGAGGCTTCTCCAGGCTCGACCGTACCCTTCGTGACAAGTTCGACGACTTTATCGCAAACCTTCTCGACAGACTTTGGATCTAGCTTCGATGCCTTGAGTGCGGTTAGCAGGTCCTCCTTGATCCTTGGGTTCAGTACCGACGAGTATTTTTCGACAGCTCTTTCAATGGTAGATTCGGCCGCAGGCTTGTTCTGGTCTGAAGTTAGGGCAATCGTATCGATCAATCGTTCCAAATTGACTGCTCTTCCGTGGTCGCTCTTTGCAGGATCGATTCCGTCTTCACCGTACCTGAATTGTATGATGTTGCCATTTGGATCTCTCACAGTGAGGTCGTACTCAACTTTCAGATGTTCGAGTGCATTGACCAGTCTTCTCTGCATATAGCCGCTCTGCTGCGTTCGGACCGCTGTGTCGACCAGCCCTTCCCGCCCTCCCATGGCGTGGAAGAAAAATTCTATGGGATTTAGTCCGTCTCTGTAGTTTGATCTCACAAACCCCCTCGCATCGGGACTAGGGTCGTGTGGGTTGAAATGAGGAAGTGCTCTATTTTGATATCCCTTTTCGATCCTCTTTCCGCGGACTGATTGCTGTCCTAGCGCGGCTGTCATTTGGCCGAGGTTCAGAGTCGAACCTCTTGCTCCGGTTCGAGCCATGATTATTCCCGCGTTTTGTAGCGAGAACGATTTGTCAGCGATTCTTCCCGCTTTCTCCCTAGCACGCGAAAGTTCGTTTGCAACATAGAACTCGAGCGCGCTCTCGGGCGACAGTCCTCTTGTTTCCGGTAGGGTTCCCTTCTTGTACTGTGCGTTGAGGTCAGCGACCTTTGAGTATGACTCGTCCAGTGTCTCATTGATCTTGTTACGAACTTCCTGAGGCAATTCCAGCTCATCAAATCCGTAGCTAAAGCCAGATCTTGTAATGAAAGCCTTCAGCAGCCTTAGGATAGAATTCAAAAACCGCCTAGCTTCTTCGGTACCGTAGTCCTTTGCTACCCTGTGCAGAATTGAATCGGACTCTTCAGCGCCGATAGCAGCACGATCAATAACGCCGCTGATCAGAGTTCCATCTTTGATTACGACGTCCTTTGCAGCTCCCCTAGAGCTCTTTTCCCATTTGCTCACGAGTACATAGTTGAAATCTTTCGGAAGGAAAAGAGAAAAGAGCTGCTTTCCCGAATAAAGTGGCGCGGGCTCGGTCTTCTCCGGTTTTGGAAGTTCCATGTTCGGAGTCATACCACCGGCGAGAGCAAGACTCGTGAATTCATCTTTTGTGAGGTATGTCCCCTCTTTTGTCAGTAGGTAAGCGGCAGTGAGAAAGTCCCTGATTCCACCTATGATGGGGCCACCATAGCGTGGTGACAAGATTTGGTCCTGCACTCGCATAAGAGTTAGGGCTTCCGACCTGGCTTCCTCGCTTTGAGGGACATGAAGGTTCATCTCGTCGCCGTCAAAGTCAGAGTTGTATGGTGGACAGACCGCCGGATGCAATCTGAAAGTTCGGTACGGAAGAACCTTAACGTAGTGAGCCATAACGGACATCCTGTGGAGTGAGGGCTGGCGATTGAAAATCACAATGTCCCCGTCTGTCAGATGACGTTCGACGATGAATCCTGGGGCAAGTGTATCCGCGTGCATCTGTAAATCTGTAACATAATCCAACCTGATTTTGATGCCGTCTGGTCGTATGATGTAGTTCGCTCCCGGATGCTTGAAAGGTCCATTCAAGATTAGTTTCTTCAAGAACTCTATATTCCAAGGGGAAGCCTTCTCGGGGATTGTAAGTTTCTTTGCAACCTCGTAGGGCACGCCCACTTCGGAAATATCAAGCGAGGGATCCGGGGAAATTACAGTTCGGCTGGAAAAGTCGACACGCTTTCCGGACAGACTACCTCTGAAACGACCCTCCTTGCCCTTCAGTCTCTGGCTGATTGTCTTGAGAGGACGGCCTGATCGATGGTGAGCCTGGGGAATACCAGAAACTTCATTGTCGAAGTAAGTCGTGACGTGATATTGAAGAAGGTCTACCAAGTCCTGGACGATGAGCGGAGGGGTTCCCGATTCCTTGCTTTCTCTTACTCTTTGATTAACCCGTAGTATGTCTACAATCTTGTGGGTAAGATCGTCCTCGGATCTTATTCCTGATTCGAGAGTGATTGAAGGTCGAACCGCGACCGGCGGTACGGGAAGCACCTGAAGAACTAGCCACTCTGGTCTAGCGCTGGAAGGATCGTAACCCATGAGTCTAAGATCGTCGTTTGTGACTCGTTCCAATCTCTCCCTGATCGCCACAGGTAGAAGACGTGTTGCTCCTCCGCTTTCCGTAATCTCATGAAATACCGTTGGCTTTGTGAACTCTATTTCGTACTGACCTCTTCCGCAAAAGAAGCACTGCTTTGTCTTCTTCACCTTGGTAATTATCTCCCTCGAGATAATCTCGACCAGCATCGGAGACGCAGAGGATTTCTCGTCGAGCCTCTTTCTGTATTCTACAATGTCTTCAGGAGAGAGTAACAATCTTCCGCAAGCTCTGCACGTGGAGACGAGCAGTTTGTGAATGTCGTCGACAAATGCAATGTGGATGACCGGCTCGGCTAGCTCGATATGTCCAAAGTGCCCTGGACATTTAGGCGCGGTGTTTCCGCACGTGGCGCACTTTTGACCTGGCTCGAGCGTTCCGAGTCTATTGTCCATCAGACCTCCCTGAACAGGCATTCCATCTTCGTCGTAGGTCTCCGGGGCTGTTATTTCAGCGACGCTATACTTTCTAATTTCGCTCGGCGAGCTCAGGGCGAACCTGATACCACCGACGGATTTTATTGATTCTTCAACTGACATTTTCTTTCCCTTTTTTGAAGATCAGACCTTGTCCTTTACGTTGAGGCGAGGAGCTATGTTGAGACTCATCATTTCCTGCAGTAGCAGTTTGAAGGCATATGCTATTACGATCGTGGAAATTCTCGCGTTGTCTCCGTCGACTCTGCAGATGTACTTTCGTTGTTTCGCGTCGTAGTATGCAATCAAGCCGCATTTTTCGCAGACATGAACTTCGGTCTTGTCGGCTTCATCCAAAAGACGATCCTTCAACACCATCGAGGCTCCATACGCAATCAAACAATCGCGTTCCATTTCCCCGAAACGAAGACCTCCGCCTCTAGCTCTACCTTCCGTTGGTTGCTTCGTAAGCATCTGCACTTGCCCTCTTGCCCTCGCGTGAATTTTGTCAGCCACCATGTGGTGCAGCTTTTGATAGAAAACTACTCCGATGTAAATGTCCGCCGCGAATTTACGGCCGGTCCTACCATCGTACATTACTTCTCTTCCTGTGGGTGCGTAGCCTGCCTCCTTCAATTGCTCTTCGAGAGATTCTGACCCTTCGCCAGTAAAGGCAGTCCCATCTACAGGTTTCCCTCGAATAGCAGAGACCTTTCCTGCAAGCGATTCCAGGAATTGACCCGCGGTCATTCTGGAAGGAAAAGCGTGAGGGTTGATGATTACGTCAGGGACAACACCATCCTCGGTGTAGGGCATGTCTTCTTGATTCACGACCAGTCCGATGACTCCCTTCTGCCCGTGGCGTGAGGCGAACTTGTCCCCGATCTCCGGAACGCGCATGTCTCTTACTCGCACCTTGTACATCTTGCCGCCTTCGTCGTTCTCCGTCAAGAAAACAGCGTCGACGACACCATTCTCGCTCGCCCTAACTCCAACGGACGTGTCGCGTCTGTACGGACCTTTTACCTCGAACTCTTTGTACTCCTCCATAAACCGGGGAGGAGAAGTGCGTCCAATGATTACGTCTCCTCCTCCTACTTGGGCCTCGTGCATGACAACTCCGTCTGATTCGATCAGGCGGTAGTATTTCTCTCCGCGGTAGCCTCGAATATTCGCATCGGGGCGTGGAACCTCGAAAGTGTCCTTCATTCCGCCTAAATACTGCTTTGCTTCAGCCTCGTAGAGCCTGTAGAAAATCGATCTTGCTAGTCCTCGGTCAATTGCTGACTTGTTGAAAATTATCGCGTCTTCGATGTTGTATCCTTCAAATGATAGTACCGCCACTACGGCGTTCTGTCCAGTAGGTCTCTCGTCCAATGAAAGCAAAGAAGTTGAACGTGTCTTCACCATCGGGGGTTGCGGATATACGAGCAAATGTTCTCTGACATAGGTGCTGAATGGGTAGGTCGGGGTCGGAAAACCAAGAGACTGCTTCGCCATAGCAGATTCGTACGTGTTTCTGGGCGATTGGTTGTGTTCTGGATAAGGTATGACGGATGCGGCTATACCCAAGATTGCAGATGGGTACATCTCGAGATGGGTATTCTTCTCGTTCAGATGGTCATAGTTGATTGCGATGAGCGAGTTCTCTTCCTCGTTCGCATCGATTAGCTCGATGACTCCCATTTGTACTAGGTCGCGCCAGTTGAGCTGTCCCGCTTCAACTCTCTTTATCGTCTCCGGGCTGAGCAATGGTTTGCCTTGATCACATATTATTAATGGTCGTAGCACTCTGCCGGAATTTGTTGCGATGTGAACTCTTTTTGTTCCTCCTTCGACGGCTGTATCGAAGAACGCGACGCCTGCGTGAGGATGTATCTGCCCCTCGCGCCTTAACTTTCTGAATGATCTTGCAAGGACCTCGCCGTCCTTGACAAACCCGACGAACCTTCCTTCTACGAAGACTCTGCAGCCATCGAGCTTGAGTTTGTCGTCAGCCTCCTTGAATGGTTTCACCCCAAGGTCGTAAAGTTTTGCAACAACCTGAGCCGAGGGAACACTGACAGAAATTAGAGCAGACAGCGCAAGGTTCTTGACGAGACCGCAGTTCGAACCTTCAGGTGTCTCCGATGGACATATGCGCCCAAAGTGAGTCGCATGCAAGTCTCTTGCCTCAAAGTTCGGTTGGCTGCGTGATAGAGGTGATTGGATTCTTCGGAGATGCGAGAGGGTCGACAGGTAGTTCGTCCGATCAAGAAGTTGCGTAACTCCCACCTTTCCGCGCCCCCAGTTACCGGTCGCGATAGCATTGTTCAGTTTGTCCGTTATGATACCTGGTCTAATTGCAGCGCCAACGACATTTAGTCCGCGTCTTTGACCCGTTCTCTCAAGTTGGTACTTCATGTCGCGAGCGAGATTTCTGAAAGCCGTTCTGAATAGGTCTGCGATCATCTGCCCAGCGAATTTTATGACCTTGTTTCCGTAATGGTCCTTGTCATCGGGCTCTATCTGTCCGAGTCTAAGCTCGATGAGCTTGTTGACCGCCTCTCCGAGAAAGATTGCCTTGTCGTACCTGTCATCCTTTGTCTTGCCAAGGTGTGGCAAAAGACCCCAATCGAGGACTGATTCCGCACGCCGTAGACGGAATTCGTCAAGCATTCCATGTGCGACCCTGTTACCAATGTACATCAGGGCGTCCTTTGTCGTCTTTGCCTCGGCAGCTTTTTCGAATGATACTTCGAGCCTATCTTGAATTTCGGACCTTAGAGACACCGATTGAGCAATGTCCCTATCGGTCTCGAGCCCAAGCGCTCTTAGAACAACAACCAATGGAAGGTCTACCGGAGAACTGGGAAGTTTTACCACGATTGACTCGTCCTGCTTTAGCGTGATGTCGAGTTTCGCGCGGTAACCTACAATTGAAGAGTACACCTTCGCTTTGTAATTTGTGACTCCGCCAACTTTTTCGTAATCGACGAGGATCTTGTTGGGAGAAAGATCTTCCAGTCCCACGATCACGCGTTCGGACCCGTTGATGATGAAATATCCTCCCGGATCCTTTGGATCCTCTCCGACCTCGACGAGCTGCTGCGAATTCATAGTCGCAAGCATGCATCTATCCGATTTTACCATAACGGGCAAATCTCCGATATGCTGTTCTTGCGATTCGCGCACAATGCCGTCCTCTTCCACAGTCATGTCGACGAAGATTGGAGAAGCGTATGTCAGATTTCGAAGCCTGGCTTCGAGAGGAAGAATGTTACTGACAGAGCCGTCAATTTCGACAACACGAGGTAGTTTTAGTTTCACCTTGCTAAACTTGACTTTGTAGGGCGTACCTACTGTTTCAATATCAATCGAGCCAATCTCGTCGACGATACTTTGGAGTCCCCTTTGGATAAATTCATTATACGAGTTCAGGTGCTGGCGCGCTACCCCCTCGCGCGTCAAAATATCTTGGAGTACGGGCCATGCATCATATTGAGTTTGAACTTGAGCTCTTTGCATTTTTCTTTTCTATCTCTTACAATTTACACTGCTTCGACGACGTAACGGTAATAGTAGGATTCACCAGCTGTGTCGCTAACGCGGGTGATGCGGACCATGTCGCCAGGCTTTGCTCCGATCTCTCTCACAACGGGATCTGTGCTAAATAGGAATGGGAACTGGTCTTCGTTTGCATTGAACTTGGCAAGGATTTGCTTTTTTTCTTCTACTCCCAAGACCTCATGCTTTGGTACTAGTTTATGGTCAGTGACTTTGGTCTCTTCGATTATATCCTCTTTCTTAGTTTTCTTTGCCACAACAACACCCTTGTAGTAAATACCCTACGGTAGAAAACGATTATCTCAAGCTAAAGATCTTGAAGCCTATTTAGGCTTATCGCCGAAGAAAGTTGAAAATTTTAGATTTTTCTGTTCTGCTTCTACTAATTTGGTGTACGTGACTCCTTCGGTAATGTCATTTTTACCTCTTCGGTAGAATAGATTGGAGTGCCCTCGCTTGCTTTGCTTCTAACCTTCGTAAACTCCGCAAAGATCCGTGCTGTCACTGGACCTACTCTGCCGTTGCCAATTATTCTGCCATTTACCTTTAGAATTGGAACCACCTCAGCAAGTGTTGCCGTCATAAAGACCTCGTCTGCGTTAATCAAGTCAAATGGAGTTATCCTTCGCTCGGTAACCACATAGCCCAAGTCCTCAGCGATCTCGATGATTCTTTGCCTAGTCACACCGTGCAAAATAGCTGAATCTGTCGACGGAGTTGCTAACTGCCCCTTTGAAACTATGAAGATATTGTCTGCTGTTGCCTCAGACACAAAACCCTGTGTATCTAGCATAATGGCTTCACCTACTCCTGCGTCGATTGCTTCCCATTTGGCGAGTATGCTATTCATGTAGTTGAGCGATTTTACTTCATGCGAAGTAGCATCTACCGGATCCCTTCTTATTGATGAAATTATAGCAGCAACGCCGATTGGTTTTGACATGGGATCTTCCTGAGCTTTTGTTGGCGCCGTGATTATTACTATTGATGGATCGGTGCAATATGTTGGATTCAGCCCTAGATCTCCCTTCCCCCTGGTCACGAGTAGCCGAATGTATGCATTGTTGAGTTTGTTCTGTCTAAGTGTTTGAAGAACAGCCTCAGACATTTGATCTTTGGTCATCGGAATTTTAAGGCGGATGTAATGGGCGGATTGATACAAACGATCTATGTGTTCACTCAGCTTGAAAACTACCCCGTTGTACGCCCTTATTCCTTCAAACACTCCATCACCATAGAGCAATCCGTGATCCCATACTGAGATTGTAGCTTGGCTGTTTCTCAAGAGCTTCCCGTTCACAAACACGAAAAAATCTGAAAAACGATCTTGTGTTTCTTCGTGGCCGCTACCATTTCCTTCTACTCTCGAGTCAAGGCCTGCTGTTTTCAAATTCGTGAATCTATCCTCCTTTTCTTTCAATCTGTTCATTCATTCAAAAGCTGTTAAAAATGATGCTACCAATAGATCCAAGTACTTTTGCAAAATTTGCGAAAATCTTGTAGATTTTGATCTATCCTGGTTCGATACAGTACCCAACATACAACTCTTTATGCATCTTGGGGAATTTGAATAGAGCAACGATGTGAATAGATGAGCATGGCTGCAAAAAGAAGGGCGAATGTAGTTTGGGAGCGAGATTTGGCACATGGGAGCGGAAGGGTCACACTTGGAAGTGGCGCTTTACCTGATTTCCCCGTCAGCTGGCCGTCACGAGCTGAAGAAAGCTCAGGGGGCAAGACCAGCCCAGAGGAGCTTCTAGCCTCGGCTCAGGCAGCTTGCTTTTCCATGGCCCTGTCCGCGCAGCTAGGACGAAACGGCACTCCGCCGGAGAGGCTGAATGTGACAGCTGAATGCACATTCGACAAGGTTGGAGAGGGCTACAAGGTTACAAGCATGGTAATTAGCGTAAGAGGCAAAGTGCCGAAGATCGACCAAGCAAAGTTTGAAGAACTCGCCAAGGCCGCAGCTCAAAACTGCCCAATAAGTTCCGCCCTTAGGGGAAATGTCCCGATTACTGAAACCGCAACACTGGAATGAGATTTCTCTTAGAGCATTCCACGATGTGAATTAAAGGAAAGGAGCTTGTTGCATACGTCGAGTATCTTCGCCCTTTCTACGAGTCGAAAGCGAAAGACGAAGATAGTTTGCACTCTCGGACCAGCTTCGAATTCTCCTGAAATGATAACCCGACTTGCGAAGGCTGGGATGAACTGCGCCAGGCTCAACTTTTCTCACGGAACTCTTGAGGATCATCTTCATTCGATAAGGAATGTAAGACAGATTTCAAAGGAACTTAAGAGACACATAGCGATAATGCAAGACTTACCCGGACCAAAGATTCGGGTAGGGCAGCTTCCAAGCAATTCACTGGCTTTGAGGAAGGGGCAAATTGTAACTCTGTATTCGGACGAGGACGATCAGAAAGAAGCACGAGAAGATTCCAGCGTCACCCCCATCCCCGTCCACAAGATCAATCTTGCGCGATATGTGGCGGTCGGGGCCATGATCTTTCTTGCGGACGGAACGATAAGACTAGAAGTTGTTAATCGCGACAGGACAATACTAACTTGTAGGTGCCTTAACAGCGGCATGTTACTTTCCGGAAAGGGAGTTAACATACCTGAGATCCAAAGGAGCTTTCAGGGGTTTACCGATCTCGACAAAAAATATCTTCAGTTCGGAATAGACAACAAAGTCGATCTTGTCGCCGTGTCATTTATCCGCACGGCGATCGAAATGGAGAATGTACGGGACTTCGCCAATTCGAGAACCTCTGAGCCTCCATGGATTATCTCGAAGATCGAGCGCAGAGAAGCTGTTCAGAACCTGTACAGCGTAATCAAGGCTTCAGACGCTGTTATGGTAGCAAGAGGAGACCTCGGAGTAGAAAACCCCTTGGAACAGGTTCCTGTCATTCAGAAACTGATAATCTCTGAATCAAACAAACTTGCAAGACCTGTCATCACTGCAACTCAGATGTTGGAATCGATGGTGGGAAACCCCCGTCCAACAAGAGCCGAGACTACGGATGTCGCGAACGCAGTGTTTGATGGTACGGATGCATTAATGCTCTCTGAAGAGACCGCGATTGGATCGTATCCTGTCGAATGCGTCAAAGTTCTAGACAGGGTCGCAAAAGTCGCGGAAAATTGGGAATCAAGAAATAATCGCCCGACTATGGCACCTCGTCAGGAGTACTCTTCACAAAGTGAGCGCAGCGGTTTAGGCGTCGCAACCGCTAGACTTGCTAGTGATACAAGTTCCAAGTTCGTCGTCTGCGCGACCGCTAGCGGAACTCTAGCCAGACAAATATCTAGAGAAAGACCAGAGGCTGAGATTGTCACAATCTCTGACACAAGAATCGCAAACAGGCTAGCAATCGTCAGAGGGGTTCTGCCCCTGGTTGCCTCGAAGTCCGCCCTGCAAAGCTCTTCCACTCGCACGCTGGGTCAATCTATATCAAGGATCTTGATTCAAAGAATGATAGCTGCAAGCGGAGACAGGATAGTTTTCGCTTCGAATGCGCTCGGAGAAAGGGATTCGGACAGGAGTAGCGAATTGCTACTATCCCTCAAGTTGAAATGATAACAGGTAAGGACAAGTACCTTCGGAATTTGTGTGAACTCTTTGTAAGTTCCACCTGTGACGAACAGTTATAAGCAAACAATCGGAAAATATTCTCGTAAAGCTCAGAGAAAAATACGCCTAAAAATGGTAGCGTTCCAGCGCCGCTAACGGGTTTTTACAAAAACCAGGAGTTGATTCCCAAATTTTGCAAAAAGAAATGATGCCAGCTAGTGAAATAATCGGCCTGATGCAGGAGGTCATCAGGGAAGTTTCCCCCAAGGTCGAATATGTCGACTCTCTATACACAAATCTGCACATGACAACTGTTTCTAAGGATTCGACCGAGGAAAAGCTCTCCGAACCGACCTCTGAGTCAGGGGTTGTCTTCCGGATGCTGAAGCAGGGAGAGTGGCGTGAAGCCGCCTTTGGTGAGATCGATAGATCGAAGATAATTTCCCGAACTAAACAAGTAGCGGAATTCTCCCCGATGTCGGACCACGCTCCGCTGATTATTTCAAGATCGAAGCCTTGGAAGACTGATGTTACCATTATAGGAAAAAAAGATCCGCGCAATGTGGAGCCTAAGGAAAAATTAGAAATCGTGAGGGATTACTTCAAGATCGCAAAAGATTACGATTCTAGGATCATCAATGCGAATTCTAGTTACAGGGAGATCATAGACGAAAGGGCCTTCGTAAGTTCGGAGGGGTCAGAACTGCATGAGTTACTTTCCCGAGTATATTATTCACTCGCCGCGGTTGCGAGAGAAAATGATCGGATAGAGTACGACTATTGTCACGGAGGGCAAACCGGTGGATTTGAAACTCTAAAGGAGCTGTTTGGCGAAGAAAGAGTCAAGGATGCTGCAAGGGCCGCGATTCAGCTTTTGGGTTCTCACCAGGTGCCAACTGGAACTTTCAATGTCGTTCTCGACCCTGGCATGACCGGAACATTTGCTCACGAATCATTTGGACACGGCTGCGAAGGAGATCAAGTACTTCGCGGAAGATCATACCTCGTCAATTACTTGAACAAGAAACTCGGTCCGGATAACTTCAACCTCTATGACGACGGGACTTTGAAGGGCGGGGTCGGAGAGATTGCTTTCGACGATGAAGGGAACCCTCCGCATAAATCACCCATCGTCCAAGACGGAGTGTTGACTCATTTCATTCACGATCAAGTAACCGCTCGGGAAATGGGTGATCATCCAACAGGCAACGCACGTCGTGAAAGTTACAAGCGGATGATATACGTTAGGATGACGAACACCTACATCGATCCCGGAGATTATACTTTTGAAGAAATGATTAAGGAAACTGGAGATGGAATATTTCTAGAACACTGGAACTCTGGCATCGAGGATCCGATCGGCGGGAACATGCAACTCAAATGCAAGAAGAGCTGGCAAATAAAGAACGGCGAGATAACCGAGCCTTATTCGACGACCGTCTTGAGCGGAAAGGTACTCGACTTTATGGCGAACATCAATGGAGTTACTAGGCAAATGGATTTCGCAATAGACTCGGGCTTTTGTGGAAAGGGCAGCGAAGATTATGTTACTGTGGGAAGCGGAGGATCGTTCCTTGCCTCGCGCGCCACCATTGGTCAAGGCTGAGGCATAGGTAGTGATCACAAATTGTCTGAATCCGTATCAAGAATAGTCAAAGGTGAAGACAGCTCCTTACAATGGGATCTTTACTCCCAAAGGGCGAGCGATACCGAAGTTCATTTTCGGGAAAATAAAATTGAAAGTTTCAGGTCACCGATTTTATCCGAAGGCTATGCAGTACGCGTGATTCGAAAGAAGAGAATAGAAGAATCAAAAAACGGAGAATCTGGTTTATCAGGAATTGGAATCGCTCCCGGAAACCTTCTTTCGAACGAGAATAATGTGATTCAAGCGACCAAATTCGCAGTAGAAGCCTCCAGGTATACAACCGTCCCGGAATACGATCTTCCATCGGACAAAACAACCCAGACGAAAAACGTGAAAATTGTCGATGATCAGATCGAAAGTGATCAGGAAGGATCTACGAAAGAACTTGCGGAACGAGTGACTTCTCTCCTGGGAAAAGACCCGAAGATTCGAGTGACATTTTGCAAAATCCGCCTTACGAAAATAGATACGGCATTCGAGAACTGCTTTGGTCTCCATATGGAAAAGAAGGAGACCTTTGCTTATTTTGAAGCGGGTTTGTCACCTAAGTCAAAAGAACTGGGCCTAGCCGAGTACTGGCCGCGAGTTCTTTGTAGAAGGATCGAGGACTTGCAGCTTGAAAGAGAGGTCCCCAAGTGGTCAATGTACGCTCTTGATTCTCCAAAAGCGAAGGCCCCGGAAACTGGAAGTTACACATTGATTGTCCCTCCTCACGTCCTCTCTGAGATGGCGCCACCCGTCGTATCCTTCCACGCGTCCGTAAGTACGCTGAGAAAGGGGATGTCACTCTGGAAAGAGAAGGGTCAAAAAGTCTGGAGTGATAAAATCACGATCAGCGACGACGGTTTGGTCGATTACAGCCTCGGCACCTCTCCATTCGACGACGAAGGAACGCCTCAGCAAGGGACATCTCTGATACGAAATGGGGAATTTCAAAACTATATCGCAAACAACATGTATCCAAATCCCGCTTCTTCTTCTTCTTCTCCTTCTTCTTCTTCTTCGAAGAGCTCGGGTAACGGAGTGAAGCAATCGAGGTCGGGGGGCACGCTCTGCTACAGCGACGACGTGGGACTGCGAGACACAAACATTGTCATGAAGGGCGGAGATTCTGACGTTGACGAAATGATCAGAGAGACAAAACATGGTTTGCTAATGGAGCAATTTTCCTGGATGCTACCCGACCCTATGACCGGGACATTCGGGGCGGAAATAAGACACGCCTACATAGTCGAGAACGGTGAAGTACGGGATCCGATAAAGGGCGGCGTGGTGAATGGCTCGTTCTTCGAAGGGGAGGGTTCTAACGGAAAGGTCGAGCCGGGCGTTTTCAACTCTGTTGATCTAATTTCTCGCGAAACTACGCTTGGCAATTCCTCGGTGCTGCCGTTTGTTCGGTTTCCCGAGATCAGAGTTTCAGGTCGCTAAGTTCCGACATTTCTTGCAAAACCGCGTAATTTCGTATCAAGAGTAATCGAACGGCTCCCGAGGAGATTACTACTTGACGTGAAAGTACTTTTTCCATCGTTTATTTTTCACTGCCGCGCTCTTTGGACTCTCCTTCATTATCTTCAGACTTTCCTTTACTAACTTCTTCACCAGCGATATGGGTACTTTCTGATCCAACGGAAGGTGAACTGCTACCTTCGTTGTATCGTATGCGGTGAGCTCCTTTTTGAATAACAATAGAATCGAAAGACTCAATGGTACTTTACGCGAGCGTGTTAAAGTATCTCGCGGTTGGAAATCAATGGATTCGCAGATCGCCGAAGGCCAAAGAATCCACTACAATTTTGTCAAGCCACACATGGCACTAGAGGGAATGACTCCAGCTCAACGAGCAAATATTCCGATTCAGAACTCATGGCTAGAATTGCTTGAGAGGTCAATTCAAACAGCGAAAGGGAACAATGAACAATAAGACTATTCGAGAATTACAGTCAGAGCTTGAAAAGCTAGAAAAAGTAAGAGAGAATTGATGAAACCTTTGCAAAGTCTCTCTGTATCATTAGCTCAAGCTAGGACAAAGACCAATAATTTACTAGGTACAAGTTCAACTTTGGCAGAGAGAGCGTCCGAAATTGATGCTCTCAACGAACAGACTGACAAGCTAATACAGCAAATCGTAGCACTTGAGCTTGATGCTTTGGTTTCATCATCACAAAGGCTTGAGAGACTTACAAAGAGGCTTACATCTGGATGATAATTCTCATTATAGCCACCTTGACAATAGCTAGCGTTTCAATTCTCACCATCTTGCGTCTTTGAAGGAAAGAACACCGCGAGCCGAACACTCAATGAAATCACCGCTAGACCGAACAGAACCTATTTTACAAGCTTTTGAAGGGATGAAACTAGAAAATGCAAGGGTATGTCAAGTTTGGTGTCGTCGATCTTAGGAAGAAGCCAAAGTTTAGGTCAGAGAGAATCTCGCAACTAATATACGGGGAAGAGGTATCAGTCAAACGAAGTTCAGAAGTTAACAACGGTTATATCCTCGTTGAAGGGTCGGACAATCTCGAAGGTTATGCCCTAAGAAACCTGATTGAAATCCGATCTCGCAGAGACGAAGGAAGAAGAAAAGGCTACAAGCTAAAGTTTCGGATAGTTTGTAAAGAGCTTGCACTGCCTTTTGGTTCTTATCTGAGCAAAGAAGAAGTTAACGTTCTCAAAATTCGAAGAACTACGCTAGCCCCCATAGGTCAGAAAACCGAGCCTGTCAAATTGGCTCACAAGTTTCTTGGAGTGCCTTATCTTTGGGGAGGAACCTCTGACTTCGGTTTTGATTGTTCCGGATTTACTCAAAGGCTGTTTCGTTACTCCGGCAAGGAAATTCCTCGGAACTCCAATTGGCAACGAGATGCAAGCACAAGAGTCAAGGACTTCGACGAAGCTAAACCGAACGACCTAGTATTCTTCAAAGGGCATGTGGGACTGTACCTTGGAAATCACAAAATGATTCACGCGAATCTGACCCATGGAGGAGTGTCAATCACCGACCTCTCCGATCGTAGCGAATATTCAAGGAGGCTTCATTCCATCTTCCAGGGAATAGGCCGGTTCGACTTGTAATTCGAGAGATTCAAATATAGTGCAAGTTGTCCTGTGTTAGCTAAATGCCCTATGTAAAGCACAGTCACCGTCAAAAACTGGATCCGTTTATTGAAAGGGCCTCAGACAAAATAGCAGAGTCATCTGCCCTGTTGAAATACCCCCAAGAGATAGGACAGGTCTACTATCTCGAGTTTCTCGATATTGTCAGAGCCTTGCGTGCCCTCGCCCTAAAGAAGGAAGATGATATACATGGCGGCTCTTCGCATAAGAACTCTATTCACCACCTTGCAGATGCAATTTTCTCTGCCGGAAAGGATGATGGGGGATTTTGGGCTGGGGATCTCAACTATGCAATTACTAGGATGATACAACTTGTCCCCCGAAAGCTGGTTCAAAAGGGAAAATGGGAGAAGGAATTCAGATACTGGACATATGCGGCCACGGCTGGGGCCCTTGAAAGGACCGCCCTTTCCGTTAACGAAATGTTTTCTGATCGTTCTGATGAAAGTGATTGGATCAATACGGTCTTAGTAGGCGTTTTCATCGACATCAAGGACGAATACAAAAGGCGTGTCAATGTTCCTTATGAGATTGAGCAAACAGCATCAAACGGAGACTGTTATGACGTAATCCTGTAACTAGTTTTTGATAACTGATCTGACTATTACTAATGAAAGCTCTCTTGATGTCTGAACGAGGACTGGTCTTGCGTGAATTGGAAAGACCCACTCCGAGAAAAGGAGAAGCTCTTCTTAGAGTAAGAAAGGCGGGCATTTGCGGAACGGACCTCGCAATAGCTTCTGGTGATTACAAGATCCCGAAACCTGTTGTCCTCGGGCATGAAATATACGCGGTTGTCATCGCAGGAGACGATGGGAAGTTCCGCCCCGATACGAGAGTCACAACAGAAATCAATGTAAGCTGTCGAAGATGTGCTTTTTGCAAAGCGGGACTGCGAAATCATTGCTCCAATATTCAAACAATCGGGATTACACGAAACGGTGGCTTTGAAGAGTATCTTTCGATTCCGGCAGTAAATTTGTACAAGATTCCCGATTCAATATCAGATGACCAAGCTGTATTCGTAGAACCACTTGCAGCTGCGATACAGCTGACAAAGATGGCTTCTATCAAACCTGGATCTACCTGCGCCATAGTAGGAACAGGAAGGCTCGGACTATTGATTCTCCAAGTCCTGAAACTAAGAAATCCAGCTCTTTTGGTTGCTGTTGTTCATAAGAAAGGAAATGAAAGGAAAGCTCGCTTGACGAAATTATTTGGCGCTGACAGGATATTCTCTTCTTATGATGATGATCCTGAACTTATGATACGGGAAACTAATGATATTGGATTTGATCATGTTGTCGAAGCTACTGGTCGACCTGAAGGATTGGATCTTGCAATGAAGATTGTCAGGCCCCGCGGGACAATTCACGTAAAGAGCACACATGGAGTTCCCGTAAAGTTCGATGCCACGCATGTTGCTGTCAAGGAGATTAGAATTCAAGGCTCAAGATGCGGGCCCTTTGAAGAAGCAATTGCGCTGCTAAAGAATGGAAAAGTCAGGGTATCGGAATTGATTACTCGGCATTTTCGCCTCGATGATTTCGATCAAGCATTTACCAAAGCATGGGAGCCTAATTCGCTTAAAGTTATGTTCGATGTGTGATTTCAGCTATATTTCAATGAAAATAGAGTTTGAAGAAATTGATTTTTGGCCAAAATACCCAAGGGCGAGAAGGAAAGGAAATTAAATGGCCATATGGATTCTATAGAATTTATATAAGCCCCCTATCCGGCCTTTATACTAATGGCAAGTCAACGTGCCGTTTTCACGAGGAACGCAACAGGTCTTGTGAAGTCGATTAGTCCCACGACGATGCTTCTTGCAAACATGGGAGAGATCGGTTTTGGAACTGGAATTTTGACCTTAAACCTCTACAACGGATCCCCATTCGTTTACAACAATGGCTATCCCGGAGGAAACGCGGTTTATACCGTTCTAATTTTTACTCTTGTCGCACTTTTCGAAGCCTACATCTATTTTCACGTTATTCGTAGTGTTGGAAGGACAGGGGGAGACTATGTGTGGATCAGCAGGAACTTGGGTCCCATCCCTGCAGGTGCCTTAACTCTGGGATTTGTCTTTACGGGCATACCATTCATAGCGATTAGCCTGAACTGGCTCTGGACTTTGTCTTTGGGCCCTTCTCTCGGGGCCATCGGGGCAGTTGCTCCAAAGAGTGCGCCTTCTCTAGTTTCTTTCATTTCAACTCTTGGTCTTAATGCGTCTGCCTCTTCGCACCTCGATCTGTTAGTATTATCACTGGTGATTCTAAGTGCCGTGATGCTGGTGAATCTGTTGTCACCAAAGAGTGGTTACCTTTTGCTTGCTGGGTTTGTGGTGGTTGCTCTCATCGGCAGTATCATGATGGTTGCTGTATATCTTGACAAGGGGGCATCTGGAATTCAAAGCTCTTTGACATCTTTTCTACTCAACAATGGCGCAAATTCAACCAATGGGCTAACATATAGCGGGCTCGCAGCCACAGGCTCTACTTCATATCCTTTTAGTTGGACGGCAACTATTCTTCTCTTGCCAGCAGCAGCTTATGTAATTCCATGGATCAACAATGCAGCGGCTTTTTCGGGCGAGCTGAAAAATCTCAAAAGGTCTTCTTGGATTTCGACATATGTACCTGTGATAGTGAGTGGAGGACTCATCGCTCTTTTCATTCAGTTGTACTATTCAACAGCAGGCTTTGGGTTCATTCAAGCAGCTTCAGTTTCTCCAAATGGTCTTGCCAACTCTTTCGTTTATCCCAATATGTTAACAGTTGCTACGGTCGCGATAGGAGGTAATGTTCCCTTTATCTGGATAATGAATGTGACCTTCGCATTTTGGTACTTGGCTTCACTTCAACAGACGATCTTGGCAATCTCTCGCTACACGATTGGAATGAGCTTTGACAGGATAATTCCTGTTCAATTGTCGAAGGTTAATGACAGATTCCACTCGCCAATGATTGCTCTTGTGGTAGCTTTTGTTGTAGCGATCCCTATGATTGCCATCGCTTCTTATCTCAACTGGTTTACGATCTTTTCCACCGGAGCTTTGGGAATGGTATTTTTTGCCTTTATGGGAGTAACAGCCCTAGTCTATGGATATAAGAAGAGGGATGCTCTAAAGGGATCGGCGACTGCTCTTATGATCTCTGGAGTAATCGTTGCAGCGTTCTTCTTTTACGTTGCATACCTATATCTGACTGACACGGTGTATCTTGTTAGCGATGTGAACTGGTACATCATAATCCCACTCTGGATTCTCGGTGCCCTGCTGTATCCGATCTCTGCGGCTTATTACAGAAGAAAGAATTTGGATCTCAGTCTTGTCTTCAAGGAACTTCCGCCAGAGTAGAAAGCTGGACACACTGGCATCCTTTCTTTCAATCTGAAGCTCGGTCACGAAGTTTGAAATAATATCTTGAAGGAAAAGTGGAACTAGGCTGATTAATTTCAATAAGGACTGGACTACCAATGTGAACTTTGTCAGCGGTGACTCCGAGAATGATGCCAGGTAGGCGTAGCCCCTCGTTTGTCTCAACTATCGCGACAATGTAAGGCGTTCTTGATTGATAGTCTTTATTTGAAACATGTATTTCGCTGAAAGTCACAATCGAGGCTATGTTGCTCACTTTGACCCATTCTAGGTTCTTTGATAGACAATTCTTGCAAATAGAAGTGGGAGGCATGACGTAGCTTGAGCAAGACTCGCACCGGATTGCAGAAAGCTCTCCCTCTGATAGCTTTGCATAGAACCCGTGTGTCGAGAAGTCATCTGTCAAATAAATGACTCACCACGACTGCGTCGGATCCGCCCTCATTAACTGCCAAGGCATAATCTGAATTGTCGACTTGGCGTTTTCCTGCTTCATTTCGCATTTGCAGGAATATCTCGTATACTTGCGCTAGTCCGGTCGCTCCAGTCGGATGACCCCGCGCTTTCAAGCCGCCGCTAGGATTTACGCTGATCTTTCCATTCAACGATGTATCTCCATTTCTAACTAGAAGATGGCCTTTGCCCCTATCAGAAAATCCAGCTGCTTCGCAGAGAAGGATTTCATTTATTGTGAAGGCATCATGAAGCTCCGCGATTCTGATTTTGGAAGCGTCTATCCCTGCCATCTGATAAGCATCGCTACACGCAAGATAGGCCGCATTTGGCCAGGAAATGTCATTTCTGCTATACAAGCCAAGAGTGTCGGTCGCGCATCCCATTCCGAGTACATGGATAGGAGTGTCGGTGTATTTTCTTGCGATTTCTTTCTTTGTCACTACTGCCACCGCGGCTCCATCGCTTATCGGGGAGCAATCAAATAACTTCAACGGGGAAGCGACGATCTTTGAATTTAGGACATCCTGAACTGTTATCTGCTTTTGCAGGTGAGCTTTCGGGTTCAGACTGCCGTTGTGATGGTTTTTGACGGCTACCCTTGCAAAATCCTCGACTTGGGAGCCATACTTGTGCATGTGGTACATCGCCATCATCGCGTAAATGCTAGGAAAGGTGAGCCCGTTGGACTGTTCTAGAGTAGGTTCCGAAGCTTCCATTAATGCGTCAGTAACAACCTCGGTGCTCTGCGCGGTCATCTTCTCGACCCCTACCGCCAAGACAATGTCGTGGAGACCGGACATTACATCGATTATGGCTGAGCGTAGAGCAATTGCGCCTGCAGCTGCGCAGCCTTCAACACGAATCGCAGGTTTCGGAAGAAGTCCTGCGGTCTCCGCTATCAAGTTCCCGTACATTATCTGGCGTTCATAGATTTCGGATTGGGAACCGACATAGATTGCGTCAATATCCTTTCGATCTACGTTAGGCACTTTCTCCATGCATTCAGTAAAGGCTTCAGCAAAGAGTTCTCTTGAACCGAGATCATCTCTACGACCAATCTTCGACATTCCAGAGGAGATTATCGAGGCTAGCAAAATACTCTAGCTTTCACCAGTCAATCCTCTTTCTGTCCTCAAAGAATCCGCCGCTAGGACCCCCGTCCGGAAGAGTGGCGAGCCAAACCGCTGTGTCAGCTCCTTGTTCGACAGATCTAGGAGCATTAGATCCTCCCATGTCAGTCCGAACCCATCCAGGCGACATCGAATTAATCAACACGTTGGTGCCTTTCAACTCACGAGCCAGCATTATTGTTAGAGCGTTGAGGCTTGCCTTCGACAAGCTGTAAGCAGGTGCGTAAAGATCTTCTTTAAGCGAAGCAAGCTGCCCTGCTCCGCTGGATATGTTCACGATCCTTCCATAGTCTCTTTTTTTCATCATTGGAATAAAAGCCTGGCAGAGCTTCCAAGCGCCAAGAACGTTAGTTTCGAAAGTCCTTGTCGCAACATCGAGGTCGGTCTTTGAAGGATAATCTGTCTCGTCGAGAAGTATTCCAGCGTTGTTCACAAGAATATCTAGCCTTCCAAATTTGTCCTTCACAGTTTTTGCAACTCTGTCAACGTTACCTGCGTCAGTGACGTCCAACTTGATTGGTTGAAGATCGTCTCCTTTGACCGATTCCAAAGCGCGTTTCCCTTTTGACAAGTCTCTAGATCCAAAAAGTACAACGATGTCCTTGCTTGCTAGTTGTTTCGCAATTTCTAAGCCGATTCCTCGATTTGCTCCCGTAACAAGGGCGATTTTAGGATCTGACAACTCGATTTGATCATCTATCTCCGTATCAAGATGCAAATCTTCTAGGTCAGTAATAACGGTAGCTTCTGAGTTTCAGCTAATTGAATCAGGATTTCTCTTTGGTACTTTTAGGTCAAAGCTGACGTAAAATATTGGATGAACCTGACGTATGGCAATGCCGTGGGAAATGACCGCCCTCGTAGTCATAGGCTTCCGAGGGGATCCGAAAATCACAATCACGCTTTTTAATGTGATCAAGTCGGAAATTCCATATTTTTGATATTCTCAAACTTGAGAATTGTATCCCAGACTTATTAGACAAGCAATTGTTTTTGATATCTTGATGCAAGGAATCGCAACGAAGGCTTTCATCGCACTCTCATTTATCGGGATAGTCGAGGCTGTTTATCACGCTTGGTCAGAGAAGGCTTTCGTAACTAACATCTTCGCGGTTCACTTTGCACCCAATGCATCCTTCTTCGGTGTGCCTTATTGGGTCTTTGGTGTTATCTGGTTCCCGCTGATTTTCATTGTAGGCCTTTGGGCGACGAGGCTTGGGACGACGCCATTAAACCAGAAGTTTCTGATTCTTCTCACAGTGGGCAATGTTTTCACCGCGTACCTATGGTACCTAGATATCATGTTGGTGAGGGCGTACAACCCGATGTACATTGCACTTTACGCAACCAACTATGCGTTAACTGGACTCGTTGTATTTCAGAACTGGTCAAGTGATGTCATGCACGGTTATGTCTACGGCACGGCGACAGGCGCAGTCATAGGACTGCTTTTTGGACCTTACGGGGTGGCTGCTTGCGGGATTTTAGGCGGAATATTCGGTGGTTTGCGTAACTACATAATCCCGAAAGAGGCTACGACCCAACGCGAATCTCGTGAGCTTGAAAAGGAGTACCTTGAACAAGAGAAAATGGTACTCGAAAAGAAACTAGAGGAGATCGAGGCAAGACTCTCGGAACAGAGCAATTAGTTATTCCAGAGTTAACATCCGACACACTTCCCCTATACAAACTCCCGAGCTTCATCCCTAAAGGATAGCAACGTCATATAGGCATCGATAGAAGACATCTGCGTTCTACAAAATCTCTCAAGTTCGAAAGGGTATAGGAAGCAAATCACAGGACAAGAAAAGGTTGCCATCGCGAGCCTTCAGTTATTAAACGCGAAGAGCAAATACTTCTTTTCATGAAGCAAAAGCAAAGAATCTCTTCAAAGAAAGTCTTCGAACCCTCGCCAATGATATTTTCGAACGCCATAAAGTATGAAAACTCGGTTTTTACAATCGCGAAATCAGGCACTGACGGCAAAGGAAAACTTGCAATTGGAACAAGAACCAAACTAGGCAGGCGCTCGACAACATCAAGGAGCTGGTTGAAACTGCCGGTACAGACATGGAACACGTTTTGATAACGACGATCTACTTGACGACGACCCGCAACTTTGAAGCCATAAACAAAATTTATTCAAGCTATTTCGAAGTACCACCTGCACGTGCGATTGTCATATCAAAAGGTCGGGGATCGAGTGGGCTTCTCATAGAAATTGAGGCAATTGCCGGTATGCCTTAGAAGTTGTTGTTCTTAGATAGAAGATGAATCTCCTACGGTTGCTGCCTAGTTGTAGATATTCTACTAGATGGCAAGTGTGGAGCAAAGAGTTAGATAGCTTAGATTGAATAAGCAAGTCCTCACTAAAGGGAAGTTAAGGGATGACGAGTCATCGCGTTCAGGATATCTCTAACACTGCCAAGGTTTTCGTAGGTCTATCCGCAGCAGGCGTAGCGATAGCGATCTACCATTCCTATGACGAAATCGTGCACTACTCCACGTCACTTTCGAACTCGTGTTCGGCGAAGGGCACTGTTTTGAATTGTTCAAGCGGCTTTGCCTTCTCCCACTTATTCGGAATCCCGCTCTACGCGTTTGGAATAGTGTGGTTTCCGTTGCTGCTCGTCGTTTCTCTAATTATGCGGCGTGAACTTCTCGGTTCTGTATTGTTGCCCCTGCTTATGATCGGAAATATATTTACGATCTATCTTTGGTATTTGGAAATTGACGTGGTATTCAAAAATACTGGATCCGTTTGCCCCGTTTGCATCAGTATGTATGTAGTCAACTATATTCTGACAATCATCATAGGCCTCAAGCTCTATAAAGGCTATTAGAAACCAGCTGTCCCAATCATCAAACCCTGAACCAAGGAATGCACTAGTTTCTCTCTATGCTAAATCAAGGAAGCTCTGTATTCATATAATTATTCTGATACTGAAATTTTGGCTCTACGAGCCGAGTCGTTTGAGGCTTTGGGGTTCTCTTAGTACTCTCTTCAACATTTGAAATAACGAAAACCTGAGGCAAGATGAATCGTGAACAATAGATACTTGCAAAGATAGAATCTCGGCCTTGAGTCTCAGTCTTGGAGACCTGCCAATCATGGCTTAGAACTTGCCTTAGTTCTTGTTTGTGGAGGAGGAGCTCGCCTGTTGGAGCTATGCAGGTAAACCTATTTTCAAATGATATGGACATTTTGCGCTATTATCGAGGGAAAAGAGACGGCCATGAGAAATCTAGACTCTGCCATTGCAATCAGCTGCAGGCGGTTGCGAAAAGAATCCTTCAACTTAGGAAACCATGACGGCGTTACGTCGATCAGCTGCAACGGATCAATTCTGTTCATGCAAATCATTTCATGAGCATCCCACGTTATCGAATCGACTGAACGATCATTTAGTTTAGGGCATTCTCATTATAGTGTGAATAATAATCCCATAGGCAAAAGAAGAATTCGTGCTGAGAAGACAATTGATACATCTGTAACAGAAGACAGCGTGTACTGTCCAAAGTGGTCCAAGACTAATGATCTAGCCTGGAAATGATCATATATCGTTTGTAGATTCCCCAGAACAGATGAGCAGAGTCTCTATCATGTTTTCATGGAAGTAGATTCTATCATATTTACGAGGACCCAGAAGTAAAGTGAGACATTAGTAGATTGGTAGAACCCCAAACTGACCTCCCGGATCTGGTCACTACTGCCTATTACTATCTTGGAAAGGATTGGCTGGAGACTTTACCGAGGTGGACAAAAGAAGGAGCGGAGACACCTCCTGTCATGATTACCGTTTGCAACAGAACTGAAACAGCTGCTCGATTAGAGTATGACTTCAATCATGGCAAGATCAGAATTGATGAGCTAAAGAATCTGGACACTACTCTTCGAATCGATTCAAGAGTCTTGAATGAAGCGGAGAGCAAGGAGAAGAGCGCCGAGCACTTCGGAAATTGCCCCTTTCTTTGAGAACTTGAATCTTGATGTGTGGTTCATGTGCCGCAGATCCAAAGTCGATAATTATTCATTGTGCCTGGTCATATTTTGTAAATTGCCGATAAAAATGTGTTTGCAATAAGAAAATTGACAAGTCTGAACTGTCATGCGATCAAGGGTGCGTGAAAACCTGTAACATACGTAGAAAAAATGTGAAATGCTTTTTCACTTATTTTCTCTCCCATAGAGCTTTTTCTGTTGCCAAGCGCCTAAATAGACATAGCTACTCCGAGTACGAATTACTACGTATCGTACTGTAAAGAAATTAGGAAAAAATGGTGAATATGAATTATTGTACACCAATAAAATAGGAAAAAGAAGGGCGGTTTCACCAATTGTCGCAACACTGATTTTGATAATCATTGCGATCGTGGGAGCCGTCACAGTCGGACTTATCATGAGCGGGATAGGAACGGCAACTAGCAAACAAGCTAATGTTGGTAACGTCGCGGGAGACGCGTCCACACAGCTTGTCGTTGCGAGTTCGTCCTCAGCTTATCCAACAATATCAGCACTAGCAACAAGCTTTGAGCAGGCAAATCCTTCCATTAGCGTCATAGTTGACCAGGTTGGTAGCGCACAGGCTATGGTCGCTGTCGCGACTGGCGCAGCTGAGATTGGAATCTCATCTGACATCGGAACATACCAGAGCGCGGTGGCTCAGTACCCAGCAGCGGACTTGCAAGCAACGGAAATGGGTGCAGGTGCCATGGTGGTAATCGAGCACGGTACGACAGCAGGATCGTTCCTTAGCGATGGTACTAACCCATGCTATGGAATCACTCAAGCAGCTTTGCAGGAAATATTCCAATTGGGAACATTCTCCATAACAACCGGAGCATGCCTGAACGCGGGCTCGCAGGAAGGCGTCCTTGATACCTCTGGAGTTACAACTGGAAATACCTTCACTGCCTATATAGGGCCCGACGAAATCGCGGCCGCAGGCACAGTTGCAAAGTATCTTGGCGTGACACCCACTGGTACGCTGGAGACAAGTGAAGCTCTAGTCGAGTCAGCAGTTGCATCGCATACCAACAGCATTGCATTCATCGAGTTGGGATTCAACCTGAACTCTGCGGGAAACGTAGTGCTTCCACAGCCTCAGATCTTCACGCTCTATCCAACTTTCCCTCCATCCTTCTATTTGAGTGCAGGATCAAGTGCAGAGCCACTGCAAGCTTTCATTCTGGCGTCTCTAACCTCGAGTAGCAACACACAGTGGCCTGACAACCTCGCCCTGACTTCTGGCGTGGCCCCTGGGAACCTGTTGACCAACCACTTCCAGATAGTAACTGATCCTAACACACTTGCCAGCGAATTCATCCAGTACATAACCGGCCCCACCGCTGTATCGACATTCGAAAGCAATGGGCTCCTGTCAACTTACCAATACAGCTTCCCCAACGCAGGCGCGAGTTTTAGCAGCAACTGCGCCAATCCGACGGTTCCATCCGGTACATTTACCCCTCCAGCTTCATTCACCCTCACGGTAATCGGCGCTACGGGTGCCAAGGTTACAATCACGCAAAATACCATCTCTGACTACGCGTCATGCTGGTCGTGGGGAGGATTTGTTCATGGCGGGCTATCCCATGACTATGGCAACTACACCGGCATACCTCTGCTGAGTTTGGTCAACCTCGTAGGTGGAATACCTGCAGGAGGATTCGTCAACGCGGTAGGCTCAGGCAATTATAATTGCACGTACACCTACGACGAGGTGACGACTGGTACGGGATGGACAACCGAGTCGAACAGTAATGAGGGATCACATTGTGTAGGGCCATTCACTCCCGAATATTCTATAACAACCGGTGGCACACCCGTTGCTTTAGCGTCTCCAGTCCCAATGTATGTGATTCTGGCGTACATGGAGAACGCTAGTGACTACGCTAGAACCGGGTCGCCAGGTGTGGGCGCTATCGCAGGTTCCGATGGGCCATTGCGAACAGTGACCGTGGCTGGAGGCCAATCCGCTTCGAGTGGATACCTACTCAGCGCAGGCGCTCCGTGGAATGAGGGTGTCTTCGAAATCCAAGTCTTCCCCTAGTGGAGTGATGCCCGAGTATCCCATTCAATTGAGTCTCGTAGGAGTCTTCGTCGGCGGAGCCGCGATCTACTTTTTCATTAGACCGCGGCTGTGGCGTACCTGCTCTTCATTCCAGAGCAAACAAATCTTCTCCTGATTCCGGTGGGTGTTGCCTTCCTTCTCGCGGGCCTCTATCTTCTCACATCGACGGTCAGCGCCCTCCGCGCTTTCAGACCCGCTATTCCATTCATCGGCATTTTCATCAACATTCAAAAACTTCAACCCAAAGCGAAGTGTCCTAGGAGAGAGCCTTGCATAAGAATGTTGAAATTAGGCGGGCCTCCAGGGATTCGGACCCTGGACCCCTGGATTTCTTTACTTCGTCTGCTCAGAGATTAGCTCTCCATTCGAGTCTAAAAGTTTCACCGAACTCTTCGCTTTCAATACTTCAAATTGAACGCAAAGAAGAACACCAGTGCTCTACCTGGCTGAGCTAGAGGCCCATAACAAATTTTGATTTGAACGAATTTGTCTTAACTTCCGCTATTAAGCATTCGGCCGCGCAAGAGAAGATAGGAAGCGAGTATCGGAACATGCGGTAACAAGGAAATTATTTTTTCTTTCTAGATTCCAACGAGAACGTCTCGTAGCGAAGATAATCGGATTGGCTTTTGAATATAACCGAAAGCCCCCTGCCTTATCACGTCCATCGTCAGCGCTTCGTTACGATCTTCCGCCGTGACGAGGATGATCTTGGTAGAGGTGTTCATCGCAAGAATTTTCTTCGCCACGATGTCTCCAGATAGATCAGGCAGGACAATGTCCAAAATCACGATTGGACCCTTCAAATTGGCGAATTTATCCTTGAAAAGGTTCAGCGCCTCTTTCGCGTTCTTTGCAAGTGTGACGTTTTCCTGACCTAACACTCGGAGCATCCCCGCGATTACCATTCGGACGGACTCGCTGTCGTCGACGACGAGAAAGTCAGCTTTGCCTTCTACTGCCAAGTAATCAAAACTCCCAAATTCAAGTAAGTTCGATGTCAGGATCTACGACTATTCCCTTGTCTGTAATCTCTAGCAATACGGCCTGGTTCGAGTGCTTCGTTCCCCTCATCTTTCTGATTTCGACGGCTTTGATTTTCGCTTTTCCTCGCATGAGGTAATACAAAACGATGATCCCGTCCGCGAGGTATTCTTCTACGCCCGAACCGATCTGATCCGCATTTGCGGCAACCTCGCATATCAGGAATGTCGTGCAGTCTAGATGCGATGAAGTAATCTTGCTAACGAGCGAATGAACGAATGACTGGAGCTCGTTCTTGCTTCCGCTCACTGGGATTGAAAGTGCTGAAAAGGGATCGATTACCGCCCTAGATGGGTTGAAATCGTCAAAGGCTTTCACAATATCCTCCGAGATCTTGTTTTGCTGACCTGACTGGGGAATCACAAGGTTAACCACCTTCGAGAGTCCCTTTGACTCCATTTCTTCGAGGTCGATTCCCAGGAGTTTCATGTTTCGGATGAATCTAGTCTTGTCTTCCATGAAGGTGATGTATAGCGTCTTTTCCCCAAGGACTGATGAGCCGTAATTCACAAACTGGGCGCCAAAGATGGATTTCCCCGTTCCAGCTCTTCCAGCCAGGACTACCAGATTCCCCCTTGGTATCCCACCGTCAAGTAGACGGTCTAGTCCAGGTACTCCGCTTTGAATGCGCTCGCTTGACAATTCTGTTGTTATAGCCAACCGCCGCACGTGATTATGCCCAAGAGCATTTATCACTTGCCCGAGAGTTCATCCGTAAACCATTGTCAAAGGACGAAGAAATGTACGGCTCGAACTTCGAATGGCAGTCCCTGCATAACGTAACCAGGTTCGTCGGGACGCTCCTGCCGAAGGGCGGTATTCGCGGAGAAACGTTCCTTTGCTTTCTAACGATATGATGAATGGTCAGGTCCAAGCATTTCGAGCAAAGGACGCACTGGTTTCCATCCCGGTTCAGTACGAAGCGATAGAGGATCCGCATAAGCATGTTGTCGAGGCGAATTTCGTCAAAATGTGAATCTTGATGAACCTGCACCCACTTCGTCCATTCTCGATTCATCTTTTCATGTGCTAGTATTGAGATCCCGAAAAACATCGACTTGAAGCGATTAAAACCTTCGAGTGCTACGTCATCAGAATATCGTCGGGCAACAAATGCATGTAGCTCTTCTATGTCATTGAATTTTGGATCGACATTCGAAAAAGGGACAATAGTGTGGCTCAGAGTCCATGCGAAAAGCTCAGATGATCTTTCTATTGTGTACGTTTGCGTTTCTTTTAGATCTAGGTTCAAACCTAATTGCTTCGTCTCCAGAGAGCCAAACTCAGCATGAAGATGCAAAAGATCGCACCATCCCCACTTCAGCCAATACGAACCTTTGTAGAAAAGCTGAGATTGTCTAATTGTCTCGCTTTTCCAACTCAAGAAAATTGACAAGCTTTTGCAAGCAAAGGCTCGACTTTGCCCAACATTAGGAGAACAGCATCATCAAGGTACGGATGTTCGAACGGACAGATTTCTCCTACGCAAAAAGCATTAAATCCAATAGAGGCAGCTGAAATTTCGAAACGACACCCGCCCAGGTAGTATAGATCGGTTACTCAGTAAGCCGAAGAGTATGTGAGACAGCCAATTCTTCCTAAAGTTGATCAGCGCCTCAAGTGTCACTCTCGCGACCCGGGTTCAAATCCCGGCCTGGGCGC
>JASHOD010000084.1 GCA_030041295.1 Nitrososphaerales archaeon
ACTTGCTCGGCTCGGAGGGTGAAAAATATGTTGGAGAAATTCGCAATGCCGAAGAGTCCTACGCTCAAGAGATACAACCTGAAATCTCCAGGAACACTCCTGATCGAAGCTGAAAACGAAAGAGGTTTTTCTTGACTAGAAACTACGGACTTCTTTTTCTGAACGTCCCGTACTAGAAGGAACACGCAAGCAAGACAGACGGCAGCCGGGATTGAAGATACAAGAAAGATTTTGGAAAAAGTCGTTCTGGGAATAAGCAGTAATACTATCGCCGGGCCGATCACAGCCCCCGCAGAATCTAACGCTCGTTCAAAGCCGAAAGCTTTCCCTATCGTTTTTCGATTAACGGAATCAGTCATCAAGGCATCTCTTGGCGGCCCACGGGCTCCTCTTCCGATCCAAGCACCGACTCTCAGCAAGAATACTTCAATTAGATTCGTAGCAAAACCTATAGCCGGAATCAAGATGCCAGTCGCAAGATAACCGAGATACATGATTGGAAGCCTCTTCCCGGATTTGTCAGAGCGATATCCGGAGTACGACTTGAACGCACTCGCTAATCCATCTGCCGAGCCTTCGATCAATCCGACTAGGGCGGCATTCCCGCCAAGTACGAAAATTATGAAGAATGGAAGGATGGCAGTTGCCATCTCATGGCTCATATCGGAAAAGAGACTCGTGAGACTGATTCCGAGCACGTTCCGATTGAGCCAAGCGCCTTCGGAATCTGCTTTTTTACTTTCCATATTTCTAATTGACTCTCGTAGCCTTCCCGTTTTCCATCTGGTAAAAATGATCTGCCACTTTGGTATCTTCCAAATGCTGAGTAGCGAATATTACATCCATCTTTAACTTGATGGCAAATTCCCGGAAGGCTTTGATTACTTCAATCCGGTTGTCGATATTTCCGAATCCTTCATCGACAAGCGCAACCTTCGGACGAGCAATTAAGACTGTAGCTAGGGAAACACGCTCACGCATTCCAAGACTGAGTTTAGAGACTTTGCCAGAGTAATTGATTCCAAGACTATTCTTGATTTCGCTGACTTGATCGAGATCGACCTCTTTCTTGCGAAGCTTAGCTCCCCAGAGTAGATGCTTTTCTACTGTAAAATTAGGGATGCATGATTCAGGGGTAACTAAAACGACTTGCTTTCTTTCCAAAGCTACATTCGAGATTTCCTCAGAATTAACCCTGACAAAGCTTCTTTTTCACTTTGACCTCGATCATACCTTGTTACAATCTAGGAAGGACGATTCATCAAACATTGTACGGACTTTGAGAGTCTGAGTGTCCAGTTCCTAGGTCTGGGCCCGAAGTGCGTCGTTATAAAGAGCTAGCAACTTATTACCGTTGCATATCGCAAACAGAAATATTCTCCTTTTTTGCTCATCGTGGTTTGCTATCTTTCACGATAAAGACAGAACGCTTGCTATGGTGGGCGACCTTCGAAGACACACTACCTAGAAGCGCGGTAGCAATTCTGCCCCTTCCTCTCGTGCCTAGAACGATCATGTCAGCATTAATTTGGTCCGCATACTTCACAATCTTATCAGCAGCGTCACCATGCAGAATCTTTGACTCAACCAATCTAGAAGAGGAATCAGAGAAGTATTTGTCGATCAGCATTCTATGCAACTTCTCATACTCTCTTTCCTCTTGCTCGATAGACGCACCATCAATCTCACCCTCTTCAGCGAGAGAGGGGACAGATACTACGCTTAGAATCACAACATCGGAACCCTTTTGCGAAGCAATGGAAGAGGCTTCTTTGGATACAAGTTCAGCATATTCAGAATTATCAACCGCAACTAGGATTACCCCGTTCCCATCCTTTTGCTTCAAATTGGATTCGGTTTCCAAAAGATTTTCCTGCTTCCTAGCATTTACACTTTCTTCGGAACGAATCGTTTTGCAATTAAGGTAGGCACGACTGCGCTAAGAATTACAACTGTTACTATAATTGAAAACTGAGTGTTCGACAGATAACCCAATTGATTTCCAAGCGTGGCAACTATCGTTCCTACCGTCAAGCCAGTGCTAAATAGCATGGTCGAGAAGACAGGAGCCTCAGGAATCCATTTCTTGCACAGGGCGTATACTCCAACAAATTTCGATCCCAGTTTTGTTGCAAGAAGAGCAAAAACCAACAAAATGTTTGCGATTACAGCTGGGAGTGCAATCAACATCCCTGCTCGGATGAAGAATGCAGGTGCAAGAATTGTGAAAGTGATAGTTCTAAGTTTAGATAGGATCCCTTGATGCTGTTGGATTGAACTTGCGAATATCAAACCGAGAACAAATGCGCCAAAAACCGAGTGCAGTGTTGCTTGGTCTGCAAAGAATGAGACCGCGAGAAGTATAGCAATAATAAATCGCAGTTCAATTTCGATTGCTCTGTTGCCATAGTTTCGAACTATGTTTGAAAGCAATTTAGGAACAATAGGAACTAATGCAAGCAACACGACAATGAAGGCTAGCGTTACCCAATCGAATGATATGTGGACAAAGTTGATTCCAATCAAGGTCAGTATGTCGTTAACAAATGTAACCGAGATTATTGTCTTGGCGACTGGCAATTTGATGAGTTCATACTCCGCGAGGACAGCGTAGACAACTGCTACCGAAGTGGTCGTTAGGGCCAGTCCGCCGGCGAGCCTTGCGTCCCAACTCCAATTTGTAAAGACCGTGAGGAACCCAATTATTCCAAGAAGCGGCGCGACAAATGCCACCGTTCCAATGCCAAAACTCACCTTCGCCTGCTTTCTAAGTAGAATGAACTCAACTTCAGCTCCAGCGAGGAATGTGAGGACTAGGCCGCCAAAAGTCCCTAGAAAATCAAGCCAAGAAGGAAGGCTAACGCCTAGGACATTTGCGATAATCAGTCCGGCCGCGACTTCGAATATCGAAGAGGAAATCCTAGACTTGATACCTATGATTCCTGCGACGACTATTGCTACTGCTATAATCGCTGGTGCGTAAAGACTCACTGTCATGCGGTATTCTGCTGCTCGCCATTTTCCGTATTTCACGTGCCAGAGGCTATTGGTTCCATGTTGTTCAAACATGGAGCGGTTATGGCGAGCCTCACCGCCGTCAGTGTATCTTTGGCATAGTCAAAGTGAATTAATAAATTATCCGCTGGACTGTCTATTCCTTGAAAAAAGAGAATATCGGGCCCTCCCCATTACGGTCAAATCAGTAGCCGAAAGAGACATTGCAAATTTTCTTTTTCTAAATCAAATCGATTATCTTTACGAAGAGCCTGCTAGATGGGCTGATGTAGATCCAGAGTACGGGGTGTACAAGCCGGATTTCTATCTTCCGCGCTACAAGTTGTATATCGAGCATTGGGCAATCAATGAAGAAGGAAAGGTTCCCGAACATTTTGAGTCAAGGCACTACCCTGGAAATCCCACGTTAGAGTATACTGAACGAATGAAGTGGAAACGAGGTCAATTTCTAACTCACCATCGCATTCTTGTTGAAAGCGAAGGATCTGTTCGGGGCAAGGCACTCATTGCTTCTCTAAAGAGCAAGCTCCAAGCTAAAGGAGTTGTATTCAGAGAACGAAATCATAAGGAGATCGTCGAAAAAGTCTCTGAGCTGATACCTGACCTGGATCCCATCGAAAAGTTGTCATGTGATTTCATCAGCAGAGCAAAGTCAAACGGAAAATCGATGGAAGAGCTCGAACGCATGATT
>JASHOD010000085.1 GCA_030041295.1 Nitrososphaerales archaeon
CATGACTTAACATGGTCCCTCGCGACCGCGGTTCTGACTGGACAGTATCCCTCGAGCTGCTAAAGAATTGATCCGTAGCGATCGAATGAGTGAATGCAGCCTTTTCTGCCAGCTAGGAGGTGAACAGCAGAAAATGAATACTGGGAGATATTACGTTGGAGTCGATATTGGAAAGAAGAAATGCAATGTTGCAATCATGGACCAAAGCGGACTAATTGATGATGAATTCACCTTCACAAACAACCACGCAGGGATAGAATGGTTTTCCAAAAAGCTCACAATGGATGATAAAGTAGTGATGGAATCTACTGGAAGCTTCTGGACAAATCTATACAACCATCTTGATTCAAAGCACATACCAGTAACACTGGCAAATCCATTGAAGACAAAAGCTATCGCATGGGCAAGGATCAAGAGTGATGAGGTTGATGCCAGGATACTTGCTCATTTACTCAGGTCAGATCTCATAGCTGAAAGTTACGTTCCACCAATGGATCTCAGAGAGATCAGGGCACTAATCAGGCACAGATTGTCGATTGTAAAGATAAGGACGATGGTGAAGAACAAGATCCATTCCCTGATAGACAAGAACGGAATCGAAACTGAACTAGAGAATAATCTATTCACGAAGAAAGGTATGGAGTGGCTCAAATCGCTTCAATTCCAATCTTCACCACTTGATAGGCTGATGCTCGATAACTACTTGGAACACCTTGGAAGCTTGCGCCACCAAATCAAAACTGTAGATCAGGAAATACTTTCAAAAGCCACAGAGGATGAAGACGTGAGGTTACTCCTGAGCTTGACAGGAGTGAGCATCTATACTGCCTTACTACTCAAATCGGAGATTGGAGACATCAAAAGATTTCCAAATTACAAGAAATTAGTATCATGGGCTGGATTAGCTCCATCGATGCACCAATCTGGAAGTGTGGAATACTACGGCAGAATAACAAAGCAAGGATCCAGAATGATCAGATGGATAATGGTAGAATCAGCCAGAGTCGCAGTCAACCATGACGAGAGATTGAAATCATTCTATGAGCGAATAAAGTATAGAAGAGGAGACCAAAAAGCAATCGTCGCAACCGCAAACAAAATGCTCAAAATAATCTGGACAATGCTAACAAGAAGAGAACCGTATGAATCAAGAAATGAGAAGAGCTACGAGAAAAAGCTTAACTTGATCGATGAATAGATAACCAATCACTGGCAAAAATGGCAGGCTTGGGGATCACTAGCCTAGACAAGCATCTTACATGAGTGTCAAGTCTTCGATGATCTGAGGTTCGTTTTTTCCTTGTCAAAAGTCGGTGATCGCTAGCGAGGCCGCAATAGCCCCTTGGCTTTCTTCAGCTTCTACTTTTAACGTAAAAACTAATTTTTCGTTAATAACCGGAGCTAGATACTTTATGTAAGAGAAAAGATTCGATCCCTTATCACGGTCCCGCACTTTCCCATGTCATGATGAAACTGGTTCCGTCGCTTGATAGCTTGGAAGGTTGATCCATCACTGCGAAGGTGTTCTCGTTGACAGCGATGATTTGGAAAGCGTCCGAATGGAAGCTCCCGAATGCCTTGCCGTTTGCAGTGCAACCACCAAGATTAGTATAGTCGGTTCCCCACGGCTGGCTGGAATAATTTGCTAAAAGGAAAAATCCTTTGGGGCCTAGTGGTTCTTCAGTTATACATTCAGCTGATGCGCGATCTCCCGTAAAGCCCGATGGATTCTTTTTCAGATATGATTGACCTGTAGTCGTATCGTTCAATATGAGAGTAAAGGAAGTTGAACTCTTCGCGATGACCTTCGCTACAAAAACATCTCCTGGGCTCACCTTAAAGTCTTTGATGATACGGATGGCCTGAGCGGGATAAAACTCGTACCAAGCAAAGTACTGGGGAGTGCTGCTTCCTTTTAGGCATTCTGCGAGAGTACCAGTTTGCTCAACGGTGCTCGTCGCAAATCCGTCAATCCCAACCCAGAAGGCAGTCATTTGAGTGCCAGTAGCTGTTTGGTTGCAGGTGGCAGCCGCCTGGATCCAAGAGCCCTGCGCACTGCTGATTATTCCAACACCCGAAACCGCATATCCAGCCCAGTTGTATGATTCACTCACTGTGGTAGATGGTCCCAGTGCCTCTGAAGCGATCTGCATCGGCGGAAACTGAAAGTTAGGTTGCGAAGACGCACTCAGGGAGTTTGACGACGCCATAGTAGACGGCATAAGTGAAATCAAGAACATTAGAGCGAACATTCCAGAAACGAAAACGACAGCTTTCATCTTTTCCATATCGCCTCTCACAAATTTACACCGGGTTGCCCGCAGTCACTCCCTGCGGATAGCCGCCCGTCGGGATGAGCGGTGTTACAATCTTCGTTCCGTTGATCGGTATCAAGAGATTGTTGTTGTCGTCCGAGACATACATGAGGCCATTCTGAGAATCGTAAGCGACACCTGTTGGCGCGGACTGGATATGGCACAACTTCTTCCCGCATGAAATCGTCGCTGACAAGACGAGCGTCTTTGGATTTATCACGAGAATCAATCCATTCTCAGTTGCAATGTCAGTATCCGTGGTCATGTAGAGCATCCCGTTCTTCGGGTTGAAGGCGATATTCCATGGAAAACCGGAAAAAATTCCGAACTGGACTACTTTGTTTTTCGTGTTTATCTGATATACTCCGGCGTTCGTCTCGTCAAGGACGTAGATGTCCTTGGTGGTGGGGACGTAAGCGAGGCCTCGAACGACGTCACCAGGATTTCCAATCGGGATCGTCGCCACGACCGAATTATTGTTGGGATCGATCACAGATACAGAGCTGTTGCCGCCATTTCCGACGTATATTTCATTAGTAGCCGGGCTGTACGCAGAGAATTCCGGACCAACACCGACAGGGATCGCATTGCCCACGACGAGGGTCGAATCATTCACTGGATAAACAGCGTCCGCGGTAAAGTCAGTGACATAAACCACTTTATTTGTCGGATCATATAGGGCGCCGTCAGGTCCCTGAAACCCGATGATATCGAACGCTACTTTGTTTGTGGACTCGCTAATCAGGCTGAAGCTACCGGAGCCAAAATTTGGTATCCAGAAATAAGTGCCATCCCATCCGACCTGTCCGAGCGACTCGTACCCGACTAAGGGAGTCGCGATGACTTTGTGACCGACCGCTATAGTGGCACTCATGCCGGCATAATTCGCAACCGCAATTTCGACAACAGGTTTCGATGATGACAGACTTGCAGAGTTCCCCTCAGCTCCTGACTGCGGAGAAACAAATGCGCTTGCGTCCAAGAAAACACTGGAGGAAAACAAAACAACTGCTAGCAGGATTACAAACAGATTCAACTTTTTTGAGACAGCCATGGTTAGATTTCAGAACCTTGACTTTTGAATGACGGACTACTATTCCGATAGTAGTAACATAAAAACTTTCGTACATTTCTCATTGATGATAAAAATAGAAAATCTTACATACATCTACTATTCCCATAGTAGCTGGAATTGGATGTTTTCACTTGCAAGGAATTTTCTCTTCCACATGGTTTCACGAAAATGTGACTGGAGCTAAGGGTTCCGCTTTTTCGAAAAGATACTTTCTTCTTTTGATCGCACTCATCCTTCTGATATTGTCTTCATCTGCTTCTTTTGCAAGTGCGGCTAACGGCTCCTCTTCTTCGAGCGGAGTGAAGACTCTCATAAGTCAAAATCCGCAGGGCGGGTCCTTTGGATATGCCGTCGCCAGCAGCGGAAATCTGATTGCCGTTGGTGCTTACGGCAAAGAAGTTGCCCCGCTGAATGGGAGTAGCGGAGAAGGTGCAGTCTATCTCTTCAACACCAACGGGAAGCTCTTGAGAAACTTTACCGCGCCTAACCAGGCAGAAGAGTTCGGTCTTTCAGTTGCGTTGAGCGGGACTCTTCTTGCCATCGGGGCCCCGGGTTCAGTCTTCGAAGGCACCGGAGCTTCTGGTGCAGCCTACCTCTACAACGTAACGACTGGAGCACTTCTTGCGACGTTCAACAGTCCGAATGCCCGGACCGATGGATATTTCGGAACGGCGGTCGCACTCTCTGGAAACACACTCGTAATCGGCGCGCCCGAGGAGCCCATCGGTGCAAACTTTGACGCGGGAAACGTATACATCTTCAACCTTCAAAACCCTCGCGTCGCGATACCGATTTCTGATCCCAATCCGGATAACGTCAGTACTTTTGGTTATTCAATCGCGGTCAGTGGGAACGAGTTTGTTGTAGGCGCACCTGCTTCGAGCGTAGCTTATTTATTTTCCGTTAACGGAACTTTGCTAAAGGAACTCAAAGGTCAAGGCGACTTTGGCTATTCAGTCGGGATTTCTGGCGGACTAGTCGTCGTGGGTGCCTTTTTGGGTAAAGTCGATGGCAAGCTCGGAGCTGGTCAGGCCTACGTGTTTGATTCTTCGAACGGAAAACTCGTCGAAAAGTTGGCGAGCCCGACTCCAACGCGAGAGGGAGAGTTTGGCTGTGCGCTTGGAACAAATGGCCAAATAATCGTCGTCGGAGCTCTTGGCGACACGATTGGGGGAGTGACCTCAGCAGGTGCCGCGTACGAGTTCAACGCAACCTCCGGATCTTTGATGAAATCATTCGAAAGCCCTAACGCCCAAGAAGACGGCGGCTTTGGAACATCCGTTGCGTTGAATGGACGACTGATTCTCGTTGGAGCGCCGGACGAAACGGTCAATGGAACGTCCAACGCAGGCCGCGCCTACGTCTTTCTATAAGTGGGATCCGATATCGATCAGTCTTCCAATGACTTTTGAGCTTTCATGAATTTGGACTCAGTCATACTCGAATTGCCAATGTAAATGTCACATTCACGGACTGCATTCATAGAGCTCTTTGAGAGTCGGGAGCGGAATTTGCATAATCGGCGTAATGATTTCGACTTCATTGCCTTTATGCCATTCAGAGAGGCCAGTGAATAATCTGGAAAAGTGTTCATGGCCACATCAAAGAAAGAAGTGGCCTTCTCAAAAAAAAGGCTTATTTATCTCAGTTGAAGCGAAGTCAGCTTGGCGATTGTTGTTACATCGCAAGTAGATAGCAAGAGCATCTGCTCTGAAAGATAAAAGCGAGCGAATCAAATTTTGGGAATGCCTGCGGCGAAGATGGGGGATCAGATCACAGCGACTGATATTCACATTGTGATGATCCCTTCGCCAGGAGGACCTGTGCCTACACCTCTCCCCAACCCTTTCACCGGGATAATAAATGGGAATGTTAGCCAGAACGTAATGATTTCAGGTCAACCCGCGGCTACTGTGGGGAGCACAGCAATGAATACTCCCCCACATATTCCAGCTGGTGGCCCCTTTCAGGTTCCGCCGACGAACCAAGCTAACATCATCTCCGGAAGCACGACGGTCATGATCAACAACAAGCCCGCTGCGAGGAACGGCGACACGGCGATGACGTGCAACGATCCTGCTCCGCTTCCTGCCGGAACAGTCGTGGCGGCTGGGACGGTCATGATTGGCTAATTTTGCCGAAGCACGGAGATAACAAGAGCATAAAAGCTCATAGCTCTAAATGAGATTTGCTTTTCGATTGCGAATTTGTCTCTTGGCTTCATCAATGCACAGAAAAGCTTCTCTTGTCTTGCTCCACAAAATCTTGGCGGGCAGCCTGAGAAAGTCTTGTGATACGGGTTCCAATAAACCCAATCACAACGAAAAGGAAACCGCCAATCAGAAAACCGGTTAGTGCTGTGCTCAACCCCCAAGGCACATTGCAAGCTGCGAGGGTGGGACAAGCGTCAGGAAACTGCGAAGTTCTCTGCATAACTACGACGCCTACCGCGACTGCGGAGAGAAGTATGAGAAGGAATCCGAATATAATTGTCAGCTTGGAATATTTCCTCGCATTTTGATTTGAGGACAACCAACCCCACATAAGACCAAAGAGAGCAACGCAAAATAACAGGACTGTAAAGCCTGCAGTAAGCAATCCCATGGAAGCAGTACTCGGCGCATTGTACCAAACGTAAAACGTACGATAGCCGAGCGGATATCCGGGGGCATTGTACCAGGCCCACGCACTTCCAAACAACAAATACAAACCTACTAGCGCAAGAACAATCTGAACAAGCGATATTACCTTCCTCAAACCGCTCCTGATTCCGCCGCCCATGGCATTCACTTCCAATTTCCTCGATGTAGGAGATCCAGCGGTCGATGAAGGGTGAAGACTGACTGGTTGCCCGCAGTTTTTACAGTAGATATCTCCCTCAGAAACTTGCTTTCCGCAGGACGCACAATATGGCAACTCAATCATCTTCCTTTTTTTCTAATCAAATATTTCGTTGAGGAGGCAAACAATCTTCGTCTCTGTTCTACTTTAGTTAGCCAGGTCCTACTACTACCGTCGAGGGCTTGGGCTTTCGTAATAGAAACAGTGCTCCGACGACTACAGCTACGACTACAACCGCTGCAATGGCAGGCAGAAGATACGAGTTTGAAGGTGAAGGAGGTTTGCTAGTTGAAGTTGAGGAAGCAGTTGTCTGAATCGAGGTCGTACTTGAGGGTGTGGAGAAAGAGCTTGAACTTGATGTAGTGGAAGTTACAGCGGAAGATGTGGATGACGATGATGCTTGCGATGAACTCGTAGTTGTCGTAGGAGAGCCTGAATAGAAAGAAGACGAAGAGGAAGAGCTTGATGATGAAGAGGAAGAGCTGGAGCTTGATGAAGAAATAGGCGATATTTGCGAATAGTATACCATATTTGTGAAGCTTGTTCCATTCGGAGAACCACCTACGCAGTAAATGTACCCCGAGCTTGTAACGCAACTGAGACCGCCGCTAGCAGTTTGATATGATGTGGTGGATGTCCAGTTGCCAACACCAGAGCTAGTTAATGGAGCATAGTATACCGTATTTGTGTATGCTCCATTGTAACCACCTACACAGTAAATGTATCCTGAGCTTACAACGCAACTGAACTGATCGATGATGGTTGGATACGATGTGGTGGGCATCCAGCTGCCAACAGTACTCATGTTAGAGAGCGCAGCATAGTATACCGCATTTGTGGGGCTTGTTCCATTGTAACCTCCTACGCAGTAAATGTACCCCGAGCTTGTAACGCAACTATGGAGCCAGATGTTGGTCGGATAAGCTGTTGTCGATACCCAGCTGCCAACACCAGAGCTAGTTAGCGGGGCATAGTATACCGTATTTGTGTATGCTCCATTGCAACCACCTACACAGTAAATGTATCCTGAGCTTACAACGCAACTCTGGTGTGCCATATAGGTAGGATATGATGTGCTTGCCGTCCAGCTGCTAACACCGTTAACCGATAATGAAGCATAGTATACTGCATTTGTATATGTGGCCGTTTCATTAATACCCCCAACGCAGTAAATGTACCCCGAGCTTGTAACGCAACTATGCTCATAGATGTTGATCGGATAAGCTGCGGTGGATGTCCAGCTCCCTAAACTTTCAGCGGCAGATAGTTTAGTTACAATTGGAGCTGCGGCAAGGAACGATATCAAAAGAAATGATAGCAGACATACGATACTTATTGCTTTAATCGGAGAATTAACTTTCAATCGGGATTTCTCTCTCCGTATAGGATGAATCATCCTCTTCTTCTTCTTAAAATCTTGAAAATACCTAGTAAATTTGTGATTGCTCAATCTATATACAGACTGTAGTCGATTATCAAACTTGAGAATGAGATTCTCTCTCACGGATCAACAAAGGCTTTCTTCCAACAGAAAGCAAGCGTCAGAGATTGAAACAAGTATAACACCTGCAGATTATTACGGAGTCTAATTTCTTGTTGGCGAAGAACGTCAAATCGAGCTTCGTTTGCCATTTTCCACTCATCTCGATTCGCCCTAATGTTCCAGCAACCCGATTGCTGAGTTCGCCCACACATTTTTCTCAGAAGTTTTCAGTCAGACTTCCACGATAATGAGTTCTGTGATTCATCAAGCAAAGAATACTCTGTGAAGACGTTTCCTGCCTTGATCGTCTTGTTGCATATAGAACTTGATCCGTCTTCTCATGAGAGCAGAAATATCTACTTCTTCCCCTGGTTGAGCAAAGTAGATGTCTCCAGATTTCATGAGACCGATTATCCCCGATTTTGATTCGTCTATGCCAGCTTTTTCTTGATAATCAAGTACATAGGAATCAAGCTCACCTGCCTCATCAAAACGTAGAGTAAGCATTCCTCCGAGCTCCGCCATCACTCCGCTCGCTTGTCCTAACTCTGGACCTTCGAGCAAAAGCTCCTTTGCAAAATTAAGATATAGAAGTGTATCCTTTCCTTCGAATGCCGTGTCAACCACCCTGATTCTTATGACATCGTTGAGGTCAAATGCTCGTTTTACACTATCGAGAAATTCTCGACTGCCTTCGCCAGAGAGCGTTACGGGCAATCTTATGGTAGCTTTCAATACATCACTCGCAGGTGTTGACAAATTTAGCCCCCCATGTTCTTAGCAAGTGTCTCGTTTTAAAAACAACATACGTGTTCTATGATTTAAGCCGGCGGCGAGACCGAGTCAACTTCTGATTGTTTGACGATATTTCGCCCAACGAAACCATTTCCGTCTCCGCTTCCAATCATATCCGATCTGAACTCCTTTGAAAAGATCTGACTATCAACAGCAAACATATTTTGTGCAATGACTCGATAAAAACCCTCCATCGGAGAAGAAGCGCGAGTCGCAGCTCGTGCAAGGATTGTTCCGATGCAACCAGCTGCCTGTCGCAATGCGGAGTCCTTCTGATCCGCGTCGGCCCCAGAGGGGCAAAGTCGATTGAAGGCATTTACCAGACTGTCGTAGAAAGCCTTCGTGAATATTCTCGAAAAGTCGTGTATCTCAAAACCGGCTTGGCTGTTTAGAGCACTTGATGTTTCTTGGCCAACTATTCCGTCCACTTTATTCAGATTGTTGTTCTGCTGAAACTGTGTGACAGCTTGTTGTGTCAAGTCCCCGAAAACGCCATCAACTCCATCATTGTTTGGACCGGTGTTACCCAAATTGAAGCCTAGTGCAAGGAGCATCTTTTGAAGATCGGTGACTTCACTAGTCCTTCCATCGCCCTTTACCAATGGATTAGTTTTGAGTTCGTCAACGTTCAAAAGCGGTATTGTGTCTGGGTTGACATATTTGAATCCATTAGGCATGTTTGCCCCTGGGGTGTCTCCGGACGCGGCCTCTCTGAGCGCGTTACTATTCGGATCGAAAAATTTTCCAAACTCCTCAGCGACACGAGAGACAAGATTGCTCTTGGAGATGTCTCCGCCATTTTCATTAAGCATCTCTTTTCTCACGTCTGCGTCAGTTAAAGTAGTGAGAATAGCACTCATATCACCAAAGGATTCATGAAAAGATTGTACCGTCCTAAGTGCACTGTCTGCCGAGCCTAGGACAGCAACATCCAAAGTTGCGTGACCTGCCTCATGGCTCGTAACATCAGCAGAGTCTGCGGCAAATGGTTTCGAAATCGAAGGACCTTGGGTTATGTTGAAGCCCAGCGCGAGGCGGGCAGATGTTCCAAATGTATTTTGAAAATTATTGTCTTGCGAATAAAACGCGTTGAGCGAAGGCTGGCCATTGGATAACGAAGCATCGGGGTCCTGAAGGGTCACGTGCATAGGATTGCCGCCTCTCCAGAAAGTTAGTCTTAGTCCCAGGAGTCGCCATGTTCGGACTGTTCTCGCTAGGCACACATGAACTTGCTCTCTTTGAAACTGGAAATCGCCTGTACCCGCAGCGTTGCTCCCGCCAGTCGGGAAACGCCCTGCTATCGGAAAATTCGTTGGCGGCGGACCAGTCTGGTAAAAGGTCGTATCTGTACCAGCTGGGAAGGATAACGGGGCAGGCGCAGCGTTTCCAATTGTAACGTTAGGAAGTGGCGCTGGGGGCGCGTTACGGATTTGCCAAGTTGGAAGGGAATCGCTTGAATGGAGAAACAGACGGTACGCCTCCTTTTGAACGAACCTCGGTGGAGTCGAACCGTTGTTCGTGCCCGAGGACGGGTCATTCGGTATATAGTTCTCGGTTCTATCAGGCCCAAAATCAGAAGAAGAGGAACTTTGTGCGTGCAGTTCGATTTGAAATAACTGTACGGGAATTTTGAGTGGATTGTCATAGTCGTGCGTAGCAAGGGGACGGTCCGTGGGAACAGAGTTTCCATCCTTGTCTACACTGAGATAGTGGGGATACCAAATCCCCACCATTTCGCGGTTCAGCGCATCCCCCGTCAGTTCTCCAACTTCGCCATCCACCGAGAGTTGATTTCCTTCCCAGTCTTTGTGATCTTGCTGGAATTTTTGAACTGCGGCTCTGGTCGCCGGACCGAACTTACCATCAACACCATCTATGAAACGCGAACCTGAATCAAGAAGGTAACCAAGCTCAAATAGCATTTTCTGGAGTTGAACAATTAATTTTGTCGTGTCTTCGTCGGCTGCACCACCAATTTTGAGCGGATTCGCCCCTACCTTGTCCACAGGAAGAGGCACGGGATTTTGCGAATCATCTGGGTAATTAAGCAAACGAGTCCTCGCTTCCCGCAGATTTATGTGAGCTTTTAACTTTTCTTTTCTTCGTCTCCTTGTATTCTTAAAAGTGAGCAGGGGTAAGCACTCCTTTCCCTGCAAACTGAACAGTTAAATCCAGCGAGTTCTGGCCTGCTAGAAGAGAAATGGCCACAGAGCATCACGTCGACGATATCTCTCCCAGTGCAGTAGATTTGGTATTCGTTGATGCTGGAGGAAACTCGATAGACGCCCTAGAAGTAAGTCTGAAGATGGATGACGGCTCTACGGCCAAGAAAACTACTGATAGCTCTGGAAAAATTTCGCTTGATGGCGGCGCTCAGGGAAATGTGGAAATTAGTATGCCGTCAGGTCAGAGCGACTCAACTGGAAATAGCAGCGAGGATTCCAGCTCAAGTGGTTCCGACAGCTCTGATTCTAATGGCGAGAGCGAGAGTTCAGATGATTCCAGTGACGGTGGAAGCGACGATAATGATGGTGATGATATCAATAACAGTGGGAATGATGATAGTAACGACAGCGATGGAAACTAAATCCCCAAGCTACCAGTAATTCTTGACCCAGTGGACGATCCGATTATCCACGTCAAGAAAAACTTGGAGTCCGTCGCCGTCAGAAAACAGTATCTTCAAGAGAACTTCTCGCCGACCAGGAAAAAGCTGGATTCCCTCGATCAGGACGGAAAAGTCATAATGACTGTTTTCGTCGTTACCCGATGCACTGGATTTATTGCGAACAATCTCTTGGCACTTATCATAAGAGAGAGCTACTTGGGTGGCCAGATACTTGACTTCATCAAGCTGAGTGTAGCTATCGTTGCTCTGAACCATTGAGACACGTCGCCCCGCTGCGCAAAAGCACTTTGCCAGCTTGCGATGATTGCTGCTCGAAGCTTTGTATATTTACGAATTATTGCCTTCTAATAAAGACTACTTCGGCGGGAAATCGAAGGGCGCCCTGCATTCTTTTCACGTCTGAAACCAATATAGGCCCTAGCTTAGGAATTGGGCCGAAGAGGGAAGTAAAGTGAGGACAACATGAAAGCTTTTGTAATGATAAATCGCATTAGATGTAGCTCGAGCTCGCAACGCAACTGATATCCGCTACCGATTGAATAGGGCGTGGTGGATTTCCAGCTCTCTAAAGTCTCAGCTGAAGATTGCCTGGTTACAATTGGAGCTGCGGCAACGAATGATAGATAGCAAAAACACAATACTCATTGCCTTTATCTGCCTGCTTTTGAGACGGAGAAAGAGATACACAATGATCGCTTCTCCACCCTAAATTTCAATTAGTTAGAGACCCTAGCGAAATTAGGTCAATTCCTTCGAGGAATCCACTAAAAAAGCAAACTTTGAGAAAAGGCTGTCTCTTCTAAGAGGACTCGAACTCCTTTTTCTTCAGTTCGATTCTTTCGATAGCTGGAAGTGGCGTAGCAATGTATAGATCCGTATCAAGAGAGCAAGACAATCTTCTCCCAAAGGGCAGCGAAGTGCCGAAACCACCAGAACCAATATCCAAGTCGATTGGGCTAGCAGACAGTGGCTTCATTACGATTCCTTTGGAAGCAAGCTTGTCTCTCCCAAGGATGATTGCGCTTACGACGTCGATCATCAAGTCATTGCATGTGTCACGCTTTGCTGCCCAGATATCTAGATTGTATTTTGCCTTCACTTGTAATCCACTAATCAATGACGCTCCCTGCAAGGGAAAGTAGCTCACAATCACATTTTTCCTCCCGCCCTTTCCGGGAGCGACGTTGAAACTTAATTCGCCTTTCTCGTAATTGACAATGAAATCCTCGTTCTCATGCTTCAGGATCCCCGCCGGGCTTTCGACTCGCTTCAATGGCTTCAAGGGCCTTTTCGATAGCGAGAATGAAGTCATCTCGCCGTCAGCAGTAAAAGTCTCTACGCTCTCTTGTCTTTCCTCTCTTACATTGCTACCCAATGTCTGTTCTTCAAATGAAACATCCGCGTCGTAAATCGCGATAGCTGGTAATCCGCCCTGTTTCGAAGGTGCGGTAGCAATCTTTCCTAGGAAATAATTTTCTTTGGGAAGAGCAACTTTGGCATTTTGCAGAAGCTCAGTGATTGCATCCTCAATTGAATCGAAGAGCAAAAGAGAGAAATCCCACACCTTTTTTCTCTTTCTTATTCCGCTTCCTATTCATCTTCCTAGGAGTTGTCGCAACAACAACCAGAAACTCTAGATCGGCTTTACCCTAAACTTGTATTGCAAAACATTCCCAATTCTCGGCGTGCAGCCCTGGTAAACATTCTTGAATGAAATGTATCTTACCTCCTTGTCCGGATTGGGGTTTTGCAACTGGTACCTATACCAGACTTTTTCGTTAGGGGACAAAAGATACTCGACGTACGGATTGTCCTTGCCTGTCGGCCGCAGCCTCGCTCTATCATGGATAAACAATTCGTTGAAAACTTGGGAGGTCCCATCCGAGTACTCGAACATTACGCTCAGAGCCTTCTTGTCCCCGTTCTCCGCCCCAGACCAGTAGTGGAGTACGTCGAAACTCGACATTGATCCAAATCTGCATATTTCGCCCACATCACCGCCGGGCAGTGCCCATTGTTTAGTGATCAAGCCAAGCACTAGTGATTCGTAAGACGCCTTCTCGCCTGGGACCAAAGCGCTTAGAGCGAAAGACTTGCCGGTCGGGCTCTCGATGTTCGTGAAGACTGCTTCTACACTAAGCTTCGATACGTAGTCCATTATCCGATCGAGATCAGAACGAATATCATCCTGCATCTTGTTCCAGTCTTCAGATCTGATTACATCGCCAGGATTTTTTCTGATCGGCTTAAACGAGATCAAACCGAGATTACTAACTAGGCTTTCTTCTCTTGCCTTCTTGTCTTCAATCAACAATTGTGACAATATGTTTCACTCCTGCGGCCTTTATTCCGGCCACGAAGTTCTCTACGTCTTGTTGGGTAAGTTTATTCCTACTTAACGCTTTTTTCTTGATTCTCAGTTCGAAGGCGCCGGCCAGCCTCGCTATCCACGATAGGGTCACCTCAACCTCAGCAACGGGGATTCTGAACAGCGATGAGTCAAAGGTTCCGTTGTCGAAGGCCCCCACCTTCTCAGTTACAGATTCGTCATAGCGCCATCGGCATTTGCTTCTCAATATAGTTGGAATTGCCATGTTAGTGAGCTGATCGCTCGCATCAACATTGTCGACCATCGCTCTCCCCATGAAGGTTCTTAGCGTCTGGCCGGCGTCAAGTATCCCCTTGAATCCAATCGATTCTTTGGTGTCGATGTTGGTGAACTTGGGGTTCGTGACGGCAAGTGGAAAGATTGACTCGTCGAACTTCGCGCGGTCCAGGCTCGCGCCGGAAGTCTCGACAAACACGCTAATCTCTGGGACTTCACTGTGGATGCTCTCGCTCGAGATTTCCCACGTGTCCCCGCTCTCTAGCTCGTATTTGGCTTCGATGGGACCGGGCGGATACTCAATTAACTGAAGTTCATCCCCCTGCGCGCCAATAAAGGATCGAGTCAACGAAAGAACAGAGTCTACCGTGCCTCCTCCCTTGTATCCTGAAATCGCAGACTTGATGCGCTTGCGAAACATGGCATCGTTCTCAACTAGAAGTCTTTGCATATTGTAGAGCTCGCCGAATTTTCCTAGCTCTTCGCCACGCGCAGTGTCGATCCAGTGATCACGCATGATCATATACATATCTTTGCGGGACTCGTGAATTTGGTGCGCGATTGAATCGATCAGCTGATAGAACAGGCTCTCGTCGTCCCAAGTATCATAAAAACTTGGGAGCACCTGAATTAGGCGATCAGTTTCCTCCATTAGCTACTTCTTTTGCTCCTCTCCAATCTCCGGTTGTTCTTCCTCTGGTGACTCTGTTACTGCTGAGATAGTCCTTCCTTCGACTAGCTCGTTACGCTCTATACGAATATTATTGCCAGTGCTAGTCCTAACTTCGTGTTTTTCCATATCAAAGACCGAAATTTTCATGCTAACAACATCGTGGACCCCACTTACAGCCATCACCTGCGCGATGATTCGGTTGTATAGAACATCCTGTCCGACGTCTAGTGATGAGATATACTTTCGGATCGCGTCCTCAACTTTTTCACGCATCCTACTAGGTGCAAAGCCCTCCTTCAGGTTGACTGTGATATCGACGTCAGCATAGAGCATCTGAGGACGGAAAAGTTCAACCATCACGCCAGCTGCCCTGGTGTCTTGGATAACCTTCTCTATCACTGTCGTATCTCCGCCCTGTACGACGACCTTCACGATTCCCCTTGCGCCGTCGGGCATATCCTCAATCTTCACCGACCTCACTCCTTCCACGCCTCTCAGAGCGCCTTCTAGCGATGGAATTGTCGCCTTGCCTATAGACTGAAGGACTCGTTTTGCTCGATCTCTGAGCTCAACGTCTCCTTCCGCTTCGGTGCCCCCTGTGATTCCTCTTCTGTTGATCACAAATTCGACACCAACGGGTGGTTGTGGCATGGTTGTGATTGAACCTGGAGCGCCGTTGCCAAACGGACCGGGTCTATCTGCTCTAATTAGAACATCGACCTCCCATGTGCTCTCCTCTTGCTCGCTGGTGACACTATGAAGTACGCCATCTTGAAGTGTAGTATAGGTTCTAATCTTCCTTGTGTCGTTTGAAAAAGTCGAGACTCGCGTCCCCTTCGGCACGGTGACTTTTTGATAGGCCGTGTACTCAACGCGAATCTGCGAATCAAGATCGGGCTTGTTGTTAGGATCGGTCCAAGTAATTTTGTCGTCCGCGAGCTTGTAATCCTTACCAAGAGTAAAGGAATACTTCGCTCCGCGCACGATTCCTTCGATCTTCTTGATCGACTTGACTGGAGTCACTTTAAGTTTGAAATCCGAGGACCCATCGAACAACGCGACTTCTGCGTCGACTGGGACTTCTGGTGGATCAGTAACGCGGCCAAACGTCACAGCTCCCACCGCGTTTTGGGGGGGCTTTCTTGTGAGGCCAAGTACCGCGACTACAAAATCGAGCGAGCTTCCGGTGGCAGAATCTATGAAAGCGGACGCATAAACAGCATCAAGTTGCTCATATAGAAAATCGATTTCCTTTGCGATTGTTTCTACAAGGTTTCTAGTCACGCTACCGACGTTAGTATCCGTAAGCCTTCTGTTAGGGGTTGGCTCGCCGAACAGATATCTTATGAAAAAAGTACTACCATCGTCGGGCTTTTTGCCCTCGTCTATCCACTCAAGCATGTCTCCGTTCACACGAAAATCGATATTCTTTGTGAACTCAGTAAGTGTCTCGTTAGACTCGCTTTCTACGCGGAGAACTTCACGAATCGGAGAATGCGCAAGCTTGTATCGGACCTTATCCGATGTGTAGGTGTATTTTTCGTCGACTTGGCCGTTAGCAAGCTGTGCGAGAACTGAATCAACAATTTCCTTATAGCTCTTCTTCGTGAAAGCGCTTTTCTGAGCTTGCAGCTCTTGCTTTTGTTGCTGTTGCTGTGACAACGCCTAAGTCACCTCGAGCCTCACTATGAATCCGAAGGAGATTGGCGTGTTCCTGTCGGCGGGGATTACAGTCAGAGAGACATCGACCCTCGACTGGTCATATTGAGGAACGCCCACTCGGACACTAACAATCTGCTTTATCCTTGGCTCCTGCTCAAGAGCCTCTATGATCGCAGAACGTACGAGCCCCCTTGTTCTAACGTTGTTAGGCTCCCCGATCAACTCAAAAAGTCTTGAACCGTATTCGGGATGACCCAAATCTGCAAGCTCGCCCTTGCGAGTCTTAAGCCTCATGACGATGGCCTGACCCAAGTTGGATTCTCTAGTGACAACTTGGAAGTCCCCTTGCTCCTTTTCGTATCTCTTCGGTCTGAGCCTTACTCGCTCAGAGAGCGTGAGGTCGTAGCCTTGAGAAATCTCGTTCAATAGAAGATCGGTCTTTAGTATTTCATCGCTATCTGCCAAGCTTGCTTTGATCACCTCTCTCACAATTTCATTCTTTTAATTGATGTTGACCATGACGCCCTTTACACTCGTGGGTCCACCAGAGCATTCGAGATTTGCACTCGTCCCTGCCTTGATGTCCACTCCCATTTGACCCTGAAGCTTAACGTTATTCCCCGAAAGAGAAACGTCTCCCGAGGAAGATTGGATCGTTAGATCGTTCTGTGCACTGACTTGGACCTTTCCTCCGGATTGAATTTGCACATCTCCATCCTTGTTTATTGCAACGCTAGTTTGTCCAGCGTTGATCGTGATCTTCTCATCTGTCGCAATCACGGTCATACCGCTTGGAAATTCAATATGAAATCTTTCGAGATTCTGATCTTCGTCGTAATCGGGTTTGTACACGATCTGCTCCATTTTGTTTTGGGGCGGCCTGTCTGCATCATTATACAGCCTTCCGATAACAATTGGGGCGTTAATGTCTCCGCCAACGAAGGTTACGGCAACGAGATCCCCGACGTGGGGAATGTTTGCGAGACCAATGTGCTGTGTTGCGACGGGTACCTTCCTTAGCTCGACCGCTCGGTTCTTAAGTTGGACATTGCACTCGTAGTTGTCGTTATCGCTCGCGTCTGAATGAGGGAAGACAGATGTGACGCTTCCAAGCTCAGTTATGTGTAGTCTCCTTACCTCGGCGGCGGCAATCTCTCTTATCGTTTCAACCATTGTTGTCGTTTGACTCATATTATTTGATTCACCTTAACTTTTTACAGTCCGCAACATCCCACAATCGATTTGAAGCCCTCGAGCTTGCTGAATACATGCTCCACACTTCTGACCTCGTAGTCCGCGTTGAGGGTAGAATCGGGGAAGCTCTTTAGCGTAATTGTGCTTGCGAGTGCAGCGTTTGGGTCTCCTACGATTTCGACCGATACAATCGGCCCTCTTTGCAATATGGCGAGTTTCGCGGTCGCTACGTTCGATGCTGTCGACTTGTCTCTAACCACAGGGTCCGCGATCAATAGTGCCTGACCCGAGCCCGCAGTACCGTCGACCTGATCCTTCGTCAGCCAGGAGACCGAGTTAGAACCCTTTGTGCTCGAAGGACTTTCTCCCAAGATTGTCACTGACTGCACGGTGTTCTGACCATCGGTTGCCTCTATCCCTATAACATTCACCCCATATTCTGCCGTGACCGCCGCGCTCCCTTTTGTGAACTTGTCGAACACAAGATTACCGTCGGAGTCGACGTAGACATCAAAACCAGAGCGATCGGCAAGTGCCCTTATGTGGTCGTAAGCGCTGTTATTGTCATCCACAACATAGGTTGGCAAATCGATCCCGGAGGAGACGTTGCCAGAGTTTACGTTTGCAGAACTTAGAAGATCCGATACTATCTGGCCACAGTTTTGGCTGTCATAGATCTTATCTGAGAAGAAAGTGACGAGACTCCACATAGGACCGAGGCAGGAAACTTTGACCTGCGAACTACTTGACTTTATAGAGTCCACAGTTCCCGTAAAGACTTTGACCGGATCATCGTCATCATAGCCAATCGAGATGTCCACGTCGTCCCCCACGTTGAAGTTGTAGCCTTGATCGTCGGCTCTCAGAAGGACACTCGCGCAATCAGTTGGGACATCGAGGCTCAGATTTACCCTGATAGATTCCACATTATCAGCAGTCGCTGAGTCAAATGATTCTGATCCGATGTTGACTGAATATTTTGGGGCGAGCATGACTTGGACTTAATCATATACTCCAAGAAAGATAGGTCTGAAAAACAAAAAACTGAAAGATAATGTATAATTGGGAAGGCTTTGGCAGGGCGAATATAAACTGCGACATTCACGCTATTACCGAATAAGGCCGGCCGGAGAACTATTTTAGCGTTTGACGAATCTGCAAAACTGGCCTAGAAACTGTTCCGACATAGAGAGTCAACTAGCATGGTCTCAGGAATCCAAGAATGCAAATATGTCCAGTCAATCCCTCAGATTCCTGTATTTTTGAAACTCAGCCTCAATATCACCTTCGGACAAAGAAACAACTTATATGACATACCCGATCTGGCCAAAATCTGAATAATGTCAGATAAGCAGGGCACGCAATCTTCGGGAGATGATTCGGACGACGACACCGAATCTGGATCTAATACTGACTCGGATTCGGATAATAATGATGATCAGCGGAGCACAGATGGAGATCAATCAAGCTCTAGGTCAGACCAAGTTCAGAACAACGACGATTCAGATCAGAGTCAGGATTCGTCTTCTGACGACAATGGTAGAGATAGCAATTCGCAAGATCAAAACGATTCCCAGGATCAATCTTCGCCTTCATCTGGAGGAGACGGCGATGGATTCGAACCTCTCCCAGTGATGGATCTAAAGAATCAGCCTCTCATTAGCGGAGATTCGAGAAACGATATCGTGCAAGCTTTGCAGAGTGCCTTGATGGTCTTGGGTTATGATGTCGGTTCCTCGGGTGTGAACGGAAATTTCGATGACGCGACGGAGCAGGCGGTCAAAAATTTTCAACAAGACAGCAAGGACTGGAAGGGTAATCCTCTGAATGCCGATGGTAAGGTTGAAGAACTGACATGTGATGCCCTAAATCGAAATCTAGTAGGTTCGTGGTTTGATAGCTATCAGACACCGGTTGAGCTCACAAATGATGTCGTATTTGTCACGATAACAAAGCAGGCTCTGAAGGGTTCGTTAGGCGTTGAATATTCCTCCGGAAACTAAGAAGGTTTCACTCCAGCTAACCGCGTATCAGGCTTGGGCTAGGCCCGGAAAGAGTGGGAAGGATTCAAAGGGGGACTGCGTATCCGGCGGCTCCTTGGCTTATGGCCCGCTTGACGGGAATCATATCCTTTGGATCCGAGATGGCGCGAGAGCGATGTTTGAGATCTCAGACGCCATCTGTAGAGCTACTCGCTTTGTCTGGATCATCGACTGTTACTTGAGCCCAGGGATTAACTTGGCGAGAAATTGCGGCGAGGCAAATTACTATGATCAGTTGAAGCAGAACGCGAGCAATTATCCTGACCCGCAGATTCTAGATAAGGTCAAACAGTTAAACTCGACGCATAACGTGGATAGCGATTCTGTACCTCTTGTGAGTCTGCTGTTTACAAAAGCCCAAGAGAGTTACAATGGAAATCAAGTAAAAGTCAGGATCATCCTCTTTAAGCCAGATCTGCTTCAAGAAAAAGCTGCTGGAAAAACCGGTTGGGACGGTGCCAGGGACATCATCAAAACCTGGAACCAAGACAAGAAATACGCCAACAAAATCAATTTACAGTTAGCAGAGTGGGGGGGCGCTTTCACATCAGGACACGAAGTGGGTGCTCACCACCAGAAGTCGACAATTGTTGCGATAAACGACAAATTGGTCGGCTTCTGCGGAGGCGTGGATCTTGCGTACTCAAGGTGGAACCCTAGCTCCCACAGTATTGCCGATCCGATAGACAGTCCTAGTTCGGTTCCCGCCCCATTCAAAATAAATTCAGAGATGGATTGGATTCAGTCATTTGATCCGCCGGGAATCTTGGGAGAGTGGAACGGCAGAAAGAACGAATATAGGGGCGAAGGCGGGTACGTATTCTGGCATGACGTGCACGTGAAGGTAGTCGGCTCCGCCGCGGCACAGCTTGCGAGCAACTTTCAAGAACGCTACGAGCAGACAAATTCCACTCCCTCAGGTTGGAAGAATGACACTGACTTTTCTTGGTTCAACACTAACGTCTCCCATCTCTGGTACGACGAAGGACCTCAAGATCTTCTCAACTCCAGCGAGTCGTACTCTGGAGCGAAGATTTACGCCCAGATAATTCGAAGCTGGTTTGAGAGAAAGTGGGGTGGCGGAAACGACTGGGGAATCTGGGATGCATACCGAAATCTCTTCTCACATGCAGAGAGGAACATCTACATTGAGAGTCAGTACGCGTTCGAAGACAGCGATCTCGCGGACATTTTGATTAAGAGAATAAAGCAAAACCAGAACCTCAAAGTGATCATCGTTGCGCCGGTCATGCCAGATAGTTACGACGGCGATATCATGAAGACGCTCAAGAAGATAATCGTCGCTGGCTCTAAACCAGGCGATGATCTCTCAAAGTCAAGGGTCAAGGCTTATTCTCTTGCAACGTTGATCTCGCGTTCCGGTAATAATATTCGAGTCCCAATTTACGTTCACGCAAAAATAGCTGTAGTCGACGACGAATGGGCGGTTGTTGGGTCTGCAAATCTCGACAGAATGGGAATGGGAGGCGGTTCTAGCAGTTACAGAGGCTCTAGTGAACTAGCAATTTTGATCAACGGCCCCTCTCAATCCGTTGCGTTGAGGAGTCTGCTCGCAGCTGAACATCTAGGCACTACCTCGCCTCCCGATGATTTTGATCAACTGTTCGATTCTTTTTACAATACAGCGAGTGCAAATGGTGATCCAAGAGGAGGTGGTGCTCTAAATGGACAGCTCGTAATACATAGAACCTATAGTGGAAAATGAGCAACAAGACCAAACTATATTTTGAAAGTCCGGTCGCGTCTACGAAGAAGTAGATGAAGAGTCGCCGTCGCCATCATTATTTCCTGCGCTTCCATCGTCTTGGGAGGAATCCTGAGAAGAAGAAGCTGAGTCGGAAGAACCGTTGTCACTGTCTCCACCTCCGGCTTGGTTGTCACCGTTTGCACCACCGTTTTGATCGCCGAAGGACTGGTCGTCTCCTCCGCGGCCTCCGCTAGTATCGTGCTGGTCTCCATTATTGCCATCGTCGCCGCTATCCTCATCCTCCTGGTACACCAAAACCACTTTCTGGTCCGGCCTGGGTATCGCAAAAGTGCCGTCGCTGCCCGTCTGCTTATCCAGCGACGTAGAATTATCATCAGCTGTCAGCTTGAGTTTTGCCCCGCTAATTGCTTTGAAATCCTCGTCAAGTAACTCTATCGTCAAACCGAGGGCTTGCAGCTCGTCGGCAGTTGTGACATAGGCATTCCTTCCGTTGGTTCTCTTTTGGCGTGAACTGCTAGAGTCATTTGAATCACTAGAGTCGCTATCATCATCATTGTTTGTTGAATCATTACTTTGAGATGTATTATTATTATCATTATTATTATCATCATCATCATCGGAACTCAACTGTTTTCGTCCCCGCCTCCATCTCCGTCACCGTCTCCACCTCCTTGGTCCGAGCCACTCCCTTCGTCGCTACTACCGCCTGCACTACCTTCTTCGCCTCCACCTTCTCCTCCTGCTGTTTCACCTCCTCCTTCCGCCGCCCCTCCTCCGCCCTCTCCACCTTCAGCTCCGCCTTCTCCCCCTGCGCCGCCAGTACTCCCGGCTGCGCCACCCTTGTTTATGGTTACCTTGCGCTTTAAGCCCTCGTAGCCGGGTGCATCAACCGTGACCTCGTAGTCCCCGTTTGGAAGATCCAGGAATTCATAATTCCCTTGGGCATCAGTCTGCATCTGTCTATCTCCATCCGGACCACTTAGTTTCACGTTGATCCCCTTCGCAGGACCGCCTTCAAGATCAAGTACCGTGCCTTTGATGTCGTCTATCTGGCTCTGGTCCTGAACGGATTTCTGGGCGGCATCCGACTGATCCGGAGCTTCTTGTTCTGTTTGTTGTTTCGGCGGTTTGTACTCGGCGAGACGCATGAAGTAGTGGTATCTGTTTGGGTTACCTCCGATATTTTCTATCGCGAGTTCTTCAATTAAGACGTTAGTAAGATCCGTAATTCCAGTTATGTCAGAAGAAAAAGGAACAGGCTGGCCCTGTCTGAACTTGAGCCAGATGTCTTGGAGGCTATCCTTGGATTTTTCGCCCATCAGATCTCCTTCGAATGTAATCTTGATCGGATGTCTCCCCATGTCTTGAAGAACTGTTGTATCCGACCCCGCGATTCTATGCTCCACGACGGCTCTTCTCATGTCGACGCTTATGTTGTAGACATTTCTCAGCTCCTGGACCGCGTTAGTCTGGGAGTCCTGGACTCTCTTTATCAGGGGAAAACTGTCGATTTCAATGCTCAAACTATAAGCTCTCACTCATTTTGGAAGTTAGGTTTTGGTCTTCTGATGTAAGACGGCCAAGCTTCTTCGGTTAGATATGTCTTCTCAAAAGCGGAAGATCTGCACGCGGCATTGGCCAAAGAATATTCTTCCAGCATTAAGTTCCGCCATATGTTCTTCTGAATTCATCTTCGAGGATTGAAGCCATCTTCCTCCGGAGCTCCCTGAGCTCCATTTCCTCTTCTTCTGATGTTTTCGCTCTAATCGCATTAGAGTCGTAAATGCCCTGAACTTTGATGACTGGGTGTCTCCTTTCCTCTTGCCCCAGGAGCTCCGATCCTCCTCTTGTCTCCAATTGAGGACTAAGAATAGGCTGAATCGGGCTGAATGAATGAATACCGGGTTTGGAGATTGTAGCAACGGAAGCACTTCTTGTAAGACGACCGGGAACTATATTCGAGTTCCCGGGTGGCGCAGCCGATGCCTCTTGAGCGGTAGCAGAAGTAACAATACTGCTACCTTCGAGTGTCGTCCGACTTTCAAAATTATCCTGAGAGGCTAGATAACGGTTCAAAAGCAAAGTCGAAGTTCCTACTGACTTAAAGAACCGGACAAAGGATTCGCCCATTATCCTAGTACCCCGAGTAGCTAATCGATCGACTTGAAAGGCGGACGCCCCAACTCTTCTTGAAAGATAGCTTGAGAGTAGGATTGCCGGCGGAAGAATCGAAGAAAGACCGAGCGCAGTCCCTGAAATGCTTTGAATTCCAGCACTCTTGCTTGGAGAGGAAGAGTCTGAAATCCGAGGAGTTGATCCTGAGTCATAAATCACCGATTCCGTATTCGAGCTTGGATATGTTGCTTCAGCTCTTATTCTTGAATAAGGATAAGAATCTGAACCAACCCACTCGTACTGCACAGGGGCACCCGATTCTTGAGTTGTCGAAAGTCCCTGAGTTGGGATGCTTTGTCTAGGGCTTTGTGAAACTTTTAGCATTAGGGCTATAGGTAGCGATACACCTGCGCTAGCAAGCATCATCACAGGAGCGAGGTATGAGTAACTTTTGCGGGATGTTTCTTCTGCTGTAGCTTCTTCTTTAGCAGCCTCGTCGCTTTGTACCGGTATTCCCGTTCCAACTGAAGATTCTATCGCGTTAGGACTAACTCCAGCACTGGAATACGTTGTTGTCCCTGAAGGACCGATTCCCTTTGGCGTAATCGTTTGCGCGTAGTTCATGCGCCTGTTACCATTTCGAGAAGCGAGGGTTGTTATCGCGTTTGGAGTTAGAGAAGAAGAAGCAGGAATAGGCGGTGAGGGTATCGCCGGAACGCTCGCTTGCGAAACCAATGCTGACCCCTCACCAACTGGCAAGAGCGCGGCCGAAGATCCTACACTTGTTCCAAGTTCAGACGCCGAAAGGTAAGGCTTGTAAGTAAGGTACTTCGTCATGGAACGAAACGGCGAGACAAATTTGCCAAACTCAATCTGCGAAATGATATTCTCAAAAACATTCAGTGAGCCGAAGGTAGCACCAGAAGCAACTAATGCAAGTACTGGACTCCAAAGGATCCCTCGGTTTGATTGAGAGAGATTGCCCGGCGCATTAGCCAGAGAATCTCCGACGTAACTTGATCTATTTGGAGAAATCGACCGTATTCCTAATCTAGAATAGGCATAATCTCGCTGCATTGTTCGTATACTGGGGGGTGGCAGAACATGAGCACTGCGACGGGCCGGGGGAACAAATGAAATCGGTGAAACTGAAGGCGCGAAAACTATTCCCGCGTTGGTAATCCCAGACGCCAGGTTGATCGCGGAAAGACTAGCTGTACCTGCCATCAATGCATACATCGGTGACGAAAAATAGCTCGTTGGCGACTGATAGTTACCCGATGAAACTAGCGGCGATTCAACACCTTGAGATGAATTATCAGATAATAATGGCGGCGTGTAGAGTTGATCAGGCTGAGGCTCTGATGATACATAATAATCATTTAGAGCAACATTACCTTTAGGTAATGCGCCCGAAGTCCACGTACTTGGAACAAGCCTAGTCATCACTTCAGTTTGCATAGTGCCGGGAAATTGAAAAGCTCCTGACTCAAGTGGCATGGACTGAATCATGCTACTCAGTCGGACAGCCTGAAGCAGAGGATGTCTTTCAGACATCGGTCGGGAAACCTCTTCACGAGAAACTTGTGTTTCTACCTCTCCTATTGTTTCCCCAATTTGGTTAGCAGTTGATGCCTCAACCGCAGGCGGTGGAAGCACAACCCTTGAAATTGCTAGTGTGCGAAAATAGGAACGCAACGTCCTAAAGATTGCGATATACCCTTTAATTACTCTAGAAAGAGCCCGTGTTAGAATATACTCGTCTCGTCTTTCGACTTTGAGAGCAAGCTTTGATAGCCGCTCAAACTGTTTATTCGCTTGAGCCTGTATTCTGACAGTAATGGAGATAAAGTTGTCAATCGCAGACAAATGAAAACATAAAGCACTCCTTTAGAGCATAGAGCCTATCGTGATTTTCTTTAGTCCTCTCTGACGACGATCCTGTTCCAACCCTGCGCGACCATCCTAGCATTTTCCGCAAGCACGCGCCTATGGTTCAAGGCGGAGAGGATAAAGTCGATCTGATCTCTAGTCAGAGCCCCAGCAGTAGGCGCAAGCCGATAACCCGCATCAAATATCAGTGAAGCTAGCTCGAGTCCTTCTGGGCTAGCCACAAAGTCCTCAATTTCTAATCTTTTTTTTTAACTTCTTGAGGGCCGGCGACTCCGCTTATCTCTAAGATTCTTGTGCCAATATACTCAGGTATACCGAACTTCATTGAAGCAACTTCTTCAATTGTAAGAGCTGGTTCCACAAGACCTAGCGACGTTGCGATCCGAAGTGCCTCTAGGTTCTTCGCAATCTCGACGCGGCTAACATTAGGCGTGCCGTCTTCCTTCAGCTGTATATTGCCTAGCACAGCGAACACTTTGGTGAGTTCGCCATCAGTTAGAGGACGTATGACTACCTCCCCGTCGTAGTCTTTGATGAAGAGGCTTTCCCTTTTGTTTACGCCGTCGAGAATGTTTTGCTTTGTCAGCTTACGCGCCATTCAGCTACTGTTCCCTAATCCTCGTCGAGGTGAAATTGTAGGTACTTAGACCGACTCCATTCGCATCCATACCGTAGGTCTTGCCCTCAAGATAGCATTCATCGAAGGTAATACTCTTGACCGCCTGCCCCCACTTTGCTGTCCCGATTGCACCGGACTTCAAATCGACAACGAGCTGGAAGGAGCTCACGTCAGCCCCCTCCTTCAGGAGCAACGAGTCAAGCTTCGGATAGGTGGACCGGACGACTATAGATCCCGTTACATACAGAGGACCATAGTCAACGCCTAACCTTTCCTCGCTTCCGATTCGATGCACATTCTGCCTGTTTCTCACAATCTGATAGTTTATCGATTGCAAACCGGGTATCGCGTCTCCATCGCACTTTACATCGCTCACGTTTGCCGAAATTACGGACATTTTGTTTTACTTCACACTCTCTCTATTTTTTCTCTTATCTCTTTCTTTACTCGTAAGCTACGCTTGCACCGTCAGAGTCGCATAGATGTAATCCATCGCCCTAACTGGTCTAACGGCAACATCAACCCTAACAATGCCCTGCGAGAAATCCATCTCCGAGCTATAGACATCCACGAGATAGGCTGGCTTCTTCCCATCTGTGCTCGGAACGATCGCCCCCTCCTTCTCCATCGAGATGAAGAACTCTGTGATCTTCTCGCGCAGCGCGTTCCTTCCCGGAGCATTGTTCAACGTTCCGATGAAATTGTCAGCTACGTTCTTCACACCTCGTACCGCTCTATCCGCAACGCGCGTTACACTGATCTGTTCGAGGTTTGTGGTAATTCCCTTCACAACAACAATTCCTCTCCCCCTCATCGCGTCGAGCACGCACATGCCTGCCTTCAAAAGTTCCATCTGCTCTCCCGGAGTATATCTTTGCTCGAGCCTATCGATACCCGTCACGGCCTTGAAGGTCGGAGACTCGAAATAATTCAGCTTACTAAGCAAGCCCGCTACGGCACCCGAAACACCATGGGGTGCCACCGTCACAAATCTGTCGCTAGCCAAGACGTCGCTCCTTGAAACTATATTCTTGATTTCCTCGCCAGGCGCAACCGTTCCAATTCCGATTCTGTTCTTCGCATCCTTACTCATGTTCTTGCAATGTGCATCTATCACTGCGTGGATTGCGGGATCCCAAACGTCACAAGCGGAGACCACATCGATGTCAGGTTCCATCTCAAGCATCTCAAGAGCTTTCTCGTAGTCCTCTTTCTTCACCTGACCCGCAACTCCTCCAGCCAAATTTGCATCAATGAGTGAGGGGTTGTTTCCCGACTGGAGATCGTCAGCAGAAACCAGCTTCGAGTTTTCATTAAGGAGGTCGACTAGGTAAGAATCACTCTCCTTATCCATTACTAAATTATCCCATGTCTCGAGTTTCGTCCCCGCAGTAATTTCCATCCTGACGGTTCCATCCTTTTGCCCCTTCGCGACCACGATTCTTGTCGAGTTTCCTTCCTCTCCGAGAGCTCTTGAAGAAAGTCTTACGGCGTTCTTCTTCTTGTCATCTTTCAGTATGAGCGACGCCGATTTCGTATCGCCTGAAACGATCCTTGTTGCGAAAACCTCGGCAACTCCGTTCAGAAAACAGAGCTTTGCGTCTCTAGTAAGAGAATAATCTGGACTAGAGCCAAATTTTTCCGTATATTCACGGTAACTCGTCAGGGGAACTGGGGCCAGTACTGGACCCTTCTCTGCAGTTCCTATTAGTCCGACAATTCCAGCGGGATGGAGTTGTTGCGGAACGATCTCTTTCACAACTTGAATTTCGACGCCAGGGATAATCCTTACCATGTGATCTCTAATCGCTGTGAAAGTTACAACCTAATTAAGCATGTTGTTTTTCTCTATAAGTCTGGGCCAGTTAAGAGCAAGTATACCGTGCCTTATGTCAGGAATGCCGGATAAGATCGAGGGGTCTTGCCCCTTGCGGCCACATATGGATATTCCGGGTCCGATTCAAGTCGACATTATTTCACCCTTTGAAAAGTTCCTCCTAAAGGGCAGAACCGGCTTTCTCAACATAAGACAGGAGCCCGATTTTGATGGTGGAAAGGTGTGAATATCTTTAGGGGGAGATTTAGGGCCTTCTTCGATTGGTAATTTAATCTCCTTCATAAGAAACAACTCGTCATAACGAAAGAAAGTATTTCAACGAGTTTTTCTTGACTTTATGTATATTGGCAAAAGCCACACATGAAATCTGGAAAAACGAACGCATTAGAATGCCGCCCGCAAAACGTGTCGTCGTTTTCAAATACCCAGAAGTGGAAAGGATACTACTTAATTTCACTGCTGATTTTGCTATCCCAGGTTCTCCCAAGACTTACCTTGACCCGGTCAAACCTTTGGTAATCAACAACAAGCCAGTGAAGATCCCTGATCTAGCTTCTGACCCCACAACCCTAAGGATGGTGGAAAAATCCGGGATCGATGTGACCCCATTTTTCCAATCGAGTGAAAAAGGGAGCGAAAACGTGATCGAAGTCAATTACATCGTCGACAGGACCGCTATGATTCGCATGGAGTTAGGGCGCTTGACGATGTCACTCGAAGTAAACACTCCGGAGAAGATCGTAGCACGATACTGTTTCTTCTGCGGAGCTTCTAACAAACTTGATGCAACATACTGCTCTAGATGCGCAAAGCGCCTAGAGGTCGGTGGCGCGCAAACGACAGTGTGCTCTAATCGAAATTGCCAAGCGACAATACCTTTAAGATCCGACATTCGATTTTGTGACAAGTGTGGTACGCTCCAAGAAGGTGTAGGCGAACAAAAGACCAACATGAAACAATGCGTAAAGTGTGGGAGCTCCATCGAAGCTGACGCGAAGTTCTGCAGTAAATGCGGGGCAGTGCAGTAATCAATTCTTTTCTCGGCATGCATCGATAAGCGAGGAGTTTTCGATTCTCTCTCGTTATTTTTGTATCATGCGTTTTTCGCATATGGGGTTTGACCAACGGCGAATCCCATTAACTTTGTGCAAGGGAGTTATGACGATTACATGAGGGGTATTAAATGGACAAAGCATAAATCACCCGATATAGTGCTAGACTCTTGACCCATCTAATTTTGAGAAAATACGCCCTAATTCTAGTTGTTATTTGCATATTATCGCTGTCGATCGTCGCTGGGTCGGGTCGCATTCAAACTGCATATTCGAACCTAGCTCCTCAGTCTGATCCTCTTCAAGTAGTCAATACGTTAGACCTGCAAAATAACACTCTCTATTCAGGAAATGTAATCACTTCGTCTACAGAATTGGTTCTTAGCATGGTGTACGACCCTGTCACTGGAGACATCTATGCCGCAGGCGAAGGAGCGATAGCTGTCATTAATCCAACCACGAATCAGGTTACAGGCTATATCGCAGGTACTTCCACTATATTTTCGATAATTAATGCTCTCGGTGTTAATACTTACAGTGGAAACTTGTACGCAGCCGAAGGTACAAGTGTTTTGGTAATAAATACTGTAACGAATCAAATTATAGATAACATAACCATTGGCCATTCTGCATCTGCTCTAACTTTCGATCCTGCGAACAATTACACGTATGTTGCAGCTGGGTATAATGTTACGGTGATCAACGCCTTGACTAACACGGTTGTCCAGAACGTAACAATAGGAGGCTATACGGAGGGGATTGCTTACGACTCGGCTACCAACGGGATTTACGTCTCAGGAAGTAATTCTAACAATGTAAGTGTGATTCTTGGAACAACTGTTGTTCAAAATGTAACAGTCGGCACTGCATACAATGATCCGTGGGGAGTGGCCTATGATCCTGACGGCGGAGGTTATATCTATGTAACAGATCAGGCTTCGGACAATGTTTCAGTGATAAACGGAGCCGGTCTTTACACGACCATTCATCTCGGGAACCCGAGCGCTTGTCCTGAAGCTGTGACGGCAGATCCTTTGGAAAAGGAGGTTTTTGTAGCTGATTTATGCAATAGTGCCATTGATGTAATATATGATGCCACGAACTCCGTGCTCCCGACGATCTCTCTTGGAAACTCATTCGAACCTTTCGTATTAGGCGTTGACGAATCGAATGGCAATGTCTATGTTGGAGGTGAACGAGGAAGCGTGGTAGCTATAAATGGGGCAACTGATAGCATTGAGGGAGAGATCCTTGTCGGAACCGCTCCCATAGGTCTGACTACGGACACCCAAAATGGAAACATATACGTAGTGGACGGCGCTTCCGATATTCTTCAGGTGATCAGCGGGACAACAAACTTGATTACTGACACAATATCCATTGGACTGAATCCCGAAGCTGTAGCTTACGACCCTTCAAACAACAATGTCTACGTTGCTGATAACACTTACCCCGGGCATGTCATAGTAATTTATGCACCAACAGATGAAATGATAGGGAATGTATCTGTGGGAGATGGTCCCGCAGGACTAGCGGTCGATTCCAGTAACGGAAATGTCTATGTTGCGGATCAGGGTGCTGATAATGTCTCAGTCATTAGCGGCATAACTGACATTGATAACATTAGCTTAGGAACAACATCACCTGCCGGAGTGGCATATGACTCCTCGACTGGTTACGTGTACGCCACAGATTCCAATTCAAACAATGTCACGGTAATTGTCAGCGCGACAAATACTGTCTGGGGTTCTATACCAGTCGGAAAGGAACCATATGGAATTGCATATGATTCTTCAAACAATAATCTCTATGTTGCTGATGAAGACTCTAATAATGTCTCCATCATAAATGGGGCAACAAACTCCTTCACAGAGAATATTCAGGTGGGAGAATACCTGTTGGGTATTTTTGGGAACGTATCAGACTTTATTGGACCATTCGGGATAGCCGTAGACTCCTCGAATAACATCGTCTACGTTACATTACCCTTCTTAGACAACGTTTCGGTCATAAATGCTGGAACTAATACAGTCGAAGCTAATATTTCAACGGGCAGCATACCAACCGGAGTGACTGTTGATTCATTTAACGGATATGAATACGTGGCAAATGATCTTTCAGGGTCGATTTCTATCATTGGTGAATCTAGTGCTACCGCAACAACGACTACCACGTCAAGTAGCACAACTACAACCACATCATCATCAACTTCTTCCTCATCATCCTCTTCCTCATCATCCTCTTCTACTACATCTTCATCGTCGCCATCAACATCATCAACTTCTTCTACGTCATCTTTTCTAACTTCATCTTCTACTACATCTTCATCGTCGCCATCAACATCATCAACTTCTTCTACGTCATCTTCTTCTTCAAGCACAGTAACTCGTCCGCCTCCTCCGAGTAGTGGAGGAAATTTCTTGCTTTACGCAATCGTCGCGGTCGTAGTCGTCGTTGTTGTAGCTGGAGCACTGTTCTTCCTTAGAAGGCCCAAGCCCTCGACAGTAGTTGTAGGACCTTAGCCAGTACAAGAGTTAGTCACGCTATCCTCATTGCTGTTTAAATGTTTGAATATCCTCATACAGCGCTGATATCAGTACTAGCATTGATTATTTGGAAGCGAAAATTAATTCAAAGACATGAATGTTCTTTTTCGCGTTAATTTCCTTCAAAATCTTCCCGCCAAACAGTGACACTTGCCTCGCCAATATAGGTCTGCGCTCCGCAGCTAGAATTCCTCAACCCAGAAGCTTTCGAAGATAAAACAAAGAGATCAGACGCTCGCGCTGAATTCTATCCAAAAGGGGCCGGGGTCGCCAACGATACTAAGCGCTCTCCATCCCTATCGTTTGCTTTCCTAGTCATAGAATAATCCATGCAAATAGCTGGCATCAAGCATGGATAGTGCCTCCACCTGCAGCAGCTTGGCCTCGCGAGCAAAAGCGTCTTAATATAACTAAGAAAGTAGAGCATCAGTTCGAAGCACAAGGTTATTTCATTTATTTGCCTCATTTTGTAATCTCGGTAGAAACCGCAAACGCACATGACCTAGCTCAGGAGCTTGGACAGACGCTTTTAATCAAGAAGCTTGCAAAGGAAGCGTTTGTCGTCAAATCTTTTGAGAGTCATGCAATAATTGAATTTTCAAATGTACAGAAGGACTTTGTTGATATAATTGACGCGGAGATCGCCGACTGGATTACACACAAACACTCTACAATGAAGAAAAGAAAACTCTATGGATTACGCGAGAAGCTCTCGTTGAACATCTCCGATCAAACTAACGAGGAACTTGTTTGCATCGAGCTACGCCCCGCTTTGCGAAAATGAGCATGTTGTGCTGACCGCGATCTTATGAAATCATCCTCCGAGACGCTTCACGATTTACTCCAGGAAGAATTTAGATACAGAAGGGTTTAGGATACCTACGACCCGACCAATGAAGAAATAGATTCTTAAAGGAAAACGCTAAAGCATTAGCCTTTTTGTTGATCTCATTGAAGAGGGAGGGAGAAAATCGCAAATTGACTCAAAGATTAGAAAACCTGAGAGCCTGTGGAAACTGCGGAGTGGTCTTTACCCAGAATTCGCTAAGGGGCGGAGCTGGGAAATGTCCTATCTGTCAGGGGATTAATATAGAAAGGATTCAATAGTTTTCAGCGAACATTCACGTACTTGTAGATCGGGTGTTGGTCTCAAACGCATAGTGTACTTTCTGGTGTGAAGAACCGTATTTTTCAGATCTTGCTTGACTCGCGAGAGCTCTGACCTCTTTCTACCATAACCGCGCTTTGTCATTTCGCACTCTCTTTTAGATCGCAGCTAAGAAATTACTCGACATTGGAATGCATATTGGAGAGGTACCTAGCAGAGTAGCTAGAAAAGGGCCTACTCATAGGGGTCATTTTCCGCTCGATCATTTGGTGCAAAGAAATCAACAGATATACCGAAATCTAGGACCAAAACAGGCCTGGCCCGAACTGGTCTCCTATGCGCATGTTCCTTTTGCTGTACATGAATCTCAAAGAGCAATCACGTAAAGTATCACTGCTACTCTGTGCGCCAAAATGCGTTTTCGGTTCACTAAACTTCTTTGGGCTAAATCCAATATCCCAACCCATTTAGGATCGAACCTCCCGGGTCCACATTAATCTGGACTACACTCTTCCACCTACTTTTTCCTAAGAAGGTGTCGAGATGAGAATGTAACAGCAGTAGTCATGAGGCCCGGGCCTTCATTCTACTCCCTATTGTTTGTCGAACGAAGGTCTCCGACTATTGAATCAATTTGTTTCGATCAGGCAGGGTGTGAATTTGGATGCTGAATAGTACGGCGAGTCATAAGTTCTTTTTTTCTTTGAGACTGAAAATAAGATAGGGAACATTTTTTACGCTTGTACTTGAAAAGAATAGAGTAAAAACGGCAGCGAGTCGTTTAGAATCTTGTAAAATGTTAAATTTAGACGACTGGGAAAAATTGCGTAGTAGATAATGAAAATCGATCATGCCTCAATCACCGTCAAAGATATGAATCAGTCCTTAGATTTTTACTGCAAAACTTTGGGGCTGAAGCTCGTCAGCCGTAGAGAAATTCCCGAGAACAAGGCGGAGATTGCATTCGTATCGAGTTCAGACGGCGACAATATTGGGATCGAGCTCACGTACTGGAAGGAAAAGAAAGACTGGACCGACGGAGACCAGCTAGATCATATTGCCTTCGTCGTTGAAGATATACGAAAGTTGGTGGAAGAATTCAGGAGCAAGGGAGTTGAAGTCGCAAAGGAACCTTACTCTCTCGGCGGGTCAAAATCGGTGATAGCTTTCATAAAAGACCCGAATGGAATCTGGCTGGAACTTATTCAAAAGCAAAAATGAAAAACAACTTTGGGGATGCGATCGAGTATTCTATAGGGAGGATCTGACATTGCCTTTGGGTCATCCGAATGAAGGCGAGTCAAAGCCCAGAGTCTCTGACTCTGTGTGGATTGCATCTTGAATCGATAATGGCTAAGGAACGAGGACGGCTCTTGCTTTCAGCTCGCCGTCTTTAACGGCCTTTAGAACGGCATTTGCTTCGTCCAGTCGATGCTTTTCTGTAATTGGCTTGATTTTTCCAGCTACGGCCAGCGCAACGACTTCTCTCGTCGCTTGTCTTCCCCCAACCAATGAGCCAACGATCCTTTTCTCCTCGTCGAAGGGAAATTCCTCGATTCCTCCTGGAGATCCCATAACTATTGTTCCACGAGCCTTTGTTGACCTAACTGCCTGCATGGCTACCTTGCTGGATGGTGCGAAAACTATGCTTGAATCCATTTTTCCGATCTTTGTGAGTTCAGAGATCGGATCTTTCTTTCCGTCTATGGGCGTCGCTCCAAGCTCGGAAGCCAGCGCAAGGTGTTGATCACTTCTCGTCACAGCGTACACATCTGCTCCATACAACTTTGCAAACTGGATCGCCATATGTCCCACTCCTCCAACTCCAAAAACTGCTACTTTGTCCCCCGGCTGAATTCCTGCCTTCTTGGCAGCACCGTAAGCGGTAACTCCGGGACAGAATAGGGGGGCTGCCGTTACTAGATCCATATTCGATGGCAGTGGATAAATATGCCCGTCATACGCAATGATGTACTCTGCATAACCACCGTCAACCGTTTCCCCTAGGATCTCCCGCTTCGAGCAGTAGTACTCGCCACCAGTTAAACATAGATCGCAAGTACCGCACGATATCCATAGAGGTTGCATTCCAACTTTCTCATTTTTCTTGACAGATTCGACACCCGGTCCAACTTCTGCCACAGTGCCTGCAATTTCATGCCCAGGGATGATTGGGTATTTAGGCGGAACTCCCGCGCTTATCCAATCTCCCTCGACCATATTTAGATTAGATCTACAAACGCCTGAAGCGGTGATCTTTACTAAAATCTGTCCTTCGCCAGGCGTAGGTGTTTCAACTTCCTCTATCTTGAGAGGTTTGGTCTCAATCGATGCTACTTTGTGAAGCAGGGCGGCTTTCATACCTTTGCATACTCAAGGTAGGCTATTTAAGAAAACTTTCGTCAGGTCAGTCAAAATATCTGATCGCAACTGCGATCAGGATGGAGCCGACTAATACAAGAAATATTGAGCCAAAGAGAAATCCTGCAGCAAGAGGGTTGCTCAGCAAGTAATCAATGGGTGGAAAGAATCCATGGCTGACTCCGTCGAACAAAAGAAGAATCAACCCCATCATGAACTTAGTACTACCCACTAACAACAGCGTTGAATTCGCCATTTCGTTTATTCAGATCTCAATGAAAAAGAGAGCAAGCGATATTTAAAACAGCGAAGAAGGTGCCGGATTAGTTACGAAGGGACTATGGGATTTGAAATACGTCAAGTCTATCGAAAGAAATCCGTACGCTCTAATACTAAGACATTCCTCCTTAATCTTGCTTGAGCTCTCTGCGTTTCAGCTCGTCAGTGAACTTGATAACCATTTGATCCATGAAGGTTATGAAATCGTCTTCGGAAGACATGACCTTGTCTAGGTTCTCGTCTATTTCTTTGGCCGCACTTATTAGAAACGCATCAGGTTTTAGCGCGCTGTCTTTTGGGCAAAGATTAGAAAGGCGGCTGACTGCACTCATGAGCCTTAAAGGACCATACATATGGCGTTCGTCAACGCAACCTCTCGCAGCCGTGACTAGATAGATTGAAAGTTCGAAGATTCCTTCACGAATTTGTTCCAAGCCCTCGTCGTTTTGGGAACTATTAGAAGAAGATGAAGGGGTGTCTGATTGCATGCTCTAATTCCACCCTCAATTCACAAAATTTACATTTCTTACTTCGGAAGCGGTAGTAGAATTGTCGCCACTCCCGTCCCACAGTTTGCCGTAACGATCTAGGAAGGTGTTGGTGGACCCGTTCCGTTTCTTCAGGGCCTTTGGCTCGTCCTTGGCGGGGTAGCCCACGGAGACTTGTAGCTCTGTCCTACAGCCCTCCGGAAGGTCAAGAATCCTCGCAACCGCAGCTTCGGAATAGGACTTGATGAATGACGCGCCAAGACCCATCGAATACGCCGCGAGCACTACGTTCTCAGCTGCAGCGCCCGCATCATAGCTCGCACAAATCAGCTCCGCCGAGTCTTCTTTTCCCCTGTACGCCACACGCGTATCGGTGCACACAAAAATCGCAGCCCTCGTGTCGCCAAAATATCCCGGAGAGACCAGTTTAATCATCTTAAGCTGCTTGGGATCCTTTATGACGATGACAAACCTGTACGGCGCATTTCCGCCGGTTGGAGCTCGATGGGCCGCATAGGCAAGTTTTTGGAGAATTTTGTCGGGCAGCTCCCTTTGTTCAAAGTTTCGACAAGCATGTCTCTTTCTAAGCACTTTGAAGAGAGCCTCTTCCTCGACGGATCGGTTTGACTCTGCCTCTCCTCTTCGAACCACCATTGCGGCTCGTTCTTTTTCTTCTTCTTGTCTTTGCATGATATAATTTCAAATGAGGAGCTATCATTTATCAGCTTTCGCTTAACACATTTTTGGAGCTACGGATTACTTTTCAACAATTCCTTTTGCTTCAGAAAAGAACCGAAATTGCCTTTCTAAATTAGAAGCTTGCCCACAGCATTTGCCCTAATTCTTGACGCTAGTCCGGGCAGGTAGGATCGAAGCGGTTCTTTAACTTCTTAGGAAATAGGCAGGAAGATTCTTGTCTTTGCTAGTGTCCCTGATAATTCATCCGCCGATCTGATACATAGCCCGAACGTGTTTTAGTTCCGCGGAGGCTTTTATTAATGATTCAACTCCCGGAGGCTTGAGTCTCACAATCTCCTTAAGGAATTGTGCGATCTCGTCATCTGCACGGTCGTCCTTTAGAAGGGGCGAGATGTCATATTCCTTGTCTCCAAATAGACACGGGACAAGCTTCCCGTCGGCGGTCAGTCTTAGTCGGTCGCAATCGGAACAGAACGGACGGGTAATCGAAGCAATTATCCCAAACTCTCCTCCAGCTCCATCTTCGAACCTGTAATTTACCGCCGTGCTCCCTCGCTCCCTCTCGAGCGGTACTATGCGATATTTCTTCGCTATCCTGGCAAGTATTTCATCACCTGAAACTACTTTTTCCATCTGCCAACTCTTCCTGCCGTCAAAGGGCATGTATTCGATGAAACGCATGTTGAAGCCTTCGTCGTGCGCAAGAGTTGCAAAATCCAAGATCTCGTCGTCGTTGTATCCCCGCACAATTACAGAGTTGAGTTTCACATTTACGAAACCTGCGCTTTTGGCCGCCCTAATTCCCTCAAGTACCTTCGCGTGCCCGTTCACCCGGGTCACCTTCTCAAATCTTTCCGGCCTTAAGCTATGGAGACTAATCGTGACCGACTGTAGTCCCGCATTTTTGAGAGAACGCGCCTTTTCCGCAAGGTAGGTTCCGTTTGTGGTCATGCAGGTGTGCTTTATCCCGGGCGTAAAAGCTATCTGGGCGACAAGCTTCTCAATGTCTTTTCGAACGAGGGGCTCTCCCCCGGATAATCTTACCCTGTCAACTCCAAACTTTGTGGAGCAGACCCTGACAAACCTCGTAATTTCATCAAAGGAAAGGATGCTGTCATTTGGAATCCACGCAGGTGTCTCGGGCATGCAAAAGCTACATCGAAAATTACATCTGTCAGTCACAGAAATTCGAAGCTTCCTTACTACCCTGCCGTAAAGATCCATCAGCCGCGGCAGGTTTTGCCCTTCCTCCAATCCGCTGAGCAGAGCCATCGTGATGTAACATATCGCACTTGGTTCTTAAATGAGCTACGCATATTCTCAAGTTCGAGAATGAAAAATCGCACCCATACACGGTGTAGATTAGCATGGGCGACTCTAAATGCTATTTAGTCCGCTTACTGGCCAGTTGTTCCTGCTATCTTGCCAAACGCAGTAGTGCTTTCGGCCAAACGAAAGGATATCTCAAGACTAGTAGTGGTTGTGGGCGATGGTCAGAGAGCGGAACAACTTGCGTCGCTCTTGAAAGAAACAAAGCAGGTTAATTTCGAACCGAGGTCTTCTCGCGTATACAGGTTATTTTGGGAAAACCAGGATTATGGTCTCAACCCACGGAATCGGGGGCCCTTCGTCCGCGATAGTTTTTGAGGAGTTGTACAGGCTCGGAGCACGTTCTGTTGTAAGGCTGGGAACCTGCAGAGAGATGACTAAGAAGCTGAACACGGGGGATTTCGTAGTGCCGACCGGAGCCGCTCATTCAAACGGCTCTTTGAATACCTATGTCTCCGACCGAATGCTTCCCGCTGTTCCCGATTTTGATTTAACGGCAGCAGTCATCAACGAATGCAGAACTCAAGGAATAATGTTCCACACCGGGCTAGTCTTTTCTAGCGACGCATTTTACAACGAGGACCGAAATTTCCTCAAGAACTGGGCGAAGAGAGGCGTCGTTGCAGTTGACATGGAATGCGCTACGCTCTTCACTCTCAGATTGCTCCGCGGATTTCGGACGGCCGCACTTTTGATGGTATGCGATAGTTTCGCGAAGAAAACAAAGGAATTTGGGACTGCGGATATGCTAGAAAAGGAGACCGAAAACGCGGCCTCGATTGTATTCAATTCTCTGTCCGGAAAATGATGCTTGAGAACCGGAATTAAATTCTATTTTGAGAATCGATCGTCAGCAACGGTGTGGTTGAGCTTCTGAAGCTTTCCCGCATACCAGCCAATTTTCTCCGTGCTCCTTGAATCAAATTGCGGAACGTAGGGTTTGATATCCAAGAGCGGCGTTCCATCGATGACGTCGATATCGGCAACTCGTATTTTTCCACCTCTAACTCCGAACTGGCGGACGATAGAGATTCCTAGAAGGCTAGGTCGGGCAGGAGAGCGAGTCGCAAAAACTCCGTGATCTTTTGAACCGTCTAGGTAAGGTCTGACTAACAAGGATTTGGATTTTCGAGCTTTGTGAAAGCGGTATATCAGAATCAAATGAGAAAATTCAGACAGTCCGTCTAACCCACGAATATAGCTGGGGAAGATCTCAATCATCCCCCTCGTGTGTTTTGCCGATACCGATTGAATCGGGGCTCCTTCCGCTTTTTTGAAGGGCGAATGAATTACTCCAATTGGCTCAACTGAAATCGGTCGAAGCTTATGCCTGAGCTCTTTTCCAGGCAATCGGCTCTACCTTCATAGAGGTTAGCTGAATGGTCTTGCTCTTTATTTTGGCCGTGATCTCCTGCATCTCCGCACTCGCGTATTCTTCTAATCTGCCCGAATCGGCTAGACGATTGACGTGTAAATCGAAGGGTAATTTTCCAAGGAAATCTACGCCTAGTCTATTTGCTTCGCTCTCGATACCTGATTCTTCAAACATTTTGATCCTGACCGAGCAATGAGGGCAGACCATGTAACTCATGTTCTCAATTATTCCCGCCAGAGGCACGTGGAGTTGACGAGCCATATTTATCGACTTTTTAACTATGAGCATTGCGAGATCCTGAGGAGTGGAAACGATCACTACAGCGTCAAGTGGCAGAGCTTGCATCGCCGTGAGAGGCGCGTCTCCCGTTCCAGGAGGGAGATCTATTAGCAGAAAGTTCAGCTCGCCCCAGTTTACTTCCATGAATAATTGTCGAATCACTTGATCCACGACGGGTCCACGCCAAATTACTGGAGCATCTGGCGAACTTAGGAGCAAGTTCATCGACATTACCTTGATTCCTGTCGCTGTCGAAACGGGTATCGCACCATTTGCGTCTACCTGTGGCTTTGTCGAGAGCCCGAATACCTTGGCAATACTTGGACCCGTGAGATCTGCATCCAAGATCCCCACTTCAAACCCTTGTCTTCGAAGCTCTACTGCAATCGCAGAGGTGACATAAGACTTGCCAACCCCGCCTTTGCCAGACATTATCGCTATGACATTTTGGATACCCCTGTGCGGGAGTTTCTCAAATCCTGTTTTGTTTGCAGGAGGAGCGGCAGCAAAAGGATCTGTTTTGGTCTCTGATCTTAGTTTTCTCATCTTGACCATGAGTTCATTCAGTTCTTCGCGGCTCATGTTTGTCATTTGAACCTCAACATTCGAGACGCCCGGTTGACGGGAAAGGATTCTCTTCACATCATTCTCGATTGAATTCGATAGAGGACAACCGCTGACCGTCAGCGCAATAGTAACAAAAGCAGTACCCTCTTTAATTTCGAGACTCTTGATCATTCCAAGATCAACAATATTAATACCTAGTTCGGGGTCAATTACCGTCCTGAGCTTATCCACAAGTTCTTGTTTGGTCGACATGTTTTGCACAATAAGAAATTAATTGACCTCGCCCATATATAATGGGGTAAGACGATTACCACAATTGAGAATGGATAAGGAAGGAGATGGGAGAGCGAAAGGAGGCTGCTCTAGCTTTTACTTATCATCTCGAGAGCTTTTTCGATGTCCCTCGGCAGGGAAAGCACGGGAATGCCCTTGACCCTAGCCCTTGTAAATTTGCTAGCAAATTTCCCTGTTATGAAAATAACATTCCCTCTATGCAGATCAAGAAGGTCAAGTGCCTGGCGTTCACTCCTTGCGCAGATAATTTGCTTAACCGTCGGAAGAGATTCGAATTTTTTATGCAGGCCTTCAACAAGCAAGTAATCCACTTTGGTCTTCTTGAAGACCTCGATTATCTCCTTTGCACGAATCTTTGAAGTATCACGTTCCTTCCTGATGATGTCTATCTCCTTCGGAGCAAAAGCAAGAATCACTGAAGCTCCCGCGCGGGCATGAAGCCAAGTGTCCTTGCCCCTTGAGTCATCTATGGAAAAATTGCGCTCGTGAATCCTCTTGATGGTACCAATCTTGCCAAGATTTGCTCTCGTTATTCCTCGCGCGAGTGTAGTCAATGCGGTCGTTTTTCCTCCGCCGCTGAGACCTACGAACAAAATTATCTTCATTGTAAGAAGCGCGGCCCCTCTTACTACGAGGTTCGAAGGACCGGACCGTCGAAAAGCCGGACATTTACGGCCTGGTTTCTCTTTATGGTTTCATGCGGAGCTAGCTCAATAAACCCGTCCGCCTTTGAAAGATTGGACAAGAGATTAGATCCCCAGTCAAGAGCGACTGCCCCTAATTTGCCACTCGTTCCAAGGGGTTCCAACCTAATCAGGGAAAGCGCCTCGATTGCGCGGTTGTTTGTAATCTCGTTTGTTGCACTTACGCTCAAAGTAAAGAGGCGCGAATCAAGTGGAAGTCCGGAGAGCAGATTCAACACGGGAAGAGTGATCGTAAAGAAAGTCAGAACAGCTGAAACCGCATGGCCTGGTACTATGATTACGGGCTTGTTCTTCACTCTAACAATTCCCGAAGGCCTGATTGGCACTAGCCGTGCTCCGTGAAATAATGTTTTAGATTCTCTTACAGAAGTTACAGCGTCCAGAACATTGTCGTGACGTCCAACAGAGCTTCCGGAGATGGTCAAAATCACATCACATTTGAGCAATCCACTGAGGATAGTTCTTCGAATGGCAGTTATCTCGTCGCCGCATGTCCCGAGCGAAATCGCTTCAGAGTCAAAATGTTCCACGTATCCTTCGAGGAGGTTTAGGTAATTGTTGACTGTGCGGCCATCTCTTGTATTGTGCTTCGAGTCAGGATCGAACGCCTTCAGTTCGTCGCCAATAGACAATAGCCCAACTCTAGGCCTTTTGAAAACCTTGATCCGAGTTCTTCCAGTACCTATGAGCAAAGCAACGTCGACCGGGTCTAGAATTTGCCCCTTCCTGACAACAGTCTGACCATTTCGAACATCTTCCCCCCTCATGGCGATGTTCTTCCCCTTCTCGATTACGTGCCTGACCACGATTATATCATTTCGCGAAAGAGCTTCCTCAACGCGTACTACTGTGTCAGTTCCTCGGGGAAGGGGCGCGCCAGTCGCAACATAATACGTTTCGCCTTTTCCGAGGATTGGAGTCTTCTTGCTGAAGTAATTTGGGTACAAGCTTCCCTTTACAAAAAGTGAACTTGGCTGCGCAGGCGAGGCGGATTTGATATCTTCGTTTTTTAAGGCATAACCGTCCATGGCGGATGTCGTTCTAGCGGGGATTTCCACTCTCGACACAATACTTTCCGCCGAGACTCTTCCTCTTGTGAGGTCGACTCGGACCCATTCTGTTTTCGGAAGGCCCGAACCAAGACTCGACGAGATCTTCGACAGGATTTGATCGTACTGCGTGAGCTTCAGATATCTTCTTGAATCGTCCCATCGCATTCTTTTTTCTTCATTCACAGACAAGCGCGACTACTACCACTTTTTTTCAAATAATTAAGAGGCTAGTTTACCTGCTATCAGTTCCCCAATAGTTTTTCCATCGCGATATGCTGTTTACACATGTCACAGTACTTCATCATTGGATCGTTCATTTTGAGTAATGAGGCAATTCTCTTTAGGTACCTGACGCTACCTATCGGCCTCCCGCACCTTGCGCAGTTGACAATCCTGTCCTGGAACACTACCCTATTATGAACTTGCCCAAAGTTCTCCGGGGATGATATGCTAATTGAATGCTCTGGACATATTAGCGCGCAGTATCCGCAACCCGTGCACTTTGAAGAATCAAATTCCAGCAATCCGGATTTGATGCGCAAAGCCGAGTGAGGGCAATACTTTGAGCAGACGTCGCATAACGTACAACTGTCTGAAATTTTGAGGTTAGTTAATCCAAGTCCATCGGCGATTACACTTTCTTCCGACCCGAGGCCCGCGAGTCCCTGCAAATAATTGTTCCAGGAATTATCTCCAGGTATAAAGGATGTGTCTGCCTTGTTACGAAGTTGGAGATTAATCTTCCCGATCTCCTCGTTTCCTTCAGCCCCTTCCAGAAATTTGAAAACCACGCCTTGGTGCTCGTCGCTTTTAGTCCGTGCCTGGAATTGCGCTAGCGACTCCACAGCTTCTTGCGCATTCTCCTTTCCCGCGCATCTGCCGTCCGCACAGTAAATAATTATCCTGTCGATCCCTGAGCTCGCCGCCATCATTAGCTGCCGAGGACCGACAGTCCCGACATCTTTGACCTTTTCGATGAACATCCACGGTCCTGGCGACACTGACTCTAAGTTGCAAGTTAGGACTAGCGTCTTAGGAACATTTGGGCTCGAAACCGTGATTCCGTGTACAAGGCCGAGGAAGCGGGATTCCGAAAAAGTGGGGAGTTGAATCGCGGAGACAGGGCAGACGGCTGCGCATATCCCGACGCGGTTGCAGTCTTGATCCTTTAGAATTAATGTGCCGTTCAGAGTGGTGAGAGCCCTCGTAGGGCAAGCTTGTATGCATTTAGAGCACCCGTACCTTGATTCGCAAATGGAATTGTAGATAGACGGGGCATCTGAGTAGGTTGGGAATACTCCTCTTCTCCTTAGACCGGAGAACAAATCGCGTCTTGAAAGGCCGGTGTCCTTTGCAACGGCTTGAGACATTACCTTTCTTTTGATCGAGTCCGAAGATAACATTCTCCCTATTTTTGCATTCGCTTGAAAAAGAGCTTGATTCAGACTCAAGTCCTTCGTGGCTACGCTATCGGTAATGAGCAGTGGGTCATCGAACCGGGTTCGCGAGTTTCCGATTGTCAGCAGCCCTTCTGTACCTTCTGGAAGTTCCTCAGCCGAGCTTGAAACGACGATAACTTGGGGCCAGGTTTTCGTAATCTCGTAGATTATTTCCATTCGAAAGGGAAGAGCCTGATCCACGTCTACACAAGTCTTGATCAAGACTGTGGCCTCTCCTGTTCGAAATATTCCTTGAAGAATTCACCTTCATCTTGAATCCAGTCCTTTAGAAAAATCGCCGCAACCTTGTAAAAGTTGGATCTTGAATTGCTCAAGACAGCTTGCGAGAATTGGGGGATCCATGGTTCGAGATGAATACGCCAAAATTCAGCTTGCCTACCTCTCCAAATTGTAACATCTTCATGTCTACTGAGAACGTCAGCTTCCTTGGCGCAGAGATATGACATGAATTCCATCTCCACCGAAACGTGATCCGGGAGATCGGGAAAGTTCTGCGAAATTTGCAAGCCGGCTTCACCGTATCGCTTCTTTATGTCGAGAACGCTAGGGCCCATGAGCATTCCAAGATCAGATGGAGCTCGATCCCTCCTGTAAACGGATTCGTAAGGAGGGCAAGGCAGTGCATTCGGGCCTACGAAGAGCCGGTTGTATTCAAGTCGGATCTCCACCAAGTTGAGCTCGCCTTCGGTTTCATTCTGATCCGAACTCCATTTTGAAATTGCGTTATTCCAAATCTCTTCCAAAAGCCCCACCTGCGGCGGATAGAAAGCTGCGGCGAGGATTTTATACAGACCGGATCTTTGCAGCGCAGTTGACGATTCAGGAGAATCCTGTTGCATTCTTCCCTCCTTAAGCTCTTGAGCGTAACTCGTATCCGAGTGCAAAATATACCAATAACAAAATAACGCGTCAGGACTATTTAGAGAGAGAGGCGATTCTCAGCGTTGAGAATTCTAGAGTGTTTAGGACACGAGGGAAAAAGGTCTGTCGCAAAAAGAGTGTAAGCTACACAGAGCTACTCTTTTTGAAAGTTATCTTGGATCCAGGCGTGTTCTTTGTCTACCCCGACCGCCTTGTTGAATGCGATTTCCGCAATTGATCTGCAATGTCTGCTCACCAGCGCGTATTGACTGATGAGCGCATAATTCACTGGATTTGCTGCCTTCTCGTAGATCACTTTCTCGAATTCTTCAACGGACTTTTCAAATATTCTGCAATCATCAATTACAGAGTTGGCAGCTCTTCGGTCTGTTAAAGAATAGGCTCGGAACGCTCTATCGTAAATTGAACATATCTGTCCACTTAATTCCTGAGCCCTGATCAGGAGCTCCTGCGGCAAAATCTGATTAGGCGGATGGGCAATAAGTTTCGTACAGGTATTGTGACACGTATCACCAATATCTTCGATTAGTTGCGCTATTGACCGGTCGCTCACTATATTCAATGGTCTCGAAATTTTAAGCGACTCGGCAATTATCGGATCCCTCGCAGCGGTAAAGAGTTGTCTAAGAATTAGGTAGTATATTCTATCGACTTCGGCGTCCATTCCCTTCGCTCTTCGGGCGGAGTCTTGACTTTGGTTCGTAAACGCTTCGAGCGAGTCCTTCAACATTGCCGAGCTGAGCGAATATATCCTTACAAACAGCTGCGGAACGTCATTTTTCAAGGGGTCGAGATAGCATTTAATCTCGATATTGCTCAGACTTTCGCCGATAATCGCTAGCCCGATAAGCTTCGAAGCGTGAGCTAAGACATCATCGTATTGCTGTTTTGTTAATCCGCCGTTCCCTGAAATCTTCATCCTGTTGAACCCTTCTACGTAGGCCGAGATCAAGGTTCGTCCAAGACCGTGAGGTTGCTTCATTTGATTCGCATCGATCAGGAAGATGCCACGCTCTCTCTCCGAATCTTTCATCGGGGCGATTCTCAAACTGCCATCGGTTTGCCATTTAAGGAAAATTTTGTCGTGGACTTTGAGACCGCTCTTGTTTATCCACGAATGTGGAAGAACAAGTGCCATCGACCCTCGTCCTGATTTTTGAAGGGCCCTTTCGAATGTTCCTCCTTCTGTTTCTTCGATTAGTCTTTCCTTTTCGGTTTGGTCATCAATTTCATCATCTTCTTGTGCTTCGAAACTAACAGGTTCGTTATTCCTTATTATATGCACTACACTCGTACCTAGATCGTGATCTTCCTCCATCTGAGGTACGTGTTCCGAAGCCATTTTCTTGGAGACCATTCTATTGTGCCCTATCTATCCTTCCTTTTTCGCAGCCACTTCAAGCTGCATGGGAATGGCGACGGGTCTTGCCGCACTTGAAACAAGTAGATCTTCATATTCTGTGGGATAATTGATATTCGTGAGAGTTCCTAGGCAGGGGTCGAGCGGGCGGAGCAACGAAACTGGGACGTAGTTGACGTTTGGGATGTACGAGACCATGTGCTTCGGACCTATTTTTCCATCTCCGATCGCAAGGTAGCCTGCATACATAGCGCGCTTTACGTGGTAGACACTGCAGAGAGGCTCTATGTTGTAATCCTCGTGAATGGGGATCGCCAAGTCGTACCCTTTTGCCCGCCGCGAAAGATCACCGATAACACTGCTGCTCATTAATGGCATATCGCAGCCGACGACAGCAGCATATTGACGCCTGGCATTGAGAAATCCGGTTAATATTCCTGCGAGGGGATTTTCAAACTCGAACTGATCATTAAGAATTCTAATGTGTGTAAGATCAAACCCTTCAAATTCCAACCCATCTAGTGTTCTTTGGAAAGGATCTTTCCCTTTCTTTCCCACGACTACCATAACATCATCAGAAACTTGGAGAAGTGCTCGCGCAATTCGATAGACAAATTTGTCAGGGCCCAATTCTAGGAACGCTTTGTCTCGTCCCCCCATTCTTGAACTCTTGCCACCGGCAAGTAAAATTGCGGAAATCAACTAAAGAATATGAGCCCTCCTGCCGCTAAAACGAGTCTGACAGTTCCAGCCAGTTCCTGACAGTTCATCTTGACACTAGATACCAGATATCGCGCTTCTTAGTTATTTAAGATGGGAATACAATTCTCAGATCTGAGAACAACTCCGTCTTTTTCTGAAGTTATGAATTTGAGTTTCGCAACTCGTTGTAAGAGAGGCAGAACAGTATCTTGATAGAAACCTGTTCAGGGCTAGATTACCGGTACCTTTAGGATAAACCAACTCATGGAAAAGGAAACTATAGGTCGGAAAAAGAAAAAAGAGGATGGAAGCTTTCTGGTAGTCTTTCAGCTACTTTTGAGCTTCCAAGCTAGTTCGGTTGCTATCTGGTCTCTCGTCTTGCCCGTGGTGTCTATTCCTTCCTTCTGTGCCGCCACGACAAGTGGGTCATTTGGGGCTGCTGCTGTTGCTGAGACACCTGGGTGAGCTACGGGGGCTGCGAAGTTCTGAACGGTCGCTGCCGAAGTGGTTGCGACTGGCTGAGCAACAGGTGCAGGAGAAGGATTCGTTAATTCCTTCGATGCTTGGTCGAACTCACGTCTTGCTTGACCAAGAGCCTTCGCGAATTGTGGAATCTTGTTTGCTCCAAATAGGAATATTACTACTGCTATGATGAGAACCCATACAACGGGATCGTCCCATGCCATTTGAGTTCGAACACCTCTTGGCTTAATGAATGGTCGAGGTTGTTATTTAAAGGGGTAGCTCGATTCTCAGCTTTGATAAACCACGAGGAAAAATCAGGCGCTCAGACTATGATTAAGCAAGATAAGAGCTTGTGCTATAGTGAATAAAGATCAATTGTGCAGGCCCAAAACTGAAAGAATACTCTTCAATTTGATGACGCCCTAAATGCCATGGAAGAAAAATTGGGCCCTTTTACCTGACTGCTTTCCACAGTTTCCGTTCGATCCCCAGAGCATTTAACCCAACGTAAGTAAGAAGAACAGTCACAACCCAAATCACAAATGTAGGAAGAAAAGTTTTCTTCGAGGCGAATCGTCTCGGTGAAGATCGGATATATTCGTTCAAGGTGATGAATTTTCCCCACTCCTTCGTTCGACTTTGAAAATCCACGGCTTCTTCCATTACGTCTTCTCTAAACCCATTTGCCAGTATGAACGCCCGTCTTTTTACAAAGAATCCGGAGCTAATTCCGTGGATTGAGAGCAATTTGTCTCCGCACATTCTCATAACGTTGAGAAATTTTATTTTCGAGTCTGACCCATCAAAAATAGCACGGCAGCCGCCGCCGATTATATTTGCATTGGCGTCGATTGCCTTGATAATACTCTCGCATAGTGTAGGCGAGACGATAGAATCAGCGTGAAGGAAAAGGAGGATCTCGCCTCTTGCACCAAAGCCTCCAACTAATTCCTGACTCTTTCTGGAGGGATTTCCTACATAGGCTATCTTGTCAACTCTGGACCAAGCTTTTGAAACCGTATCATCATACGATGATCCATCGACTAAGATTATCTCATAGTCCTCTACTGTCTGCGTCTTCAGAGAATCGAGAAGAAAGTCTATCCGCCTTTCTTCGTTCAAGGTGGGGACGATAACACTGAGTTTTTTTCCATGATTCGAGAACTGAGTCCTCTCAAAGCCAAGTCGCTCCAGCGTGGCCCTAGTCCTGCTTTCCCTTTGTGGCCAGACCTTCTTGCAAGAAGCGAGGAAACGCGACACATCCTCCCAATCGTCAATATCACTCTTGTTCTCGAGAAAAAAACATGGGATACTCGCAATTCTTGCTTTCAGAAATATATCCGCGCAAACTCGGTATGTGTCTTCGAGCGAAAAATCGACTCTTTCAAAGGAGGATCTGTTGAAACCTAGGAGATAACCCCCACCGTCAAACGTCGGACCCAACACCACTGCTGGATCTGATGATCCTGAAAGCCTTTGAATTGCCTCGGATAGTGTAATACCGTCGAGGTCAGGATGGTCTCCTGGTATCAAAAAACCGCATGCAAATCCAAGCGAGAAAGCGAACCTGAAGGAATCACGGACTTTGGCCGTTACTGTAGATCCTTTTTGAAGATGAAAAATAGCGTCTTCAGAAACCTGTTCGACAAGATTTTTCAGACAACCTTCTCCTTCCTCTGGCGTGAAGGAAATTATCAGCTTTGCTCCAGTAGCTTTGCAAGCATCCTTTGCCGCGTTAAGCGTGTCCGTCAGTATTGATTTATACAGTTCGGCCGCATCTTCAGCAGTCGGCGATTTTCCATTTGGTTCAATTAATCTTGTCTTTACAACGCCTGGAATCGGCGCCTTGGTAAAAACAATAATCGCGCTTTCTGAAGTCAAAACCAGAAGATATATCGCACATACAGTCTATAAAATGAAGAAGTCATTTCTCAAAAGTGGGAATAGGGAATGATGTAATTTCAGCCATGGAAGAAAGAAAAAAATGAAATTTGCTTGGTTTGTGATGAACGAGCGTTGAAGTCACATCACGCATATTTTCAATGACGTGAATTTGAAATTAATTCGAAAATAGTTACAGGAGAGCGTCTAGTGCCTCACTAGAGGTTCACAAAGATCTTCAGCGAAGAACGCAAATCTACGATTTGCTCCGTGGAGAAAATAAATTATTTCGGTCTGTTCTCATTTTCAAATTTGATAATCGTGTATGCGGGTTAAATAATCAAAAAGCCAATATTTGCTTTCATGAGCCAGATTGCCAAGTCCAAGATGAATCGCCGGACCTTCATTAAGATCTCGGCCGCCGCGAGCGTTCTTACTTACTTCGCTTTGTCTCAAGAGCACGTCATAATTAAAGCCCTTCAACCGAGGGCTCAGTCGAGCGTTGTTACCGATACGGTTCCGCAAGAGCAGCTGTTCAATAACGTCTGTGCGAACAACTGTAAGCAAACATGTAGAGTTCTTGCGCATGTATACAATGGTAATTTGGTGAAGACCGAAGTGAATCCGATGCCTAATCAGCGATACAACAGAATTTGTTTGAGAGGCCTTTCTCACGCCCAGCGGGTCTACCATCCTAATCGTCTAAAATATCCTATGAAGCAAGTGGGCGGGCGAGGTTCGGGAAAGTGGGAAACGATTACTTGGGAAGAAGCTATCAGTACAATCGCGCAAAATCTCAGTAGCGTTTCAGAAAAGTATGGATCGCAAGCAGTTGCCTTTCTCTCGCTTTCAGGAAACTACGGGATGGTCAACGGCATGGGGGGAGCTATTCAAAGATTTGCGAACGTGTTCCAAGGGACTAATTTAGGCGTCTCGGTGGATCTCGGCATGCCTCTTGGATTCTCCCAAGTTGGAATGTCGTACTACGGGCAAGGAAATGAGGCGACCGATATCGCCGACAATGCGAAACTGATTATCATTTGGGGCAGCAATATGACTGAGAGTGACATCCAATCTTGGCACTTTATCGCAGACGCAATAGACAACGGGGCCAAGGTCATTGTTATAGACCCGCACTACAGCGTAATTGCATCAAAAGCTAGTCAGTGGATCAATCTCAACCCAGGTTCTGATGTCGCCCTTGGCATGGGTTTGATCAACGTAATCATAAATCAAAATTTGATCAATACAGACTTCGCAACAAACTACACTGTTGCTCCGTTTCTTGTAAACGGTAACTCTGGCCTCTTTCTTAGAGAAAGCGATGTAGTCTCCGGTGGTTCGAGCAAGTATATGGTGTGGGACCAGACCTCGCAATCCGCGGTCACTTATGATACGCCTTCTATTTCTCCTGCTTTGCTAGGTGTCTACACTGCAAATTCAATTCAAGTTCGCCCCGCCCTGCAACTCCTTTCCGACAGGGTTGCGGCTTTCGATCCAAACAGCGTTGAGGGTTATACCGGCATACCAGCGGCCACAATTGTCCAGCTCGCAACTGACTACGCCACAATCAGCCCTGCAACAATCATTCTCAGCATGGGAACGGATCGCTGGGGGAACGGGTATCTAAATGGCAGAGCGGTCGGAACTCTGGCGGGACTCACAGGCAACGTAGGCAAAAGCGGCGCAACTCCAATGAGCGAGATTGCCGGCTATGCCGGAATGTATACTTACGATTACAGCTGGCTTACTCCCTCTGGGACCAGTGCGACTTCGCTGCCCCAAGCGTTGATGTACGACGCAATAACAAGTGGGACGATAAACACGTACACCCCGGCCGACCCGTCGGATTACTCACAGGGAACGACGAGCAATCAGACCTCGACCCAACCGTATGTCATCAAAGCGATTGTATCGACCAACGCAAACTGGGTCAGTAACAATCCGAACCAAAACCAAATCATGCAACAACTCTTGTCCACAAATAACATAGAGTTCTTCGTCGCCGCTGATACTTTTCTCAATGATACGTCGGAGTACGCCGACATTTTGCTGCCCTCGACCCACTGGTTTGAAAATGACGATATTGTCTCAGGGTACATGCACCCCTATCTTCTCGTCGAGGAACAGGCAATTCAGCCATTGTTCCAGTCAAAATCAGATTGGGACTGGTTACAGTTACTAGCCCAAGAGCTCGATACTTTGAACGGAACTAATTACTCGAAATACTTCCAAGGAACGATGCAAGATCAGGTAGACCAGATTCTAAGTGACGCTGCAAGCTCTTACCCGCAAGCTGTCGCTGAATTTCAAGCAAATGGAGTCGCAAGGTTCTCTCCAGAGCCGTACATCGGCTACTCCAACCTACAGTTCAACACCCCTTCGACGAGGTTGGAATTTTACTCCGAAGCAGAACAGCTTCAGTATCCTTACGGGTTAGCGATTCCCGTGACAAAGGGCGGCGACCCGCTCGTAAGGTGGGAGCAACCGACCGAAGCTTGGCCAGGGACAGCGGCCGCGAGCAAGTATCCACTCCAGTGTTACCAGGAGCATGTTAAATGGAGAGTTCACAGTTCGTGGTTCAATACCCCTTGGCTAAGAGAAGTTGATCCCGAGCCGACCATAAAGATGAACCCCACTGATGCCCAGGCAAGAGGGCTAAATGACGGCGAGTATGTTCAAGTATTCAACGACAGGGGCAGCGCGGTTCTCAAGTTAGTTTACAATCCCGGAGTTCGCCCCGGTTCTGTCAACATTCCGCATGGCTGGCAGAGAGACCAACACAAGCTCGGAGGATACCAAGAGCTTACAAACTCTGAAACAAATTCGATCAGTCTTAACTTTGCTTACAACGACCTTATGGTCGAAGTTCAGAAGATTCCAAGCGGAACTACACTAAATCAAGTCTACCCGTACGGAAAGGGAGGAAACGTGACTGCACCATGAGCACAAATTCAACTTCTCTCTCGACATCATCATCATCATTGAACTCAACTTCAACTATGATATCTTCATCGTCGTCATCAACCACGTCAAGTTCCACGACTCAGAAGAGGTACGGCTTGGTAATTGATCTTGGCCGCTGTATTGGCTGTTGGACTTGTTGTGTAGGCTGCAAGTCGGAAAATGATGAGCCATTAGGTATTTGGTGGAACAAGATACTTCAGGGATCCACCAACACCGATTCCGCTACTGGAACCTACCCCAACTTACAACACGTCTTCGTCCCGTTGTCGTGCCAGCATTGCGATAACCCTCCTTGCCTAGATGTGTGCCCAGTTGGAGCAACATATCAGAGACAATCCGACAAGATAGTTCTGGTCGACTTTGACAGATGCATCGGATGCAGGTACTGCATGACAGCTTGCCCGTACGGTGTGCGCTCTTTCAATTGGCAAGCTCCAGATCAGATTCCTTCGCTTGATCCTCAAGGTCAACCGATGAACTTAGGATATCAGAGCAATCACTACGACCCCGACCCAACATCGGGAAAGAACCGCTTGGTCTACACTCCGAAGCGTCCGAAGGGCGTCGTCGAAAAATGCACTTTCTGCGTACAGAGAATTGACTCAGGCGTAGTTCCTATCTGCGTCGAGGTATGCCCAGGGCGCGCCAGGATCTTTGGAGATTTGAACGACCCGAATAGCGAGGTTTCACAAATGATTCAAAACAGCGCGGCCTACACGCTTCTTCCAGAGCTCGGAACTAATCCAAAGGTATACTATATTCCGCCGAAGAACAATTACGACACGTCAATACAAGAAAACGGCGAATACTCTTTCTCGGAGGGAGACTGATGTAGATGACCACGGTACAAATTCCCAAGAAAGAGGCGCCTAAATCTTCCAGGTACAAGTATGTTCCCTTCTACGTAGTAATTGCGGGGATATTTGTATGGGGTGCGATTGCTGAATACTACGATATATTCGGGCAAGGACAGTACACCGCAGGAACTAACTTTGTTCCTTGGGGGCTGTGGGTTGCGGCCTACATGTGGATCATCGGTCTTTCTGCTGGAGCGTTCCTTTTGTCGAGTATGCTGTACGGCCTCGGAGTAAAGATACTACAGCCAGTTGGAAGATTCGCGCTGTTCACCGCTCTCGCCTGTCTCGCGGTGGCGCTCTTGACAATTTTCTCGGACGTTGGACAACCATTTAGGGCAACGGAAATCTATGTTTTCGGGCGCCCTCAGTCAATGATGGCTTGGATGGTCTGGCTTTACACCGCGTATTGTCTGTGTCTCATAGCGGAGTTAATCTTAGCATTTAGGACAGAGTTACATGACTGGATGGACGAGTCCTCTTTCTTGAAGAGAGTTGTATCTAGAATTGTATTACTGGGCGGCAAGGACGAATCGGAGACCGCACAGGTACGTGACTCCAAGATACTCAAGACACTTGCCCTCATAGGAATACCCCTGGCAATCGCTTTCCACGGGGGAGTAGGTGCTCTCCTGGCCACAGTCGCGACTCAAGCCATATGGCACAATCCTCTGATGCCAATATACTTCGTTACAGGCGCCCTGCTCTCCGGAGGTGCTCTACTTACCGGGCTCGTCGTATTCTTTTGGCCGAGGAAGGACAGTACTTGGCACGACCTTACGGTTTACTTGGGGAAAGTACTGATGATTATGACGATGGTCTACGCGTTGATGGAATTCGCCGAGTTTTCGGTACCACTCTGGTATGGATACGGCGACGTCAGGGAGACTCAATCACTAAACTCTATACTCTTCGGTCAGTACTGGTATGTCTTCTGGATCTGCCAAGTACTCCTGGTCACGCTGATCCCGATCGCCCTATACTATTTCGGACGCAACAGTCCGAAAATAATCGGAGCCGCAAGTTTATTGATTGCGACCTGCTTCCTCGCAGTGCGGTTGGATATTGTGATTCCTGCTTATGTCGGAGTGCAGATTCCAGGACTGGTGTTCCCAAATCTGGGACCTAACTACAGCTACTCGTACTTCCCTGATTTGTTCGAGTGGCAGCTGCTCGCATTCGTCCTTGCGGTTGGTGTCGGTCTACTGTTGCTGGGATACAGGATCCTTCCGCTGATCAATAACAGGGACAAGATTCCAGTGACAAAAGGAGAGCAGTAGAGACTAGCTTCGAGGATCGAAGTGGGTTGTAAGATTTCAATTTATCGATAAGTGAAGGATGATCGGAGGGAAAGATACAATCCTATAACGGCCGAAGCACTTCGACAGGCTTTCGAAAAAAGAAGGCGACAAAGTACAGTGTCAGAAAGAGCCGAGATACCGACACAAGTGAAAAGACTTGGCATCATCCTGTATAGCTCTCCCACTACTTCCCAATTCAAGTTCGGACTATCGATTGCAAGGAGCGCACTTGCCAAAGGGTACGGGGTACATTTGTTCGCTTGGGGCGATTCTGTGTATGGATTGGTCAAGTCTGGCATTGGCGATTATTTCCACGCATCCAATGAGTTCAAGGAATTATTGAATTCGAACGAATTCATATTAGATGTCTGCACCAGTTGCTGCAAGCAAAGAGGTCTCTCTAGTGATAATCTGATTTCAGGAGCGCACTTGAGCGGTACTCATAAGATTCCCGAGATGGTCAAAAACTGCCACAAAACCCTAGCTATGATCCCGTAGAAATCAAGGGAAGAACGTTACTGATCGTTCGCAAGTCGCCATTTGGGAATCTGGATTCTTGGGAAGCTCTCCGACTTGCCCTTTCGTTCTATGCTTCAGACTCGCCGATCGATATATTGTTCGAGGGCCCGGGAATCCTAAATTGGAAATCAGGTATTGAGGAGGAATCTCAGAACCCCGACTCTGTTTCAAGGCTAGTCGAAGACGTCACCAAGTTTGGAATTCATGTGTATATTGTTGAAGAGGATCTTCAATCTTATGGATTAGATCGAGATAATTTGGTATCGAACCCTCCCAAGTTAATCGCAAGGGAGGAAGCAGCGATGATGATACTCGATCACGAGACGACGATGGCGGTGTGAGGCCGTGAGCAAAACCATTCTAGTCGTGACAAGTAAGAATTTTTCTGAACTTGGCCATCTTCTGTCTGAAGTCAAGGCTCTCATAGCTGGCGGAGCGCATTTGAGATTTCTGTTATTCGGAGATGCGACGTACTCGGCAACCAGAGATTCGATTGGGTCAACGATTGTTCAAGATCTTTTTCCTTCGGTCGAGTTCCTTGTGTCTAAACAAGACCTGAAAATTCGCGGTATAGAAGCTCAATTAGAGCGATCTGTCAAAGCTCTCGACTATGACGAGATCGTAGACCTCATAATGACGAATAATGACGAGGTCGTAAGCTATGTATGAAAAAAGTGATATGTGTTGAGTGATAACGAAAATTTAGAAACAGCAGTGGCGGATGAAACTCTCGATGTACTCGGAGAAATCTGTCCTTATCCTCAGCTATACACGAAGAAGAAGCTAGAGAAGATGCCGGCAGGCTCGATTTTGGAAATCTTGACCGACCACCCTCCCGCAGCCGAGGAAACTATTCCCGGATATTGCAAACAAAAGAATTATCCGTTTGTAGTTACAAAAGACGGAGCAGTCTATAGGATCATCGTGAAGAAAACAAGGTAGAAATTGAGAGAGGCAGGCTAGGAAAATATGATATCTCTCTCGGAGGAGAGCGTCCTGATAATTTATGCTGCACTAGGGATCGTTCTAGGTCTTACCTTAGAGCGGGGGCGTATCTGCTTCGTCTCGGCCTTTAGGGATGTCTTCATGTTCAAGAACCCCTGGCTCTTGAATGGTATTCTGATTAGTATCGGATCAACAGCGATTGCGACAGGAGTATTGTCAGATTATCTAGGCATTCGTCCGATTATGCTTGGAACGAGCTGGCTCGTGATTATTGGTGGTCTAATATTTGGATTGGGTGTTTCGCTCGCGGGTGCATGCACGTCCGGGATGCTCTTTAGAATTCCAGAGGGGTATGTCGCAAACCTCCTTGAGCTTGTCGGTTTCTCAGCTGGAATTTTACTTTGGGCGGAATTTCTCGAGGTGCCTTTATCGCACTTGTATTCATCTCCTATCAGCATCTACTCAATTGTTGGTCTTAGGCCTGATGTTTACTCGCTTCTAACCGGAGCCGTATTCATAATCGCAGGTCTCTATCTCAGTAGATTCGTTCCGAAAAAGACTCCGACAAAGAGTGAGAGCCAAGCGCGTTGGACATTAGATCCCAGGCGAGCGTGGGATCCGAGACTTGCAGGATTGATTCTCGCAGGCATAGTCGTAGTGATGTTTATAGTGACACCTACGTCGCTCCTTGGCTTCACCGCTCCTTATGCCACTTTAGGGGCCTGGACCTTGAGCGCCGTCGGGGTTACCATGAGAAGCGTACCTTGGGTCGGACAGGGGTACCTAGGAGTTTACCCCTTGTTAGTACTCACGATATGTGGATTCGTCGGCGCGGCCTTGGGCGCAGGGGCAGGAAGGAATTTCAGAGTTCGAATTCCAAAGAGCAAGACGCGGTTGATTCAAGGAGCCGTAGGAGGGCTATTGGCTGGATTCGGAGCAGGAGTTGGGCTAGGATGTAATATCGGTAACTTCTTTGTGGGATTTGGCGAAAGGATGGATCTTGCCGCAGTACTGTTTGCGCCAGGACTGATTTTAGGCATTTATCTCGGTTTCAAAATCGATTCTATTTTGGTGGCAAGAGATTTCAAGAAGATCGAATCTCGAACACTTTCGAAAAAATCAGTTTCTCACTGAAACCATTGTCAAGAGAGAAAGTTACTGTCAGGACAGATTTTTGGTCCAGAATTTGAATCTCTTTCTTTGAGGCCTCTTGTTATCGCCGGGATCTTTTTTCCCTGCAGATCAGGCATTCACTTCCATCGTGAAGTGTAACTGCCGGGATATCTGGATATCTTGGATGTCTTTCACATTCAAAGCATACAGCATAGATTAGATTACTCGTAGTTGAATTGGAGTCTCTAACCGAAATCGAAATCAGTCTTTGTTTCGACATTGTTATTCTCATCAAGATTCTCTTAAGTCACAAGTATATTGGGTCTGACCCTAACCTGTTAGGGAATGACTCGAAAGAGTATGAAGAAAGAATAGCTTACGTACTAACTAAATCGGACCAAAGAATTGCTAAGCGGCAACCACCATATTTCGTAGTTCGCTTCTATGGCGCCAGATATCCTTGTCAATATCCACATTGAACCCAGCTCCCCCTGGCGGCACGATCCCATATTTCTCGTAGATTTCGGCGAGGCCATATTTCACTTTGCGATAATAATCTAATCCTGGAGCTTTTGCGTTTCCCATTACAGGTCGACCGAATGGAATCCAAAGTGACGCCATTGCAACGATTCCATCTTGTGCGAGTGTCTCTGCCCCTTGAAGGAAGCTGTCTACGGATTCCAGTCCAACAACAAAAGTACTACAAGCTTTGTTTGGGCCGTATTCCTTCGCTATGTATTTTAGGGCGTCGAAGTGTCTCTTACGCGTGGTGAATTTTACCTTTCCAGGAGTGATTATTGGCGCAAATTTCTCGTCCCAGACTTCAAGGCTGCATGCAACACGATCTGCACCTGCATGAAAAATTTGATCCAGCATTCTTGGATCACTCGGCGGTGTTGTGAAGATGAGTACTTCACCTTTAAGATTTCTTAGACCCGCCACAGAATCAATCTCCCTCAAAAGTTCAGAAATAATGTGACATTCAGCTTGAGGATTCATAGTCGATCCCCCAGTTATTTGGAGGTAATCTCCAATATTTTCCTTGTTGACAGCATAGTCAACAATTTCCGCGGCGTCTCTTGCAGATGGTATAGGCGGCTCCGGTTTGTGCTTCTTCGCTAGTTGCTCTGAGATTCCTCCCGTGTAACAAAATTGGCACGAATAACCTGCCCGGGCGAGCTCGCATGGCCAAAGGCTTTGGAATGCGACACAATCGGTTCCCTGAAGAACCGCGTTTCCGACAAAAGGCAAACCACTTGATGTCTTTTGGTTATAGAAATCTGATTTCGGAGGGAACCGAACATCCGTAATCTTCTCCCCATTGTACGAAAGGACTGGTTCTCCAGATTCTGACATCTTGAGATCAAGTGGTTTCCATCCACCAAAGAAAGTTCCCATTTGTTTTAGTGATTCTAAGGACATTGCTTGCTTTATGTATCTCAGATGCAAAGCAACATCGGTCAGTTGGGCTATAGTGCCATCAGGCAAAATGACACAATTACATGTAAGTGGGTTTGGATTAATCCTAAATCTTTGACCGAATTCTGTGTATACATCATCTTTGACCTTCACTCCTCGGGTTACGATTAGTGCTTTTAGATCAAGCGAGTCTATATCGGTCCCCTCAAATTGATATTTTTGAAGCAAATGCTACATCAAGTAATCATTATCCCACTAATTTCGATTTAAGAGGTGTCCCAATTATCAGAAGTGAGAATTGTCTCAATTATCAGAAATGGGAATTGGGGTATTTCATAATAAGCCCAAGAACAAATTAATTGTCAGAATTCTTAATTGAAGAGTGAAGCAAATCAAGCAAATATTCCGAACATTGTTGCTTGGAAAAAATGGACTGGAATTGGACTAATCTTTCTTTCAGGCGCTTGGTTTGCGTGTATATTCATAGTGCCTTTCACTGGATTTTCGCTAACGATCAAGGCTGTCTTGGGAACTGTATTTTTCTTTTTGATGGAAGGAACATTCTATCTGGGGTTGTTCATAGTTGGAAAGCAACTACTATCCAAATATTGGAAATCAATAAGATCCAAGTTTCACTTTTGATCTTGTAAATTGACTGGCCAAGTATGGCCCTACTCATAGGCCGTATGGCGGACTTGGCACTCAATAAGTATAGAAGATCCGATTACTAGTTGTGCACGTGGATTTGCAATTTATGAATGAAATTGAGGTTCCCTTTCAAAAACCAAATCAGGATTGCAAGTATGACAGAGATTACAGCAGCGATAGTCAGATAGTGAAACAAGCCGAGAAATTCGTACCAATGGGTGCCGAGGTAAAGTCCTGTATAGACCAGGGTGGCGCTCCAAAGGAAGCAACCTAGGGTCGTATAAATGATGTACTTTGCCATATTCATCCTTGCCGCGCCCGCAGGGAATGAAATTATCGTTCTCACCCCGGGGATTACGCGGGTAAAGAAAACTGCTTTGGCCCCGTGCTGATCAAACCATCGCTGGGCTCTTTCGAGCTGAAGCGTGTTCTTCACTTCTGGTCTTTCCAGAAAAGATGAGGAGCGACCTAATTTGCCTATTACTCCGCCAATGTAATAGTCAACGACTGATCCGCCAATTCCAGCGATAGTGGAGATTAGGATCACAACCCACGCATCAAACTTACCTACCGATGCGAGATACCCAGAAAAAGGAAGCGTCACCTCACTGGGTATCGGGAGAGACATGTTCTCCAAGAACATAAGAACAAAGATTCCCGGATACCCGAGTGTTGAAACGGTAATTGTCACGCCTTTGAATGTCATAATCAAGATTGACTGAATGAAGTCCCAGAAAGAAGCTGCCAAGAGAGAGATACCACTAGCAAGAATATCCTGTACAGAGTCCAACGAGAGGAACAAGCCCAGAAGTCCAAGGCCAGCGAATGTAAAAGCCAGGACGGTCAGATTGGTTCGTGAAAGATGCATTTTTCTCTGACCAATTCTTTTCTTTACTCTCTGATCCATCCTAGTCTAGGTTTCTCACAGTAGTAAAGGCCTTTGCGTAGCGAGAGACGTCCTCCTTCGTCCTGATTCGAGTCACTTGACCCAGTATATACCGCGGCCTTAGGTAAAATTCTCGGTAGGCCTTTCTACTGTATTCTTGGACAAGCTCCTTTGTCAAGGTCTTTGTAACATACGGTAGCTCTTCGGCGGAGAACATGAGATACTTGTCCCAAGCCACTTCTTGCGAAAGTTCGCCTCTTTCCTTTGCAATCTTAAAGAGCTCGGTTCCTGGAAGCGGCGTGGTTATGTGAAAAACCGCCACATCGAGGTCTAAACTCTTTGCAAAATCGATTGTCTGCTGCATGGTTTCTTCAGTTTCTCCTGGTAGTCCGAGCATGAAAAACGCTCTAACTCGAAGGCCGTTCCTCCGAGAGAAGTGCACGGCACGCCTTACCAGATCCATTGTAATTCCTTTGTGAATACTCTTCAGAATTTCTGGATTACCGCTTTCAACGCCATAATCAACCTGCCAGCAGCCTGCCTTCTTCATGGCGTGCAGTACTTCCTGGCTCATGTTGGCGACGCGGGCCACACAAGACCACTCGATGTCGAGTTTCCTATCCTGAATCTCTTTGCAAATCTGTAACACTCTTATTGGATGCAGGTTGAAGGTGTCGTCCCAGAACCTGATCTCTCGAGCATGATGTTTTGAAATCAAAAGTTCCATTTCGTCCACGATGTTAGGGGAACTCCGCTCCCTGTACAGGTTTCCGAAAACGGATCGATCACAAAAGATGCAATGGTGGGGGCAACCACGGCTTGAGATTATTGTACCGAGCGGGAGCCTTCGGTATGAAGACTGACTGGGGTGGTACACGCTCAGGGGTGGTAAGCTGTCCCTGTCCGGAAAGGGGAGGGAGTCGAGATTCTTTATGTACTCTCGGCTAGGGGTAATCCTAACTTCGTCGCTTGTCTTGTCTCTGTAGGTAATTCCTTTGACGTTGCTTAGATCTTTGCCCGCCTCGATGGTTTCGAGCAGTTCGAAGGCTGTGAGTTCACCCTCTCCCATTACTCCATAGTCAAAAACAGGATCGCTCATCGTCTCAAAGGGAAGCGAAGTGACGTGGGCCCCGCCGATGATAATCGGGACGCCTATTTCCTCCTTTAGCTTCTCGGCAACTTTGGCCGTACTCAAATAAGAAGGCGTCGTTGCGGAGATTCCGATTATGTCCGGGTGGAAGGATTTGACATCCGTGACTAGTTTTGGCACAGTCAGTCTTAGGGCAGCCGCGTCAATCAACTGAACTATTTCTCCGCCCTGCTTGAGATAGGAGGAAAGATAAGCCAGACCAAGTGGTTGTTGGAGGCTCCCCGTAGCAGAAAGCTCGCCGAAAAAGTCGTCTAGCGTGGATGGAGGACTGATCAGCGAGATTCGCATGCCGTGTTTCTCTTCTTTCCCTTTTTCGCCGAACTATTCCTTCATTGTCGGGAGCTGCTGTTTTCCCCGGTACAGGTTATTGTATGCGCAAAAAGGAATCAACTTGTCTTCTTGGGTTGCGACGTGAATGCAACACTTCTTGATTCGCTCTGTGTCGAAATTCCAAACATCTTGGAACGCGTGAATTTGGATAGTCATGACGTCTTTCGCGGGCCTGAGCTTCGGTGATAGGACGTCGATGTTTTTGATGACCCTCTGAGACCCTGGGATTGCGGACATTGACCACAATTTATCTATCGCCTGTGATATCCAGTCGCAGCCTTCGGGACCGCAGGTCACCTTATCGCCGTAGACATCAAGGTAGGCTTTCACGTCGAGATAGTCGGTAATCGGAAAGAGAGTCCTTCCATCATTGAACGCATATGTCATCGTGCTGCAACGATTGTCCGGGCAGGGAACCGGGATGAAGTCTTGAACGCTAATCTCGCCCTTTGTCTGAAGCTCTATCTCTCGAAGAACATCGGGTATCGTTAGCCTTTGTGAGGCATTCAAGAACTCCTTCGGGTATCTTCCTACGAATGCGATCGGTGCGAAGTTAACTCCGTCGATATGTCTTTTCTTTGCAAACTCGATGATTCCTCCGATTTGGTCGACGTTTACTCCGGGAACCAACGTGGCTGAAACTGTGATAGAAAGGCCCGCGTTGATGGCCGTATCTATCGCCTTGACCTTCGTATCGAAAAGTGGCACCCCTCTAGTCTTTAGGAATATTTCATCATTCAATCCGTCGAGCGAGATAGCTACCTCCGTCAGGCCTTCCGACGCGAGCTCGTCCAATAGCTGCGGTCTTTTTGAGACTACGATTCCATTGGTTGATAACGTGATGTCGTTGAAACCCATAGAGTGGGCCATCTTGATAATTTCCCTCAAATCTCGCCTCGTTGTTGGTTCTCCACCCGTAACATTGATTGATGGTGGCGAAACCTCTGATCGCAAAAGAAGTTCGAGCATCCCACGGATCTGTTCCAAGGATGGTGTCTTCTCCGGCCCGGCGTTTGCATCCATATAACAAACCGGACAATCGAGATTACACCTGTTGGTGGTCTCAACCAACGCCGCGCATGTATGCTGCAGATGCTCTGAACAAATGCCGCAGTCCAGAGGACAATTGCCCGTGTACTCTGAAGAATAGTTCTTGACTAAATGAAGCTTCCCCGGCAGATTATACGAGAAAGAATCTTCGTATAGTTTTGAATCAGAAGAAATTAGAGCAATCGTCCTGCCGTGCTTTGAACAGTCTTTCTGCATCAGCACTTTTCCATTTGAATAATACACGGTTGCCGGAATAATCATCTTGCAGGTTGGGCAAATGCTGGTTGTGAGTCTTCCGGAATGAGTTTCCGGTTTTGCTGGCGCCTTCTGGGTTCTTGAAATCACCGTCTCAAGCGTCAATTATTAAGATATACACTCCTACTCGATTAAAATAACTCACTTCGTTATTTAAGAGGGGAACACGATTCTCATTATTGAGAATCGTCGCGAGCTTCTTAATTTCCGGGTTCGAGAACTTATCTTGAATTGACCTTACAGGACGAATTGGATGACGCAAAATCTGCAAGTAAGAAATTAGCGAAAACTGAGCTGCCCACTCCTGGATATTTTTCCGCGAAAGGTCTGCTTCACGATCCGCAATGGGTAGATTCGTACATCTCGCTCGTACTCCAGTGGCCGAAATCCTGCACAATTGCAGTCGACGGCCGACAATTAATCGGGCTCGCAAAATCTCTTGCCTTTATGTGGGAGCCGGGCATCCTGAACCACACTGATCTAGCGCTCGAGACTGGATTCAAGCCCGAGCAGATCACCGAAGCACTGAAGGTGGCCTCCGCCGTTGTGGGCCTCGCAAACCTGGACAAGGCAGTGAAGGGATTCGGAACGGCGACTCATGTCGACAGGAAGAAACACAATGCGTTTGATAAAATCGAGAAGTTCTTTGGAACCATCCCTGAAGTATTCATGCGAATAGTAATTGTGGAAGATCCTGTTTGGCTCGAAGACTTGCTCGCAGTCACCCTACCTGCGTATGACAATAGAAGCGAAATAATATCTCCAAGGCTGCGCACGTATGTGGCCCTTGCTACAGCGTCAGTTGTGGGCTGGGAAGAAGGGATTAGGCTATACGGAAACACAGCACAGAGCTTTGGTGCCACGGAGAAGGAAGTTCACGATGTGGTTAAATCGGTCTTCAAGACGTCAGTGTCAAACTCAATGGCTGCAGGTTTTAGAACTCCATGTCACATTCCGAGACTGGAACAGTACTCTACGATACTGAGCTCGTACGTTGAAAATGGCGCGTTTTCCCAAAAGAGAAAGAAGGACAGGCTGATCGGTTCTGTTAATCTGAAGGAATAACCGCGCAATTCATTATCTTAAAGTACTCTTGAGGCACTTGATGAACTAGAATCGCCTTCTTTGCTAGACGCCCGACTTTCTTAGCCTGACTCGTTGTCATGTGTCCAAAAGCTTTCGCAAATTTCTCTTGACCATCCTCGAAAGTGGATTCGAGAATTGCGAGATCTGCGCCTTTGACTTTGCGAATTAATTTCTGACTGGCCATCGTATCTCCGGATACGACTACCCGAAAGCCATCTTGGCAATCTCGTATACTATAGCCTATACTTTCGAAATCTACGTGCGCTGCCCTAAAGAATGATATCTCCAAGGAACCAATCTTGAATTTGGTTGCCCCTCCGTCGCCCAACTCCTTCAAGATAACTTTGAACGGAATTTTCGAGTACATTAGCGGTTTTACGAGGAAATCTCCGAGATAGGTTATTGGTTTGGGAGAAAGAATGTAGAGCGGAGCAGGATGGGGAACATGTTTCAAAAAGTGGAGCAATGAGAACAGCCCCCCGGTGTGGTCGGCATGTTCGTGAGTAATGAGTATCCCCTTTAGAGTGTCAAAATGAAAGTGAGCTTCGGCCAGGTCTCTAAGCGTACCGTCTCCGACATCGACTAGGATGCTTGATCCTCCATCCTGAGTCAGCAGAATCTGGGTACCTATTGCCGATTTCGAATATAGGACTCGTGCTCGAATCAAGGAGGGTACGTCGCGATCATAGTTAATCGGAGAAAGAGCTAATTATCTGAGAGGTTAATTCTCAGTGTTGAGAACTGCACATCGCTTTGAAAAACATGCATTTTCTTGCGCATAACGCAGTCGAAAGCCCTAATGGATAAGGGATGTGTGACATCCCAGCGCCTGTTCTTATCATTAAACTGCGCTTAATGTTACCCAATTGCACATATCGCGAGCCTTAACTTAAGCAAACCCGAAGTATAAACACACAGAGAGAAGTCGATTCGGATTTTGCAACGAAGTGTAGAAGGAATCGCTTTACGAAACAGCGGCGTAACAATGAACATCACCGATTTGATCGGTAACACCCCCCTACTTCAGATAAACAATCTCACTAGCGCGGAGGATGCCAACGTTTTCGCAAAGCTGGAGTGGTACAATATAGGAGGATCAATTAAGGACAGAATGTCCCTATACATGATCGAATCTGCTGAGATGACGGGACGCCTTTCGAAAGGAAAGACAATCATTGAAGCTACCTCTGGAAACACAGGAATAGCCCTTGCAATGATAGCTGCTTCACGAGGCTACAAGATTAAAATTGTCATGCCTGAATCCGTAAGTGTAGAAAGGCGGAAAATCATAAGGGCCTACGGCGCAGAACTCGTTCTCTCCTGTGGCGAAAGAGGTACCGCAGGCGCAATAGATCTAAAACAAAAGCTCTTGAACGACCACCCTTCCGATTACGTTGACATAGATCAATTCAAAGATCCTGCCAACATTCGGGCGCACTACGAGACTACCGGAAGAGAAATCCTTGAGCAAACCGGTGGAGACCTCGACATGGTGGTCGTCGCGATTGGAACCGCTGGAACTGGCGTCGGAACTTCGATGAGGCTGAAGGAGTATAATCCAAAAATCGCCGTCGTGGGGGTGACTCCACAGCTCGGCGTAAGCATCCAGGGGATGCGAAATCCCAAAGAGGACAATCCTACAAAGTTGTTCGAACGCCGGTGGTTTGATGAAATAGTTGAACTGACGGAGAGTGAAAAACGCGCGGCTTTTGATACGACTCGCCTTGCCGCCCGAAAGGAAGGTCTACTGGTTGGAATGAGCGCCGGCGCGATCCTGCGCGTTGCTCTAAAGAAAGCAAGAGATCTTGGTAAGGACAAAAAGATAGTCGCGGTCCTGCCTGACGGTGGAGACAAGTATCTCAGCACGCCACTCTTTGACTGATTTATCAAAGAATACTCGGAGTAAAACACTGGAAGATTGTACCATCGTAGATTGCAGACTCGTACGCCCGAAATCGGGCTTACAGACATTGCCTTGTGTTCTCAATTATGAGAACCAGCTTTCAGTTAAAATATGTCAGTGGATAAACAGTACCGCTTTCTATGCTCTCGGCGTCGCTTTCATTCGATGGCTTTGAATGCAGGGCAATAAAGATGTCTGATCATTCAGATTACATCGAGATTGCCAACCCAACATCTCATCCTCACTGGATTACAATCCATGACAAAGGCAAACAATTCCTTGAAAGCATGAATTGGAACGAGTCTTGCCGGTCTTGCTCACTAAGGCCGTTACTTAATAATCCGAAAATTTGTACAACATGGTTTCTCGCACGTAGAAACAAAGTGTATGTTGACATAATCGCAAAAGAGAAGGACTACGAGAGATTCCTCGCGGGCCTGAACTCGACCTCTGTGAATTTCAAGGTTCTGAGGGTACATCATTTTTCTAGTCTTAGTCGCCCTAAAGGGCTCACGGTAAATCAGCTTCATGCACTCCGAGTTGCTCTCGACGAAGGATATTATGACGCTCCGAAGCGAATAGACATAAGGAAACTTTCCCAAAAACTAGAATGTTCGCCCTCGACTCTCTGCGAGACGTTGAGAAGGGCCGAAAAGAACATAATGATGGAATATCTGGATTCAACGGATTATGCGGTCGCGCATAGAAGGCACGGCCTACCCCTTGAAATTATTTCCACCGTCCCAGTGGCAACAGTAGGCTCGAACTTCAGCAAAAGTCCCGAACTAGTTCGTACAAAGATATATCCTTTTGAAATGAAGTAAAACATAGATTTCGCTGACCATGAGGTCGATTACAGTGCATCATGTCTAAAATTGTCCTAACAAAAAATGGTAAGTGATGCACTACATTCTCAATATTGAGAATGAGCTATTCAGTTAAATTATGCCAAAGGTGAAGTGTACGAAGTAGATAGTGGATACATTTTGTCGGATTCGAAGGATGACAGTATCATAAAGAGCAAAGTCTCAAGGCGAAGCCTTCTAAAGTGGGGCGGAGCTCTTGCTGGAGCTGCGATTGTGGGAGTAGGGTTAGGATTTGGAACCGATTTACTCACTGGGTTCCCAGTAAAGAAACCCCCAGTTTCTCTTTCATACAAGCCGCCTCTTTCGCCCTCGGTCCAGCAGACAGTCAATACGATTGTACAAGATAGGATAGCGCTGCACACGGGCGAGACTACAGCTTATGCAAATTGTATCATCAATTGTGGCGGGAACAACGCTTGTATTTTGAAACTCAGGATGAACAATGGAGTACTCGTCGGTGTCGAACCGGACGACACGGTAAACGCGGGGATTCCGCGTGAAGACTCCGTCTTGACTGACGCTGATTATCAAAACGGCGTCTTGCAATACAGACCCTGTCAAAGAGGCTATTCATGGACGTCGTATGTGAATTCGCCCGATAGAATCATTTACCCGATGCAGCAAACTGGCGCGAGGGGTTCCAACAACTTTGTCAGAATCACTTGGGACGAGGCTCTCGATACTGTCGCGAGCAATATTCAGTTGATGCTTCAAAAGTATGGGCCGTATTCGATAGGATGGCCCTACAATTCCATGCTCTCTGGTGGTCCGAGTACGGCCCAGGAGGGCTACGGGTTCACGGGGAACGTTCCAATTGGCCCTCTTGCTTATTATGGAATAGGGACAACTACTTGGGGCGATCCATCTGATGACATGAGGATCAATTCATCGAGTTTTATGACAGGAATTTATGCAGATGCCTTTGGACAAATGTCGCCTTGGATTCTTGGCGACATTGATACATGGAGTGGTCTTTCGCGTCCCATAGGGGATATCTTCCAAGCAAAATTCATCCTGCTATGGGGAGTCGATCCAACAACCACCACACAGTTCCTCGGTCCCTACTATCTTCGACTCGCGAGGGAAAAGGGAATACCCGTGGTTGCAATTGATTGCAGATACACGAAGACGGCGGAAGTACTCGCGGATCAATGGATTCCTATTCGGCCCGGCACGGATACTGCTCTCATACTTGCAATGTGTAACATCATGTTCAATGAAAACTCTTACGATTCTGACTATGTTACAAACAATGTTGAACCTATCGGATTTGCAAAATGGCAGGATTACGTTCTGGGCGTTTCTGACAATATTCCAAAGACTCCGCAATGGGCGGAAGCGATTTGCGGGATCCCAGCGGAAACGATCACTGATCTCACGCATCTACTGATCGCAAACCAACCGGTTGCAATAAGCTGGTTTGCTTCTCCGGGAAGAATCCCCTACGGCGAAAATGCCTGTCGAGCGCAAATTGCCCTCCAAGCGATGTTAGGAAGCATTGTAATGTCTCGCAGCCTTCCGACGTGGGCTTCCGTAACTCCTGTTAATCTATACGGTAGCACCCCTCCAACATATGTTCCTCCGCAGCTTTACAGCGATCAGGGTTTCTTCAAGGGTATTGTCAAGAAGACCGAACTAGATAATGGTACAATCGGACAGGACCAGTACTTCGCGCAAATAGGAAATGCCACGAATAATCCAATCCCGAACATCCACATGCTATTCCAATCTTTTGCAAATGCAGTAAACACAAGCATGAACACGAACCGAACAATTGAAGCGATAATGTCGCTCGACTTTTTTGTCGATACAGGATTCCACCATACTACGACCACATCTTTTGCAGACATCATCTTACCAATCGCAAATGCGTTCGAGGGTGGCTTCAGGGGAATCTGGACGCCGTATCCTCCCACAATAATGCTTAGTGACAAATTGCTCACCCCGCCCGGAGAAGCCATGGATCACGAATGGGTGTATGTGCAGATTGCGCAACGCCTCGGTGTCGCTCAACAATACAATCCAAATTATACTACCGACGCGGCTTGGGAGACGATGTGGGACGAGCTACTATCAGCTGCGTGGACTGCAACAGCAAAATCTAACAATATCAACATGGACTGGGAGACGTTCAAGAACCAAGGATACTATAGGCTGAGCTCAAATAGCAGTATTCTCTCTCCGAGTAGTGAGACGTTTTCATTCTCTACTCAATCTGGAAAACTCGAAATCTATTCCAGTGCCTTGGATACTCAGGACACAGCGTCCTACCCGCAGCCATTCACAAATATTTCCTTGCACGGATATGATCCAGTGTATGATCCTCCTGCAATTCCTGAGTGGGTGCCCGCATGGGAAGGATTCTTTGATCCACAAGTGTCGCAATACCCTCTGACACTACTGACGCCTCACTCTAGGTTTAGGGCGCATACGTGTTTTGATAGCAATCCACTGTTAAACGGTGATTGTTACAGGCACTCGATTTGGATGAGCGTAAGTGATGCGACCCAACGAGGAATCCAGGACGGCGATCTCGTGCACGTCTACAACGGCGTTGGCGAGATAATATTGCCGGCCTACGTCACATCCAAGATAGTCCCCGGAACGGTGAGTATCTACAAAGGCGCGAACTACACTCCAAATGGCAGCCCTACGACACTCGACGCCGAAGGAATGGATCTAAGAGGCTGCGAAAACATGCTTACTTCAGGCAGAGACAATCCAGTCGTTCCGCCAGCGGCGTCGGGACTCGTGCAGGTGGAGAAATATTAGGCGGAGGAGTGAGAAATAAGAAATGTCTTCATCATCAACAACAACTACAAGTTCAAGCTCGACCGCTGCCTCAACTAGTTCTTCCGCTTCGTCATTAACAACCACAACTTCCTTCGAAACGGGAGTCCAGTACGGCTTTTTCTTCGATCAGAGTAGATGCATAACTTGCATGACTTGCACGGTAGCTTGCAAGACTTGGAATCAACTCGAACCAGGCCCTACAAAGTGGCTGCGGATATACGAATGGGAATCAGGTACTTTTCCGACTCCAGAGATCAATGCGCTATACGCACCGTGCTACCACTGTCAGAATCCTGTCTGCGTGGATGCGGCGAACGGAGCAATGTTCAAAGAACCAAAGTATGGTGCTGTCCTAATTGATCCGAATCAAGCGACCAGTGCGTCTCTGAGAGCTGCTTGGGACGCATGCCCTTACGGCTCGATCGTATTTGATAGCGACGCTCCAAATGCAAACGCTTCGAAATGCACGATGTGCATAGATAGATTAGAACAGGGGCTCATGCCGATTTGCGTTCTCTCCTGTCAGATGAGAGCACTCGACTTTGGACCGCTCAGTGATCTTCAAGCAAAATACGGCACAAATGCACAATTGAACGGCATGCCATCTCCAAGCACCACAACGCCGTCAGTTGTGTTCAAACAAAAAGACGCGCGACAGCAGATAGTGACTCTGGATCCGAACAGTGTTCTCAGTCTCATGGGAAATCGCTCACCTCTTCCAGCCGTTTACACCGACCCCTCCTCTGTTACGACAATTACCCCCGGGCTGGTTGGAAGAAACCAGCTGAACATGAAAGCGAGCAGTACCGAAGAGCTGATGGATTACACTTCGAACGACGACGCATAGCGTACAAGTGCCCACCTTGTCGCAAAATTGACAATGCAAGGGGGTGATAACATGGCTAATAACACGCCACAACAACATTCGAAGAATAAGAATAATCGCGCCATAACGTCTACGATGTTAGTGTTAGTTGTTGTAGTGATCATCATCGCTGCTGCTGCTGGCGCGGTAGGAGTGTACTATGCTGCGCCCAGAACAACTGCCACAATCAGTACCTATACTCTGACTAGCACTGTAGCTAACACAACTGTAACAACTAGCACCACCATAACTGTATCAAACGCAACGGTAATCATAGGAACGGTCACCGTAGCCGATACGACTGTGACGAGTACCGTGACAAGCACGATTGCAAACACAACCGAAACTTGCACCGTTGTAAACACTACAGAAACTTGCTCACCATGAGTACGTCAAAGATGGGCGAAAAAATTGCGAACAAGGGGAGAGATGGAAAAAATCTCTCCCTGGATTTATCTTTACTTGATTCTAAAAACAGAGATCTAGATTTTTTGTAGATTGAAGGCTCACCCCTGGCAAATTCCATAACCGCCATATCAATTGAAAGAATCTCAAATCTGAGAAATGTATTCGGGTTTTAAATAACTGAACTTCCACTCTAACAATCGAGGAGTGTAAAAAAAGCGAGAAAGTCATATTTCAAGATGATCTTCGTCGTCTAAGGAAGCAACCGCTTTTTCCTGAGACTATAACTTCATGCGCACACCTCAGGCGGGGGTGCACACCACGCGCCAACGAAGGACGCGGAGGGACACGCGGCAAGTCTCACTTTATCCTGCCCAGAAAAACAGTCATCTTCTCGCGTGCCCTCTTCGTTCCTTCGGTTTCTCCTCATTATTCGCTAGTATCTTTTGTACAAAAGCTGATCCAGTGAAGAATATACAGAGCCTCTTTTGTTCTTGCTCGGATTTTCTCTTGACAGTTCATGACAGTGTATGACATGTCTCTGCTGTCATAAAGAATATACTGAGCTTTGAGCTCAAGATCTGATTAGGTAAGAAATAAATTTGTCAGACTCAAAAGATGAAAGTCTAGTAAACAAGGCTGTTTCAAGGCGAAGTGTCCTAAAGTGGAGCGGCGCACTTGCGGCAGCGGGAGTTGTCGGGATCGGCCTTGGAATCGGAGGAGACACGCTCCTCAGAAAGACAAGCACGGCAACTACGACGACGACGTCTACCAAGACAAGCACGGCAACATCAACGACGACGGCACCTCCCACCACAATTACGAGCACTACGACCGCAACCACAACATCCAGTGCTCCCTCTCCAGTGGTCGAGAGTGGACGATTCTCCCATGCCGGGTTATCTGGGCCCTTCTGGGTTAACACGCAAAACGGCGTGGTTACAAGTATAGAGGAATTCAACTCTTCGACCCACCTGGCAACATTTGATCGGGCTTGGAGAAATAGAATCTACGCTCCGGATAGAGTCCAGTATCCTATGCAAAGAGTGGATTTCAGTCCCACCAACAGAAATCCCCAGAACCGCGGTCTGAGCGGTTACGTTAGGATAACTTGGGATCAAGCGACTGCACTCGTTGCAAGTGAAATTCAAAGAGCCGTTTCGCTTTACGGCAATTCTTCAATCTATACTATGCGTGACACAGGCTGGAACAGCACTGGAGCCATGTATCCTCTGGATAGATTACTCAACATGTATGGAGGATATACACAACCAGTGGGTTTCTACAGTGATTACGGATTGCAGATAGGCGAGACTTACAGCATTGGATTCACTTCGGAGACAGGTGCCGCTGGAACGACGAGTTGGCAAGCGATCATGGACAACACGAAGTACATCATTATGTGGGGAGGAGATTTCGTGCCAACGACAGACCTTGCGGCCTTCGGAACCTACATCTCTGATATGTACATGCAGGTAAAAGCAGCTGGAGTTAAATTCATAGTTGTCGACCCATTCCTAAATGACGGAGCAATTGCGCTCGGAGCGCAGTGGATTCCCATACTTCCTGGCACAGACAACGCAATGCTCGCGGCAATGGCCTACGTGATGATCAACAACAACACCTACGACGCAGATTTCATGCAGAACTACAGCGTCGGTTTCAACGAATCTAACTTGCCTACGGGCGCTCCTGCTGGAAGCTCTTTTGTTAGCTACGTCACGGGAGTGTCTGATGGTACACCAAAGACACCAGAGTGGGCTTCGGCAATTTGCGGAGTAGACGCCCAGACAATAACAAATCTTGCAACTTTGCTGACTTCGCAGCAACCAGTTCTGATCAGGACAGGTTGCGGTCCACAAAGAGGCGCGAACGGAGAGCACTTCCAAAGGATGGTCGCGACTATCGCGGCTATGAGCGGCAACCTCGGAATTCCTGGCGGCGGTTATGGTTCTCAACCATGGGATCCAAGCTTGGCACTTCCTTCATCACTTCCGTCGACGGTCGGCAATCTGTATGTTCCAGCTCCAACAAATCCAATCGGAAGCACGAGCTACATTCCATACTACAGATGGGCTGATGCGGTGCTTAGTCCCGGAACTCAGATCCAGTGGAACTGCCAAAACCTGACTCTGCCGGCGTTTAAGCTTCTTTACAGACTAGCAGGAATCAACTTCATAAACGAGCACTCGAACGTCGGCAAGTCAATACAGGCAGTTAGGGCTGTGGACTTTTACGTTGTTCAAGATCCATGGATGGTGACGGACGCAAAATACGCAGATGTCATACTGCCAGCCTGCACGACATTCGAGAGAAACGACATCGTAGCTGGAGGAAACTACATAGTCCAGATGCAACAGGCGATCCAGCCGCTATTCGAATCGATGAGCGACTACGACATACTTTCAGCAATTGCTCAAAACTTGGGTATCGGAAGCAAGTTTACAGGAGGCAACACGGAGCTTCAGTGGGTCGAGAGTATGTACAACTTGGTCAATACCGGAACTAGCTGGGCCGACTTTACGGCACAAGGGTACCTCTATTATGCTCCACCCGCGATGACCAGCACGACTGCATACACCGCATTTAGAGCAAACCCCACGGCGAACCCACTTCCAACGCCATCTGGCCTCATCGAAGTGTACTCTGAGAGAATCGCGAAATTCTACGGGCCGAACTACGTCAATGTTCAATGGCCTGACGTTCCGGTCGTTCCGGAATTCGTTCCGCCTTTTGAGTGGGCGGGATCCTCCATCGCTTCGCAATATCCTCTAGCCATGATAACTTCCAAGAATTTGTGGAGACAGCACAGTCAGGCAGATAATGTCTTGTGGCTGCAACAAAGATCCAAATTGAATGGCTACGCGCCGCTTTGGATAAACGCGAGCGATGCTTCGTCGAGAGGAATCAGCCAAGGGGATACTGTACTTGTCAGCAATGGGCGTGGGCAGCTTCTGGCGGCGGCGATGGTAACGCAACGAATCATGCCTGGCGTCGTCAGATTGTGTGAGGGCTCTTGGTACAACTCCGCTACCCCGAGTGAATCTAATGGACTCGATCTTGGCGGATGTCCCAACACTCTGACCTCAGATCAGGGAACAAGCAATCTGGCTCAAGGATCGACTACGTCTACGTCACTGGTTCAGGTGGCGTTATGGTCAGGAGCGTGAAATGAGAAATGACAAGTTATGGAATGGTAATTGACCTCGGTCAATGTGTAGGATGCGATATCTGCACTATCGCTTGCAACGATCAGTTCATTGGCAACAGCTACCCCGGGTACAGCGCGCCGGAAAGTGAAACATCGCAGTTCTGGATGGACAGGCAAACACTGGAAACTGGAACCTTTCCAAACACTCAAGCAATCCACTTCCCACTACCTTGCATGATGTGCGAGAATCCTCCATGTCAAGCTGCGGCGACTGGCGGAGCTATCTACACTCGCTCAGACGGTATCGTTCTAATCGACCCTGTCAAAGCGGTCGGTCAGCAACAATTGACTGAATCGAGTGCGTGCCCCTACGGGAAAATATTCTGGAACCCCACACTCCTGTTAGCACAAAAGTGCACCTTCTGTGCGCATAGGGTGGACCAGGGGCTGCAGCCTATCTGCGTCCTTGCGTGCCAGACAAACGCGATCTTCTTCGGAGACCTCGATGATTCGAGCAGCACAGTCGCGCAGAAAGTGGCGGCCGGCGCAGCGCCATTGCATCCAGAGTACGGAACGAAGCCCAAGGTATACTATCTCAATCTACCATCGAATTCAGCTCTGCTTCCTTAGAGGGAAATCTCCTTTCTTTCCCTCTAAGCTTCTTTGCTCTAACTAAAGAGCGTTCGAGTGGGAATGAGCAAAAGAAGAGGAAGACCGAAGGAGCATGAGAGTTCACGAGCCTCACCTGAAGCTATCAATTCTTGCGATTAGTGCGGCTGTCCTGGTTACTTGCCTTTCGGTACTTCCGATCTTCTTCCTCCGAACACCTACAACTGTTTCGACCATGACTACGAGCGAACCCTCGTATATTCAACTGACCAACGGAAACTGGAATGATATTTACCCTGTATACAGTCCGAATGGAGAGACGATTGCTTTTGTAAGTGACCGATCTGGTCAGGATTCTCTAGACTTGATGAATTCTGCTGGATCGAAAGTGACTACTCTATTTTCTTCGCCTGGTGTTGCGAATATCACGAGTCCTGAATTTGATAGTGCAGGATCAACACTTGCTTTCATCGCGACATGGAGAAACCAAAGCTCCGGCCTGCTTGTAATCACAAGTCAAGGAAAGGGATTGCATGATCTTACTCGGAATGACGGAATAATTGGCTCGATTTCATGGAGTCCGAGTGGCCAGACATTAGCCTACGACGAGTATCAAGGTGGACTGTGGAAAATTTGGCTAGTCAATACATCGGAAGGAGATCCGAGCATGCTAGTCCCGCAGGGAAACTCTTCGACGAACTACAACTATCGATATCCTTCGTGGGGACCGAACGGCACTTGGCTAATATTTTCTTCGGATAGATCTCACACGAACCAGTACAACATTTGGTCGTATAATCTAAATACGAAGAATTTGAACGAGCTCACGTCCGGCCTAGGGAATGACACAAGACCCGCAGTCAGCCCTAATGGAGCTTACATATCTTACGTTTCTTACTACGAAAATAATAGAGAGTGGACCCTATGGATCATAAATTCCAATGGAACAAACGCTCATTTAGCTGTAACTGAGTATCAGGACCAAAATCCTGGAATCAGCTGGATACCCTCTGTGTCTCCTGATTCCTATCCTCAATGGAACGCAAATTCCAACGGCGTGATGTACTTCACAAATCAAGAATCTGACACTTCGAATCAGACCAACGCCAACGTATTTGTCTATTACATCGGTGTCAATGTATCAGTATACGTACACATCGGTCCGTCGAGGCAGATGATAGGTAACGCCTTGGTCGCGATGATTTACGGACCAAGAGATATAGATCCATCATGGGGAAGCGGCGGGTTATCTATCCTGTTCTGCCAGTCGAGTAGCAACGGTTATTTTCAAGTCTGGGTCAGGACGTTTGCGTCTGCTCTCCCAGCGCCATCTTACGGCTCGTCTTCCTCCTAGACAATGCACTCCTAGGATAGGCGAAGACTTCCATTCTTGAAAGGAAATTCCTCGCAATTATCACATCTGAGAATCGTGCTGTGGATTAAATACAATACAACGTGATATGTTCTCTTGGCAGGGTAAGATTTGACCAACGCTGGGCGCAGCGACCCCACAGTTCTCAAGCTTGCAATAGACTCCAAGTATTCGCAGGAAGCTACTGCTAGCAAATCCTCGTCTTCATGCTGCTGCGGATCAGATAGATCTGAAGTTCCTTCTGATGCTCAGAGTGTTTCTTTGGGCTGCGGTTCACCTGTGAGCTACGTGTCATTTCGTGAAGGAATGACGCTCGTGGATCTGGGATGCGGCGGCGGCATCGATGTTTTTGCAGCCGCTGATAAGTTGCGGCCCCTGAACGGAAAGGCGATCGGAATTGATTCGACGATCAAGATGATTGCAAGGGCAAGGAGAACTGCGTCCCAGAACAATTACACGAATGTCGAGTTTCGACTGGGGGAAATCGAAAACCTCCCCATTGAGAAGGAAACTGTTGATGTAGTGACGAGCAACTGTGTCATAAATCTCGTCCCAGACAAATTACGCGCCTTCCAAGAGATCTACCGCGTTCTGAAGCAAGGAGGCTCGATGACCATTTCTGATATTATCGCGAAAAAACCGGTGCCGGATAGAATCAAAAAAGATCCCGAGAAATGGTCCGAGTGTGTTTCTGGCGCTCTTTCGATCGAGGAGTTAAAGGCCCTTCTCCTTGAATCAGGTTTTATTGATTTCAAGATTTTGGAGGACAGCAAGTGGGACAAGACAGAGGATCAGGACCTCGAACTTGCTTCAGTTACATTCTACGCATTGAAACCCAAAGGAAGCTAAGGCAGCAATGTCGTCGTTGGTTGATTTTAGTTTCATACTTCTTATTTTGTCCGTTACGATAACCGTCGTCTTCTTTGCTTATGGATTCAATATCTACTACATGCTGAAGCTCTCAAAGAAATACAAATCACCGCCCTGTGTTCCAACGAGAAAGCCCACCATCGCGATCCAGCTCCCCATCTACAATGAAAAGTATGTAATTCCAAGGCTTCTCACTTCCTGCGCGGCCACCGCTGAGAGATATGGGAAGAATTTGGTGAGGATATCGGTTCTGGACGACTCTGATGATGAGACATTAGTAACGATTGAAGAAGAGGCCAAAAAATACAGGGCACGAGGATTCAACGTCGAAGTTATTCACAGGAACGACCGGGCGGGATACAAGGCGGGCGCTCTAAATCTCGCGCTTTCAAAGACGAAAGAGGAGTTCATAGTGGTCTTCGACTCGGACTTCCTACCGAGGCCCGATTTTCTTGACCGCGCGGCAGCGTACATAACAGCCGATAACAATCTTGGAGTGGTGCAATTCAAGTGGAGCTACACGAATAGAAATTACAACTGGATAACAAAGTCGGTATCCATAGGAATGGACTCGCACTTTCTGATAGAGCAGCCCGCGAGGAGCTGTAGTGGTTTATTTCTAAACTTCAATGGCAGCGCGGGCATAATCAGAGTCTCAGCACTCCGCGAATCGGGCGGATGGCAGCCGGATACACTTGCCGAGGATTTGGACGCGAGTTACAGGATGCAAATGAATCATTACAGGATTCAGTTCGTCAAGGATGAAGTTCCGTGCGAGGTGACCCCGACAGTCGCGAGCTTCAAACGCCAGCAGGGACGTTGGGCGAGGGGCAGCCTGCAAGTTGCGAAGAAAAGCCTCGGAAAGATGCTCTTTAGGAGGGATATCAAACTGAGGCAGAAACTTGCAGGGGCCGTTCATCTCACATATTATCTAGTACACCCACTGATGTACTTCTCGTTTGTACTCGCTGCCATCGCTGCAATATACAATATCAACACGATTTCGCTTCCCAGCGCCAAAGCTGTGAGCAATGCCCTAACCTCGTCTTTTGGTCATAGTAGTGTTAATGGTGTTTCTCTCTCTTACACCGCATCTGTGTGGATTATCTTCGGGGCGTCCATCGCTCTCTGTACGGCTGCTGCCTGGGTGTACTACATCGTGGCTATGCGGAGACAACAAATGAAAATTCTGAAGAATGCGCCTTCGCTCGTCGCCCTGGGCTTTCTAGGATACGGCATTTCTATAAGCAACACGCTCGAGGCCCTCAAGGCCTTCTTCCTTAGGAGCAGCGGATCTTTCAAGAGGACCCCGAAGTACGCCATAATGGGAGAAAACGATACCTGGCGCGACAAGAAGTACCAGGTCCCGGTGGACTTTACTAGCGTAATCGAGCTCGCGAGCATTTCATTTGCGGCCTTTGCCATAGCAAGAGCAATTTTCTTTGCAAATTACGGCCTCATTTTCATCCTTGGCATCTACTGTTCGGCTTTCACTTTCGTATTTTTGACGACGCTCTTTCAGAGCGGAAAGGAGAAAATCGCAGTCAACAAACAAAACGAATCGCCCATTAGCGTCAAAGAACTCGCGCCAATGATCTCGGTGAGATCCAAAAACCCTGATGTTTGAGCATCACTTTGGAGTGCGCACATGGGTTACTCACGGCTAATGTAATTTTAAGTTGCACGAGAGGAAACTATTGGCGGGGTCAAGGAAAGTAATTGTCTGGAGACGTCATGTCGGCATTTAGGTCAGGTACCTTGTCCTCCAAGCCATCGACAGGATTCCTCACGAGAAAGCGAGTCTCAGCCGTATCTCAAGGGAGGCTAATCTAAATGCCGAAGTTGTGAAGCAGCATCTCGCATTCCTTCAAGTCAAGGATTACGTGACTGTTTCCGATTTTGCTGTCGAAGATAGGGGTTCGTTGAGACGACGAGCCACGTCAGGAACGCCCTACCTATTGACTCCAGACGTAAAATCAATTCTCTCAAAAATTACTGCTTTAATTGATGACATCACGGCTGACAAGTTAATCTCGGAGCTTGAGATCTCGATGCACGTTTCAAATATACTGACAGAGTAAGTTGTTGTTAGCTCGCTAAGAATAAATGTCTCAAGGAAAGAAGAAAGCGCCTAATCCCATTCTCCGTCTCTTTCAAGTATGATATCTTCAGAATGGATGCGAAAAATACGGCTAGGACTGTCTTTGAGCCGAAATTAAAGAACAGACTGGTGTCCCAGGGATTACTAGTCTTGAGGATAGGAGTCCAAGCGTACCAATTGCCGTTGCAACAATAAGTGTATTGAGGGAATCCGTAGAGAAACCAAACCACCCACATCAGAACGAATACTCCAAAGAGAACAGCGCTTTTCTTCGTAAAGGCTAACCTCTGCCTAAGAAGCACGAGAGGCAGAATTGGAAGAGCGGCGATGGCTAGAAATCTCGCCCCGTTGCCGAGCGCTGAAACTGTGATTGCAGAGACTGGAAAGGAGAAATGATAGATCACTTCGTAAATCCAAAGAAAAGCCCCGCAAAATAAGATTGCAAAGACCATCGAGTTTAGCCTATCCATACCTCTATTTTTAGAAAACGAATAGTCTGATAGAATGAATAACGCCCCCACAGAGCCGAGGGACACGGAGCTAAGATTGCCCAGAGAGTATACCAGAAACTGATTTTGCGTGAGCAGGTATAGTGACACAATAATCGCAAGAAACGATATGATACGAAGAACCCAATCGAGCCCGATGACGGCTCTTCTATCACGTACGGCTGAAGCCATAGGATAAGACTATCATTGGCGCAAAAGAGGGCTTTAAATCGATGACCCGATTCTCAGTCGCGAGAACTGATCATCCCGCTTTGCTTTGAAATTGGTTCAAAGGATCCTAGGCACTGACCATCTTTTTTCCCTTAAAGCAAACTGACGGTAACAGTCGAGAAATATACTTCTGGTTAGGGAGTCGTTGAAAAATATGTTGAAAACCTGTATGGCCAAATTTTTCTTTGCTAGCCTTGAGCTCTTTTGCATGATGGGCAAAAGATTTCGTTCGCGCGCATCGTAGCACCGCAAAATTTGCAAGGATAAGTAGTTACTTGAGCAGGGGAAACTCCCGCTTGTGGAGCAACCGTGCTCATTTGCATCCGAGGCGTTGCTTGCTGTCGCTCGTTCTTCTCCAATGGAACGCGAGGTTTTTGAACCACGAGATCGGACTTGGTTCGTTTAGGTAGTCCGCCAACCGCTAGCAATGCTAGCCCAACAACAACCACCATCAACGGGACGTATGACACATAACTTGAAGCAGAGACAGAAGTGATCGTGTAATGAATCAGAACGTCGCTCGTCTGCTTTGCAGGGCTATTATTTTGGATTACGAAATAATACGTATTATTTGGCCAGTGGCTATTGTAAGTCTCAGTTAGAGAGGCCGAAGATGAAACATTCAACAATGTTAAGGCGGGATAGGCGGTTTCATTTTTCGTGAACAGTGTATAGTTCCCCTGGTTCATCACGATGATGTTTAGCCCAGCGGGATTCATTTTGAATGTCGCACTTAAGGTGTCCTGCTGGGGAATCGTTGCCTCAAAGAAAGTGAAATTTCCGTAGGGGACCACAACAAGCTTGTCGGGAGGAGTGGAGATCGTGTTTGTGGTGCTCATGCCCGTGTATCCCGCAAGTTGTCCTAGAATGGTTGGAGAAGAGAGGAGTAACACTCCGAGTACGACTATGACCGCACCAGGAATCGCAAGAATCATTTTCAATTTTTTGCTAAACGACCTACTCTTCAAGAGGATATTAATTCAAATCGGCTAATTAAATCCCAATCACGATTTTCAAAGACGAGAAAACCATAGTCGAGTGATGTTTGTGCGCGCGCGGCTCGAATCAGCTGGAAAAGAAAAATAAAAGGGAAATGCATGAAACACGTTCAGACTTTTAGGAACGGAGATAGTGTGATCTAAGAGGATAGCAACTCTAGGGCTAAAAAGTCCATAATTCCTTCGCTTTTTGTCGTTCGAGGAATTCTCGAAAGTGTATACAAGGGAAGCGGCCTCACTCACAAAGCAAAAATTTTCGGAGCTTGCGTTTGCGACCCCAGAAATTAGAAATTGTAAGAAACTGAAAGAATACCTAGACTTTCTTGT
>JASHOD010000086.1 GCA_030041295.1 Nitrososphaerales archaeon
GTTTCCGAAGACAATCATGAATCTTCGCGTATTCGACGGCCTCCAGCTGACTTCTGAGGATAAGGTAAGAGGTAAGATGTATGCGGAGCAACGCAAGAGGCAGGAGTATCAGAAGGTTGTCGGTGACATTACGGAATATCTGAAGTCCCTCGAGACAGTGGTTACGATCGACAGGGCGAACAAATCCAACATTCCTAGAATCTCACAACTTACACAAAAAACGAACCAGTTCAACCTGACTACACGCCGGTACCTCGAAGACGAAATCTCCAAGATGGCGAGCTCAGAGAATTTCCTCGTGGTCTCTCTCAAGGTAGAGGACAAGTTTGGAGATAGCGGCTTGACAGGTGTCGCAATTGTTGAGAAGGGGAATGAGAAATGGCGAATCGATTCATTTTTGCTCAGCTGCCGAGTTTTGGGACGACAGGTCGAAGATACTCTCTTAGCCTACATAGTTGATCAGGCGGAAAAGTCAGGCGCGAAGGCGCTAATGGGGGAGTTTATTCCCACAAAAAAGAATGCCCCAGCAAAGGATTTCCTGCCAAAGCATGATTTTGCAAAGGTCGAGACAACGAAAGAAGGTACTCAAGTCTGGGAGTATCAACTAAAACAATCTGCAACTTTTCCTTTGTACGTCAAAGTGCTTGTAAGGTGAAACTGGATTATTGGATGAATTCCAATTGAAAGAACTATTCTCTAGGGTATTTGGCATCCCTGTGGATCAGGTAAATGATGATTTACGAAGAGGAAAGCTCGAAGTTTGGGATTCTTTGAATCATCTTCTTCTAATCACTGAAATCGAAAGAGAAGCGAAGATCGAGTTTACCACAGATGAAGTGCTAAGTGCCAACACATTCAAGGACATCAAGGATATCTTGGCAAAGAGAAATACTTCGACCTAGATTTTATATTGTGAGAAAGAAGGGATAAACTGATTCTCTTTTCTTTTTGAAGTAGATTAGGATCAAGCTCCCGTCAACCTTTAATACGTAATAGCGAAAATCGTTCAATACCGCACAAGTTCTTAGCGGGGTGGGGAAGCCAGGTTATCCCGGCGGGCTCATAAGTCAAAGCGAATTCTACTAAATTCTTCTCACTGAGAAGGGGAAGAGTACTTCTAGAATGGATGGATTGAGAAACCCGCAGAGCGGTGGTTCAAAGTAACAGCAGGAACACGGCCGAGGTGAAAATAGGAATCTCATGCTGCGCTGTTGTTGTTATGAAATTCCACCCCCCGCTACTTTTCCTCTAAGCTTAGAATACATACGAGGAACAGGACGAGCTCATTCCGAGCCGGCGAGGGAATATTTCTATCCTATTCTTGAACTCTTGGCGCCAGATAGAAATGAATTCTTCCGCCTTTAGGTGCCTCGCCGAGTTTGAATTCCATGCGTAGCGGCATCTTACTAGAGTACTCGAAATTGATCATGTCTGAGGCGGAACCTGCTGCCTTGGTAATTTTTAGCAAATACTCAATACTGTATGTTGCTTTGCTTTCCTCCCTTACGTCGAGTTCAGGCAGCTCCTGAGTGGATTTTTCCAAGGTGACCGATGCCTTTCCGGTATCCCCCTTCCCGGAAAACATGAGTTGATCCTTCTTTGCCTCGATAGTGATATGGTTCGATATTACAGAAATGTCATTCAGAACGCGATCGATTGCCGGTTCGATGATCGTAAACTTCGAACTAAAATTTAATTTCGGCAAAGGCGTCGCGTTTTGGCTAGATTCGATTAGATGAAGCTCGAATTCCCTCTTTGCTCCCAACTTCAGGACGAGAGATTCCGTTCCGTGCCTAGAGATTTCTATGGCATCTCTTGACTCGGCCCTCCGGATCAATTTTGCAAAATCTTCAACTCGAACAGTGAACTTGTCAGATTTGGAACAATCAAACTTTTCAAACCCTGAGCTGGGCCAAGATAGATCAACCAATGCAACATGAGAGGGATCCATGGCCCGAAAAGATATCCCCTCCGGTGAAACATCGAAGGTAGCTTCTTCGACAAGGGTAAGAATCGAAGCCGTAACGGCCTTCCATTCATTCGGGGTCTGACTGCGCGCCAAGAAGCCACTGGTTGCCGCTGCGGCTTTAGTTGTTGTCTCTACAGGCATTGTCATGAATTCAAACCGGGGCAGCCGTGTGTTTTAACTCTTTTCAGCAACTCATATCCCGGAACTCAGCACACAAAAATGGGTATAATAAAACAGGGTTCAAGATATCAACTATATTGGCGCCAAGTATGCGCACATTTCAGGCATCTGAAAAATTGCGTAGGAGGCTCGTCTCCGCTTCGGGTCTGAAGGAACCACCAGAAAGCTGTATTGTGACCGCATTTCGGGCATTCTATAGTGGTGGTTGGCATCGTTTGGATTTTTTCTTCCTTGTCTCCCACGACTTTCAGATCTCCCGAAGTCTCCTCTGGCTGAACAATGTCGGTAGTCGTCGTAGCAGATGAACCGGCGCTTTCCTGAAAGCCGCATTTATCGCAGTACAACAACGACTTCGATTTCTCAATTTTCAATCGTAGTCTAGTTCCACACTTTGGGCAGAATTTCATTTTTTTCGAAATTCACATCTGATATTGGTATTTTGTTTCGATCTGGTCGATTAGCAGTACCGGATTGATAGCGACGGAAGCTACAATCTCAAGTTCTTTCCTGAGCTTGAACTGCAGGATCAACAGTTTGTGCAGTCGAATCATCTGCTTTTGTTTCAGAAACTCCCACCGTCTTGGGGGTTTCGGACTCTGGCGCGGCAGCCGCTTTCGACTGTGACTGAGACGGCGGAGCGCGACTGACCGTTGGTTTTATTGCGTCTGGAAAGACCTTCTTTGTGGCATCCATAATTTCATCCATCCGTTCCATCGCGTTCGTCACTGCCTCCTTCAATAGTTCGTTAGCATCAGCTCCAGCGGATCCATCCGTATGCAACTGAATACTCAGGGTTTTAATAAGGGGATGAGGAGGTGCAACACCCGCAAACTTTACGTGCTTCACGCTCAATAGTTCCTTATGAACGATATCCGCTACGCTGTAGTCCTCGCCATCAATTTGGACTTGAATCGCATCGCTATCGATCGAATTAATTTTCCTCTTCATCTATAAAGAACATGAAATCAAGATCGTGACCGCATATAAATTTACTACTGACAACGCTCTAGTTCTGGGCGAAATGTTCAATGCAAGGTCCGTGAGTAGGTGACGAAATCATCTGACAGTAGTCTATCGTCTGTCGAACCGCACTCTGTACATTTTACGGCTCCGCGCCCTAAGGCCACAACTCTACCTCCGCAGAAACTGCAGACGGTAAAAATCACGCCACAGCCTTCACAATCTAGACTCAGATGATATATCGAGTTCACCGTGCTTGATACTCTGGCGCGTACCACGTCCCCTGCTCTTATCGGCGATGAATTCCTTCTGTGTCTATCATCCCGCATCGAAAGCATTCCGGAAAGATCCTTCGTACTTTGAATATCATTTATCGCGTTGATCCGGACCTGTGCAATCGAAGATGCCGCGCTTTGGACTGTCCCAATTATCACGTCGTTAACTTCGGGCAGCTTCGCGATATCTTGTTTCGCAGGTTTGACGAGCATCACGCGACTTGTCATGTTGGGGAATGCCTCTCCTACGACGGATGCTACGATCTTCCCGTCCAAGTTCGCGGAGCCAAGGCCAGGTTCGAATTCTTCTTCCGCCCCCAGATTGTCGCCTGGAAGCACAAACTTTGGATGCGAGGGAGGTTCTGTCTTTCCCGTCTTGGGGTTATTATCATCTTCCAATCTTGTTCTTCTCAACTCTCTGTTCTTTTGACCTAGTTTCGATAAACGCTGTCTAAGATAACTCACTCAAACGGTCACATGTGTTCGCATGTTCCATTTCAGAGCCAGTTCCTGCGCACGAAAATATCTGCTTCGATTTCCTTTCCGGACAAGAGATTAATTAGCGCATCTGTCTGGGGCACACTCAAGACGGGTTTCGAGAACGTATAACCGTCTACGCTTATTCTTGGACAACCGGTTTGGACAAATGCTTCAATATCTGTCATCGCGTTCAAACGATCCGAAGTAACCTCACGCAAAGCTATGAGCTGAGCCCTCTTTCCGAGGGATTCGAGTTTATCTTTGATCTTTATCGACTGCTCAGTCATGATCTGACCTTCCTTCAGACCAATAATTACTCCGAAGTTTTCAGCGTCCCGCGCCTTGTAAATCGAGAGAATAGATTTCTTTAATCTCTCGTCCGCCGTCTTCTGCACATCTTCGATCTCGTTCGCATACGGGTCTAGCACGAATGTCGGTTTTGCCGTGGACAGAGCAAGGCCTACAGCATGAAACATGCTTTGCCCTAACAATGCCATTACGTCAACTTTATCTCTAGTATTATACGCGGGATAAAATTCGCAACCAAAGATTTGCCCATCGTGAAGCTGTCCCATTCCGTTTCCAATGACGACTTGAAAATTATTGTCTTCGAAGATTTTCCGAACATGTTGAATTTCGCCTAGATGCTGGGCAAATGTGACCAAACCGACGCGCGAGAACCCTAGTTCACGGAACAACTTACTCGCCTTGGTAGCTACAGTATCGAAATTTACGTCATCGTAAGCATCTATTGAATAAGTAATCTTGCCAAATTTTTGCACCGTCACGTTGTGCCCTATGTGAAATGCAATGTCTCCGCCCAGTCTCTGCGCGTCGACATCCACAGTGTCGCAAGAGCCATAAGTCGGGTCTGAGATTACTATCGATTTTAGACCGGGAAATTCTTTTTCAAGCGAATCTCCGAGTTCTCGTGTAATTTTCAGCAGACCATCAGGAGCGTTGAAGACTATTCTCTTCGAATGACTCTGCCTGATTAGCTCCCGGATTCTCGATTCGTCTACAGTAATGGTCAAAATACCACCTCATACAGATAGAATGTAAGTAATATAACTGCAGCTTGACCTAAAATGGCTGCACGTGAGTTCGAATAGTCGGTAATTCGAATTTATAGGCGTTTATCAATGGTGAGGGGCAGCAGCAGCTTCGATCGCGAGCTCCTCGGCGCTTTTCAGAGCTTGGATGTTTACTTCTGTCGGCATGGGCAGTTTAGTTGACGCACTCTTCATGGCTTCTTTCGCGGTTACCAAGTTTGCTTGATTTATGTGCAACTCGAGTATCACACTCCCAGGCATAACCCGTGCTGCGAGGCCGATCGGTTTTCCATACGCTTTCCTCATCCCCTCTTGCAACCGGTCTGCTCCTGCCGTTGCAATCATCTTATTCTCTCGAAGGATCACGTGAGGATACACTTTGACTTGAAGAAAATAGGCAGTCTCTCCTATGGGAGTGAGTTTCTTGTTAGCTGCGACTCTCGCTGCCTCAAGAGCATTATGCCTTATTTGCACTTTCTCCGTAGATACAAGTTGCAATACATAATCGTAATTCGGACTGGCCTGACCTGTACTGAATCTGGCAATTTTTGAATTCGGAGCGCCTGGCGAATAGACTTTGCTTGTGAGAGGCATTCCACTAGTTAATCGATAATTTTTTCCTTGCAAAAATTCCCAACTCAGCCTTTCATTGCCAAAGGGGTAATTAACCTTAGAGGTTAGGCAAAGCAAAAAGAGCCTTGATTGAGCGCGGTTACTCAAGTATATTTTAAGAATGAAAAAAGCACGTACAAATTGCTCACGTAGGTTTTTTTCAATGTAGTATTAAGAAAATATTTCGCAAGTCAGGGAACTATCCGCTTTATAATCAATGACGGCTAAAGCTGCGACGGTCTTTTCTTTTAGAGGTCATTGCTATTGTGTGGGATTGTCGGTTACGTGGGAGATCAAAAGGCTTCTCCGCTCCTGTTGGATGACTTGGAACGCCTCGAATATAGAGGCTACGACAGTGCTGGAATTGCGACTTTGGACGGAAACTCCGTCATCAAGAAGGGCATTGGCAGAATCAGCAAGCTCAACGACTCTAAAATTCACAGAGATGGAGGGATACATAGGAGTAGGTCATACAAGGTGGGCAACTCACGGAGGACTAACCGAAGAAAATTCGCATCCTCATTGGTCATGCAGGGCAGATGTGGTCATCGTCCATAACGGGATCATCGAAAACTATGCCAAACTCAAGGAATTCTTGGAAGACCGAGGCCACAAGTTTTTAAGTCAAACTGACACCGAGATAGTCGCTCATCTGCTTGAAGAAGCCATAGTAAATCATGTTAACCTAAAAAGGGCAATCATGAACGTTGTTAATTCTCGAAAAGGATCGTACGCATTCCTTGCTATGCTAAGAGAACAGCCGCAACTTCTGATTGCTGTCAGGAAGGATGCCCCGCTCGTCCTCGGGATTGCTAGCGGCTCGTGTTTTGTATCGAGCGATGATCTTTCCTTTATCGACAAGACAAATCAAGCGATATTCCTAGACAACAAAGAGATCGCATTCGTTAGAAAAGATAAGATAAGAGTTCTCATGCTCTCGAAGAAAGAGCTTCAACAATTCTCGAAGCTATTCGGGCTAGGCTGAGAGAAGGCGGCCTAAAGAAAACCCCGTGACAGAAATGGATAGCCAAGTATTGTCTAACATAGTAACGAGTATCAGGGCAAAAGGATGTCTCTTAGATTACGCGATAAACGTCCGATTGGAATCGACCGGCCAACGGTGGATCGAATTTTTGAAAAGCGACGGCAGATTACATGTTCCTGTTAACTTGCGATCCTCATTTGAGATCTAGATGGTGCTCCGATCTACGGACTGCTCGGTGCTCGTCGGGGCTACGGCTTCCTTTGTCTCAGGTTTTTCTATGATCATCAAGACGGTGCTATCAGTAACGGTGAATTTTGGTCGGGCATTCGTATTCGCGTCAAACATTGCCTGCAGCACTATCTGAAGTGCAAGTGACCACTTGCTTCCATAGTTGTGACGTATTGTAACCACATATTCTGAATCCGTAGAAGAAGTGTGATACGCGCCCCACTTCATGTAATCGCAGAGGATATTTTCGACGAAACGAATACAGGACTTTAGATCGTTTTTCTGCCCCGTGAAAAGTATCAAGTCTTTTGGAAACCTCTTACCAGTTTCAGTGGACAAGAGCTTGATCGTATTCTCATCCATCGCATTAAGACCTCGTAGAAAGTCGTGCACAGAGACCATGATATAGCCAAAGTCCTGAACATATCGGTCAAAATTAACCCATTTACGAAGAATTTGGTTTGTGAGATTGTTTACGCTAGTGCCGCGTCTTGCACTTTCCGTGTCCAGAACCTCGAGAATGTCAGCATCTAGACGAAATGATTTGGTCTGAGTAGGTACCTTGTCCAAGTGTATATCCGTGCAATCTGACCTGTGATTTTATCTATTTAAGTTGACGCAATGTATGTTCATATTCAAATCTATGATTTGTCTAGGTATTCGAATCCCGTTTGAATTATAGTATTATTGTAGTCCAAACATGAAAAGCTAAAGCAGCTGCGAAAGCAATCCAAATTCAAGGGAAAGGCAACAAGGTAGCATTTGAGATAAATAGAGAACTGGAGGTGTTCCCAAAGACGATATATTCTAGAAATGATGAAACCGCCGAAAGACAAAGTTTTCTGTTCATTTTATCTCTTGGAACAGCGTCTCTCCTCGAGATTGTTTCATCAGTTGATACGCTCGGTCTGAATGCAAGTATTCAAACAAGAGATTCGTCAACCGCGGTGGTAACATGCACCGAGAGCGACGCACGAGCATTAATCAAGAGACTGGGGGCAAGCTACAAAGTCGCGAAAATTCTTGGGAGCGATTTGAAGACCGCTCTTGAGCTAGTTGAACTTCCCTTCCAAGATAAGTTCTGCTGGACCGTTTCGGGGTATGGCTGTTCCTACGAGGATTTTTTGGAGACTCGGCACGAGCTTCATGATTTTCTAAAAGAGAAGAAAATGGGAAAATCAAAGTTTCTTGAACCAAATTTAGAGCTCTTCGACTCTCGTGATCCCGAAACAGCCAGGGCAATTGAGCTGAAGATCTCGGGCCTGATTTTAAGAATAATTACTAAAGGAACTCCTGAAAGAGGAATCGATTTCATAGTTTGCGGCGGTACACCTGACTTCCCCAAAATCTTCGCCCAAACTATAGACGTTTCAGACCTCCCAGGATACGAGAAGCGAGATTTTGGGCGACCGTATAAGGATCCTAGAAAGACACTTTCACCGAGAACCGCGAGGCTGCTCGTAAATCTTGCGTCGAGACGGGGCACACGTACCCTCCTCGATCCGTTCTGTGGCCTCGGAACAGTATTGAACGAGGCGCTCGTGTGCAAAATTTCCGTTATCGGCATTGATAGAGACCAAAGTCTGGTCACCAAAGCTAAATCAAATCTGCAATGGCTAAGGTCAGAATATGGGATTGGTGGCGAAGTCAACACGAATCTGTTCGCGTACGATGCGAGGCGGATTTCAAGGGCACGAATGCCTAGAGTCGATGCGATAGCTTCCGAGCCCATACTTCTTCCAGTTCTGGAGAAAAATCCCGCCGTAGATATGGCGAAGCAGTTAATGGAGAAAGTTAAAGATGCTTACGTGCGGGCTCTGCATGAAATGGCGACGGTCTTATTCAATAAAAATGACCGAATTGCCCTGACCACTCCATCACTTGTCGACGCTTCCGGAAAACAGAGACCTCTGGATCTCGTTGCGGAGGCTTCCGATTTTGGATTGAAACCCTATTCCGGAAACTTGAAGATTTCTCCGAAGCAGATGAGCTATCCACTTCGTATAGAGAGCCAGAAGCGGAAGATTGTGAACAGATGCTTACACGTCTTCTACAAAACCTAAGAGGACGAAAGGATTCTGATTTTCGTGACGGCCTTGCTAGCAAGCCCCATCAGGAGATAGAGTTCTCTAAGAGAGGGGTTGCTTCTATCGAGTAGTCTAGTAAACGTCTCTCTGAGTCGCTCTTTCTTGTAGTTTTGGAAATCGCAATTTTCTGCGAGCTCTTGGAAAAGAGACACGACGCGTTCTTTTTCTACTCTCGAAGGAAGCTCAGAATTCTCCATTGTTCTTCTTCTCAGTTTCGAATAACGATCATTTGGATGTTCCTTGAAGTAATTTACAAAGGAGTAGAAGATTATGCTAGCGGCATGCGAGATATTCAGAGTGTTGTATTCGGTCCCAGTAACAATAGTAATATTATAATCGCATTTACGAAGCTCTTCATTTGTCAATCCAGTCGTGTCGCGACCGAAAACAAAGCACAGCGGCTTTTGCACGATATTATGCCCGTGCGAATTTTTCCGAGGTCGCGAAGAAGCAATAGCCTTTGATATTCTCGGGACCGCCTTCTCAAGGTCAAGGGTCTTCCGGGTTATATTCGATTTGCGTTTTCCTCTGATTGCTGTAGTCCCAACCAGTAACCTATACTGATTGCGAAGGTCGTCTAGGTTCCGAATCTTTTTTGATTTTTGAATGATATAATCGCCATGGGAAGCAAATTTTGAGGCTTCTGCCTTTTCGATTCGGGATCCAGATTTGCCACGATTTCCTGCGACTATCAGGAGATCACTGAGACCAAAGTTTGCCATGGCTCTTGCCAGATAACCCACGTTTTGCGTAAATTCGGGCTCTACGAAAGCCACCGAAAATTTAGACAGGTAGCTTTCTGAAGGTTCGGGACTTGTGGTACGGCTTTGGCCGCTTTTTTGCAAATTCATGGAATTATACAATCGATCCTTTGAAGTTCGTAAACAAACAAGGTCTCCAAGAAAAGTCTCCTGCACGTGACCAGTCTTGCCGAGAGACCATGATCTCTGCAAAAAAGATCGAAGTCTGTTTTCGATGTTTCGCTGGATAATAGAACGAGTATCTTTCCCTCGGAGCGAAGAGTAGGTAGTGCCTGACCTAGCAAACGTCCCGCAACTTCAAAACCCCCACAACCGCCGTCAATCGTCTTGTCTAGGATTTCTTCACTTGGAAGATATGGCGGGTTAATGAGGACAAGGTCGAACATTCGTGAACGGAAACAAGTTGCCCCGTCTGCAAGAACAGTATCTATGTCACTTTCTCCAAGACGCTCAAATCCGTCCGTGCGCTGGACATCCGTTCCGATGATCAGGTTAAATCTGCCCCTGAGGCTCAATAAGTTTGAACCATATCCAAATCCGATTTCGAGGCAGCAATCTCCGGAATATGATCGCAGAGCTTCTCTTAACAATTCAGAGTCTTCTCTCGAAAGATATGTCATCGTCGAAATCTCAATCCTCTCCTTCGAGCTTAGGGATGAGTGACGCAAGAAAATTTGCATATTCCAGCGGCGCTACATCTTCTACTCGTTTCGCGAGTAAATCTTCTTTGAATTGTCGATTATAGTAATCCTTTCCTTCGATCGATCTCAGCGCATTTCGTAGGAGCCTTCCCCGGAATGAGAATATCCGCACCAAAAGTTTCAGCCTCGGGAGATCAAAAAAGGGCTGAATCACATCGAGGTTCGGTACAAATTTGACAATCGTGGATTGGACTTTCGGTGGTGGCTCAAAACTCGTTCTTTCTACTGTGCCCATTGGCTCGATTTTGAATCCGATTTGGGCAAGGACGGATGCCGATCTATAATCGCTTTCATGGGGCAACGCCATGATTTTCTCTGCGAATTCAGACTGCACTAGAGCGATACAGCAACGAAAAGATCCTGATCTTATTGATAACCAGCGGATAAAATCTAGCGAACGAGAATAAGGTAGACTAGTAATACAAATATCGAATTTCAAGCGCTCAATTTCCCCTGAGCGGAATGCATCTCCGTAAACCAGTTGAACGTTTCGAAGACTTGCTAACTTTTTCTCAGATCCTAAGAATAGCGAGCGATCTTTCTCGCAAGTGATCACGCGACGCACATGTGGAGCGATGAATTCTGTCAAAGCGCCTTTTCCGGTTCCTATTTCAAGAACAGTATCCGAATCTGAAAGACCGGCGGCTAAAACCAACCTGCGGCAGGTGTCGCGGGATACTAAGAAGTGTTGCCCTAGCGAATGACGCCGAGAGGTCTCCTTCCTATCGGGATATTTCATCATCATTATCTTCATTATGTGCTTGATGCTGGATTCGATTGATCAA
>JASHOD010000087.1 GCA_030041295.1 Nitrososphaerales archaeon
GAAGGGGACTCGCTGTCTCTTCTGCTTGCGCGAATGGCCTGTTTTCGGTGACGATTCATTTCAGCGATTTTCTCCTTGTATTCCTTTTTCTTTTTCTTATCTCCCTGTATTCGCGCTTGGTCGTAAAGCTTCCTGAGCCTTTCTTCCTCTGCCTCAAATTCGGACAAATTTTAGCTGAAGATATGTTGTAAGATTGCCGTAGTTATGGCTTCCCGTTGCAAGTTAGTGCGAAACGGGGATAAGAAAAACGCCCTTGACCTCCAGAATTGCTCTCAGTCCTTTTTGCCTATTTCTTATGGTAACCTCGGTGACACTTGCAGCTCCAGCAACGTCCTTCTGCGTCTTGTTCTCATTTTCCAATACGCACGCGACGTATAGAGCTGATGCTGCGAGTCCCATAGGATCCTTACCCGCGGAACTGCGATCTTCTTCTGCCCACCTCAAAATCTCCATCGCCTTGCGCTTTGTTCGTTCTTGAATTCCTACCTTACTTGCTATTCTTGCAATGCACTTTACCGGGTCAACAACAGGCATTCGCAGGTCAAGTTCTCGAAACAAAATTCGATAGCATCTAGCTATTTCTTTCTTCCTTATCCCCGAGATTACAGAAATGTCTTTGAGTGTTCGGGGGGTCTCGGTATCCCGGCATGCAGCATAGAGTGCCGCTGCAATTAAGGCGGAAATGGACCTGCCGCGCACTAGCCCACGCTCTAATGCTTTCCTATAGATATAGGCAGATTTTTCGTTGACAATGTCGTTTACGATCAATTTATCCGCAAGGCGATCAAGTTCACTAAATGCTTGTCTCATATTACGATCCTCGGAAGCATGGACCTTGCTCCTCCCATCCCACGTTCGCAGTCTCTCGATCGTACTCTTCATCGATGCAGGCAATGATTTCCCTGAAGCATCTATGTTCGAGGTGCCGATCACCGTCGAAAGACCCATATCATGCATCGCGAGATTAGGAGGAGATCCAGTCTGAATGCGATCGTTCTTTTCTTCTTGGGTAAAAGCTCGCCAACCGGGACCGATGTCTGCTAGCCTTTCCTTGATGACATAGCCGCAATTGCTGCAAAATAGTTCTCCATTTGCAGAGTCCGTCACCAACGGCCCTTTCGCACACCTTGGGCAGTGGTCTGCAAATCCTACAGACTTTTTTAGATATCCGTGGGACCCCCTTGGGATCACGCTCATCGAATGAAGGCACCTCCTGAAAGGTAGGACTTTCCTGCGGTCTCCGTGAATTGATTTCTCATTGAAGATCTCTCTAAATTGCTATGCACGCAAAAAACATGAAAACCTGATAATTGGAAGTATTTAAAGTCTGAAGTAATTTTCCGTTTTCTTCGCAAGTCTGATATGAAATTTAGCTAACTAAACTTGAATAGGCTAACTTCGACTTTTCCCTTTTGTTTTAACTCGAACTCATAGATAAACAATCGAGCACAGGGAAGATCTTTGTTTCCTAAAAAACTTGTTAATTTGAGATTAGAAAGTCACGCTAAAAGTTTCTGTAGCCCAATATTGAAGTAAAGCTGGTAAGAGTTATCGCTCTTTCTTTCCTTTCTCCAGCTAAGCTCGTTTATTTTGTATGACCCCCTCCATACCTTGCCATCATCAGTCTGTATCACCACCTCCTCGGTCATTCCCTCCCTAAGAAGGTACAACTGTTCCTCCGTCGTTTTCGCGTCAGCTTCAGACTGAATGCTGCCCCTGATGCCAATTGAAGTCTCAGAATAGGATTGTACAGTGTACTGAGCTTCGACGCTCCTTACGATCTCTACGTTCCCGATTTTAACGAGCATGTGACTTGTGTAGTTTCCTCATTCTCCGAATAACTTCACGATGTTTCGTCAGAGGGAGCCATTTCACTGTAGGAATAACGGTCCAGTGCGCCGTAATACAAGCTATTGCGTCTCTTCGGCTCTCGCCGTTGCAGTTGCCACAACAGTCGCTGTCGCAAACCTAGGCCCTACGGTTTCAACCTTAATCTTAACTTTGTCGCCCACTTTGGATCCTTTTACAAAGACAACGAATCCTTGGATTTTTGCGAGCCCGTCGCCCCGCCTAGAAAGTTCAGCAATTTCTACGTCGTATTCTTTGCCTATTTCCACAGGCTTCGGCCCTTGACTCATCGACGAACTTCCGTAACCTCTTCCTCCAACATAACCTCCTCGGTCGTTTCTGTTTCTATTACCGTAACTCATGTCTTTCGATTACGCTACTCTGAATCGTAGTTCTCAGTTTCAGCTAGATATAAGACAATACGCGATAAAGGCTCTGAACTTCCTGAAAACAGTGTCAAGGCAAGATGTCGGGCATAAGCTATCTTTGAAATCAAGATCTGCCCCAGTTATGCCGTCGATCATAAAAGACTATGTTCAACCAATACTTAATACAATCAATTTGGCAATTAGTCACGATTTGGAGTTCTTCATTAGTGGGAAATAACAAGTACTTCTGGAAAACTGACTCGCAGTTAAACCATGTTGCAAACGTAAGATATGCTCACGAAGATGAATTAACGGATCTGCCAGGTGTTATCGGAATTGGAATTGGCAAGGATCACATCATACTGTACGTATCGGAGGAATCGGTTGTCGTGCCAACGCAAATTGAGGATGTCGCAATAGTCAAGATATGCAAGTAGTAGACAAAAAAGCGGCTTGATAATATCCTTAAACTGTAGATGTCTTTTACTTTTGCTTTGTTGAAGGTCAAAAGGCAGGCCCGTCTACTGCACAGATTGCCTTCCGAAGCACAGGGCTCCAAGAAGAGGATTTTGACGGTTCTATTGCGAATTAAGGAAAGGGTCGATTAAACAGTTTCTCTCCTTATGCATCCCGCTGGTCTTTTTTTCGCTTGAATGTATGCAAAAACCACCATTGCGTGAGCTGCTGCTTTCACACTGAAATGCTCCTCTTGGACGAAGATGTCGATCGGATTAGTGGACTCGGTTATGAGGAAAGTTTCTTTGCAGCAAAATCGCAAGGCTTCAAGATATTAAGGAACAGCAAAGCAGGAAGGTGTGTCTTCCACGATGGAAAGCAATGCACAATCTATGAAAGCCGGCCAAAGGGATGCGAGCTCTACCCAATTATCTTTGACGAAGATTCGATGACTGCCGTGAAGGATGATCTTTGTCCGTTCAGGGAGGAATTTAGGCTGTCCCCGAATGCAAAGCGAGAACTGTCAGATGCTTATCCACGGTTGCTCGCCGAAAGATTGGATAGAAAAAGATGCAAGTCGATAGATCGGCTTAGCCAATGATCAAGCACTCCCATATCCATTGAAGGCGGTTTGACCGGGCTGCCGGAAACGGGAACCGGGACCGCCTCGGCCGGGACTCAAGCAGCGAATTCAGCTAGTTCCCGATTTGCATTCCAATGCTTGTAGCATGCTTTACTCCTCATTTTTACTCGAGCAACGGAATAATTACGGAGAATTCGATTGAACATCGACGCCCCAATTCATGCAAAGAGAAAAATGAAGAGAATATCACCCCCTTCTTGGAAATTTGCAGATATCGGATTTGATATGACACGAAAAAAATGGTTTTTTGCAGCTCACTGATCTCAATAACCAAAACATGGGTCTTTACTACACAGATTCAATTCAAATAAACGGTGGAGATGCGACACAATATTATTAGAAGGACCCGACCGGGAGGCCGTTTTGGCACGTCCGAGAACGTTTTTACTATAATGAATCTGTAAATTTTAATACAGATTCAAATGGGGTTCTTAGAATCTCTTTCGGAAAGAAAACAATCAGCTCCGGTTCTAGTCCGGCTAGTAGTTGAGTTCCTCACAGCTTTCAAAAAGACCTCAACGTGGTCATGATGTACATTTTCTTGATCGCAGACGCTTATTTTTTACAAGACTATTATTCAATGTGTCGATAAGTACCTTATTCATGGGAAATAGCAGAATCAGGGTAGACAAGCTTTCAACAAAGCTCGAGGGAAGGCCGGGCTCGTTCTGCGTCGCTTGAATTGTTTTGATTCTAAAGAGTCTTTCTCTGGAAGCTCCGAATCCACCTAAATTCAAGTAAATAACGATCAGTATTTGATTAATTGATTCTCAAAAGACAAACCAATTCTCGTCTTTCTGAGTTGTATTTAAGGCATAAGTGGAAATTTTGTCACGGCACATAAACGCAAGGGTTAAACACCCGTCCCCGGTACATTCCTATTCTGCGACACATACTGACAGAAATTGCAGCGTTATGAGATAACAGAGTTACGCATACTAGGATCCTGTTGCACGAATTTTCCGAAATCCCACGAAGTAAAGTAAGCTGGGGTTATCTCGAATATCACGTACCCTCCTGCTCTGATCTTATCTACAGCGTATTTCATTAACGGGCGACCTTTCCTAACATACCTAGTAAGGATCTTTCTGCCCAAAGAGAGAGCCATGTCCTGATCTGAAATGATCTTCGCGCTCCCTCTGCCCTTCACGCCCTTGTATGGCCACTTGTCACTGTCCACGTCGAAATAGACCATCCCTCCTCTCTCTTTGATGTTGATCGCCTTCTTCAAGGCTGGTTCTGTATAGAAGTAGATCCTCATCGTCTTCGAGTCATAATAGTACCAGACCGGATGTATGATAGGGCTCCCGTCGGAATTAATCGTCCCCAAATTGAGCGTCGATTTGCTCTCCTTTAGAAACTTCGATATGCCGCGCTCCGACATCCCAATTCCCTCCAACCCCTCGAAAGTCTTCATCTTATTGCTCATGCTATCTGTTCTTGTCAGGGTATTCGCAATACATCTTGAACTTTGTTACCTTGCAACCAATTATGTTCCAGCGAGGAGCTCGTTCCAAAGGGAATCTGCGGATTTTATGTATCAAATTCGTGTTCCTTTTCAGTTTCCCTCGAGAGTGCAGTCGACTGCAAACCGCCTGCAGTCAGTATTCGAATTCCAACGACAAATGACCAAATGAGAACTGGAACAACAATTGTCCACTCTAAGAACCCTGGATATTGCGGCACGATGTTGATGCCGTCTACAATCAACGCTCCGAGGCCCACAACTCCAAGGATCTGCGTAGGAATCCGGAGACCCGAAAGGCCGGGTATATTCGACATCAACTTTCCAATTTGAACTAGTCCGAAATTTGCTCCGAGAAATACGATGAGAGCCGTCACAACATCACCTTCAAAAGTCACGTCTTCTGGCGTAAATCCGTTTGCAACAGCCGCGAGTCCAGCCGCAATCAAGAGAGAAAGAGCAATCGTTCTAATCCGCGTCATGAGAAAAATCGATCTGATCAAGAAAGTTCCTGCGATTAACAATAATCCAACCACCACAACAGACGAATTTGCAAGAACGTGCATAGGTGAGCAGACTGGATTCCCTTGAAACAAGCCACACTTGACCGCCTGAAGATCGCTAATTGTATCGCTCAGGAGATTGTAAGAAGGAGGGCCGTAGTAGTGTGCCGTAGTGAGCATACATACCCAGAACTGTAGCGGGGCAACTGCGTAGAAGATCGCCCCGAGGCGAACGGGATTGCGCATCGATATTGAATACGCACCAAGTAGTTATTTGAACCGCGTGAGGCGTACAAATTTTGTACACGTAATACTGCTTTTTTAGACGGAGATGAAACTGGGGTGGTGATGGCGATCTCATTGCTGATCACTCCAAAATACTGGAGGAAATTAATTGGTTGACTGATGAAGATTCGAGCACTCTAAGCGTTTCCGAGGTAAGGAGGGCAACAAAGAGAGCGCTAATTTTCCAACGCTACATCTTCAAGAGGGCCTGGGGAATTTACTACGCAGTTTGGGCATCGACTTTCGCGATTTACTTCTTCCTCCCGTCCCTCCTTAGCTTAATCCGTTTATCCCCAAATTTAGGAAACGATTACTACCTTCTAATCATAGATCTCGCAGTGTCGGTCGTTGCAGGCGCGGCTAGCGGCAGAATAATAGAAAGAGCTCGAATGGCTTCCTTCGTGCAAAGCTCATTCCAAAGACCGAAACCCAGCCTCTTTCAAAGAAGGAAGAAACTCTTTGCAATTTGGTGGATAGCATATTTTTCAGCGATCATCGTCTCCGATGTCCTTTTCAGGGCTCACCTTGTTTCAATCGTCTTTGGCCTCGCAACTACAGGAACACTAGTGTTCTACTATGCCCTAAAAATGTGCTTTCAAGAATCAATGCCACGTGAAGGAGTCATCGCAATCTCGATTTTTGGGATTGCTGCAACTTCAAGTTTCGTCATCTCCTTGTTCAATACCAGCTCTATCTTGTATGCGACTATTTGGGGCGTAACAATACTGGTTTGGTTCGGAGCATCATTCTATTCCCTCCTTCACATAGATGAAGAGCTGACAGAGGCATCATTGGCCGAGACGATATCCTAATGTCTGCTGAAGAAGGAGGAGAGAGTTCTAGTTCTCCCAATATTTCCAAGAGCGAGAGTCTGAAACACTCAGCAACCAGCTGAGTGACTCAACGCTGAAATCGTCTACTCGCATTCTGATTTTGATTTCGCTTACGATGAATAAGCATCTTAGTTTTGTGCAACTGCTAGCTTTGACCGGAATGGGAAAGGGGAGTCTTGAAAATCATTTGGAGAAGCTATTATCCTCTGGGTACGTTACAACGCAAAATATCAAGACATTCGGCGGCACGCGGCAGCTCATCCAAATTACCGAGAAGGGACTTGAGGCTTCGAAATCTTTGCTACGGACGCTCAAGACCATAGATCTCGAAGGAGCCAAGCAGTAGGATCTCACTTTTGCCCTGCTGCTTTCGTCGTCTTTGACCTCGACTCTACGACTTTCCGGACTGTCCAGTCCAGCATGTTACAAATTTCTCTCGTCAACGATCGCTATCTTGCCGCGCCCATAGTTCCATTATGTTTCCTTGGGGATCTCGAAAATAAACGCTGTATGGCTGTTTTGCTCCGTGCCAGTTTCCGCTGTTTTTGATCTTCGGGCTGCACTTGATCTCCTTCGAGTGGAGAAAAGCTATGCACTCGTCTAGAGAGTTATCCGCAACTTCGAACGCAATATGAAGGGGCACTTTGATCATCTCATCGTTGTATCCACTCATGAATCCTCTCTCTTCATCTGCGAATCCAAAGTACTGCTCGCCCACATTCGCAAAGTGGATCGTCTTCTTGTCTGGATTGGGGGAAAATTCATCCAACCCGAGCATTCGATAAAACTTTGTGCATTCTTCAAGCTTAGGCGTCAGGAAAGCAACCTCGGCGACACGTACCAATGGAAGTTTGTCCAAATCCAGATTTCATGCTCGCAGTTAATCTATAACCTCTATCTTTCTGATAAACCGAGCTCCCGGGTAGAATTTTCAATTCTAGAAATTTTTTGGAACCTGCTTCCCTTACTTTTCCCTAACTTTTTTAGTCCCGGGAATTCTTGAGGGAACCCATCCACCGTCTTTTGTTCTCTTGTAACCTTCCAAATAGTGCTCTCCTGCATCTTCGGATGACATCAGTGCCTCCGTTGGAATGACGGCGTCCCAACCCTGCCCCCGCAATATGATTTCATTGAAATCAGGGTCGGATATCAGGTCTTTAGGAAAGTGGGCTCGCTCGTGCCAGATCTCCATGTCAAGTATACGTAGCTTCTCTCCCTTGTCCGCTATCAGGTGAGTCGATGCGTCGGGGCCTGAGGGCTTGCCGATAAGGTCTCCGCGTTTTACCTCAATCGCCACACCATTAAATCGTAAGGTACCTTGTCCCTCTAGAATCAGATAATATTCATCTAAAGCAGAGTGGCTGTGGAGCCTGGCTGTGGATGCTCCTTTTTCTATGATTTGAACGCTGTAGAACGCGCGACCGGGGCCAAGCATGGGCATTAAATTTCGCTCCATGGAACCCATGTTATCCAGTTCATGTTTTTGCGCCCGTTCCGATCCATCGAGAGCTTCGTCGTCAAAGACGTTCACGATGGGTTTCTTCCAGAGGTTGTTGTCCGATGTTTTTTCTCCTTCTCCTCTCTTTTTTATTCGGATGTCATCGCTCCAGAAGGAGACCAGTCTCAGAAGAAAATCGATCGAGTTTTGTTCCAGTGAGGAAGGAATAGTAACACTCAATTCGGTCTCTGAACTACGATTGAGGTTACCTGCCTTCTCGCCGAGCTCGTCTCAGAGCCATTCTGCGAACCTTGGCATGCCAGGCCCTCCTTCCAAAGTCTTGGATTCTCCGAAGAACAGTTCCCAGGCCAGGTCCGCGCGCACAGCACCCTCTCTCGCCTCTTCGTCTAAGATTATCTTCATAGCAGGTAAACCTATAGGATTAATTACCATTTGGCTAGATAAATAAAATTCGATGATGGCCGCTCTAGCCACTGAACTATTCGCATCGCGAGCATCATGTTGGTTGCATATCGTGCTGTATTGAGTCCTGTCAACTGGTTGGGACTACACCCAATGGCTTGTGCGACTTGTGCCCAAGTCATCTGTTGCTCTTGTCGGCGAGCGTTGAGCACGGCATACAGTCGACAAAGATGCCATCTAGGCCGTCGGTCGGTGCTTGGAGAATGAATAGGAGTTTTGCTGCGATTCTTTGAAGATGCTCCAAGAAGGAAACTCTCGGGGGAACGGCCTAGCCATTGGAGAAAGATCAAAGCGTGCTGACATGTCGTATTTCCTCGTTTGGACATATTGATAATCATTGAAGGGCTGAGCGGATGATCGCGTACGCGGCTACGATTTAGCTCGGCGGCCATTAACCATGTAATCAAAAGCAGCATCAAAGTCGATGAGAGCTTGTTAAGCCCTGATGAGGTTCGTCTTCTGACAAAGAAAATAGAAGGTAAAATCTCAGATCTTGAATAAAAAGTAATAAGGGAACATGTCGTCGTTACAATTTTGAGTTACCACCAAAATCATAGAAAGGTTTTTGTGTTTGTTAAACAATGTTTAACATAA
>JASHOD010000088.1 GCA_030041295.1 Nitrososphaerales archaeon
TCGATGCTCATCATGATGTACGGCGGATACATCGCCGGGTACGAAGCAGGAGGTCTTGGATACACCGATATGCAGATCCACGTAGCAGACTTGAGCAAGGTGGAGGAGCCCATCGGCGCACTGGTCCTCATAGCGTGTGTCGGAGCACTGCTCGGCGGTCTCGGATTCCTATCCAACCACTACTTCACCAAAAGGTAGAGATGAGAAAAAAGGAGAGCGGTTGAGGAACAAAGAGTCCCCATCCCGCTTTCAAATATTTTTTCTTTTTACAACACAAAGAATTGAGCGTGATTTAGAATTGAGGAAAGATTACACCACAGTAAAGATCCCTACCGAGCTTGCAAGAAGCCTAGAGGAGGTGGCAAAGAACTTGGGCTATGCGAGCAGAGCAGAGATCGTAAATGATGCTATCAGGCGGTTTATCGAGCAACGAACCAATGAAACAGAGTAGAAGATGAGACATAGAGCCAATGACTACTTGTTGATTTGTTGACGTAATTAAATTAGAGAAGGAAAAAAGAAGTAGGAAAACTGAAGAGAAAAAATTCTCTTAGTTTTCTCTACTTTTCAACCCTGAATAGTTCCTGTCAGGAAAACTGCGTACTCTGTAGATCCGGTCTTGAAGTCTAGTCCTGCTCGCGCCGAGACATTTCCGGAAAAGTTGCCAGACGCTGATGCTCGTATTGTGAAAGTACTGTTCGAAGAAGCAGTCCCCTGTCCCTGGATACAGTTCGCTGAGAGATTCATTTGAGCCGTGCCTGAAGATATTGTATATGTTGTCCCGTTAACTGTGATCGTTCCGCTCGATAGAGTTAGGACGTACCCGCTTGAGAGGTCAGAATCCACAGTGTAGGTGAGCGTTGCTGAAGCAGTTCCATTTTCGCCCGAGTTCCCAACTACTGAGAACTGTCCTTGTGTGCTTGTAATCGTGATCGTGGTTCCAGTCGCAATTGTCGTAACTTGCTGCTGCGGTTGCTGCCAATTACCACCACCAAATCCACCCAAAGGGCCTCCTCCGTATTGACGCCCAGAACCGGGGCCCGCTCCTGGCGGCGTTGGATAATCGCCATTCATCACCCAGTTTCCATTAGTTGATGAAAAGGGTGATGATGACGCTGTCCTGCTAGTTGTTGTGGAACTTGAAGTTGTCGTGTCGGCAAAGGCATGAGCTATTGTCGGAAATTCTGTTGCGGCGACATATCCTACCAGTGCTCCTGAAATCGCCACGGTTGCGACGAGAAGTGCTAGTGTTTTACCTTGGAAAGTCATTGTCGGTCAAGGAATACAAGTCGTACTTTCACTATTTACCGAATTTCCGAGATGACTCCCTAATCTATAGCAAATCCTTGTGAGAAACCTCCCTGATTTTTCAGATCATTAAAATTGATCAATAAGACTAGCGCTTACCCTGCATCTCGAGGTTAGTAGTTGACAGGATCGGGACATGACGGATACTCGAGTAAAGTAAGTGAATCTCGAAACTTACCCGAATTCGTTGCGTAGCGGGCGTGACGAAGTATAATAAGATCAGCACTCTGAAAAATGTTTGACCAAGCGACCTAGCGAATAAAAAAGTGAGGGAAGAGAATATGTCAAGCCATGCAAGACAAATACTTGTTACATCAGCAATTGCTGCAGTCATGGTTATTGGAATCGGTGTCGGACTCTATTATACTATGGTTGTAAACAGTACAACAACAACCGCGACTACTACTGCGACTGGCGTTTCTTCCGACCAAGAGTTGAAGGCAAACCAGACTGCTTTCGCGACTTATGTTAGTACATTTACGAACATTAGTAATTCGACTAGAAATAATACGAGTACATCGTCTTCTGAACAGAGTGTTCCACCAAGTGGAGAGTACTCATACTCGCCCGAAACTCCTGTAAGGATATTGTCAGTTCAAGCATTCGCAAATGAGTCAGGATCAGGAAATGCGACTCTGAGCTTCAGCGTCGAGTTTCAAAATGTGGGCAACTCTACGATCTATGTCGGAGCTGGGGCAGCAAATAGCTTGAATGCGACTATTTTATCGGGACCTGCTAGTTCGGGGCTTTCTCGCCAATTGAAGTGCATGATAATAGGCGAGATATCAGTAGGGCCGGGACAGAACTCTACTTCTGAAACACCCTCGTGTGGGAGTGGATATAGCTACGTACTTTTGCATCCTAGCACGATCATAGTATTGTTAACTCTAAGTTGGTCCATCAGTAACATGCCTAAGGGTCTGACTGACATCACTGCCGAATTTACTTTAGATTGATTTCGTAATTAACTTGTCGAAAGAACTATAGACAACCCTAACAGTGTTCCCATACTGAAAGTGAACCGAAGAGAAGAAAAAAAGAGAGGGGGAGCCGGTTGTGCTAGTAACCGGCGTTAGTGATGACTTGAGATAGTCCGTACGCGTTTAGTTGACCTAGTCCAGCGACTGGGTTCCAGACGCCAGGCGTCACGGTAAAGGGACCGTTTTGACCCGAGGCTGTTTCGAACATCGATCCTGAGACTCCGTACTGGAGTTGGTAGTTGTTGAAAGTAGTTTGATGAACGTAGAATGAATGCCCTTGTTGCAAGTACAGCTGGTAAAGTGTGGGTGCTAGATCTCCGATATTGAACCAACCAATATGGCTTGCGATTAGTGCAGTCATTCCGGCCGTGAGAGGAGACGCGAGGCTAGTGCCGCCCCATACGCCAGACAAACCGTCGTTCAAAATGATGAAGACTCCTGACGAGGGATCTGCGTCCGCTGCGAGATCAGGCACGCCTCTTTGGCCTTGAGGATAGAATGTGACTCCCAACACAGGCTCTGATATCGAATTGACTCCTTGAGTTGAAATATGTACTAGTTGCTGATCTTTCGGTTCGCTGAAGACCATGGAGAAGCCCCCGCCGCTACCACATATCGCGCAGTAGGAATCCGAGCCCAAGCTCCATGCCGTTTCGAGCCTTGTGACCGAATTCGTCGTGAAAGTAGCGTTTAGGGTTGTGCCCCCTACCGCGGAGACCCATGGGTCTGTGGCGGGCGAAGAAGCCGCGACCTCACCGAAGAATGGGTCATATGCGCCATAGTCTCCAGAGGAGACAAAAACGCTGATTCCCTGTGCGGCAGCTTGTTGGAAGACTTCGTCATATCCTAGCAACAAAGCTGTTGCCTGGACTGGAAGGTCGCAACCGATCGAAAGGTTTGTGCAGTAGAACTGGTCCTCCCATTCCCCCCAGCTGAGGCTGATCATGTTAGCCAGTTGGTGGTTGACCACGTACTCGACGGATGCATAGAGGTCATCGTAATCTGTGGACGCAGTGACCTCCAAGATGTGTGCATGAGGATCCATCGTATGAGAGTACTGCGTGTCGATTGCAGTTTCCGGACCCCACCCGTCTGCATCCGCGTTGTTGTTGGCAGTTAGCTGTGGAACCCCTGTGGGATATATTATGCTGCAAGGTGCGCTTGGAAGGTTGAACTCAGAGTTGAATGTCGCAAAGTCGGAGCAAGCCAAGTTTTGATATTGTAAGTTGTTAGCTAGCGTAGTGTTTGGATCACCGTAGGCGTCAACGAGAGCGATTGTTTGAGGCTGTTGTCCATATCCATAATTCCCTTGTTGATTCAGCAAGGGGTTCTCGTCGTAGATGGTCTCAAGCCCGCAGGGGAACCAGATGAGTCCGACGCTGTCTGTTTCTGTCGGGGTGGTGCAACTGGTGCCAGAGGGTTGGGGCTTTGCCTCTCCAGAGTCCGAGACGTGTGCAATTGTTGGAGTGTAATAAGGCGATGCGCCATCCGGATCGACAGTTTGCGACATGCATTCGGCGCCGATGATATACTTCTGTATACCCGCGTTTGCGGAAATCTGCGAGATAGCGTTGTCGACTGAAACGTCGTTTCCAGAGCCCTCAATCAGCATCGGTGCGATGCTGATAACGCTAAGGCCGTTGGAGGAGAAGATCGATTCGACGGTCTGGAACACCCAAGAAGGAGCCGAGTATTGAGCGTCAAACTGACCCGATGAAATGAAATTGTGATACGAGAAGCTGTTGGGATTGTAGTATGCGTTATCCAGGAAGCTCGTCAGGCCGGCTTCGTTATTCAGGGTGAAAAAAACGAGCAAATGCGATGGATTGCCAGGCACGACACATGTTGCATAGACGGGCTGATGGAACGGGACAGATGTAGCTGACGAATATGTCGTTGCTTGAGCTGCCACTCCGCTAAAGAGCAAGACAGCGAGGATTGAAATTGATGCGATGCATAGTTTATTTCTTTTAGAAAGTGAAATAGTGATTTTCACAAGTTGGCCGTCGCTATGAGCATACATTTAAAGTTAGATGAAGTGTGAAATGGAAACCTGCCGTCGCTTCCTATCAACTGCTTAAACCATTTGAGCAGGTTCCGGTTATAATCTGAGCTTTTCTCATCAGAAATATGGGAAATCGAGGTTTTTCAGAAAGCAGGCTCTGTTGACGCTCTCTGTCTCCCTACATACGGCGTTCGGTTGGCTAGATCTTGACATCTAATGAACTTGCGGAGTTTTTGATGAATTGATCGGTTGCGGAAACATCTGCGTTCGGTGGAGGAATAAGCACGATTCGGTGCACGCCTAATTTGTCAAACTGTTCTGCTGTTGAAATTTCAACTGGAGGGGTTGGAGTAACCGTGATTTCGAGCTCTCCTAATTCTGGCGGTCGCGGATATTCCGTCGCGGCTTCCCTTAGACCAGTAATCGCTTTCTCGGCTTGCTCTGGCGTGAGGCCGTAACCGAACCAGCCATTTCCGACCTGCACGGCTCGTCTGAACGAGCCGGCTGAATTACCCCCGATCACGATTGGAGGATGAGGTTTCTGGACTGGATGGGGAAAGGATTGGATGTCTTCGAAGGAAACGTAATCGCCCTTGAAAGTTGGGTCGTCTTTAGTCCAGACCTCCTTGATTACTTCGAGGTATTCGTCAGCTCTTTTCCCGCGATTGCGATAAGGAAGGTCTAGTACCTGGTACTCGTGTTCCGACCATCCTACGCCGACTCCCAAAATCAAGCGCCCGTTAGACAATACGTCAAGACTTGCGAACTCTTTTGCAACGATCATCGGATTAAATTGCGGCAGTAGCAAAATTCCAGTCGCAAGACGAATCGTGCGCGTCTGAGCTGCAAGGAAAGATAGAGCCACAACTGGATCCAACATGCTTATGCCTGAAGGTATCCTGCTTTGCTTCTTTGAGAGGAAAGGATGCCCACCAAGCCAGATGGAATCAAATCCCTCAAGCTCTGCTAGCTGAGCAATACGAATCATTTTCTCGGGGTTGGCATTCGACCCCCAGTGGAAAGAACCCAGTCCGAGCTTTAATTTTGACGCCAACTGAAATCCACCTTTTGAGAATTTAAGAGGATGGGCCCATCTATTTCATGACTTCGGAGACAAGCTCATCGATCTTTGGTCTCGTCTGTTCTAGAGCTGCTATTCCTTTCTTTGTCGCCTTGTAGTAAATCCTCATCTTACCACGCTCTACTCTTTTCTCGGGCGAGAGATATCCTCCGGATTGCAATTTATGAAGAATAGGGTAAAGAGTTCCTGGTCCGACGACGTATCCATGTCTTTTGAGCTCCTCCATCATTTCGACTCCGCAAAAAGCTTCGCCCTGTGCATGGTACAAAATATGAATCTTGATGAAACCGAGGAGGAATTCTCTCAGAACGT
>JASHOD010000089.1 GCA_030041295.1 Nitrososphaerales archaeon
CAGATTGCCTTTGAGAAAATCAGGTTCATCCCGGCCGAAACTAAACTCGAAGCGGCATTGCTGACGTCGTTCAGACCAAGAACTAGTCCAGAGTACATCATCACTCCGATGATAACGTAACGGAGATGCTTGCTCTCCCGCAGGAAGTGAAATATTCCCCTGCTCAATCCGAATGAAATAGAAGGAGCTGCGACCCATCCGACAACGAGTAGTCCAAAGATTAACCAATTTATTTTGGATTCTGTTTCGATCGCAACTCCAAGGAGCGAAAATGTGTATAGCTGTATTGTCGAAGTAGGAATTTTGAGATAGGTCGTGACATTTGTCATTATGACTAGAGAAAGAAGGGCTCCAGTTTGGTAAAGCGGTGGCACAGCTGCGAGCGAAACGTACGTTGTTACTACTCTTGTTGCAAGTGCCCCCACTATGACAAAAGCTCCTGAAATCAATATCGCAGAATACATTGTAAGGGACTTTGAACCGTACGCGGGTCCTACTACGGCGCCAGCGTAATGATGTCCCATGCTCCAAGCGGCAATGAGTCCAAGGATTACAAGCGTATAATCCATTGGTGTAAATTGCAACAAAGGTTTCCTATTTTATGAACAATGTGGGAATATTAATATTGCGAGACGATATCGCATCGCAATAACATCTAGAGAAGAAAAGTTTCTAGAAGACCCTGTCTGGGCAAGTGGATCTTACTTATATGAGAGTGTTGTGCTTTTTTTGCGATAATCCGGTGACTCTTAAATAGAAACGCGAGTAAAGAGTGAAAACACGTTTTACTTAGTACTAGAAGTAGGTATGAAGTGATTCAAATTTGAGTTGGGGAACGCTCGCGGGGGAACAGAAAGTCGACACGGAGATCGAAGCAAAGCCTAGGAAACATTCTCAAGGTTTGCGTCTTGAAAATGTCAACGCTCTCGTCACAGGAGCTGGCAGGGGATTTGGGAGTTTGATTTCGAGGGCATTGGCGAAGGAAGGCGCGAATGTCGTTGTCGCTTACAATAACTCGAAGGAAGGAGCACAAAAGATCTCTGACGAAATCAAGAATATGGGTAGAAAGTCAATGACTGCAAAAGTTGACATAACGAAATGGTCTGAAGTAAAATCCATGGCCGATAAAGTATGGAGCGATTTTGGCCCCTTGGACCTGCTTATCAACAACTCAGGGGACGTCTCAAACAAACAAATGTCGTGGCGAGAGATAACAGAGGAAGCAATCGACCAAACTCTCGCAGTCGATGTAAAGGGAACGCTGTTCATGCTTCACGAGATAGGATCAAGAATGCTTGAGAGAAAGAGTGGAACGATCGTGAATGTTGCCTCAAACGTGATTGTCACGGGAAGTCCGAGGGCTCCGCAATACGCCGCTTCTAAATACGGCGTCATCGGCTTAACAAAATCTTACGCGCTAGCTTTTGCCCCTTGGGTAAGGGTGAATGCGGCCTGCCCAGGTTACATGGATACAGAAGCGACCACGACGAGAAAAGACTGGACACCTCAGAGAAGAAAATGGATCGTAGACCACACGGCCCTCAAGAGAATCGGAAAACCCGAACACATAGTACCGATAGTACTATTCTTAGCTTCTGATGATTCAATTCACATGACCGGAAACATCGTGATAGCCGACGGTGGATTTAGCATGCCCGGAGCTTGAGTCACTCAAGAGGAATTAAGAGATTTTTTCTCCATACTTTTCATTACAACGTAAGGCCAGCTAGTGCACGAATCTCAGTTTCGATAATTTTGCTTGAGATAATTTTCGAAACAAGGCATAAAAGCCAAAGTATGCGACAAGTATCTACTTAAGTCAGTAAAGAAATAGAAAAGGTCAGCAACAATAACATGGCACAATACGAGCAAAGTCATTACGACGACGTCGACCAGGAGCAAATGGAGCGATCAAGAATCAAAGAGGAAACTGGCAGCGAAAAAGAGCAAGAGCAGGAACTCGATATAATCGTTGAACCTTGGAGAAAACTCGTAATTCATGAATTGCTAGAATACAAGTTTGAAGACCTCGCGAAACTGGTCGCAACGCAATCCGTACAGCAGGGCGGCACGGCCATTCCGACGATCAGCTGGGCTGAAGGGGTCGCGTTTCTAATCAGCCCCTTCCCCGACGAAAGCGAAGTGATAATAGAGGAGAAACTAAAGGGGATAATTCACTACAATACTGTCCTCTTTGCCCTAAAGAAGAACTTTGAGGCCGAAATTTTCATGCGCGGCCACGAGATCAGGATTAACTTGATTGATGTCGGAACGAATGAAATCTTCAAACTGCTCGCAAGAAAGTTAATTGAACACGCGAAACTCCCCCAGACTACTTCGACTCAGTACTCGAGCCGTGGCTCTGGAGCAGCTGGCCTGCAGTAATTTGACCTGATTTCGCGACAAAAATACTAAATCGTATATTCCCCCTCACGTTGGTTATGGGGGGAAATTCCGCACTTCGCGGTCTCCTACCCCTATAATCGAGTAGTAGGTTGCAATTTTTCCGTTGTCAAAAAATTCTCTCGTATCTTCGACGTTGGAAGAGTTGGCTGATTATACCGAGATAGAGGATGATCAACCGTACCGAGCGAGAGCTTACAGGAGAGCCGCACAAAGCATTGATTTGCTAGAGGAAAATATCGAAGATGTCGCCGAGAAAGGAGCCCTGAAAGAAATTCCGGGGATTGGCGACGCCATCGAGAAAAAGATACTGGAGATAATTCAAACCGGAAAGCTGCAGTCCCTTGAGAAATTGAAGCAGAAAAATCCGATCGACGTCGAATCATTGACGAAAGTTGAAGGAATCGGCCCCAAGACTGTCAAATCGCTTTACAGAGAGCTCAAAATAAGAAACCTCGAGGAACTCGAGAGCGCAATCAAAGTCGGGAGACTCGCCGATTTTCGAGGGCTTGGAGTGAAGGACCCAAACCTGTTGCTGGAAAGGATCCAAAACGCAAAACTCCAATCAAACAGAGTTCTCCTCGTCGAGGCGGAGCACATCGCGAAAAGAGTTAGAGACGAGCTCTCAAAGATTCCAAACATAACGAAGTTCGAAATCACAGGTTCGTATCGAAGGAAAAAGGAAACAATCGGTGACCTGGACGTCCTAGTCGAAACGGATTATCCTACTGACGTCGTGGACAGCTTCACGAAGACGGACGAAGTCAAGGAAGTAATGCTCGCGGGCGATATGAAAGCTTCCGTAAAGTTCGCAAAGAATTTTCAGGTGGACCTGAGAGTAGTACAAAAGAAATCATGGGGCGCCGCCATGCTCTACTTTACGGGTTCAAAGTCCCACAACATAGAGCTTCGCACGAAGGCTCTTCGCATGAAGTACCACCTCAACGAGTACGGCCTCTTCAAGGAAGACAACGAGACTCAAGTAGCGGGGGCGAGCGAACACGAAGTCTACAAGGCTCTTAAGATGGATTACATCGAACCCGAGCTGAGAGAAAATCGCGGTGAAATCCTAGCCGCTGAAAATCACAAACTCCCCAACCTGCTGAAACTGAAGGATATCCGAGGCGATCTTCAGATGCACACGACTTGGAGCGACGGCTTTGAAGGGATAAAGCAAATGGCGGAGAGTGCCAGAAGACTTGGATACCAATACATCGCAATCACAGATCATGTAGGTAGCTTGAAAATCGCGAACGCGATGGACGAAGATCAAGTCAAAGAGCAATCAAAGGAAATCGAAAAGTTAAACGAAGAATACGAAAAAGAGGGATTGGATTTTCATATTCTCCATGGAGTTGAGGCCAACATTAAAGCTGACGGAGGTCTGGACATGCCCGATTCGGTTTTGAAGAACGTAGACATAGTTCTAGCTTCGATCCACAGCGGTTTTAGTGACGACATTCCGAAGATAATGCGCCGTTTCACAAGCGCGTTCGATAACGAAAATGTGGACATTATCGCGCATCCTTCCGGGCGGCTCATTTTGGAGCGGGCGGGTTACAAATTTGATCTAGCGGAAATGATTGAAAAATCTCTTGCGACAGAAACTGTTCTTGAAATTGACGGATATCCTAATCGCCTCGATTTGAACGATCAGAATGCTTTCGAAGCTATCAAGGCAGGCTGCACTCTAAGCGTGGATACGGATTCCCACAATTCGAGTGAACTCCTTTACATGGAAGGCGGAGTCCAGCAGGCTAGACGGGCCTGGGCCCAGAAGGAGAATATTTTGAACACGAAGAGCTACCAAGAGCTCAAGGAATTCCTCGATTGATTTCACAGCTCGCGATTTGACTTTTGTATTTTTTCCACTCGCAATTTATTACCAGTATATAAGTACGAAGAAAAGCGCATGTTTCGTCCACAATGATTAGCTTGATGCTAACCAAGAAAGCATCTCAACGCCGGCAACCATTATAGTTGCTCTTGCTCTTGCAATCATAATAATAGAGAGACGGCGACGGGCGTTACTCTTATCAATGCAAACCGAAGCAGGGAAGGTCCTCTTTGACCGCTTTCTTTGCTTTTAGAATTAGCCAAGTTGGATCTTCGAAAATCGCATGTAAGAATTTTGAAACTATTGGAATCATATAGTGAAAGAATAAGCTTAGTTAATTCTGAACGCATATTTTGCGACTTTGAGTTCACAGGCAATTTACTCTAGAATCATCCTTCATTACCTACAAAAAGTCTCGAAATTTTCGGCAGCGTGAATATGGTTGAAGAGAGTTACAATTTCAATAGACAATGAGATTTATGAATGTCTTGTCGATTACGCGCACGAGATTTCGAAGGAAGATATTGCTCCGTTGAGTATCAGCAAGACAATTCGCCAATTACTCGAAAACGTGCTGAGCAGACTCAAGTTTTATCCGATGGAATAAAAGAAGAAAGAAGAAATACATCTTCGGAGCTTGATCCGACATCGCGCAAATCAGAAGATCAATGACCGCAACGACCCGTTTATCATAATGCAGCGAGAGATTGCTGATCGAAGAGAAACAATCGTCATTTCTAAATTGCAATCCAGCTGAATCGGTCAGAATTCCTCGATCAACGGAGTGTTAATCACAACCGGGGTTTGAAAATGAGATTGACTAGTTTCGCTGTGACTGCAAATTCATCATTACATTGTTCAGCGGAACGTAGACAAAAAACGAAGAGGAACACTAGAGTCGAGCGCATCACTATGAGTCATTGACCTGACACGTGTTCGGTTGCCGTTAACGAAAATTTGGAATTGGCCTGGAGATTGCATATTTTTCTCGAAGTATAATGCCAAGGTATGAAATTTCGATGCGCAGAACTCTACATGTCAATCAAAGAGAGTTGCCTTTTTCGCGGTATATCTGGCGACTCAAATAAGAAAGATAACAAGACCTTGAGTCACCGCTGACTCGGAAAACACAGACGTAACAATAGGCCCTAACTCAAGTCCCGAAAAGTTTCTTGTGTTCCGACATCATGCAGCGGTCGAAAACAACCTTGATTCCAGCGGAAGCGACTTTTTCTTGAGCTTCCTTGTTTTGTATCCCGAGCTGGAGCCAAAACACCTTGGGTTTCTTCATGATTACTTCGTCGACATAATTTGCTATGTCATCGCTCGGGCGGAAAACGTCAACGATGTCTACGTCACCGGGAATATCCGTCAGTCTCGCGTAAACTTTCTCACCGAGAATCTCGTTCGCACTGGGATTCACTGGGATGATTTTGTATCCCTTGTTCTTGAGATACTCTGGAATCCTGTAAGCATCCTTCTCGGGATTCTTCGACATCCCGATCACAGCGACTGTCTTGTATCTAGCAAGTATGTCCTTGATTTCTTGCTCAGAAGGATTCTTTACGGCTGCCATTTCTATCACTCGAACAATATTGCTTGTTATTGACTCGTTAGATTTATTTTAGCTTGTGGTATCTTCTTGAGATCAGAAGAGGAAGATCCTTTTTGAGATACACTGAGGCAATTGAGGACAAGAACAGAAATAGGGCTTTCGAGCTTCTTGGCGAAATGGAACAGGAATACGAAAAGAAGAACCCCGAGTTCTTCAACAAAGTACTCTCGGGAGAGCCCGCCTTGGTTGTAAGGGTTCACGCTGTAACCGTCTTATCCGAAATCGGAGATGAAACGTCGGTTCCTGTCTTGGGAGACGTGATGAAACACGACCCAAGCTCGTTGATTCGCCATGAATGCGCTTTCTCCCTAGGTCAGATGGGCCTGAAATCAGCAGTGCCGTATCTGATGGATGCAGCTCTCAATGACTCTTCAGAAATTGTGAGACATGAATCAGCGGCGGCTCTAGGAGCCATCGGAGACGAAAAAGCCCGTGGCGCCCTCTTGGAGGCTAGCCAGGATCAAAGCGAAGAGGTTCGAGGTTCTGCACTAGCTTCTCTTTTCAATCTTGATTATCTCAAGTACAGTTCCAAAGTCAAAAAAGAAGTAGTAGATCCCGAAGTGCTCGTTTCAAGTATTGAGGAAAAGAAAAAACGTTCTAATCAAAAGAAGAAGATGCCTCATCCCTAAAATTTGAAGGCATCCTCAAGTAAGGACATGAGCTTTTTCTTCCACAACTCAAAACCGCTTGGTTTTTCTGGATAGTTCATGTTATGTGCAATCAACTCCTCGCTCGCGTCGGCCGCGTGCTTTAGCCCCGCAGCTAGTTTGGGTTCCTTTGCGACGCGCATAATCACAGAAGGGTTCAGCAACCTTAGCCGACTGAACTTGGGATGTTCTCTATTTACTATGCTCGCGATATCGTCTTCGGAAAGGAAGTACTTCATTCCATAGCTAATCTGATCGTTTGAAAGTGTCTGCAGGTATCTGCGTAGGACTTCGAAACTCGCCATCTGATAGCCGTGGTGCTTCATGTAATCCAAATTGTACTGCCAAAGCATTTCCTCGCTCGTATCATTGGCCTCGATTGCATGAGCCACTGCTCTCCCTAGCATGACGCTGGCATAGATTGCGGGACCGATTCCGCCTGCGTCGATGGGTCGGGCCATCCAGGCTGCGTCCCCTACCAGGGCATAACCGTTCGCGACAAGACAATCATTATGACGCCTAACCGAGACCTGCCAGCTTCCCTTGGTATTTCCTTGATCCTCCGAATCAGGAGATTGGACGGGATTTTTGATCGCCTTGTTCATCTTCACATAAGCATCTATGAGATCTTGCAGGCTATCTTTCCTTCCGAATCTTGCATTTCTCACATCAAGAGCCTTCTTTTGGACGCCTAAACCGATATTCACTTTGTTCTTTCCCTTCGGAAAAGTCCAGGCGTAACCGCCGGCTGCTATGTACTGGTCTAGATGAATTAGGGCATACCGGGGGTCGAACCAGGTTGGATCCTCTGCACCGACCTCGAAATCATAGATATATCTCCCCGTGCTTTCTAGATCGTCCCGGTCTGTATCTAGTTCAATCTTGGATCCTATCGGAAGATTGGGTCGCAGTTTCGTGGCATTTCCAGCTGCATCCACAACCATCTTTGCTGTTTTCTTGAAGGAACTTCCGTCTGCTAGATTTCTTCCGGTGACTCCCTGTACAAATCCATCCTCTGAATGTAGACGGTCGCACGCGATGCTGAAAGCAAACTCTATGCCTACTTTTCTGGCATCCTCCACTTGTCTTTGGGGCAGGATTTTGCGATTGAGGATAAAGCCCTCGCCTTCAAAAAGGACTTTGGTTTCGTGGTCTGGAGAGTAAACCAGGACGCCTTCGACAGGGTGTTCTAATTCGGGCGATCCGTACCTTATGCTAATGTTATTCGCGAGGTAGTCTATACTTCTCTTGCTTACAGCATCGCCGCAAGTCCAACCATTAATTGTCTTCTTTCCGGGCTCTGCGGGAAGATTACGGTCGACAACAAGAACATGAGCCTTCTGTTTGGAATAAACACCGATGGCAGCAGCGGTGATCAGACCGGACATACCTCCTCCGGCAACTATAACGTCATAATCGTAGCTGGTCAAGAGCTTATTCGTAGTAACCGCTACTAATAATTTATATAAACTTTCGTTTTACAAATTGAGTCGACTAATCAAGGAGTTCGAAGGCGCTTTGAGCGAAACCACACTACTTGCCTCAGGATTAAAGAACATAGGCTTGACGGACTACGAGGCTCGTTCTCTCATTGCACTCATGACTCTGGGCGTCGGAACACCGAGAGATGTCGCAAGAGAATCGGGCATTCCTTACCCGAGTGCCTACGATTCGCTCAGATCCCTCAGCCAAGGTGGCTGGGTCGAATTTGCTAGCACTCGGCCCTCGATATTTCGGGTTCGAGAGCCATCATTGATGAAGCAAAAACTTACTCAGAGTCTTGGTGACCTTTTCGACAAGCTACAGAGCCAGTACGAAAACGTGAAGAACGAAAGTTCGAAGCTTGCTCTAATTTATACCATTGTCGGAAGGGATCACGTTCTGGACAAGATTTCGGAGCTACTCGATTCAGCAAGATCGCATGCGATGATAGTCATCCCTAGCTCCCTAAATTCCGCGAATAGCGATATCGATCATGGCAAACTCGATCAAGCTCTGGAAAGGTTGCTCGGACGAAATCGCGTAACAACAAGAATTATTTCTGACTCTAAATCTGCCTTGACGACAACGAATTCAAGTCTCAGTGAGTTTCGAATAAGAAACTCGGTCCTCGCCGTTGATTTACTAGTAGACGGCCAAAAAGCACTGATCGGGTTGCCAGACCTTAGCGTGTGCGGCTGGGTCGATTCCCCTATAATTGCGTCTCACTTCGGCCAGTTTTTGGATCTTCTCTGGAGAGATTCTCGGCAGGCAAGAATTCGGAAGAAAAGCCTACCAAACAAAAACTCGAGATGAACACCGATGGGATTCGAAAAGAGCGATTTGTTGAGGTGGGCCTATGGAAGAGTTTATGGTCGACCAATGAATTTTTCATTCATAGATGAAATGGTTGCCGGTTCTGCCCGGCCCTTGAGTAAGAAGGAAGTCGATTGGATGAAGGATAAGAAAGACATCGGCGCGATTCTATCAGTTCGTGAGGGCCCCTTAGAAGCTGGATGGGTCAGCGGACTGCGATATCTGAACGTACCTGTCCGAAATCATTTCGCTCCGACTCTTGACCAGCTTAAAGAATGCGTGAATTTCATCTTGACCGAAACTGGATCAGGGAAGAGGACGGCCGTACACTGTTTTGTACCATCGACGATAATAGGTTCATATTGTCCAAACACTATTTCGAACATTTATGGAGAAGTATTCGGTTGCGACGGTCTTCCTCACAGAGTTGTTAGAAAATTTCAACACATGTACGATGGCCCTGTGGTCCAGCTAGTAGCGAGAGGAACCCTACCTGTTATATGTACGCCCGAACATAAGTTTCTAATCTATCGACCTTATCGCACATTACACGGGCTTCCGTACAGGCCTGACCGAGTAGGTAAAAATCATATGGACTCATTTAAAGCTGTTAAATGGCATAATGATCAACCAATGTGGGTTGAAGCAAAGAAACTCAAAATTGGTGATTTTTTCCTGTCTCCAATATTATCTCTTAAAACTGATTCTTCGCGAAAACTAATCCTTGAGGTGAGGTCAGAAAATGGGAATGCGCGTGAGGTTAAGATACCTGAACAATCTTCCGATCTAGCTTGGCTATTTGGTTTGTATGCCGCGGATGGATCTTCTATTGGGCCGGGATCGCTTGAAATTACCCTTGGGAGGAGTGACGATATGGAACGAGTTCTCAAAACTTTTGCATTGTTCGGTATTGAAGCAAACGCTAGAGAGCATGAAAACTATGCAAGAGTCAAAGTGAATTCGAGGACTCTTACGTACAATTTTAGAAAATGGTTTGGAACGAGTTCTTATGAAAAACATCTACCAGACTTCCTGTTCAGCTGGGATACCAAGGCAGTTCTAGAGGGTGTCACCGATGGGGATGCTTATTTTTATTCAAAACGCAACTCTATGACTTTTCTGAGTATCTCTCCAGTTTTAGCTCAACAGGTCTGGTATCTCTCTTTAGCCAACGGCAATTTTCCATATATTCGACAATGTAAGCGCCTGAGTAGTTTTACAAACGCATCCCCAGCATGGACGGTAGAATGGCGAGATACAAGAGCTTTCCACTACACGTCTAAATGGTCTAGATACTACTGCCTTCCCATTATGTCCATAAATTTCGATACATATAACGGACCAGTTTACAATCTTGAGGTCTCCGATAATCCCACATATCTAGCAAATGGGGTGATAGCGCACAACTGCGCCGCCGGTTTGGGGCGGACAGGGACCGTTCTCGCTGCATACCTTTGCTACAAGTATTGTGTAAGTTCTCAAGACGCGATCGCTCAAGTCCGGGCAAAAAGGCATGGCTCGATTGAGAAGAGTCAGGAACAAGTGATTACGGATTATTTTAATGATGTAAAGAGTAAGAAGGCAGCCTAAACTTTCCTAATCATTATCTCTGAATTTTCAGGGTATGGGCTGAATTTAATATTAACAAATATGAATTCGAGGGGCTTCCCAAAGCCCTAAAATTTGTCTGAAACTCCTTCTATGTAGCTTTGAGGGCCGCGGGTCTTAGTAGTCGCCTTCCCCTGAACCCGCTTGTCAGGTCATGCCAGTAGAGAACTTCAGGCTCCCCGAGCTTCCAGCAAAGATAGACCTGCTCGTCAAATCTTTTTGCAGGGAAATCAATCAAGCCTAGATCCAAGTCTTTAATTTCAATCCCTCTCTCGCTCAGCTTTGATATCTGCAAGCTGAGCTCCTCGATGCGCTCTTTTCGCTTTTGTATGGCGAGCTGATCGATTTCGTTCTTTAGTTCGACGATCCGTTCCACTACCTTACGCACATCGGGAAGCGTTTTGTTCGCGCTTTCGGGAGTGTAGCAGATATCTCTCAAATCCCTCTCGGTTCTGATTTCAGCACACTCTAACTAAATAAAGGTCTTCATGGAGAGTAGAACCTGATTCCTACCAAGAAAAGCAGTTGAAGAGGGCGATATTATATTTGCAAAGGAGTCGTTCAAAACTTGAAGAAGTCAAGAATGTTGGTCGCGGAAAATCGAGAATCCGCGAGAAGTCCGATGCCATCAAAGTTCTAAATCTGATAAGGCGATCGATTAGTGAAACGACAGCGCTCGGAAATATCAGTGCCGATCAAGACTCAACGCCTTTCAAGGTTCTAATTTCGACGATTCTCTCCGCTCGGACGAGAGACCTTGTAACGGAAGAAGCGGCTTCAAGACTATTTTCACAATTCCCTGATTCGAAATCGCTCACCAAGGCGAACGGGAAGACGGTCGCTAAGCTGATCAAGCCCGTTTCCTTTTACCATGTAAAGGCAAAAAGAGTCATTCAAGTCGCAAAGTTGATCGAGCAGCGATATCAAGGGTCGGTGCCCAACAGTCTCGATGAACTTCTAGACCTTCCGGGTGTGGGTCGCAAGACCGCGAACTGTGTCTTGGTTTATGCGTTTCGTACTCCAGCTATTCCCGTAGATGTGCACGTTCATAGAATATCCAATCGAATTGGCCTTGTTGACACCAAGACGCTAGAGCAGACCGAAGAAGCTTTGGCCAAGATATACGACAGAAAATATTGGTTAGAGGTCAATGAGCTGTTTGTTCGTTTTGGTCAGATGATTTGTAAACCTCTGGTACCTAGGTGCAGCATGTGTAATGTCAGGCCGCTTTGCAATTACTACCAAACAATGGTGAAAACCGAGAAACGCTCCTGATCAGCTTGAGCCGGTGGTTATTGAAGACGCTTCGGAATTCTGATCGGTTTGCTGAGACTGCTGCTGCTCTGTTCCAGTTTTCTTATCTTCTTTCTTGACAGGTTGGTCTATGGGAGTTCCCACTCTGGGTGTTGGTTGAGGGGTCGAAGAAACTGGTTTTCCAACCATTGGAGCTCCAATCGGTTTACCAACCACAGGAGTACCAACTCTAGGCGCGCTCTGAGCGGGCTTTGAAACCTGCGCTGGTGCACTCGGTTGAGGAGTGCTGGTGGTTGGCTGGTTCTGTTGGGTTTGGGTTGAGTTAGTAACTGGCCTCGAAACTTGAGTACCTACTGGTTGTCCAACCATGGGTCTGCTCATCGCAGGAGCGCCTACCGGGCGGCCTACTATTGGCGCACCCTTGGGCTGGGCAACTGCGCTAGTCGAAGCGGAGGGGGTCGCCTTTTGACCAGAGGTCGCTTGACCTGTTATCGCCTCTATCTGAACCGGCTTTAATCCCTCTGATTTTTCGTCCCTTTCCTTCGTGGGTTCCCTCAGCCACTCCAACCCAGTATTCTCAAAATGATGAAGATCGGCGCTCAGGAGCAGTATGTTTTGACTGACTTGTTCTAACTCTGCTTTAAGCCTCATTTTCTTTATAGGATTAGCCTTTGAATACTCGATATTTAGTTTCTCGAGTTTTCTTTTCTCGTCGTCCAAAGTTTGACGGAGGTACTTTTCGTACGGGGTCATATGAAGCGATTCTTGGCTCAACTTTTTTCTTCCCCTTCGATCCTTTTTTTGGATTGCTAAATTCGTATTTACAAAAGGATAGAATGCGTTTTTAACTCTAACTCCGGAGAAATCCGACATCTTGTCTTTTTTTCCTTTCATACTTGCTTTTTGAAACTTATCGTATGGCTTGACTGAAAACTTCCCTATGTCCGTCATAATAGTACTTGCAGTGTTTGTCCTAACTTATGGATTATTGATTTTCAGAAGAATCGGAGGCAGACAGATTCTAATCTGGATTCCAATGGTACTCGGAGCTTTTCTGATGGTAGCAACATTTTCAGTGACTCCTTTGAAAGCCTTCAGCTCGATAGACTTCCAAGTCATTGGCTTTCTTTTTGGAATGCTCGTTATCACTTGCGGATTTGAAAAGTCCGGGTTGATCAATTTCATGGTGCTCTGGATTTTAAAAAGAACAAGGAGTGCAAACGGACTACTTCTAGCCGTGATAATTGGGTCCAGCTTCCTTTCCGCGTTTTTTGTGAATGACACAATCGCCTTACTATGGACTCCGATAGTTTTGGGTATCTGCGTACGTCTTGGACTAAAGGAGAAGAAAGCCCTCCTCATCCCTCTTGCCTTTGGAATCACTATCGGTAGCACGTTCACCCCGATAGGAAATCCTCAGAATGTTCTGGTAGCCCTCAACAGCGGAATCCAAAGACCCTTTGCCTCGTTCGTAGAATTCTTGGCCGTTCCAACGATAGCATCTCTTTTTGTCGTCTACTATATCTGCAAGCTATACTTTGGTCGCAATCTCTCGGAGTTGGCAATTACGGCGACAAATGGAAAATTTAGCCGAGATGAAATCCAAAATCCCTCGAGCGCTATCTCAGATTGGCTCCTAGCTAAAGAAAGCGCGATAGTTCTTGTCTTGCTGCTTGTTTCTTTTGGTCTAGGTGAAGCTCTCCCCTCAATTCAATCTTACATACTGTCACTAGGAATACTAAGTATGAACTTCTCGATAAGTACCCTTGCCTTGATCTTCGGTTTACTGCTTCTGATAGTTTCCCAAAAGCGAGAGTACTTATTAGTCAGCTTAAGCTGGAGCACACTAGCCTTCTTTGCGGGAATGTTTGTCGTGATGGGGGCTGTCTGGAATTCCGGTATAGGTCCGACGCTCTTGAGCTTCATTCCTTCTCCAATTCCAGGGCACAGTCTTCAGTCAACAGCTTCGATCATGACATCATCGGTCCTTCTAAGTCAGATTCTAAGCAATGTTCCGTTTGTTCAGTTATAGACCTATGAAATGCGAAACCTTGGTTTTAGCTCAGGTTCAGTCATACCTTGGCTATCACTCGCCGCTGGAAGTACGCTTGCAGGAAATCTTACGATCTTGGGTGCTGCGAGCAACTTGATCATAATAAACTCGGCGGAGTCAAGAAAAGAGAAAGCATTTGGTTTTATTGAATTCTTGAAATACGGCGCGCTGGTTACCCTAGTGACAGTACTGATATTTATCGCGTATCTTGCTCTCGTTTCAGATGAGAAAGGAAACGTTGAACCTTTTCACTTTATTTCTTAGACGACGATTACGCCCAGTTCCAGCCCAACTTTTTGGATTGCTTTGATCCTCTTTTCTAGTGGAGGGTGCGTGGAAAACAGTCCCGCAACGCTTGAGCCTTTTAGTGGGTTTACGATCCATAGTGGTGATGTTGCTGGCGAAGGCGCATTTCTCTGATTCCACTGTTTTGCTTTTGCGGTCGTTGAAATCTTTCTCAGCGCGTTAACAAGCTCTTGAGGTTTTTCTGTAAGACGAGCACCCGCCTCGTCAGCTGAGGTCTCCCTGCTGCGCGAAATCCCTAACTGAATTAGCATTGCAGCAATCGGAATGAGGATCGCTGCGAGAATTGCAAGAATGATGTAGGAAGAGTTTTGTTGACCTCCGCCACCTCTTCGCCCAGAAGAAGTACCTCCAAAACCGCCGAAGAACGAACTAAAGATAACAATTTGTCCAATGTAAGAGATCGCCCCAGCCAATGTAGCAGCGATGCTCGAAACAAGCACGTCACGATGAGTTACGTGACTGATTTCGTGGCCGATGACTGCCTCAAGTTCTGCAGGCGTGAGTACTCTTAGAATGCCAGTAGTTGCCACGACGATTGCCTTCTGAGGTCCCTTTCCTGTGGCAAAAGCATTCGCTTGGGGTGAATCTACAATGCCGACCCTTGGCATCGGGATATGCGCTTCCTCAGCTACTTTTTGTACGATCGAATATAATTGCGGATTATCCCTCGGCCCTATGAGTTTCGTGTGGGTCGACCACAGCACAAATTTGTCGCTCCACTCATAACCGACAAAATTCATGATGCCCGCCAGCACGAGGCCGAGTAACATGAACAGCAAAGGATCGCCGAAGTACAAGCCAACCACGAAACCAAGTAGCAGAAAGAGCATGGTTAATGATGTAAACAGAACTAGTGTTCTACCAAGCATGGAAGGAAATCTCACCGTGTCAAATCATAGAGTAAGGAGAGAGCTCCATATAACCATAACCATCAGGAACTGATCGAGAGTTGAGCTTTTCTTTTCTAGACTTTGAAATTATGCAATCACGCATTTGTGTATAGCTGTCAATAAAAGTCAAAAGAACCCTTCCTGTTTTTTTCACATTTTTAGATCTTCTAAGGACAGTTAAGAAAGTATTAGTCATTCATAAAATGATCTAAAAGAATTTTCGAATTAAATTGAGTTCGTCAACAATCATTTACTAAGAAAACATAACTCGAGATTGTTGCACTCTATGTGGCGTTTACTTGAACCACCCGAGAGATTATCAGATCGCTTGTTATCATGCTCACTGTAAAGTAGTATGTGCCGGCAGCGAGGCCCTGATCCTGAATTGTAAGCTTGGATGTGTAATTACCTTTTCCGCTTGATGGAGAAAACGAGTATGTGTATCCCACGGTGAGGTTGCTAAGATCGGGATTTGACAAGTAGACGTCGAGGCTTGAAGCAGTGGAAGATTGATTTGATTCGATGGTTAATCCCAAACTGACATTTGAGCTCGGAGAGAGAGGCACGACCGCGCCAGAATTCACGGAAGAGTTTTGTATCGTGAGGCTAAGATTTATTGGAACTCCTAGATGCACTGTTCCGATCTTGCCAGCGAACCACTCCGTGAACCAAGGAGTTCCATTCGGAGCTAACGCCATAGTTATTGCGCCAGCAAAATTTCCCACGCTTGCAATCCTTGTGGGAATCAGATATTCGACCATTGAATTGTTTGAAGGAGAAAATCTTCCGATGGCGTTTCCTTGATGTTCGTTGAACCACACATTTCCGTTAGAGTCAACGTAAACGAAGTACGGGAGAGAATAATAAAGCGGGGCCGGCGGGATGTGAGTGGTGATGGCTCTAAAGTATCCGTTGGACGGATTGAATTCCGCTACAAGACTAGGCCCGTGCTCTGTCATCCAGACGTTTCTTTGTTGGTCCATAGCGATTCCCACGGGTTCTGTGACCTTCCCCGTCATGTTGTAGACGTGGAAAGTGTAATTGTTATTCGAGTACACCGTCAAGGAACCTATCGAGTTTGCGAGAGTATCCGTAAACCAGAAAGTACCGTTCGTTTCCATGGTGAGACCAACTGGGCCGGAGTACGGAACGTTGGCAAGTTTTGCAGGAAGGGGATACTGTAGTATCTGGCCCTCAGCTGTTATTTCGCCTATGCTCTGAGCTGTGAGTTCCGCGAACCAAACGTTTCCGCTTGGATCAACTACGAGCTGCTGAGGAAAGGAGAAGGAAGAGGTTGTAAGGTTGTATGATTTGAATTGATCTGTTTGAATATTGAAACTCCAAATGAAATCGTTCGTATCGTCTCCAAACCAAACTAGATGCCTAGAATTGTCAACTGCGATTCCCCAGGTTTGAAAAGAATATGTCGTTGGAACAGGAATATGAAAGGTGTGTATCGTCGAGTTTGAGGAGTACAGGACTCCAAGATCACTCTCATTCAGAAGAACGAACCACACATTTCCCTGAGAGTCAACTGTGATGGCTTGCGGTGTAGAATATTGATTAATGACTCCAAACTCCGAGATGTAGGGACTGGCAGAACTAACAGATCGTGCTTTGATACTTTGAATGTAAAAGTACGCTGAGAGGGAACTAAAGAGGATGATTAGTACAATCAGAGCGACTAAAATTTTCTGCATCGCTACTCTTTGTTTATTGTTTGCAAGAGCTTGCAATGAAGGCATACGACATTCACTACGAATATACGTCGAATGAGAAAGTCGATTGGGCTCTCTCGCAATTTAATTGAAACAACAATGTAACAGCATCGGAATAAAGCTTTTCACGTAGTTACCCATTACTAGATCGCTAACGCTAGAAATAAACCCCATTGTATCGAATTAGAGATTACAAGGGTTCCTTTTCTCCTTCAAAATGAAGAGTGTCAAGAATTGTCTGAAAATCTAAATGCGAAGAAGGAAGTAAAACTGTCCAGGTTGGAACTGGATTACCTTTCGAGCAAAAGAATTGGTAGGCTCGCGACAGTCAACAAATCCGGAAGCCCGCATGTTGTGCCTGTAATTTTCTCGGTCGAGTCTCATGACAGAATCGTAATATCAGGATACGGATTTGAAAAGAGCTACAAATTCAAGAATATTCAACAAAACCCCAACGTCGCTTTTGTTGTCGACAGTGTCAGGTTATCTCCCTGGACTCCAATGGGAATCGAACTTCGGGGCAAAGCCGTCGTCACTACTATGGGGAATGCCCAAAAGGGAATCCAGATAATTCCAACGAAGAAAGCGACCTGGGGGTTGACCGAAGAAACTGTGACACCGCCCGCTCCGGCCTCGATGGACACGCCGAGCACTTAATAGTTATTCTAGATGAGGGGGCAAGACGAGTTGGCTTCAAGCTATTTCAACTTCCGCAATAGCAGCTAGTTATATCGCAATTTGAAGCCTGCCGTGATTTTCAAGCAGTCGAAGATAGATTCGGTGAACAAGAATCGCAAGTCGATGACTGCCACGGGGATAAACGCTGTCACCGGCCACTTGCAGAGAAGAACATTCAACTTCATCTCAGATCGGATACTCGAAAAGACGCAATTGCGCCTTGAAAAGAAAGAAACTACGCTGATCATAGAAGTCGACTCTGGAACAAAGAATATTGATCTATGAGAAGATGATACCGCAAACAGTCAGCAGCAACGACAGATGCCTTCAAATTTCCTTAAGCTATAGTAGGTCCAACGAGTAAATTAGGGCGTTTTTCCCATCAGAGTAGTAACCAGTTATCACGGACTCTCGTACAAAACTAAATCTCTTGTAAAGCTCAATCGCGGTTTGGTTGTCCTCTTTTACCTCGAGAATCATCCTTCGTACCTGTGTATCGTGACTTGCAACCTTGATCGCATCCTGAAGTAATTTATCACCAAAGCCTTTGCGTCGGTGTTTTGGATCAATAGCGATTGAAATTAAATGTGCTTTCTTTGATTCCTTTTCATTCTCCAATTTGACTATTGAGTACCCGATTATGCTATCACCCATGACACCTACGCGAAAGAAAACTTTCGGATCCAAAAATATCGACCAGAAAATTATAGCGGTGTACGGATCATCGAACGAGGCTTTTTCAATTCGCTCTACGTCGGACAAGTCGCCGATTTTGCAATTTCTGATTAACAGGTCGCCTGCGACCTGATCGTGTGCTTTCACTTTTTCACTCGAAAAGTCCTAAATTTTGTGAGCTGCTTTTTCTTATAAAGGAGACCATTCCAGCAGCACGATGAGATCGAACCCGATACACCCTATTGACAACTGAAATTTTAGACTGCGATAATGGCTTCGTCTCTTATGCCCTAGATTATGAGAAATGTCTTCTTTCTTTGATTCTCGCCCTCTTCCCCAGTATCGATGTAATGCCTCGTTAAAGTGCATGAGAATTCAGCAAACTCTAGCCCCAAATTACCACAAAGGACTAATACAAAGCATCGGATCTGGATATATGGAATCTGTTCGCGACCAAAGAGGGGATAATACAGGATGAGCAACGGAGCGGAGGTTCAATCTCAAGATACTTTAAACGAGCAACAGGAAACTGAAATTCCTGCATCTGGGGAGGAAAGTACCGCTTCGTACCTGGACAATCTTACTCAAGCAGGGAGCGCTGGGAATATTTGTGTAAAGGTAGGTTCGATTTCCTCGAGCTTGAAATCGCGAAACGGCTGGCAATACAGAAAACTTGGCGTTGAAGACAGTTCGATGAAAGCAGATATTCTCATTTCTGAAACGAAATTCTCCCAATGGGACATTCATATTGGCGACTGCATCGCTTGTAAAGTAAAGAGCAATGGGGTCGACTATGAAGGACGTTTGAGTTTTTTCTTTGATGATTTTCTAGGACCCTTCGACTCGGCCGCTATAATGTACCATTTGAATTCCAGACTTTACGATCAGAAAACTCGTTCGGGAGAGCACATGAAATCTAGAGAGACCGTGTATCAAATATCGGCCAGGGAGGCCAAATCCTTGCTTGAGCTCATCAAGCTTTGGATCTCGGAAGGCAAGCCACAGCACTACACTAAATGGTGCCAGATGCACCAGATAGTTGCGACGAACCTCTATTACATGGGACTCGTAAAGCGGACAGCCTCCATGTCAGGGCATTATTACCCTACGACAGAGGCGCTTGAATTCTTTGAGGGTAAGAGGGGTTTTCCAAAAAAGAGGGTTTTCGTCCGCAATAAGGAGGGTAAACATGAGCCAGCGGGCGAGGATGGCGAAGTCAAGTCGTTCGCCGAATACCTCTGGGACTATGCGGGTCGGGATTCCGCGCTGGCCGAGTATAGAGATGCTCTTCAAACCTACAAGGAAAAGATTAGATCTAGCCCCGAATCCGCGAATAACGCATCATTATAATCCAGGCAAGTCACCCCCTGAATGCATAGATCAGCAAAGATCGAATTTTTCGCCTTATTCACGCATGAATAACACGCTTTTTAAGTGAGAAGATTCCGACAACAGATTGAACTCTGTATGGTCTCTGGAATGGAAGGAGAAGAAGAAGAGCAAGGCAGCGGCGGCGGAATGGGCGAAGAAGAGTCCCAAATGGGCGAAATGCAAGGCTCTATGGAATCTACGCGAGAAGAAGAAAGTCAGGGAGAATCGATGGCTTCTGAGGCTTCGACGAGCGAACAAGCACCATCCACTTCGAGAAAGAAGAGTGGCGGCAGACGAGCTGCTCTGAAGATCGTTCGAGAAAACGTGGAAGGCGTCAGCAGGGATCTCGCGGCTTTCAGAAAGGCGAGCGACGCTTCGGCGAAAAGACTCGAAAAGCAGATGGCGCAGCTACGTAGTGATATTTCTGCACTAAAGAGCCACGTTGCAAAGGAAGCCAGTCGCGCTAGGGAAAAACAAGAATCTCTTTCGACTAAACTCCTTGCAAAGATGTCTCAAAAACCAAAGTCGGTAGCCGCTCCAAAGAAGAAATCGGGTGGCTCTTCGTCATCATCTAAAAAGAGCAAATCAAAAGGGAAAAAGTAGGCAACAATCCTTCTTTTCCCTCCTAAACTTTTTTTCAGTTCCTCTATTCCGAATACGGAAGTTCCTATTCCGTGATACTCACACTGCATTCAACCAATGTGGTAAGCTAGTTTAAAGCAGTGGATGTACCAAGGGTAAGCTCACGTAGAACGCTTACAAGAAACGATAGTTGTTAACCTGAATTGAAATTCCAAAGGGTTAGCCTGCATTTCGCGCTGCGAATCGCAGTGCTCTTTGTAGCTTTGATTTTGTTCGTTGTACCTATTTATTCATCTTTTACACAGCAGCGCTATGCCCCAAGCATTGTGATTTCATCAACAGCCAGTTCTGGATCCACCAAGCAGGTCTACGTGATTCAACTTTACGAAGAAATTGATCAAGGTTCAGCCGCAATGATTACGAGAGGGATCGATGATGCGAATTCGGCGAATGCGACCGCTGTGATTATCGACATGAACACACCGGGTGGTATACTTGAAGATATGTTAACTATGATCGGAGCGATCAATTCATCTAAAGTTCCGGTATACACTTTTGTCGGAAATTCTTCTTCCGCCGCATCGGCGGGCAGCTATGTTGCGATGGATACAAATCAAATCTTCATGAGCGATACGTCAGTAATTGGACCTTCTACTCCGTACATTATCGGCGGAACAACGTTAGAAGAAGACCATGTGGCTAATTACACCCTCGCCCTAATGGTTGATATGGCTCAGGTGCACGGTCGAAATGTGACTGCGGCTGCGGAAATGGCTGCCAACAATACCGCTTATACTGGAATCCAAGCAATTAATTATCATCTAGCAAACTATTCGGGCAGTTTGTCGTCGACGCTTTCGCAGCTTGGTCTTTCAGGAGCGGGCGTTACTACAATTTCAGAGAACCCCAGTGAACAGGTTCTTACTTTCCTCTCCGGGAATTCAACTCTCGACGGGATACTCCTGATTTTAGGGATAGTCGCGATCGCAATTGACTTCTTCCATCCAACAATAGTTCTCAGTATAGCAGGTGCAGTACTAATTATCCTAGCGCTCATAGGAGAAGAAGCAATCGAGGGGCCAAGTAACTACCAGGGTCTGTTGATTCCAATTTTGCTGTACATTGTCGCAGCGACTCTCATAATACTCGAGATCAAGACGGGTCATGGGTTCATGCTCTTCGCGGGTGTCGTATTTGGGGCGATTGGCACGTATCTTTTCGCCTATCAAGTAGAGTACGTCGGTGCTACTCCCACGGGGACCTTTGAGTATCTTGAGATAGGGCTCCTAGTCTTCGCGGGAGGATTGCTCGCACTTTACTCAAGATACATTGGTAAAACGATCAGGAAAAAACCAGTAACGGGAGAAGAGTCACTAATTGGGGCGAAAGGGATTGTCTATTCAGATTCAATTGGGCCCGATGGTGCCGGCGAAATAACTGTCAACGGTGTCGTTTGGAGAGCTAAACTTGCGAATGTGAGCATAGGTACGCTGAAGAAGGGGGACAGCGTGATCGTCACAAAGGTTGAAGGGCTGACTCTATTTATAGATCGGCCAGTAGTTGCTTCCTCGCAAGAGTGGAGGAAGGTCGTGTGATTGTTACCCCACCGCAATCCATAAAGGAACTGAAACATTAGAGCAAAGATGAGAGCGCGATTTTTGGAAATTGCTTTTTGACTCAGCCTTCTTACAAACTGGCAGTCTTATAACCACTGGAATTGTAGTTTTCATTGTCATAATCATTCTCATAATCTTCCTTTCCGGGCTTAAGATTCTGAAGGAATGGGAAAGAGCCCCTGTCCTGACGCTTGGTCGCTACAAAGGTCTCAAGGGGCCTGGTTTGATCTACATTGTCCCATTTATCAGCAAGATTCCTTACATCATCTCAACGAGACTTCAAGTCACTTCTTTTAGAACAGAGCAAACGCTGACGAGGGACAACGTTCCCGTCAACGTAGACGCGGTGATGTATTTCCAGCCCGTCGAAGTGGAAAAGGCAGTTTTGAACGCAGAAAACTATAACCTTGCGACACAACTCGCGGCGCAGACAACTCTCAGAGAAACAATCGGTGGAGTAAATTTTGATGATCTGCTATACGAAAGAGAAAAGATCGGCGCTTCGGCAAGGCAGATCATTGACCAGAAAACGGAGAACTGGGGAGTCAAAGTCACCGCCGTCGAGATCAGAGATATTGCGATCCCCCCTCAACTTCAAGAAGCAATGTCGAGACAAGCTCAAGCTGAACGAGAGAGGAGGGCAAGAGTTACTCTAGCCGAGGCAGAATTCCAGGCGGCTCAGAAGATGGTAGAAGCGGCGAATTCGTACGCCCAAAATCCAAGAGCGATGGAACTAAGATGGATGAACATACTCTACGAGCTTGGTCTCCAAGGAAGAGGGACACTCATCCTAATCCCCACAAACACGCCCACGGCGGGAATTTCAGGGCCTCTGCCTCCTGTCGGTGTTTTGGGACTGAGGGATATGGCCGGAAATGTAGCGGGAGGTACGACGTCAGGAACGCAACAGCAAGGTGGAGGATCGTCTGCCTCTTCTCAACAGGGATCTAGTGAGTCAATGTAGGCGTCTGAAAGTCCACTATTTTGAGTAGACAAAATAGTTCCTTTTACCTGTCCTCTTGAGATCACCTCTCTGCCAGAGGATTCCTAATGCTTGGCTGACCTTTCGACTAGTGAAGTTACGCTGTGTGACCTCGCCTAGTTTCGCTTTCGTTTCGCCCGTGCTCCGCGGTCTTTGAAAGAAAGACGTACGCAGAATATTTGATTCTAGTTCCCTCAAGATGTTAGTAGTTTCCCCCTTTCCTTTGGAACTCCGAGGGCGACCGTTTCGAGTAGAAGTTCTGGAAGAGCCCTGACTTGGACGAGCTGCCTTCAGAACCAGATGGCTCACAGCTGGAGAGGAGCTATCAAGCTTCGAAGCAAGCTGCTTGAGTGTTTGATATCCGACCAAGAGATCGTCGGCATAGTCGCTCTCTGCTGACACTGAACCGAATTTTGTTCTGTATGTGATAATGTACTTCAAAAGGCCCTCATCTTAAGGTGCGCAGTTTTAGAGCTTTGAGAGGGCCTCTTATAGTATTTGAGATGTCTGGTCTCAGGTCGAAACAATTCTCACTCAGTTAATTTGTCATAAAGGCCTATGAAAATTGACTACGTGAGTATTCTTGCTCTGGTGGAAGTCGATTTCCGTAATTTATCATCTTGGCCCAACGTAGCAGCGCAGTAACGCAAGGTACTCGACACAAAATCATATTCGGAAATTGCCAAGATATGCACGAAGTTCCAAATGAATCGATTCAACTCACAGTTACTTCCCCACCATACTACAACGCTCCCTTTGATTATCCTGGAATGTATCGTGATTACGACGAGTATCTCAAGATGCTCTCGCGCGTATGTGACGAACTATATCGAGTCACAAGCCAAGGAAGAATAGTTTGCTTTGTGATAGACGATATGCTTGTTGACGGGGAGAAATTGCCGATTGTCGCGGACTGCACAACTATCATGCGTCAAACCGGCTTTCGTTACAGAGACAAGATTACTTGGGTAAAGCCCAAGGGGTACTCGAGAATCAGCAGGAGGTCGGGGGTTCTCGTGCAGCATCCATATCCTATGTACTTCTATCCTGATAATATTCAGGAAAGCGTAATTATCTTCCAAAAGGGGCGGTTCGACTATAAGTTAGTCAAGGAAATTGACGAGGAAACATTGGAACTATCAAAGATTGATAGTCAAATGTTCAATCAAAACGAATGGTATCTCACTGTTTGGAATATTACGAATGTTCTCCCCACAAACAATGTTTTGGAGAAGGGAATCGCGGCATTCCCGGAGGAACTAGCTTCTCGGTTGATTCAGCTCTACTCCTTCGCCCATGAAACGGTACTCGACCCATTTGCAGGTTCTGGCACAACTTCGAAATGCGCGTCAATCTTGAACAGGAATTCTATTGGTTACGAACTAATTTATGCCCTCAAGCAAAACATTCTCGCGAAGGTCAGTCCTGGGAGCTCAAGGAAGCTGACATTTGAACGTAGGATCGATGCCATAGCGCCAGAACTAGTAGTTGAGGAAAGCAACACGGCACCCAAGAGGAATTCTTCGATACCGATAAAGAAAGTTGGCGCACAGAGTATGCGTTGAAAACGATCTCTGAGAAACCATTTACTCTATTCTTTAGCTAGTATCTCTACATTAACTCTCGCTTTCTTCTTGAAATTCTCTGCATCTTCCTTCGATCCGACTATCGTTCCCCAGTGCATTGGGATTACAATCTTCGGTTTGATTTTATCGGCCGCTTGAAGAGCTTCCTCCGATGTCATTACATATGTCCCAGAGACAGGCAGAAGCGCGATATCTGGTTTCAGATTGTCCATTTCGGGAATGACGTCAGAGTCACCGGTGTGATATATCGTCGTGCCATTCTTCGTCTTTATCAAGTAACCAACCTTCTGGTCTGACTTCGGATGGAATGGCTTGCCAGGTTCTCTGAACTTGTTCGTATTGTAAGCTGGGATCGCCCTTACTTCGAAACTACCTACCTTCACTGTTTCGCCAGGTTTGACACTCTTCACGTTCCTTGCTCCCGCTTTTGAAAGCTCGTCCTTGCAAGCTGGGATCGCCACGACGACAGTACCTGGCTTGAGAACTTTCTTGATGTCATCCGCATTGCAATGATCAAAATGTTCGTGAGATATGAGAAGAAAATCCGTACGTGCTTCCTTGTCCAGCTTGAACGGATCAATTACTAGAGTTTCGGAGCCGTCCTTGAACATAAAACCATCATGACCGAGCCAACTGATCTTTATCCCATTATGTTCGTACAAATTATTGCCTCAACCGTACCAGACTAGTTATGACGAAGTGGTTAGAAAAGAAAAACCTTTCCGTTTGAGGGTTGAGAATAGTGGAAGATAGAAGGAAATTCAGAAATAAAAAAGAGAAGGGGGTTTGAAAGCAGAGTTTGAGTCTGCTTACAATTTACTGTTGCAGACTAACTTACGCGGAGATAGTTTAGAGAATTGCCCCAGTTGGCGAATGGATCCCTTGTCATTCCAGAGTCGTCTTTGAGGAATTGGGAACTCGAGCATTGAGGAGCGTTGATGAATTCTGTGGCGAAGTAGATGTTGCCTGTAGATGAACCAAGTGAATTAGGTTCGTAAATTGCTGCGTAATAGTCTCCCCATCTTGGTCTCTTCTCCATATGCTCCGCCGCTATCAACTGCATTCACTCCATCGGGATTAGTCGCTGCACCGCCTTTGCTGTTGCTGACGGCGACGCACTGTTTCTGAACCGCGATTTTCTTTTTGTTTGATTCATCAAGATCCGGGTATAATACCCTGATAGCAGAAAGCGCAAGTGAATGAACCTTGACTTTGCACAATGCTAATATTACTGCACTATTACTGTAATACTAGAACTGATTTTGGGGCGCACTGTCCCTTCCTTTGAAATGGTAATCGGCCAAGAAATTGACCGCGTGATGAGAATCTACGGCAAGATGCTCTCGTCAAAGCAGCAAAAAGGACTGCTGAACCAGACACTGCAACAATGCGAGTACTATTCCTGGGCCTGCTCTAAGGCGGTGAAACTTGTGCCGATGCGTTCCATTCTCATGGGGATTATCTTGGGTCACGAAAGAGAGATGCAATCAATAGGGCAGGACTTGGAAATAGTAAGAGTCAGAAGAAAAATGAAGAAGAAGGAAGGAACATCATCTCAATGACGCTAACAACAACAACAACTAGCGAACTACTTGCAAAGCAACAACAACGACTCGTATCGTCTTTAATCAAGCCGGCCTCGCAATTAAGAGGCCTCGTATTCGGAAATTCAATCGACAAATTGCTCCGAGGCGGACTTGCCCCAAAGACGCTTACTTTCCTCTACGGAGTAGACGCAAACCACATAATGAATACGCTTTGCTCCAACTCGATCCGAGTCTTCGGCGGAAAGGTGGTGTACCTTGACGCCGCAAATTCTTTCGATCCGTATTTCATCGTCCGCAGCAACTTTCCGCAGAGTGAGAGGGTGGCAAGAGAGTTCCTCCAATCCGTAATTGTATCTAGAGCGTTTACCTGCTACCAGCTGAGAAAACTCGTTACAGACAAACTCGTAGATTTGATTGCAAACCAAGAGAATGACCAGCAGAAAATCAAGACGGTTCTGGTTTCAGGTATCAGTAGCGTATTCAGCGAGGAGGACAACACCCCAGACGAAATCGAAATAATCGAGTTTTTGATGGCTCGGACTCTGCGGGAGATTGCTTCAGACAAGAACAATGGTGTTTCGTTCGTCGTAGTTTCCTCGAATTCGCCTTCGATGAATTTCGTCTCCAAGTCGGATACTGCGATAAAATTGTTCCTCGAAGAAGGAGAAAAGAAAGGTGTCAGTAATAGGAGAAAAAGAGGCAGGGAGATGATCCAAAAGGTGATTTTGATGAAGCATTATTCCCAGAAATTTGAGACAATAACACTCTCTGAGAAATGAAATCGGATTGACTAATTTTCCTTGGCAGAAGAAGAGCAAGAAGAAACGCGTGAAGAAAAGGAAACAGAAGAAGAGCTGTTCAAAGTTAGCGCCACCGCCAAACTAAAAGACGAAATAGAGTCATGGACTCCGTTTCTCGAGTCTCTGAGACCCGAGGACAAGGAGCTCTTCAAGGAGATGATCCAAAGATCTTGGGACTACGCGGACTCTGTTGAAGTTTGTGGCGAGGAGTACGTTACAGAGGCATTTTTGATCAGTCTTTTAGTTTCGCAGCAAAAGAAAGTCAACTTTCTTGCAAACCAAGTTGCGATCAACTTCACAAGGAAATAAGAGGCGAAAACTGATTCACGTCACTAAAATGGGAACGGATGAGACACACTACCCTTTTCAGACATGGCACCGATTGGGTAAGTTGCGTCCGATGATTCCGTTTGCATGTCGGAACTTCCAAAAGATAATCTACCAAATGAAGAGAGTTGCACAATACTTTCCTGCACTTGTCTCAATTCTGACTAAAAGATGCATATTCACACTACAGTCCTTAGAATAATTCATTCGGTCTAGGATAGACGCATCATAGGCGCAATCCCAAAATAGCAGCTTAACTCAGATCAAGAAAATGTTGTACATTTGAGCGCTTATAGACGAGAATCACCCACATTGCGATACAAAGATCTCGCGAATCTTCGCACAGGATTAGCTTTCGACGATGTTTTACTTGTTCCACGATACTCGAAGATAAATTCTAGACGCGATGCGGACACTTCTACAAGGCTTACCTCGAATATTGCCCTAAGCATTCCTATAATTTCTGCGAACATGGACACCGTTACCGAAGCAAGCATGGCCGTCGCTATCGCAAGGGAGGGCGGGGTTGGAGTCATTCATAGATTCATGAGATTAGAGGAGCAGGTAGCCCAAGTTCAAAAAGTCAAAAGAATGGAAAGCATAGTGATCGAGACGCCGTACTCTCTAGGAGTCGAAGCTAAGCTTTCAGATGTTCGAAGATTGATGCGAGAAAAGAACGTGGGGGGGATACTAATTGTCAATGATCAAGGCAGGCTAGAAGGAATCATTACTACTCGCGATATCCGATTCGTAACCAATCCGAATGCGTCTGTCAGCACTCTCATGACCAAGCGGAAAGACCTTGTCGTGGGTACTTGGAGCAAGACTACCATCGAACAAGCGCAAGATATTATGCAGGACACGAGAATCGAAAAACTTCCTCTCGTTGATTCTAAAAATAGGTTGAGAGGACTGGTCACCGCTAAAGACATCCTAAAACGAAAGGAGTACCCGCGTGCCACAAAGGATTCAAAGGGGAGGCTTAGAGTGGGAGCGGCGGTCGGTGTCAAAGGAGATTATCTCGAGCGTGCAGAGAAACTAGCAGAAGCGGATGTAGATGTTTTGGTCCTTGATATTGCACACGGACATAGTCAGCACGCGATCGACGCAACCAAGAAAATAAAGAAAACCCTCCCTGAAACAGACCTTATTGCGGGAAACGTCGCAACCCGCGAGGGAGCCCGAGATCTCATAAATGCTGGTGCTGACTCGATAAAGGTCGGGGTCGGAAGCGGGTCTATTTGCATCACTAGGATTGTGACCGGTTCCGGCATACCGCAGCTAACTGCAATCAGCGATTGCAGCAGAATAGCAAGGGATAATGGCATCACCTTGATTGCGGATGGAGGAATAAGAAACTCTGGAGACATAGCCAAATCTGTAGTGGCGGGGGCCGACACGGTCATGATAGGCAGCCTTCTAGCCGGGACCGATGAGAGTCCCGGTGAAATTGTGTTTCGGGGAAACCAACGGTATAAGGTTACACGTGGTATGGCGTCGATGGCCGCTCGAAGGGATCAGCTTGAAAAGGAAGGAAGATTGAAGCCCGAAGGTATGCGAGAAGGCGAGGATGTCGAAAACCACGCCGAAGTAGACTTATCGGATTACGTCCCTGAAGGCGTTGAAGCTATCGTTCCGTACAAGGGAGGCGCCGTGAGCGTTATTCGTCAGCTCGTCGGTGGACTACGGAGCGGCATGAGCTATTGCGGCGCTTCAAATCTTAAGCAAATGAGAGCTAATGGAAAGTTCATCAGGATTACGAACGTGGGAATCGCAGAAAGCAATCCCCATGATGTGATCACTGATATCTGATCATTTATGCGTCAGATTCAACAAATTTTTCTCTCAGACTATGAAGTTCAGAGATAATATCAAAACCCTCGTCAACCTGCCCTAGGAAGGGACATTTTCCCCTTTTTCGCGTCTCAAAATCTGCCTAGAATAGTTAAGACACTTATTCTGGTCGGGGCTTCCGCTACTTTCGGAGCAATACTCCTAAACGATCTTTGCGCTTTAGAAGGAACTAGGATCAGAATCAAATCCCTATTCTGCAGTATTGGGTGGCGAGGCTTTCTTCGTAAGAAGCTTTCTATTTCAGATCGGGGAACAGGAATTCCAGATGATATGCTGCCAAAGGTGTTTGACCGTTATCTCGCCGGAGCGAAGGGAAGCGGGCTTGGAATGTCCATTGTACACGCCTTGGTGGTTCAAAGGTATCACGGAGGGCTCAAGATTGATAGTTCACAAGACCCCGTATCTCACGGTACCACAATTCACATATGGTCGCGAAAAGGATAGGATTTCTCTGTTTTTCTTCCCCCTAATGTTGTCTCTTTCGAGAACGGATGTGAAGAAAAAAGGACGAATCGTAGCCCATGGACACTAGAAAATCGGAGAATCAGGAAATAGAACAGAAACGAAGGAGCTTCACACTTTCATGCTTTATCTGCAATAGTTCTTTTGAAATCGACGATTATGGATCTTTTTACTACTGCAAGAAATGCGGCGGCGTCCTCGAGATAAGGATAACAAAGTCTAATGATCTTTCTTCGTTGGGAGATGAAAGAAGACTTAGTACTGGCGCCAAGACCCTCAGCCGTCTTCATTCTTCGCGAGGAGTTTGGAAGTACTCTGACTTAATCCCGGTATGGCACGAGACGAACGTTGTTTCGATGCCTGAAGGAGAGACCCCGCTCGTCGAATGCAGGAATTTGGCACGAGCTTTGGGGTTCAAGTCCCTGTATGTAAAATTTGAAGGGCTCAACCCGACTGGTTCGTTCAAGGACCGCGGAATGACGGTTGGTGTCTCAAAGGCCAATGAACTTGGGTTCAAGAAACTCATTTGCGCTTCGACAGGAAATACTTCTGCCTCTTTGGCTGCGTACAGTGCGAAGGCGAATTTGAAGTGCATCGTACTCATTCCAAAGGGGAAGATTGCCCTAGGAAAAGTGGCGCAGGCAGTGGCATATGGGGCGGAGATATTTCAAGTGGAAGGAAATTTTGACGAGTGTCTAAGGATGGCAACTGAAATCGCGGAGCAGGGAAGGGAGATTCTTTTGTTGAATTCTGTGAATCCGTTCCGAATCGAAGGGCAAAAAACTGCCGCGTTCGAAATCACGGAACAGCTCGGGTTCGTGCCAGATAACGTAATTTTGCCCGTAGGTAACGGAGGTAACATCTCCTCACTTTGGAAGGGATTCAAGGAGATTAATCAGCTCGCGTTCATCGAAACCGTCAAGGACATTGAGCAGCGGGAGAGGTCACCGCGAATGATTGGTATCCAAGCGGAAGGTGCCTCCCCAATTGCCAGGGCGTTTCGATCGGGCGCAAAGTCAATTGAAATCGAGAAGGAGCCCCACACCGATGCTTCCGCAATCAATATCGGCTCGCCGGTAAACTGGGCTAAAGCTCTCGGTGCAATCTACGAATCGCACGGTTATTCGGATTCTGTGAGCGATTATGAAATTTTTGAGGCCCAGAGGCTTCTCGCGTCGAGTGAAGGACTTTTTGTCGAACCTGCGTCTGCGACTCCGATAGCTTATCTAAGAAATATTTCTTCAAGGAATAGCCAAGAAAGTCAGTCTCGAGATCAATATGAGCGATTGAAGGATTCAACGATAGTGTGCGTAGCCACTGGTAACGGCTTGAAGGATCCTAACACGGTAATGAGAGACCTGGATCAAAATCAGATCAAGGTTGTTAGTGCGGACGCCAAATCTCTCGAAAAATCTCTATTTGTTTCCGCGTAAATATAAAGAGGATCGAACCCTTATTATCATTGGTTAATTAATGGAAGTTTTCTTACCATTGGGAACCCAAAAAAAAGAAGAACAATCAATTGAGACCAAACTTCCTATAGAGTATACAATTGCCAAGATCGCGATTTCGAACCTTGTGCCGCATGAAGGAACACTTGACTGGCATCTTAAAGAGATAAGAGAATGGATTGAAAGGGATGGATTTCAGGCTCGCCCTATCGCCGTTTCATCGCTATCGGCTGAGGGACCCGAATGGGAGGATAAATACATGATTCACGACGGCCATCATAGAACAAGCGCTCTTCAAAGCCTTGGTTGTAACTTCATCATGTGTAGCATATTCGATTATGATGACCCCAGAATCAAAGTCTTCGATTATGACACAGAATCAATTCCAATTTCCAAGGATGTAGTGAGACGCAGAGCGGTTCTCGGGGTCGATATCTCACCGAGGTTTGACAAGCATTTCATCGAGTTAGAAGATGGGAGACTATCACGCTTCCAAGATAATTCGGTACTCGAACCGGAACTGTTCACGCCTCTTTCTGACCTAAGATAACAGGATTTTTTCTACTAACCCGAAGCTAGCCCTGCGCGAAGATCCACTGCAAAATGATTAACTAATTCTTTCCGGGATTCTTTCATTTGGAAAGGTGGATCAGCACACTTGGGCACAGTCGAAGAAGGAGCATACAATGCAGTAAAGACATGCATGGGCGTAAGAAAAGAAGACAAGATTCTGATCGTGACCGATAGAAATGAGATCATAGTTGGTAACGCGTTACGAGATGCTTCGGCGAAGATTACTGGAAATGACAGAGTAAAGCTATTCGTTCTCGAGGATCTTTCTGCACGTCCCTTGACAAAACTGCCAGAGAAGATCGAGCAAAACATTCCTTGGGCAACTGTTACGTTCTGGGCTGCCAGTAGCCTACCAGGTGAGCTTGCAGCTCGTGCTCCGTTCATACGAAAAGCCACGGAATATGCTCGACACGGGCATATGCCTAACATCACTCCGCGACTAATGGAGCAGGGAATGTGCGCTGACTACAATCAGGTATATGCTCTAACTCACAAGATTTACGACGTTGTAAGGAAAGCGTCGAAGATCGAAATTACAAATGATATAGGGGCAAAGGTGACGGCAGAATTTGACAGATCCTGGCGCTGGATTCCAAGCGATGGGAGGTATCACGAGAAAGGAAAGTGGGGAAATCTTCCAGAAGGAGAAACATTCACAGCACCAAAGATAGTCAACGGTCATTTTGTGACTAATCTCCTAGGAGACTGGTTTTCAGAGAAGTACGGAAACTTTAAGGATCCTCTGAGTTTCGACGTTAGGGAATCGCGAATCGATTTCTCCACTCTACGATGCGAAAACAAGACGCTCAAAGACGAGATTATAAACTACATGAAAACGGACGAGAACAGCAACAGAGCCAGCGAATTTGCACTTCCGACTAATCCACTCCTAATTGCAATGCCAACCGTCGGGAACTTGTTACAGGATGAAAAGGCGAGACCCCACATTGCATTCGGCGACCCATACCAGCATGAAACCGGGGCGCCATGGTCTTCAAAGACTCATGTTGATCTCTTGCTGGAACGATGTGACGCCCGCGTAGATGGGACTCAGATAATGCGTAATGGAAATTACATATTAGATGCCTAGAAGTAGGAAAAAAAGGCAAAATTGAGCAGAAAGCTTTGTGAATTTTGAAATCTTAAATAAGACTCTCTCCTAACTCAAAGGGCCGTAAAACGAATAATATGGAAGAACCAGTACTTTCCGCAGTTCAGTCGAGGATACTTCTAGCACTTTTGCTCGGAGGTCCACAGTGTTCAAGCAAGATTCTCTATGACGTCGGAATAAGTGGATCATCCTGGGCCAAAGAAAAACGCTACCTTCTAAGTTGGGGTCTCTTGACCTATAGAATAAGCAGGGAGCTCACAGACAGAGGCGTTGTTAGAAAGATGGAGTTCATTCTCACTAAACGCGGGAAGCAAGTTGCCCAAAGCCTATTGATGATCTCCACTTCAATCACCAGTGGCTCTCTTCGTCAGGAACAGATAGGTTTAGAGCAAATCACTTCTCCTTTGGCAGCTTAGAACCAACGGCTACTTATTCTGTCAAAGCGTCCAATCTTTCTGTCTCGAACGACGAACTTCTCAATCACCTTTAATTGCTAGCGGCAATTTACTTTTCTCTCGTCAAATATTGCCCCCCAAGTCCCCTAGTAAGATAGCCAGTTCCGTGACCAAAAGAAGAAAGCGATCCTCAAGTTCTAGAAGACGTCATCATCCTTCAGCAAAAGCCGAAAGACTCTCCGCTACCAGCATAGAAGACATAATCGCAGATATTCAAGCGAAGCAGGTATTAGATTCACGGGGCAATCCCACCGTCGAAGTGGATTTGTCCACAAGAGACGGTTCTGGGGGACGCGCCATCGTTCCGTCGGGCGCTTCGACAGGAATACACGAGGCTCTCGAGCTGCGTGATGAGAACAAGGCGGTCTACGACGGGAAGAGTGTACTAAAGGCTGTAGCAAATGTTGAGAAGGTAATCGGGCCCAAACTCTTAGGGCAACATTGTACCGATCAGTCGAAAATTGACAAAATAATGATCGATCTTGACGGAACCCCGAACAAATCGAAGCTGGGGGCGAACGCGATTCTCGGCGTCTCAATGTCCGCGTGTCGGGCGGCAGCAGCTTCGAGACAGATCCCGCTTTACAGGTATCTGGTTGAGAGGGCAAAGTATAGGTTCCCCATTCCCATGATGAATGTGATAAACGGGGGAAAACACGCCGGGAATAAACTTGCTATTCAGGAGTTTCATGTTGAGCCCATCGGGGCAGAAACTTTCTCCGAAGCGCTGAGATACGGCGTCGAAGTGTATCATTCTCTCAAATCGATACTGAAAGAGAAGTACGGACCTTCTGCAATCAATGTCGGAGATGAGGGCGGATACGCACCGCCTCTCGATTCCACAAGAGATGCCTTGGACGCAATGATACTTGCAGTCAACAAAGCAGGGTATGACGAAAAACAAATCAGGCTTGGTCTTGATGCCGCTTCCTCGGATTTCTATAACACTAACACGAAAGAGTATACGATCGACGGCCGAACATTGGATTCTGGCGGACTCATGGACTATTACTCCGACCTACTAGGTTCTTATCCCATCCTTACCCTCGAGGATCCTTTTGACGAAGATTCATTCTCCGACTTTACGAATATAACTTCCAAGTTTGGAAGCAGGGTCAAAATCATCGGAGACGACCTCTATGTCACAAACAAAGAAAGAATTGCGATTGGAATAAGAGAGAAAGCAACCAATGCGATCCTGATTAAGTTAAACCAGATAGGTTCTGTAAGCGAGACACTCGAGGCCATTTCAATGTCAGAGAAAGCAGGCCTAGAGATAATAGTCTCCCACAGATCCGGAGAGACCGAGGACACCTTCATTTCACACCTAGCAACTGCTGTTCAAAGCACCTTCATCAAGACAGGAGCTCCTGCGCGAGGCGAACGAACTGCAAAATATAATGAGCTCTTGCGTATAGAAGATGAGCTTGGTATGAAGCATTCGACATTTGCAGGTGTTACTCTCTCTAACATAGCGTGAATTGTCGAAGAGAAAATAAGGGCACGTGAATACATTTCTCATGCAAGAAGTGGAAGAACCCAAAGCAGGAAACAACAACAAGGACTCTATGTTTCAATTCATCATTTATGAAGTAAGAAAAGATAAGGGATACGCCCTCATTTCGATAAATCGACCAAGTGTTATGAACGCCCTAAATATCGAAGTGCGAAAGGAGATCCTTTCTGCGCTTGACATTGCGGAAAAAGATGAGTTCATCCGAGTGCTCGTGCTAACTGGCGCCGGAGACAAAGCCTTCAGTGCCGGGGCGGACATCAAGATGTTTCAGAAAATGACGCCTCTCGATGCAAAAAAGTACCTCAAGATTACTAAAGGGACGTCAAGTCGAATCGAGAACTTTCCAAAGCCTGTTATCGCCGCTGTCAACGGATTCGCCATTGGCGGAGGCCTCGAGCTAGCGATGTCCTGTGATATCATAATCTCCTCAGAAAACGCGAAATTCGGCCAAGGGGAGATCAATATCGGAATCATCCCGGGTGTCGGAGGGACGCAACGGCTGCCCAGACTTGTGGGAGTAAAGAGAGCAAAGGAGTTGATATTTACTGGAGACCTGATCGATGCAAGGACAGCTCTTGAAATCGGCCTCGTGAACTCCGTCGTCTCAAAAGATGAACTGATGAATTCTGTCGAAGCTCTTGTATCGAAACTCGTCGCGAAGAGTCCCCTCTTCTTGAGGCTAGCAAAGGAAGCTCTCAACAAGTCTGTTGCCGGCCTTGACGAAGGCTTGGATTACGAATCAACTCTCTTTTCATTGTGCTTTGCGTCAAAAGATCAGAAGGAAGGCGCCAACGCCTTCCTTGAAAAGCGCAAACCGATGTTCAGCGGAAACTAGTCCTGTTGATCAGTCGCTTTTCTTCGTGTGAATCGCAAATCTGCAAACCTTAGATTCATCCCGCGAGGCGCACTTGACTTCCTGGGCCTTATACTCCATCCCGAAAAGTTCCGAAGCGCCCCCAACGAGGACACCTGACATAAAATGGCAGGTCGTCGGGCCAATGTCATTCCGACGCAACGTGAAAGGCGAATCTTCTAACACAGCATCGCCGTTTGAATTCTCTGAAATGTTTATGGTCAGTTTGCCCCAACCCGCTACGTGAGCGAGTTTGCCTAAGGCATCTACTATTTCTTCCTTCGACATCCCGAGCTGGGGGACTCCCTTGACAAGTTTCCTGCCATAGCCCTCGCCCATTCTATAAAGTATGACGCCTGCTCCGCTTTGAAATTGATCATACAAAGAATCACACATTGCACGGTATGCCGAGCAACTGAAGATTATGACGCGGCGATTCGACATATTGTCACGCAGGACTCCGTTTTCTTCCCTGTGAAGCAGTCTCAAGTCAACGAATTCGTTCTTCACAGTAGACACTTTAAGCGAGTCCTTTTCCAATGTCCTTAGACCATACGCACCTGTCTGACATTTATTAAGTTGCTCAGACTCTTCAGCAAAATGGATTTTAGGTCAATCCCGAGAATTTTATCACGTGAAATATTCGGAAGCTGATGGCGAAATATAATGGAAAATCCACATATGCATACTTTGCCCGATATTTTTGGAAGGAACACTCGTCTAGAACAAAATTTCTGTAGTACTGCCGACTAACATATGTGCTAGAAAGTTGAGTTGGGATATCAGTAGATGCTTGATAAAAGCTCAAAGAAAGTGATTTGAATTCGTGCGGTTAGAAGAAGCAAAACGAGATTACTACAGAAGGAGAGCGAAAGAAGAGGGTTACCGGAGCAGGGCCGCGTTCAAGCTCAAAGAGATGAACAACAAATATCATATCATGGGACGCGGTTCAAAGATAGTTGACATCGGATGCGCTCCCGGGGGTTGGTTACAAGTCAGTTCCGAACTTGTGGGCAACATCGGTCAGGTTATTGGAGTTGACCTAGACCCCGTCAAGTCAGTCGCCAAGAACGCGATAATATTCCAAGATGACATCACCTCGCCAGAAACCTCCGAGAAGATTCTCCGGGTACTTAGGGGCGACAAGGCAGGCGCGGTGCTAGCCGATCTGTCTCCGAAACTTTCAGGCATTTGGGATATGGATCACTATAAGCAGATTGACCTTTGCAATACCGTGGTCGATGTGCTACCCTCAATGTTAAAGGAGGGAGGAGCGTGCGTCATCAAGGCTTTCCAAGGCGATGAGCTACAAGGACTAATACAACGGCTGAAGAAAAGTTTCAATCGCGTCGAGATCTCGAAACCGAACGCGAGCAGAAAGGAAAGTAGTGAAGTCTATCTCGTTGGACTGGATTTTACCGGGCAAGTTCCAGAACGACATTCCGAAGTTCTTCCATCGTCGCATTCGTCCGAAGAGAGTTCCGATTCAATCGAGTCCGACTGGCAGCAAAGCCTCTAGATTGCAAGGTCTCCAAGACCTTTGTAATTTTGGGCATCGATGTTCCGCTCCTTAACCTGATTGAATTTAGGTCGTAGTAAAGAGGGAGATCAAGTTCCTCAGAGAAAACTGAAAGCTCAGAAATTTCTCCACAGCGCTTTACAAAGTCCATAGATTGTATTTTGTCGATCCAAAGAGGCCCTCCAAGAGCGACTCTGCCGCCTTTTTCATTTGTCCCTCTGCCGCATTCTGGGCATACTAGCACTGCCTTTTCACTGGGCATGGGCTTTTTTTGACGTGCACTTTTCCTATTTCCCACCCTATCTCCTTCTTGTTTTTTGTCTTCCGCCCGCAAGGAAAAGAATTCATCTCTTCTCAATATTGATCGGTAGCCGCACCCGAAGCAGTGTGTAATGAATCCAATTTTTCCTTCATTATCTCTCGAGTACGAATTGCCTACTTTGATCGAAAAGTACGTCCGAAAATAATGCATGTCATGGTGACAGAAAATCGGGATTATACCAGCCTCAAGCCTCATTGCTGTCTGGGCGGCTAGGCCGAAAAGCAGCCTCATTCCGACTTCGTGGCAATAATCGGTGCGCAGTGGTAGTCCGAGGTATTTTCTCAAAGCGACTCTTGGGTATACACCGCAGAGTACCGCGCTGTCCGTTCCCGTCATGGATAGCAATCCTCCATCCTTTACGCCTCGTATGGCGCAATCGATGTAGTCACTTGGGGAGCCAAAAGGGTCTAAATCGACGAAATCGAATCTTTCGCACTGATTTTCAAACCTAGAAACGAGGAATGAGCATACTTCGGATCTCGAAAAGACACACTTTTCTCCCAAGGAATTCATTTCGGCGGACTTGCGGGCAAATTCTAGAGCTCTCGTGTTGATGTCGTTTAAGAACACCTGCTCGAATCCCTCAACTTCATTTGCGACTCGGATTCCCCTTGCCCCTATCCCGGCCAAGGAATCGGCGAAGGTCAGAGTCTTGGAAATTCCTTTCGCGTATTGCCCCAAATAGGCTCTGTACACCACCAAGGATACATCTCTGACGAAAGCTCCGCGCGGATTGAAGAACGCTGGAAGCATTTTCGGCTCGCCGAGTGAAGGAACAAGTAGAGACGTACTCCCTTCTTTGTGGAATACCGGTTGGGAGGTTGCTGCTAGGAACATTTTGCTAATCTGATTTCCTCGTTCTTCTTCTTTCACAATCCTTAATTGCGATACAATTGATTACTTTACAATTTCTTCTTCCTCGTTAGGAATATAGTGAAACCGTTGTCCCAATCACCTTTGATTGAACAGAATTCTGTTGGAAAAAAACCGCAGACGATTAGAATTTGGCTTGTCACAGGTGATCCGGGCAGCGGAAAGACTACGGTAGTCTCAAAGATTATACTAAAGGCGAAGACATACGGATTTACTGTTGGCGGGGTACTCACTAGGGAAGTGCGCAGTCACGGAGAAAGAATTGGTTTCAACTTGATAGACATATCCTCTGAGGTGTCTTCAACTCTCGCTTCAACGGAGAGACAACCCGGGCCGAGAGTCGGAAAATATCATGTAAACCTCACTACGCTTTCAATGCTCGCTGTGAAGGCACTTGCCCATGCGAGAACGAGCTCTGATCTTATTGTGTGCGACGAGTTGGGACCTATGGAGTTATTCAGTCCAGAATTTCGTCGAAGTGTTACATCAGCGATAGAAGAGTCGAGAAAGCCGTGCCTCTGCGTCGTTCATAAGAGGCTTGCAGACCCTTTGATTGATCAATTGAAGCAAGACCCCGAGTCAAAATTCAATGAAGTGACATACGAAAATAGAGACAATCTTCCAGACGAGATCTGGATGGAAATCCTAGAATACTTGAAGAATCTAGAGCATTGATCGACCGAAGGAATCTTACTATTAGCTTCTGCTTTTGAAATAGAGCAAGGATGGCGTCAAAGAAATACAATGACGATCGTTGCGGGAGTCGATGAGGCGGGAAGAGGCTCTGTTCTTGGGCCACTACTCGTAGCTGGGGTTAGCGTCGAGGAAAAAGACATCCCAAAGTTAGTGGAGATCGGTGTCAAAGACTCAAAGCTTCTTACCCCTGAGAAGAGACGAAAACTCTATCGCGAGATATGGAAGATATCGGTCGAGGTCGCTTACGAACGAGTAGAGCCCGACCAAATTGATCTTGTGGTCACGAACGGGACAAGGTTGTTCCGCCTAAACCATCTTGAAGCACAGTACATGGCGAAGGTTCTTTCGAAACTAAACAAGTTTGATTTAGCCTACGTGGATTGCTGTGACACTGTGCAAAAAAGATATGGCGAGCTTGTCGCGGATCTTCTCTTTGAGAGAATCAGGCTAAAGAAGAATAACAAGCGACCAGTCGAGTTAGGAGAAGAGAACCATTATCGAAAGATGATAATAAGCGAGCACCACGCAGACCGAAACTATCCTGTAGTTTCCGCAGCATCTATCATCGCCAAAGTCAGGCGCGATGCCTGCATTTCAACCCTTCACAAAAAACACGGAACCTTCTTCGGAAGCGGATATCCCTCTGACCCCAACACAAAGAATTTCTTGGAAGGCTTTGTGAACAGGGCCGAGAGTCTTCCCACGTTTACGAGGCTCTCGTGGGCCACCGTTCGAAATCTATATGATAAGCAGATGGAAAACGAGGGAGACTTTTCGATCGATGAATTTGAGGTTTGAGATTTTCTAGGGCGGGCCAATAGTTTGCAGTTACCCGCTACGAATTTGAGTAGCGGAAGTTGGTGGCGGTTTTGGTGATTGACCACGCTCAAAATACAGGTCCACTATCAATGCAAGAATGATCAAAGCAATGATGTAGAAATTATAAGGTGATTGAGTAGCATATCCAGCCAAGGGAAGCTGAAGAATTACCCTTCCGACGTACATCGAACTATTGATATCGCAATCTACGCCCTGGATTGAACGTGGGGCAGCAGAATTGCACGGATCAAAAGATTGTCTATTGTTGTCTCCCGATGTGGTAAGAATCTCCTTCCCATTTGCATTTGATATTGCCACAATTCTGTGAATCACAAAGCATGGAATATTCGCGTCTGTAGCGAGAGTAGGCGGCGCGCCACTCTGGCATGCGTTTGGATTTTCAAGCGCAATTATCGGTGTGAAAACGATAATGTCGCCGACTTTGAGCTGGTCGAACGGAGTCTTCGTTATCATCGCAATCGAACCCGGCAAAATCGTGGGGCGCATGCTAGGGCCCGACACAATAGTGAAGGGCTCAGGTTCGTTTGTTACAACAATGACGACTACATAGCTGAGAAGTATGATTGCGATCGGTATAAGGTAGAACAAATATCCTATGTACTTCTTCTTACCCGAGGGCTTGTTGTTCGGAGTCAAATGATGATTCCTCTTTCTTTTGTTCTATAAATTTCTCTTTTCGGAGACTATCAATGCGTGGTTTCGGTCATAAGGTTCTAAATCGATTTTTTGAAGCACTTCAAATCCAGCTTTCTTTAATATTCTGGTCTGTTCGTCGAAGACAGTTGCCTTTTCCTTGAGAGCGTCAATGCTACTCGCCTTGACCACAAGAAACAGAGTACCGCCCTTCCCAGAATCAAAGAATTTATCGCAATTTGTGATCGCAATTTCAGTCTGATCGGGCTGGGCGATGTCGCAGTAAACAACTGTCAACTCACCGTAAATTGACGGAAATTGCTCGGGATGTCTTGCGTCCGCGATGATAGGTACTATATTTCTCCGATAACGAACGACTTTTTCTAGTAACTCCCTTGCGACTCTCGGCGCCATTTCGACGGCGAAAATTCTTCCGCTTTCACCCACAATGTCGGAAAGATGCGATACCGTAGTGCCTGTGGAAGCGCCAAGATATAGACAGGTAGTCCCCTCTCTGATTGGAACTTGCCTTAGTCCGTTTAGAATAGCCGCTGAAAGCTTGCTTCTGAAAGGATCCCACGGACGAAATTCGGCAGAGGTTCCCTTGTCACCTTCGCGTAGGAGCAGATGTACTAATCTTTCCCCGTAATAGACCCTTCCCGGTGTGAGGTTTTTTGTAGCGAGTAGCCGCCTGTTCGAATTCTTTAGATCCGGGACTGAAAATATACCTGGAAATAGTTCTATTACGGCAGATGTTTTTTGCGGTAGTTTGTCGTCAACACGTAACGTCATCTGTCCTCTTTCCTCTGAAATCGCTTGTCTTTCTTTCCCTTTCCTCGTCCTTTTCTGCTCCTTTCGTCTTCTCTTCGCCCGCCCGAATATCGGCGAACATCCTCCTTACCCCGGCGCTGGTACTCGACGGCTTCACTAGCCCTTCGCTGGGGAATAAACTGTTCTCGCTCTTTCGGGGCCTCTTTGTACTTCACCTTGATCTCGTCGAGCCTTGCTATAAGCGACTTTTCGACGCCGGCATCTTTTGTTCCACGATATTGGTCTATCCTCGCAGCGATGGCAATCTTTCCCGCAACTGCTCTGGCGATCCGCCCTCTCTGCCATTTTGGAGCACTGTGCACAGCAGCGTGCTGGAACAGGATACCGTGTTTTGGCGGGCGCGAGCCACTTTTCAAAGCTCGGTACAAAGCTTTCTCCGCCCCTAGTATTTGGATCGTGCTCGCGGGAAGAATAGAAAGTTTCTCGAGGCCGCCAGCCTTTGCGATGAGCCTCGCGCCGATCGAGGCACCCGCAATTTCGCTTATGTTCGGAGCGACCTCGCGCATTGTCTTTTCGACGTGGCTTGCGAGTTTGTCCCGTAGTGAAAAGAGATGTTGGGCTTCCTCTGCTAGCTGCAATATCCTTGCAAGGTCTTCTTCTCTGATATCAGCACCCCGCGATTGTTTCGCGGCGACGGCAATGGCTTTGCTCTTGTTCTTTGAATAACCCATCTGCTCTAACTCGTTTTCATCGTAGCTTGTACGCGTCTTGAAATTCAGGATAAGCTTGATCAGTTGCGTATTGTCGTCTATCATAGTGACGAGCTCAGGGAAGTGTAGCCCATACCATTCCCTTACCCTAGACGAGACTATGTTCGCAGTCTTGTCTATTTCGTCAAGCGCTTGAACTGACTCCATCGCCTGCAGGTCAGGCTTTGCGGACATTTCCCTGATCCGTATGTTAGATAATTCGAAAGAAACGTTTCGTATCGCTTCCTCGGCTATTTCGACCGAAGAAGCAAGACCAGAAGAAACAAGGAGGTCAACGCGTTTTCTTGAAATCTCTCGTAGATCCTCCTCTTGTGCGCTCTCTGCTTTCAATCCGGAATTTGAAATCGATCCAACCAACTGAGGTTCGCAATAAAGTTGGTCGTCTTTTCCGACTATTGATTTTGCCCAAGTGACCTCCTCTTCATTTAATGCTCCGGAGCTCGAGTCAAGAAAACGCTTGACTCGCTGTTCTGACGGAAACGGAAAAGTGGATAATGCAAGAGCCTTATTCTCGTCCACAACTAGTAGTCCGAGTTCTGTTACCAATAGAAAATACTTCAATAGAAAACGACACCTAGCCGCCCAAGCTTTTATTCAGCAAAAATGGAAGGCAACTTGTTCCCTTGTAAGCTTTGTTTCTCAACTTTCTGCCTAGCAACAATGCTCATTAACCGAACGAAGATCAACTAACATTCTGAAAGGCAGCATTGGTGAAGAAACCGGTCAACGCCATAGAGGAGCAAAAGTAAACTCTTGGACCGTTCTTCGTTTTCCCTTGTTACTGAGTTCTGCGGTTTAAAGATAAATTCGCCAACACTCCTTGCATCAGGCGTTTTGGGAATCTCTTTCGACCTCTTCCCACGAATCATTGGAAGCGGCTGCGGCGCAATAGTTTCAAAGTCAATCGGGCTCGAGCCTCGGGAAGGCTATCGCAATCCAACAATGACTGGAGTGGAAGGCGGTTACCTCAACGCAATCGGTCTTGCAAACCCGGGAGCCGAGGAATACGCGAAAGAGTTAGAAGAAGAATTCTCAAAGAAACCTGTTCCTCTAATCGTGAGCATTTTCGCTGACTCGCCAGAGCACTTTGCAGATCTTGTAAAGAAATTTGATAGATTCGGTTTCCTAGGATATGAATTAAATCTCTCCTGCCCGCATGTCAAGGACGTGGGATCCGAAATCGGATCAGATCCCGACAATGCTGCAGAAGTCGTGAAGCAAGCCAAGAGGAACACTTCAAAGCCAGTACTTGCAAAAATGCCGGCGACGATCGTCAACGTCCCGCAGTGGGCAAAAACAGTAGAATCAGCCGGCGCTGATGCGATAGTTGCAATCAACACTATCCGCGCAATGAAGATCGACATTTCGAGCCGAAAGCCTGTTCTTTCAAATAGATTTGGAGGTCTATCTGGACCAGCGATAAAACCCGTCGCAGTTCGCAGTGTCTACGAAATCTATGAAAATGTAAAGATCCCGATTATTGGAGTAGGCGGAGTAACAAATGGCGTAGATGCGATAGAATTCTTCCTCGCGGGTGCAAGCGGAGTAGAGATTGGTAGCGCTATTGGAACGGATAACTTTCTTGACACTTTTGGAATCGTTAATTCGGGAATCGAGAGATACTTGAAAAAATATTCTTATTCGAATGTGAAGGAGCTAGTCGGACTTGCGCACAATTGATGTGATTCGAGATACGAGAATCGAAAAGGTAGTTCAAGAATCATCAAACATTCGCAGCTTCTATTTCAAGGATGAATTGAGCCTGGGTGCTAAACCCGGGCAGTTTGTCATGATCTGGGTTCCAGGGGCTGGTGAATTTCCGATGAGCCTTTCGCTTCCTCCGGGGATCGGACTTGCAAGCATCGGAGTCAAGGCAATGGGAACTGGGTCGAAGATTCTCTACGAAGCCCGCTTGGGAGATTATCTCGGAGTTCGTGGACCCTATGGAAACGGCTTTGATCTTGAATCGCATATTTTTGATCGTGGTAAGCGGAGGATAAGGAGGGCCCTCCTTGTGGGTGGAGGAACAGGCGTTGTTCCGATGATTGTCGTTGCGAAAGCTCTTGCGAATAAAGGAGTCAAGGCTTCCATAGTCATCGGCGCAAAAACTGGAGCCGAGCTTCCGTACCTAAGATTAGCCAAGAAAATTGTCGGAGCAAAAGCCGTCTTTGCAACTACCGATGACGGTTCATTTGGCTTCAAAGGGCTGGCTCATGAAAAGGTCGAAGAGCTTATCTTGGAAAACAAATTTGACGAGATATTTTCGTGCGGTCCGGAGAAGATGATGGCCCGGGTCTTCGAAATTGCAAGAAGGAAGAAGATCCCAGTTCAATTAAGCTTAGAGCGAATAATGAAATGCGGAATTGGGATCTGTGGAAGTTGTACTGTTGGCGATTATGTGTTATGTAAGGATGGCCCCATATTAAGCGCAAAGGAATTGGGTACTCTCGACGCCGAATTTGGATTGGCTCACAGGGACATGACCGGAACGTTGCGCCGCATTTGATTCAGTCCTCAGTTAAAGCTCCTGGTCAGAGGTCAGGGTATGATTGTGGCCTTACTCATACCTAGTTTTTGGTGCTTCCAATCTTTACTTCATGTGGAATTGTTTCAGCTGACTGTGTTTAATTAGAGCATTTTGTCGGCCCATGGCTTGAAATTGAGCAACGATATTCCTGAGACTGAATTATCTCCTGATTCCCTGATGTTTAGATGTGAAATCTGCAAGATCGATTTTGCAACCAACGTGCTCTAGCCAGACACAACGTCGGCAAACACAGACTACGGCAAAAATGTTCCATTTGCAAAGAGGTCTCCGAGAATAGAGGAAAGTTAGGCCATCATAAGATAAAAGTTCATGGATTTACAAGAGAACAATTGGGGTGGAAGAGAGGTGGGTGGAACAAAGGAAAAACTCAACTCGAAGCTTTCAATGTAACAGGAAAAGCTCATGATGGGAATTCCGAGTTCATGAACAAGCTTAACTCGCCGGAATATCTCAGAATAAAGAAACTCACGAGAAGGTATCATGAAGATGTCGTAATTCAAGAAGAAAAAGAGCCTAGGAAACAAGGCTACAGGACTTTCTGAACCTCTAATTATGCTCATCATTGCAGGATCGCGGACATCATTGCCATTTCACCCCAAGGAAAGGTCATTGCGATAGAACTCGAATCGATCAGATGATACAAAAGCAGCGTCGAGTCTCTGAGAAGAAGATACGAAATACTCCTTATGAAAGAAGGATTCTTTGATGATGTAATCGTCAAAGGTTTCACTGTTCCCAAATTTGTAGAGCAAGACTCAAATACAATTGCGGAGAAAGCAGACTAGATATGATCCCGTATATTATTCAGCTGGAATGTCTGGCAACTGAGGTGAACGCCTAGGATGCCGACCCATGGCAGCCTTCACAAAGGCTGGTAAGGTCAGATCCCAAACTCCTAAATTGCAAGGAAGAGTTAGGACAGGACCGATTCCAAAATATAGAAACAGAAGGACGTTCATCAAAAGATACGAGCAAAAGAGAAAACCTGGACAGAACTGGATTAATGTTTAGACTTCATTAACCAAGTTTCCTTTGCAAATCTATAACGAGTTCCAGCGCTTCTAACTCTTTCGAAAAGTGTCTCTGTACTTTGCATGGGCGCCTAACTATTCGCCGTTTGAGGTTTGTTTCTAGGGATTTGAGAGGGTCTAGTATTTCTTCGTCCAAGTACTTCCCTTTCTCCGGCCTTTTAACGCCATATCAATGAGCGAATCCATAGCTTTAGGATCATCTATAATCTCCTTTAATTTTGCTCCGAAAGAGGTGCATCAGTTGTGACGATATCGTCATACACTCGCATGAGGAATTAGAAAAATCAGATAGTTTCAGGGGGGCAATGAAAAACCAGGCATCTCGAAATCTATTGTCTTGATAATGACATCAACTCATGTCATTGTTACTATTGTTGCTGTTGTTGGCAAAGTCGCTTCGTACATCATGCATAATTCCCTAGCCGAACGAAGTCTGAAACAAAAGCGGCGCTGTGAGTGGCGGAGTTGCAAGAGCTCCGAAACCTCCTACTCCCATGCCGGCAATTAACATAACCGCAGCAATTAGGGCGACGTATTTACCTTTCAATCCTAAAGTAGCCTATCTCCACAATTTTACTCCTTGGTCTTCTGTACAAACGCGGTATGGAATCTCGATTCAGACTACAATTCCTAGTGCTCCTATGTCCAATTAGCGCACTCGCCGATTCAATCCCTAGACTAACCAGTGATTCACCAGAAGCTTGATGTTACTCGGAGGATTGTAAGATGCTAAATTAGGATACGGAGCCTCGGGCGGGCTTAAGAATGTTCGGGGTATAAGCCCCGACAACGATTCGCCAAAGGAGTGCGTCGGGTTCAAATCCCAGGCCGGGCTTTAACACTTGAAGTATGCCTCCCTTCCGCACGTTCATATCTGGGTAAGGGAGTTGAACTCATGACTGCTCTAATTACGGAACTCGAATATAAATCTTAGACAGACAGAATATCGTC
>JASHOD010000009.1 GCA_030041295.1 Nitrososphaerales archaeon
GCCGGCGGTCCCACCCTCGAACTCGCAAAGCTTTCGACGTCGTGGGATCTTAGCGAACGTATTGTGGGGATCGCGGCTCTGAATGCTCTTTCCCAACATGCGGTCAAACTATCTAACAAAAATGGTAGTTTTCAAACGAAATACGGTGACGTCATAGATCTGACACCCATAAGGAAAAGCGATGTTGTCGTAATGATTGGAAACATGAGTCCCGCTGTCGAAAGGCTTCGGCGCAATGCTAAGGAGGTACTAATTTTGGAGAGAAGCACAGGATTGAGAGATGAAAACACATTTCCTGATACTGCTGCCGAAGATGTCGTTCCTAGAGGGAATGTTGTCATCATATCTGGGGCGACTCTCAGTAATGGAACGGCTGATCGCTTAATCGAGCTCAGCAAAAACGCGAGGGAAGTTGTGATGGCTGGAGCTTCTGCGGGCATATATCCTCCGGCCCTTTTTAATATGGGACTGACAGCCGTCGGGGCGATGGAGATTTTAGACTCGACTAAGACTATGTATGCGATTTCCCAAGGTGGTGGAGCTACCACGTTACTAAGATTTGGCCGTTACGTCGTTTATCAGCCTTGCAACATGAGAAGACAGTGACGAGATTGTGGTAGCTAAAAATTCGGATTCAAGGAAGAGAGTACCATCATTCTTAATGGTTGCTTTAACAGTTGATACAAAATGACGGCCTCGAATCTTTCCTTTGAATTTAGATCTAAGAGCAGCCAAGATATCGTCAGAAGAGTTTCGTAATTTCACACTGCGAGTGTTGGCCCTTGAGAGTATTATCGCTAAGGCGTCATAAATAAGTTCCACTCGGGACAGTCACTTTATCAGTAGGCGTCAATTCTTCAAGCGCTGCCAGGGTCGCCCGAGCTTCGTTTATTTTTAGCTGAGATCTGTGTTCGAGAATGCTAACATTCTCTCTACTAGTACTTAATCGATTGCCGACCTCATACTGCGTCAAGCCCTCAGACCTACAGCGAAGAACCTCCCATTGAGGGTCTGTCAGGGAAGTTCCTCGGAATTTATGGCAAATTATTCTTTCTTCATTGTCAAAGTTGAATGCACTGGCCAGCATTTACCTCGCTGTTGCCAAATTCTGCGCAAGCAGCTATTTCAGAGTCGATGCAACTGTTTCCTGTTGCAAAAAGAATTTGTTTTCTACTTTCAATATTTCATTAACAAAAAGATTGGCATTTTGCATTTCTCCTACATCGATACACGCGTCAAATCCTTTGCCGCTTATTGCGATAAAAAGCAAGTCCGTGCAATTATGACAATGGCCTTGCGAACTCACTGAACTCAAGGAAGAGAGTCTATTTGACCGTGGCTCTTGTTATTTTCTGCGATCGATAACGCTCGGCCGGTAGAAAAGGAGAGTAGAGCGGCTCATCTCAAATTATAGAGAAAATTCAAGTTTATGTGTGCAGTTAGCCTGAGTGCCTTAACCATTGTGGGGTGCGTCGAAAGGGCCTTTTCAATGAGCAGACAGGGTCTATAACTGCTAATAAAATTTGTAGGAGAGATAATTTAGCTATTTCGTTTCTATTTTCGAAAGAAAGTTATTAGGGCTTGACGCCCTAACGAAAGAATTTCCGTTTTCAGTCTTTGCTTATCATTACTTCAGTTGCTTTTACGACGGCGGCCACTTCGTCTCCGACTTTGAGTTTGAGCTCGTTAACCGCATCCATGGTGATCACTGAGTAAATACGATCACCTGTCCCAGCGAGCTTAACCTCGACTCCTGCGACGACAAGCCCCTTCTTGATTTTTGTTACTGTTCCTTTCAGACGATTCCTTGCGCTTAGACTTCTTCTAAGTTTGACAGGCATATGATATCGACACTTGCAAGTTCAAGTGCGCAATTTAAAGAGATCGGACACCACAACACCTGCATATTTCATGGAATTATGGATGATGCGAAGAAATCGTGCCGCAATGGTAGCTCCATTAATTGATCCGCAAAAAAGAGCAAAAACCCTGAGTTTGGTCTTAATCTATTCTGGCGTTACCTTGCTACGGCTGAGGGAGAATTTTAGCCATTTGGAAAGATGAGCTAACCAAAGACTGTATCAAACATAGCTTCGTTCAATGCGGGCTCTGGTCTGATAAGTGTTATAGTGATTCATAATTTAGGGCTGTTTAAACTTGCGCGGTGGTAACAATAGTTGTGGCGCTTGCAATAATGCTTCCTCATAGAAATGATTCTAGAAACACTCAGATCTTGACCACGAGCAAAGCACCTGCTTCACGGTAAGCAATTGCATCTACTAAGTACTGATGTCCTAATCTCGACCCAATAGCGATTGAATCGCAGCGCCAAGTTTTCCCAAAGAAACTTAGAAAATTCTCATGCAATGCCCTTCATTCATCTCGTAGAGATGGTCTGCCCCCTTCGAATCTTCTCTTTGCTGAGTAGAGAAAATCACGTCAATCTCTGATTTCGACGTGTACTCGCGATACGCCTGAATGAATTCTGTTCGATTGTCAATATTTCCAAAGGCTTCATCCACAAGTATTACCTTAGGAGAACCAAGCAACGCTGTTGCAAGGGAAACTCTTTCTCTCATACCAAGACTCAATTTTGAAACTTTGCCATGGAAGTTAATCCCAAATCTTTCCTTTATTTCCGAAAGAAATCCAGGTTGAACATCCTTCTTTTGAAGTCTTGCACCCCACAAGAGGTGTCTTTCGACGCTGAAATTTGGAAGGCAGGAATCGGGTGTCACCAATACGACCTGTTTCTCTTCCATGCTAACATCGGTTATTGATTTCGAATTGACTTTCACATAACCTTCGTCTGGTTTGTAGATTCCCGCAATTATGTTTAGGAGAGAACTCTTACCTGAGCCATTCTTTCCGACCAAACAGATGAAATCCTTGTCCTTCAATTCTAAGTCTAGCAAGAAATTTCCTAGTCTTTTCTTAGCCATGACTTCAATCATATTTAACACCGAGAGTTGAATAAGCTACTCAAATCACATACGGGTTTATTCTTTTACCCTCAACAAAATTAACAGCTTCATGAATGCAACATTTTTGCGTTGCGTTCTCTTTATTTGAGGTAAACTAACTCAGGCGAGGTGTAGTTTAGGTAAGAAAGAATGAACTGGCTCAGAGTTATCTCGTACATCGTTCTGACTGTTTTGATCATTCCTGTTTTAGTGTTACTCTATGAAGGTATCGGTCCGATGAGTACTCCCTCGGGGTATGGCTATGCGTTGCTCAGAGCAATCGAGCTTACGTTGACTGGCTCTGCTCTCGCAGTGTTGATCTCAGTCGTGTTTTACACGCCGTTAGCGTATTACTTTGCTAGAAACAGTAGCAAAATCACCCAGACTATCTCTGACATTCCCGCCTCTATTCCTCATCCCATTATCGGAATTGCACTCCTAGTCTTAGTAAGCCCGATAAATCCCTTAGGACAGTTCTTGATCGCCCACGGTTTCGACCTGTTCAACACTCTGTTGGGATATGTTTCATGTCTTGTAGTAGTTAGTGCTCCTATTTACATCAAAGCAATGCAACCGTTTTTTGAATCTATGAACAGAGCACATGAGAATTACGCAGCGGGCCTTGGGGCCTCACAACTACGCACTTTTTTTTCGGTCGTCCTTCCTAGTTCGGGCAGGGGCATCCTTTCAGCTTCTCTGATTGCTCTAAGTAGGAGCATGAGTGAGTATGGTTCTATCGCCATAATCGCGTACATAATCTTGCAGAAACCGTTCTATGGAGTCAGCCCTTCAGCTGTTTTCATCGTTAGCGAGTACATCGCCGGTAATCTTAAAGCTGCAGTTACGTCGTCAGCGGTACTGATACTCGTTTCCATACCGATAATGGTCGCGTTCAGATACGTCCAGCGGCCTCTTATCAAAACATAGCGGGTGACTCATGTTGCATGTTGCGAGTGCGCTCAAGATGTCAAGGATTGATCATGGGATGAAAAGAGGACCATTCAACGAAAAACAGTGGAAGATCCTAAAGCTTCGCGCGAGAGGTTTTACTCAGCGAGAAACTGCAAAGAAACTAGGAACAAGCAGGGCAAATGTCTCGATGATCGAATGTCGGTTGAGAAGGAAATTGGAAAAAGCGAGAGAAACGGTCAATACTTACGAATCTTTGAATCTTTCTCGTAAAGTTTCGTTTAGCAAAAGCAAGATAGGGACACGAGAAGCTCGAGAAAAAAAGGCAACCACTTAAAGTTCAGCAAGTCCCTCCCACATTTGAAACAGCGAGCGGACAAAACCACAAGACTTTGCATTACTGGAGAAAGAAAAAGAGGATCGAGGAGAGCCGGAAACTCTCCCCTAGTTACTACGAGAGTGGGCCTTCATCTACCAATGTTCCGTTATTGAGCAGTGCTACTATCGGCGCTGGCACTGTATAGCCCGTATCGTTGTAGAGTTGTGCCGGAGTGAAATTCGTCAGCTGGAAGCCACTCAGAAGAGTCTTGTAGTTTTCAATGACAAAGGTAACAAAATCAACTGACGCAGTTGGGTTTGTACTATCGGCTGGCACTGTGATCCAGACCTTTATTGCAGAAGCCGTTTCTATGTCCGTTGGTGTGACGGCGTATGAAGCTTGGCCGTACCATGGGTTGTCAGCGGGTATTCCTAGATTGACCGGATTGGCAAGCGCTATGTAATCGAGTCCACCTGATGTAATAGCAGATTTGTAGTAAAAGAGAAAATTGATTGCTCCTGTCTCAAGTGCGGGGACAAGTGCCGCGGCGCTCGCACCTGTTACATTAGCGTTGTTTGTGAGCATCCTGTTCGCGAAGTACTGTTCATTTGCTACGCCACCGTCATAGGCGATACCTGCCAACTCCAATGTACACCAGCCTCTCCAGCCAGCAGGATCTGTAACCGGGTTTGCGATTCCGACTTTCACAGCACCCGAAGTCAGGTTGTTGAAGAAGTCATACCAAGCCAAAGTCGAGTTTGAGGTGCTTGCCGTGTTGTAAGCCGTCAAAACTGCTTGCGCGGCGGAGGTTGTTGTCGATGTCGAAGTGTATGCAATGCCGAATTGGTCACCGGCGAAGTTTATTGCCCAGCCAGGGTACTCGGGGCCCAAACTTGTATTTTCGACGGACGAGTGGGAAATCGAAAGGAATACGCTAACAGGATCCCCTGCTGCAATGAGCGCAGCGTCAGCTCCAGATCCTGCTTCTTCGGCCGTGACCACGGAGATTCCTGTCGAAGCTAGGAAGGCCGATTCGAGGACCGAGGACTCGTTCACCTGCGAATCAGCGGAATAAAGCAAAAGTGGATACGTGGATGGTACAGAGGTCGTTATCGCAGTTATCGTGGTACTAGCTGTAGCAGTAGTAGCGGTACTAGCTGTGGTAGTAGCTGTAGCGGTAGCTGTGGTGGTAGCGGTGCTCTTTGTAAGAGCAACATAACCCAGGCCTGCGGCCAGGATTATTACCACAACTACAAGAGCTATGGCGACAGTTGCTATGCCGCTCGACTTGCCCAAGCGACTTCTGGACCTTTCGAGAAGTTTAACCATATGATTCATGTTTCTAAAAAACCTCTACATCGTGTGTAGCGACGAAGCGTATCATTTAAAGAAGATGCAACGCGAATATGTTGCTTCCAAAAAAAGTATGAGGTGGCTTATGGGCGACACATTTCAAGTGCAATGTTATTCTGTGGGATACAGAAAGAGTGCACTTCTGAAACAAGGCTTGGCAAAACAAACGGAAAGCTAATCAATCATCGCTCAAAGCTGTTGACGGATAAAGCTTCCAATCCAACACGAACTACTGTGGGGGTTGCAGAGGGGAGGTAGGATCTGAAGAGTATAGACTCAAAAGAGTTAGGACATGGCGAGACTTCGGCACCTTCAGAAAGTACTTCTTGGCTCAATCGTAACGTGCTGGGAATAAGTCTCACTAGTTTATTCTCAGACATGAGCCACGAGATGGCGACAGCGATTCTTCCGTTCTATGTGATATTGGTTCTTGGTGGTAATGCGGCGTCCGTAGGATTGATCGAAGGCTCTGCTGATGGCGTGGCAAGCATCTTCAAATCTTATTCCGGATATTTTTCGGATAAATCTGGCAAGCGTTTGCCGGTAATGTATCTCGGTTATCTCTTGACTGGAATCTTGATTCCAGCGATAGGCTTTGCCACGAATTTGGTCGAAGTATTCCTTCTAAGAATCGGGGCGTGGTGTGGGAGAGGAGCAAGAGGGCCTCCGAGAGACGCCTTGATGACCCAATCTGTTTCAAAATCTTCAATCGGCAAGGCTTTTGGTTTTGAAAGGGCACTCGATTCTTTTGGCGCTGTAATTGGGCCCTCGTTTGTTCTTCTCTTGATTCCGCATTTTCCATTTTCAAAGATCTTTCTGTTTTCCGTTATTCCAGCCGTTGTTTGCTTAGCTGTATTACTTTTATTCGTCAGAGAGGCCCCGAGAAAAAGCAAAGGTGCAAAGTTACAGGAGGAGAGCAAGAGTCAAGTCACAACCTTTTGGTCGACGATTCGGAGTCAGCCAAGGGAGTTCAAGATTATGCTCATTAGCGTGGGTCTGTTCGGGATTGTGAATTTCTCAAACGTATTCTTCACCCTGCGAGCGGAGGAAGTACTGCAGCCGTCTCTGGGAGAAACAGAGGCATCAGAGCTTGCAGTACTGCTTTACGTTGTTTTGAATATAATCTACGCTGTAGGATGCTATCCAGCTGGATACTTTGCAGACAGAATATCAAAGAGGAATCTATTGGCTCTCGGATATTTCGTCTTCGCACTTGCCTGCATAGCTTCAATATTCGAGACACCAAATTACTTGATTCTTGGAGCAATTTTTGTGCTCGCTGGCTTGCAATCTGCTATTGTTGACACCGTAGAGAAAACGTATGCAACTGAAATTTTAGGCGACTCTCCAAAAGGCACAGGATTTGGTACACTTCAAACGATTAATGGGATTGGAGATTTCACTTCTAGCGCATTGATTGGAATCCTCATCGTAATTATATCACCCAGCTTTGGATTTTCGGTGGTTGCCGTTGTTGCGATGCTCGCTTCTGCCTTACTCCTCGTTAGCATGAAGAGACGATAGAACTCATTCGACTTTAGTAGTGATTGTTCAATGAATCTTAGGCTAGAAGTTCTGCTAAAAAGTTCCGAAGAAGAGGTTCGTACTCGCTTAGCGAAGAAGTAAATGAAGAAGCTTTTTACAAAGAAGACTGTCCGATAAGAATTTTCTGACTCAATATGATTCGGGCTCGAATATTCACGGTCAAGCTGATTAATTGTTAGGCATTCTTCGAAGTTCCTAGAGTCCTCGTCAGATTCGTTGCGACAAATGACCCCAAGCCGGTAACAGGATCCCATCCCGTACCAGCGCTCCATCCATTGCTCCCTAAAGCAACATCATGGAAATCATCATGGTACAGCGTGGGATTCTTGTAGATAGCTGTGTACAAGAACGGGTCAACGAATTCAGCTGGGAACAGGTGATGACTTGCCCGGTGTCGCTTCTTCCTCCGCCCCCTTTCAAGTTGGAAGTACTTTGAGCTTCTTCGGCATCTTCGCCCTGATATTCGGAGTAATGTTCGTCGTTTCCATCATATGGATAGTCCTCGATTATCTTTTGGTTTACAGGAATCTTTCATCACCAAGTACAATCATGAACGCCAAGACCCCTGCTCTAATTCTAGGGATAACTCAGTTAGTTATCGGCGGCCTTACACCACGAATCCTTCTAATCGCGGCGTACCTGAAGATCGAAGATTCATATCAAAGAGAGATGTAGGCACGAAAAAGCGATTGATTCGGATTTTTTCCATTTGTTTGACGACTGGAACGAATTTATTTAGCGTATCCCTATAGTATTAAGTGACTGCGAACCTTGGAAGAAACAGATCCTGCTATCAAATGGCTTCTTGAGTCAAGAGATCCTTCAATAGAATACTTTACACGCAGAGACTTGCTAGAGGTGGAAGATGATTCAAAGCTTGAGGAAATCAGGAGGAAAATACCCAGCGGGCCGAAAGTGAAATCCTTGCTCTCGGGGCAACGACCCGACGGAGGGTTTGGAGTCCATCCCTATTCTAAATGGACTGGATCACACTGGAGATTGGTCTCTCTAGTTGAACTAGGGATACCAAAGGAAAACAAGGAGGCGCGCAACGCGGCAGAAGAGGTATTAGTTTGGCTATCTAGCGCGCTTCAACACCCTGCAATTGAAGTAAAGACGCTTAAGAGGAAACACGCATCGGTGTATGGAAACCCGTTGGAGGTATTCAGCTACTTGGGCATGGCAGAGGATCCGAGAGTAAAGCTGATTGCGGATTCTTTGGTCGAATGGCAGTGGCCGGATGGCGGATGGAACTGCGATTCAAATCCGAAGGCTCATCACTCCTCGTTTTACGAAAGCTTGGCAACTTTGTGGGGGTTGACAATGTATCAGAAGGTAACGAGCGACAAGCAAGCCTCTAGGGCCGTGAGGAAAGCAACCGAGCTGTTCTTATCTCATCAATTGTTCAAATCGCATACTACTGGAAAAATCGCGAATCCCGTTTGGCTGAAGCTACATTATCCTCTCTACTGGCATTACGATATACTTCAAGCTCTACGCGTGCTATCTGTTGCGGGTCGAATAAAAGACCCTAGGGCAAAAGAAGCTCTTGACATTATTGAATCAAAACGAACAAAAGATGGCTTTTGGAAAGCGGAAGGATATTATTGGTTCCCGATCAAGAAAGGAGATAAGAATCTGTCGTCGCGTGACGTAGTAGACTGGGGCAGAGGCGGTCCAAACCAGATGATTACTCTTAATGCCCTGCGGGTGCTGAAGGCGGCCGGTAGACTCGGATGAGCGATGTAATTCGATAAGTGCGCTTGAGTACAGATTACGCGATGCCTGGTTTCGCAATAGCGGGTTTCCTTGCTTTAGATCTAGCATTTCGATTAGTTTCTCCGGGAACATGAAAGTCTCCGTCGCGATGTCTACCCTCGCGCTTGCAATACCCTGTTGCGAGTTCGCCCACTCCAAGACTTTCGGGACTTCCGCCATTGTGGGTGCGCCGATCACCACGTTCCCGTTCTCAGGGTCTGCGAAACTACCCATGATGTAGCCAGCGTCAAAGTGCGAGATAATCTCGCGATCCACGAAGGTCTTTACTTCGCCGTTCGAGTACACGTAGGAGAGGTAAATCGGGATGATTCCAGCGATACTCGCTATGTTAAGAACTGGAAGCGGCAAAACGGTGTTATTCTTTCGCAATCTTTCGACTCGCTTCCTAACCGTCTTCGGCGCAAGTCCCAGTTCCTTTGCGACGAGTACGGAGGGCTTGCGCGCGTCATTTGACAGTGAGCGAATGATTGCTACGTCGGTCGAAGTCAGATTCTTTGTCAAACATTGGGGCATTGGCGTTCGCGACAGAGTGATTCTTTCGGCGTTCGCAATGCGGGAAATTAGTTCGATTGTCCTGGCACGCGACTCTTCGCCGTTGTATATCACGAACAGCCTTATCGCCTTGCCATAGAAATTGACAAGCCCTGTGATTTCGTGGACTAGCTTGAGCTTTCTGATCGTATCGGGCTTGCCGGACTCTGATTGAACATCCACCATCAAGTCAGCTACTCTGTATCCGAAGAACGCGGGATTGACGAGCAGAGACCAGCGGGGCATGCATCCCGATTCCAGTAACCTCTTGTAGCGATACCTCACTGTCATGTCATCGGCGCCGAGACGCCCCGCGATAGCTCTTAGCGACAATATCACGCTAGGGTTCGAAGGAGAGACCGCTCTCTCCAAGATCAAAGATCGCAGAAGTTTCACGTCAAGCTCGTCCATGATAGTTAACTCTCCCCTTGAGGATTCACAACAAAGATATTCGTCCTATTTATTCGTGGCTTCCCTTTTTTGTAATTTGTTTAGGCAAGGGTTGAAGTATCAAACAGCCCTACTACGAAGGGCATGAACGCCAAGATAACCCATGTATCACTAGCCATGAAGGACAAGGACGAAGCAGTGGAATTTTATACCAAGAAGGTTGGTTTCGAAAAGAAGCCCGACTTTAATCCTCCAGGGGGTGAAAGATGGGTGACAGTAGGGCCCAGAGGGCAGGACTTGGAACTAACGCTTTGGCAAGCAGGTTCAGCCGATCCCGATGGCTTGGGCAGCAACTGGAGGCCTGGCAGCATCCCTCCGATAATAATGGGAGTAGACGACTGCCGAAAGATTTCCGCCGACCTGAAATCTCGCGGAGTGCAATTCAAACGAGAGCCAACGGAGAATCCCTACGCGATATCCGCGGTTTTTGTCGACCCCAACGGGAATTCCTTCCAGATCAACCAGTTCCCTCAAAGGAGATCTTGACCGTCGCATGTCAGAAAAAGCAGATACAGTTCTGGATTTCGATGTGCCGTTCCTTCAGCCGATTGATGAACCTAGCGATCCAGAAATAAAACAAGCTTTTCAAAATATGAAACAATACTTTGGGAAGGTGATGATGCCTGCAAGGGTGTTCAACTCGCGCATGCCTCCCGAGTTTCTCCACTTTTACACGCAGATCTCAATGCTAGATCAAAAACTCGAACTGCCAAAAGAAACGGCGATGTTGATTCGCCAGCAGGTTGCCCGCATAAATATCTGCCTGTTCTGCATAGATTCGAATCGCGCAGCAACAATTTGGGCTTCGATGAATCAGGCGAAATTTGACGCCCTAGATCGATACCAAACAAGTCCTATGTTCAACGAAGCAGAGAGGGTCGCACTGGATTTTGTCACAACACTAGCGAGGGAGAAGAAAGTAGATCCAAAAGTCTTTTCAAAACTCCAGAAGCACTATTCGGAACGACAGATATGCGAAATTGTCTATCTGGTTGCAAGCGAGCACTTATACAACATGACGAACATAGGTTTGAATATCCATTCTGATATGCTCAGCAGCATCGCTCTGAAGAAAGAACAAGGAGGAACAGGAAAATGATGAAAGGAAGTCGTTCTGCTAAACCTCGAAAAGTTACGCAGGAATCAGCTCAAACAAGCTCGTCCTCTGCCTCTCAGGAGATTGACGAGAAGATCGCGGAGCTTGGTGATTGGCGAGGCAAGACATTTGCAAAGTTGCGCCAGCTTATCAAAGAAGCGGATCCGGAGATCGAAGAACAGGTAAAGTGGAGGAAACGCAGCAATCCTGCTGGAGTCCCCGTCTGGTATCATGACGGAGGCATATGTACAGGTGAGATTTACAAGGATCACATAAAGTTGACCTTCTTCAAGGGCGCTTCGCTCGAGGACCCCTCACAGCTATTCACTCAGCCAGGGTCGCTCAGGCAAGCGATCGACTTTCACGAAGGTGGCAAGATCGACGAGAAAGCCTTCAAGGCTTTGGTTCGTTCCGCCGTCGCATTGAACAGTTCTTCCAAACGCGAATAATTGGAAAAAGAGCTGTGCGTATCCCCTTTTCTGAAATTTCCATCTATATCGATTGATAGCAGAAAGATTGTACAGTTAAAACGGGAAATTTCCGCCCGATGTCAGAAGGTCACAGGTGAATCAATAGTGCCCTCATTTTGGAAGTGCGTATTGTCCGCTATATCTTCTATATTGAAAAGTCCTTAATGCAAGACGAAACCAGATAAAGATGTGAGGTCAAAAGAAAAATTGACCCAAGAAAATTCGCCAGTGCAGCTGAAAAGTGTAGGCGAGGAGAAAATGAATGTTGCTACAACTAGCGATGAATCCGGTCTTTCTTTGGACAAGAAAATATCTGTGTTGTACTCCGAAGTCGTAAGTAAGACTGAAAAAGCTCGAGAGAAATTTCCCGTCAAAAAGAAAGATAGCGAATTCAGTCGAGATAACCTTCTCGCTTACCTCGCCCTAAGAGACAAGGATCTTTCTTCTTTACAAATGGCGCTCGCAAACGAAGGGTTGTCCTCCCTAGGACGATTGGAAGGAAACGTATTGAGCAATATTGAACGAGTAATGGCGCATCTGGAACTCACACCAAAAGAAACTGTACTTTCAAAGCCTACATCTCAATTCGCGTATTCGACACTTGAAGGCCGCAGCCGGGCGCTACTCGGAAGACCTCGCGATGGTAGAAGAACGAGGATCATGGTAACTTTGGACCCCGCAACTATGTATCAGCCAGAACTTTTGGAGCAGTTACTTATTTCTGGGATGGACATAGCTCGGATAAACTGCGCCCACGACACCCCGACTGAGTGGCTAATGCTGATCAATGCAATCCGGACGGCGGAGGATAGGCTGATTCAGCGGGGAAAGGGAATTGGACGAACCTGCAGGATTCTTATGGATCTCGCCGGTCCAAAGATCAGGACAGGTGAACTTTCGCTTGAATCTCGACCTCTCAAACTTGCCGTGCCCAAAGATCCTTTTGGAAATCCATCTAGGATGCTCGAGGGTACTCTGGATTGCGAAGCCGGGCAATCCGAAAAACTGAGCCTCACTGGAATGATGCAGAGCTTCACGATTGCCCTCAAGAATCAGTCCTCGCTTTCCTCTCTTAATCTAGGTGAGAGACTGCGTTTTACAGATTCAAGAGGCAGGACGAGATTCTTCGTCTTATTGGAAAAACTAACTCCGACTAAAGCGAGAGTGGGCCTCTCTCGGACTGCATTCATCGAAGAAGGCATTCAGATCAAATCAGAAAGCGGGCACATTCTTAGTACAGGACCTGTAAAACCGCAACCAGCCGAGATCATGGTGAAGGTAAAGGATACGATTCGATTATACAGAGATCCAAAGAAGCTCGGGAAGCCTGCGTCAAAGGATGAACCAGCTTCTATATCTTGCAGTCTACCTGAAGCTCTCAAAAATGTTAAGATCGGAGATTCAATTTTCATTGACGACGGCAAAATTGGCGGTAAAGTTCTGGCAGCGAACCCTGATTTTCTCGAGATAGAGATTACTTCACCTACAGACAGCGTTGCAGTAATTAAGCCAGAGAAGGGAATTAATCTCCCAGAATCAGAGAACGACCTGCGAGCCCTGACCGAGGAAGACATTCAGAATCTTGAATTCATAGTCCAGCATGCGACTGCCGTCGGCTTGTCTTTTGTTCATAGATCACAAGATATTCTGGATTTGGAAAAAGCTCTCTCAAAACTCGGGCACGAAGATTTTGGAATAGTCGCAAAAATAGAAACAAAGGAGGCCATTCACAACCTTGCTGAAATTATTCTCACGGGCTTGGACCTAGCAAGATTTGGAGTACTTATCGCGAGAGGGGATTTGGCAGTCGAGGTGGGCTTTGAGAACCTGGCCTTTGTCCAGGAAGATATCCTTTGTATGTGCGAAGCTTCCCACATGCCTGTGGTTTTTGCTACCCAAGTTCTCGAAACACTCGCAAAGAATGGCCTCCCCTCTAGAGCAGAGATAACAGATGCAGCCATGGGAATTAGGGCAGAGTGCGTGATGCTAAATAAGGGGCCGCACATTCTTGAGGCAACAAAAACCCTTTCCGGGCTTTTGAGTGTAGAAGAAAAGCACCAGATGAAAAAGCGACAAATCTTTCGGGAATTCACAAAGCAACAGGGTATATTTTAGAATCGATGGAAACAGGATTTTTTCTGAGCTACTGATAGATGTCCCCTAATGATAAATGCCTCGCCAGACCCGTGAGTACTCCTCCTTTCTTCTTTTCTGTGTTGCTGAGAAATATTTCCTCGGTTTTCTACTTAATGCTGGCTTTCCATTATCTTATTGATGCGGCTTTTTCTTGGAACGATTAGTGAAGACCAATCTTCACGAAGATCAAAAGCGCGCGTGTTTCTAGATTCGTAACTCAGAAAGCCTCCGGTGCCTCTAACGCTAGAAGCTTCTGAAATACGAGCTCCAAACCCACTTTGTTCTCTTTGGAGAAGACCGTTCGGCTAGCAAGTTAGCGGTGCCTCGGGAAAATATCTGTCTGATCCTAAGCAAAAGAAAAAAAGAGGTAGTCTTTCAAAATTTGAATTTTGGCAAACTTCATCTTCGTAGTTGCGCAAGGTTTCCATGCGCCACCGTCTCACGCTACGCGAATGAGTTTGTTTTTGTTGCGAGATCATTGTTGAACCGACGCCCTGCCCACTTCGACGTAGAATGGTCGACTGCACTTCGTACATCTGTAATAGGCAACGTCTCGAATATTTTCTTTCTTCCCTCGAAAGATCGAGACGCCCGCTTGGTATTCGACGTTCCCTACCGGTGCGAACCAAAGCGTCAGGGTGGTCTAAACCGTTTCCAGTGCCCCTCGGAGATGACTTCCACGTTGCCGTCGGTCACTTTTATGGCGGTCTGGTCGTCGATCGCGTACGTCGGCGCAGGTATCCTCGCGGCCCATTGTTCTGCGATGGCCATGTCTTGACGATCCGCATAGTCCACATGCGGAATAATCGCAAAATCAACCAGTCCGACTCCCTGAGCCTTGACCAGGATCCTGCGGACTTCCCCATCGGGCGTATTGAACACGATGTCTTCCGTCGAGAGCGCTTCACCGCTGCCGCGACGCGGTTCACGGTAAGTCTCGGCAAAGGTAGAGGTTGCTGCGATGCTCCCGGCGCTCACCCCCAGATAGACCGTCTCGTTAGGCAGCGACGGCAAGACGTCTACAAGTCCGGACCGCCGCATCCAATACGATAAGAACACTGGATCGCCGCCCCAAACCAGCAGGGCGTCGGTCTCCTGGACCGCCGGGACCCAACATTCTCGGTCGATGCTCGGCAGCACGGAGAGCTCTAGCACTCCCAACGACTTCCAACCCAATCCTGCGAAGGGACTCTTGCTCCTCCCGCAGATCGCCTCCCATGCGTGGCCAGCACCGCCAGGGTGGGGGTATATCGCGGTTGGAATGACGAGGGCGTTGCACTCCTCAATCGGTTTGCCTAGGAGGTCGACCAGCGCATCGCGAATACTGGCATTCGCGATGCCGGCAGAGGTGAGCAGAAGCTTCATTCTTGTCGTCAAGACCCCTCTGTGCATTCAGTAGAAACATGTTTTATTGCCAGAAATAAGCTTCTCTTCTTTGGCAAACCGAAAATCTACCTCCGATATTTCCAGCCATATTAAAGATCAATTATCGGGTCAACTCAAACTTCGAATAATGGGCTTGAATTTATCTGACCTCGAGTAATAGATGGACTTGGCTTTGTTTAGAAAAGACAGAAGTTGAGGCGCTTGTACAGACGTTGATAACAAAGACACTTTGAAGCTCAGAGGGTAAGGATTCAGAGCTTATTTTTGCAAAGCCTCAAGCCCCAAAAAAAGAAAACTGACACTAGTCAAAGGCTATCCAATATTCTCTTTCTTATTCGTTGTATTCCGTTTCGGTTAGAGCTTCTGACTCGTACAGCTGTTTTAGTCTTTTGAGCCTGTCTTCTGCATCTTCTCATACAGCCGCTTCAAGCTCTCAACTATTCCTTTCTAGTTTGGTGATATTTTCGAAGTCTGATTTCAAAATCAAAATCTTAAAACGCGAGATATTATGGCATAATGGCATTCATTTTCCTTTGCTTGTTGGTTTGGCTTGATAAGAACTTCTCTTTTTGACAAGAAGTTGAAGGATGGATAGTGTGAAAAGAGAAACAATAACGGCAATGCTGGGCCGAGTGAAATTAGGCGACGCTCAACCTGTCCGAGTGATAGGTGTAATCAACACTAGCCGCGAGTGCTTCTACAAAGGGTCCGCAAAGACCCCTTCAGACCTTGTAGGGGAACTCGCGCTCAAAATGACAGAAGAAGGTGCAGACATCATAGATGTCGGAGGAATGTCAACCGCCCCTTCGAAGATTTTCAAAGATGTTTCAATTAAAGAGGAATCGAAAAGGCTCGTGATGGCAATTCAAGCAATCAAGGGCGTTGCGCCGTCGATACCTATTTCTGTAAACACGCCGAGATCCGAGTCCGCCAATTCTGCTCTTAACGAGGGAGCTTCGATTGTGAACGACGTGAGCGGCTTCAAATTTGATCCAAAGATGAAGCAAGTAGTTTCAAAATACAAAGCATCAGCAATCTTGATGGCGCACGAAATTCATGAATCGCGAGGTTCGCCAATTAATCGAATCTCACGAGCTCTTAGCGAGAGTCTCAAAATTGCAAAGTCGGCCGGGATTCAAGCGAAATCAATAGTGCTCGATCCCGGGCTAGGATTTTTCCGCAAGGAAGGAGGTGGATTCGGCTTTTCGCGGTCGAGCAAGATGCCTTGGTACGTCTGGGACAGTATTGTAATCAGAGAACTGAGTGACCTTCGTGAGCTCGGACGACCGATATGCATCACAATCTCTAGGAAATCCTTCGTTGGCAAATTGCTTGGAGAAGAAAATCCCGACGAGCGATTACCCGGGTCGCTCGCCGCAACCGCGATTGCCGTTTATAACGGGGCGAACGTTGTAAGAACACACGATGTCGGGGCGACGCTCCAAGCGGTAAGAGTCGCGAGCGCGATCAGGGCCGCTGTCAATACCCCAACACGAACAGACCGAAGAGAGCCGCAATAGTAGAAAACTTTCCTGCATCTCCAGTTCTTCTCTTTGTTTTCCGATTGAGGGTTAATTAGTCTCTTTGTTTCATGACCTCCAGATTGCCGGCCTTCTAGGCTCTCCCTAGACACCATACGAGACATCTTACCCTCTAATCAAGAGACCGACAGCGCATACATAAGAACGAGGCATCGCGTTCGCATGGCTAAGTAATAACGCAAAGGAAAGCAGAATAGTCGTGCGTTTTCGAATATAATCGCATAGAGTGAGTCTCCCGTTCTAGGCAAACTCGCTTTATTCGTGAGCAAATGTGTCATAGTGCAGTTCCACCTGTCCATCAGATTCATTCGCTGAAAGTAAGAACTAAGTAGACCGAAGGAAAGCAATGGTCTTGAGGTGATGAAACGTGAAGGCGATGGTTGCCGTCTATGGTGCATACGGCCACACGGGTCGGTTCGTTGTGAATGAGCTGCACCGCCGAGGGATTCCCATAATCCTTTCGGGTCGAGACCAGGTCCAACTACAAATCGCGGGAAGTGTCGGGCGCCGGACCGAATTACGCCTCGCTTCTGTGGAGAGTCCTCGGGAAATTGACTTCGCCATCTCGGGCGCATCAGCGATAGTCAACTGTGCTGGCCCTTTCGTCGACACGGCGGCACCCCTAGTTGAAGCCGCCATCCGCGCCCGTATTCCATATGTGGACATCGCTGCAGAACAGCAGTCGGTGTTGAATGTTTTCGAGAAGTTCGCGGAGGCTGCGAGACGGGCCAAGATCATAGTGACGCCGGCGATGGGCTTCTACGGAGCCTTCGGTGATTTGCTCGCGACGGCTACAATGCATGAGTGGATAGAAGCTGATGGAATCTCAATCGCCGTGGCACTCGACGGGTGGAAACCGACTCGCGGGACACGCAAGACTGGTGAGCGCAACCCAGGAGCGCGGCTCGTCCTCACGAATGGAACACTGAAGCGGATGGACCCGCCTCCCGGCTCACCCTGGACCTTTCCAGAGCCGTTCGGGAGTCAGCAGGTCGTCGGGCTCGCCCTTTCGGAGATGATTCTTATCTCGCACCATGTGCGAGTTCCAGAAGTTCGGATGTTCCTTAACCAGGCGCCAATGCGCGACCTACTGAATCCAGCTACTCCTGCGCCGGTGCCTTCTGACGAACTGGGGAGATCGTCTCAGGTCTTCGTCATGGACGTTGTCGTGAGGAGCGGTGATCGGCAACGAAGAACGGTGGCGCGCGGGCGAGACATCTATGCCGTGACCGCTCCAATAGCGGTGGAAGCTGTCGAACGGATCGTCAACGGAAGGACGAAAGGCGTAGGCGTCTTGGCGGCAGGGGAGGTCTTCGATGCCAGCGGTTTCCTCGACTCCCTTCAGGCGAGCTATCCGGGACTGGACATCTTCGAGGCCTCCGTGGAGTAAATCAGCGACTCGGCTTTCATCCAGCGCGTGATTCGGCTTGCACGAAAGGGCATTGACTAACTTATCGCGTCCTGACGGGCGAGTGCTAAGCCTTGGCGGGTAGAGCAGGAGTCCAGGAAGCCAGTCAAACTGGGGAGCGTGGGGCGACGGGGAGAGGACTTCCCTCCGGCCATGATCAACGGCTGTCTGTCCTTGAACGATGAATACCTTTAACACGGTTTCCCAAGCTTCTGGTTGATCGAAAGCATGGGTATGCGACGGGAGTTTGGCCAGGAGTCGTATGACATCATCGTCGTAGGAAGCGGGCTCGGGGCCTCACAGCGGCTGCATTAGTTAGGAATATGCATCTTGTTGAATGCTCTCGCCTAGCGCCGTTGAACGAGTTGGATTGGATTGCCATCTGGGTCTGCCACCCAGGCAACACGAAGAAAGCCTAGAAAGTCGTGCGGCGGGCTCAGGGACGGCGCACCTTTGGCAGTCAGGCGAGTGTATGCGCTATCAGTATCGTCATTCCACAGGACGATTTCCATTGTATGTCCAGCTAAGTTTAGGCGCAGGCCGTGGTCAGACGCTGCTGCGTTAACGGATGCAATCCCAATCTTAATCTGGTCCAGCGTCAATTCTACATGATCCGGTTCGCCTTCCTTGGGTGTGCGGAAGGTCTCGCGGAAACCAATGTCTTCGTAGAACTTAACGAGTCTCATAACATCATGAGAGTAGATGTTAATCTGGGGATTTCGAAACACAGCCTGCATGCTCCGCCAATCCGTAGGCAAATCAGGACTTAATAGTTTGTATGCTTGCGCGCGCTATCCTGCTGGCGAAGAATCCATCATCGAAAGGAAGCTTTGTCGCATTCACCCTTTTGGAACGAAACCCGGTTATCCCCCTTCTCGATTCTCGCGTTCATTTCGCATTTTGCCTTAGAGTACTCCCACACTTTCCCCCAATAATCGAGACCCATCACTTTGGCATCGGGATACTTTTTCGCAACACGAATCGCGACTGGGCCGCTTCCACATCCTATGTCGATCACTCGCCCATCGCCATTCCAATCCAAGTGTTCAACCAGCGAATCCCAAAGCTTCACCATGGCGTTGCCACCACGGGGAGAAAACAAGTACCTCTGATATGCGAATAGAGCGAAAGCGGCAAAAACAATGATCGCGCCGATCAGTAGGTAAAGAAAGAGAAGCGAAGCGCAAACAAGACTATGGAGGCAGTGCTTAACACGAAGTGAAGTTTCCAGGAGACCCAATTATCATAGTCCGGTTTAGCTCCTTCCAATTCGCTCCCTATCACCTACCTTTCTGAGCTTATACTTTTGCGTTTGAAAGTTGATTACCATTCATCGCAGTTCTGTCGTAGCTACCTGAAAGTTTCGCAGCATCTAGTTAGTCCTTTGACAGCTCATGAATTATCTTGCCATCCCTCATCGAATACGCTCTGTCACATTGTGCAACTACGACATGATCATGAGTTACGACAACAAATGTTACCTCCTTTCCTTGCTTAATTTCTTGATGAGTTCGATCAGAGATTCAGCTGACTTTCTAAATCACCAGTAGGCTCATCTCCCAGTATCAGAGGGGCGTTATTTGCGAGTGCCCTAGCAACAGCTACTCGTTGCTGCTCACCTCCGCTCATCTGTACAGGAAGGTGATCAACTCTTCCTTCTAACCCTACAATTTGTAGAAGAACATAGGCTCTTTCTTCTTGCTCTTGCTTTGGAATCTTCGCGAAATTCATAGGTAGTTCCACGTTTTCAATAGCAGTGAGAGCTGACATCAAATTATAGAATTGGAAGATGAAGATTTGTCCTAACTAAACAAGGAATAGCACTTTTGGAGCGAGTGAAAGCACTGTTTCAAGAGAATAAACAGCCTCACGAGATTGAAAATTGGGACTTCGAAGCATATCGGTGACATTCCAACTTTTCACACATTCCTTTTTGAGCTCTTAGATTCTTCAACAATATTTGGAATGCACCAACAATGACAAGCGTGTAAACAAGTTCAACACCGCGAGTACATATCTCCCATAGTCTTGAATAGGTCAGTCCTCCACGATTATATTGTGTCTGACTCCAACAAGGCTAACAAAATCATCCTGTCGGGAGCTCAACAAACCCTCCTGATCACTCTTTATGCTAAAGCTCTTGACAGCCGCTCCAAGCACTCCATTCTCCATGACAAGAAAGCGGACGAGATTGTTCGGTCAATAGACTTTGAATTCGATCGAGCCCAAGGTTTCGGAAGTAAAAATATTCTGGTAGTAAGAGCGAAACAATTTGATGAATGGGTGAATGAATTCATTGGATCAAATCCGAATGCGATTGTCTTGAATCTTGGGTGCGGTCTAGACACAAGAGTAGCAAGGATAAAGCCTTCTCCAACTGTTGACTGGTTTGATCTTGATTTCCCAGAAGTTATCGAGGAAAGAAGAAAGTTCTTTTCAGATGGAGACGGTTATCATATGATTGAATCATCAATGACTGAACCGGGCTGGATGGAGAGTATCCCAGAGAACAGACCAATAATTGTGGTTGCAGACGGTGTCTTGGAGTATCTTACTGAAGACGAAGTTAGAATTCTCTTCAACCGAATAACAAACCATTTTCCCTCTGGGCAGGTCGCGTTTGATGTAATGAGCTCAGCCGCAATGAAGCGTGGAAAGAAGAGACTCAAGGATGCTATGCCCGGGGTTGAGCACAAATGGGCAGTTGATAATATTCAGAACGTGGATGCGCTGGATCCTAAACTTAAGAGAATAGCTGTTTTCAGCATCTTTGAATTGAAATATGTCGTAAGGCTCCCGATGAAAGAACGCTTCATCTATGGACTTGGGAATCTAGTTCCAAATTTCAAGAATATGATTCGTTTGCTTAGATACGAATTTTAGCGCAAAATGCCTTTGTCTCTCTTTCCGCCAATCTCTACTCTTAGCTTACACTTTCTTCGGCCGTCCAGCAATCCTGAACTGAATGAAATTGTGTAACGCGAAAAGTGGAAAGAAAGCCGTACTAGTAACCGGCTGCTCTTCTGGAATAGGGAAAACCATCGCTGAACATCTCGCCGCACATGATTTCTTGGTTTTCGCAACAACGAGAAATGTTTCCGTTGCAAAGAAGATTTATGATCCACACAACGAAAATTTGGTCCCGATATCGCCCCTAGACTTGACTCAGAGAGAAGAAATTTGGGCCGCGGTTGACAGAATAAAATCGAATCTTCAATCCAGAGGTTGCAATGGTCTTTTCGGAATTGTGAGTAACGCTGGAGGTGGTTCCATTGCTCCATTGGAATTGATGGACATGGACATCTTGGAACAGGAGCTGAAAACGCGAATACTCGGTCCAGCGATGCTAGCGCAGTCATTATTGCCCGAGATTAGGAGGGCTGGAGGACGATTGCTCTGGATAACGACTCCGAGTCTTGTGCCACTTCCTTACAAATCTTCAATACATGTTCCTGAATTCGCAACTCACGGCCTAGCCCGAACTTTCAGAATCAAATTGTCGCCTTGGAGAATTCCAAGCATCATGATTGCCTGCGGGGGAGTCAAGACTAGAGCAGTCACTCGCATGGATTTAGAGTTATCACAAAACTTGGAAGCTTGGTCGAAAGAACAGCTGGGGCGTTATGGAACAGCACTCAAAGCAGTCCTAGAGAGAGATTCAAAGATAGCTGCAAGTGGAATCAATCCTGAGAAGGTCGCAGAAACGGTTGAGAGAGCGCTGCGAAGCAAAAAACCCAAGCCAGTGTACAAGGTCGGAGTATCAAAACAGTTTGAAAATCTGAGCTCCCTTTCTGAAGAAAAGGTCGATGACCTTTTCATTTCTATGATGAGAGGTGACCGCCTCTGATTTTTCTAGTAAATATTAGAATTGCGAGACAAACTAGCATCAATCTTATCGCAAGCAAACAGTATCGCGGAGAGCGAGGAAGAGAAAAGATTCGTAAATCAATTAAAAAGGATGGTAATTTCGATGAATAGTCAATATCAGGCCCAGTTTCAACCGCTAGTTGGTTTCACCCCATGTGCGTAACTTGGATTAGGTTGCGAAGACTCAAAATAACTGCTCGATGTTCGTGGAATTTGTAGCAAATCATAAGTCGCTTGCAGATGATGGTGATGCAGGGAAACACGCGGTTACATCGATGACTAGGACGACGAAGGATATCGGAAAATCAACACCTGATAATAAACAAGAGTACTGGGACCGACGGGAGTACTGGGACCGACGGGCAAAAGAGTGCTCTGCACACGCGATTGCTGCCGGATATCCGGAACAATTCATTGCCCTAATAAATCTGCGTCCTGAATGGACCATCCTTGACATGGGATGCGGCGGAGGCATTCTCTCTTTGCCTCTGGCGCTTCGGGTACGTTCTGTCACTGCGGTGGATTTCTCTCCCAACATGCTTGAAATCGTACAACGACGGTGTAGGGAAAGTGGAATAGACAATGTGAGGACACTCAACGCCAGTTGGAAAGACGATTGGAAGAGCGTTGGAATTGGAGTCCATGACATCGCAATAGCTTCTCGTTCTCTCGTCGGAGACGAGCCAAAGATGCTCATCAAGAAGCTTGATGCGGTAGCAAAGCATGCCGTTTACATTGCCACAGCGGTAGGTACCGGCCCATTTGACAAGCCGCTCTTTGAGTCATCTGGCAGGAAACTCAACCCAAATCACGATTACATTTTCTATTATGACCTTCTCTATGAAATGGGCATTAGAGCAAATGTTGCGTTTTGTAAAGAGAATCATGAAAACTCGTGGTCAAGTATTGAAGAGGCTCTAGACGGTCATCGATGGATGTTCCACGATATGACAGTAGTGGAAGAGGATCGTGTCCGTGCATATCTAAGAGAGAATCTCAAAAAGACTGGAAGCCGCTTTGTTTTGTCGTACAGACGGATCTACTACTGGGCTGTCATGTGGTGGACCAAGGATCAATGAAACATGGTGCATGCACTCTTTTCTTCCATGATCCCTCAACCTGTGGTCGCTAACGACGCCCCGGTGCTGCTCGGAAAATCGGCAATGTAGAACCGTCTAAAACCAGCACGAGCGAAACGTGCGTGTAAACCCTATTTTTGCACTCAGATAGGAATACACCAAGCACTTGAAGGAATGACACCCGCACAAAGAACGGGAATAATTCAACGAAGGGAATAATTGGATAGAGCTTCTAAGCGAGACCTTAAAGGAATCGAAATAGGGAAGCTCGTACAACTTGTCGGAAAATGAATCAATCTACCTTTTGTTCGCAGGTTTCGCAGTAGTAGTCACGTGTCTTGAGGAATTCCAGTCGGAAGATAGCACCGACTGGATGCTATCCTGAATACCGTAAAAACCGACGTACCTAGTCTTTGCTTATCATTACTTCGGTAGCCTTTATGACAGCTGCTACCTCGTCTCCAACCTTGAGTTCGAGCTCATCGATCGCTTCCATGGTGATCACCGAGTAAACGCGTTCTCCTGATCCGGCAAGCTTAAGCTCAACTCCTGCAACGACGTTCCCCCTCTCGATTTTAGTCACCGTTCCCTTCAGACGATTCCTAGCACTCAGGCTTCTTCTTAGTTTAACAGGCATTGAATATCGACACTTAGGCGTCGAGCTTCATAATTAAACCAATCGGGATGGAGAACACTCTTGTTTCATAGAATGTCCAAGTTAGCCTTATTTTCGAGCTGCTGCACAGTTAATTACAGCAGTAAAGTTAACGCTTTGGCCATCATAGAATTTTGTTATCGCTGATAGGATTTCTTGAGTGGCTTTTCGCTTTCTCTCCTTGTCGAGTGCGTCGAATAACTTTGAGAAAGGACCACTGATTTCTCTAAAACTTCTGAACTGCTCTCTTGGAGTACCGTCCCAGATCCAAGGTATATCTCTGTACTCTTCATTTATCTCTCGAAAGAATGCCCCTTTGAGAATCGCGGCAAGAGAACCGTGCTCGGAGTATTGAAGAACGCTTTGGGAAGCACTGTTTGATCCGACAGCGTTCAGATACTTCCTAAGGATCGCAGTGGTCGCAGTAAAACGAGGATTCTTCGCTTCCGGCCCCCACGAAACAAGCGAGACAAGACGATCTTTCTTCAAAACTCTGTTAATTTCTGACATCGCTTTTTGTGGATCTGAAAAGAACATTACTCCAAATCGACACGTTACGGCGTCGAAGGATTCATCCGGAAAATCGAGAGTCTCTGCATTTGAGACTTTAAACTCTATGTTAGAGAGTCCCTTCTCGCGTGCATTTTTTTCCGCAATCTGAAGCATTTCGGGAACAATGTCTGTCGCAACCACGTGACCCTTAGGACCGACGTGAGTTGCAATTGAAAGGGAGGGCTCACCGCTCCCGCAGGCGAGGTCAAGAATATTCATGTCCTGTTTTATTTGCGACAATTCTAAAATTGCATTCGTTGCTCCAATGCTTTGTTTTGAAAATTTCGAGTACCATTTTTCCCAGCCACGAGCCATTCTCTCCCAATCTTTCTGGCTCGCGCCTGATGCCGAAATGTCGCGGCTCGAATCTTTGTTTCGCCGCTGTTTAATTTTAAGGGCGCTTAGAGATTCCATTTGTTTCAGACATGCACTTGGCTCGAAAAAGACCTAGCCACGATATTTAAGCAGCGTGCAAGCAAGGAAAGTTGCATTTTGGAGCTCATATCCCATCATTGCAGGAATTGTGAGATATCTGAGCAGTACTTCTAATCCAGTGTCCTAATCAGTAGTGCCTTTTCACAAGTCTCAATATTCTTCGCGGGCTTTTCATCCAATGTCTTGAATTCGCCTTTTACATACAGAACGATAATTACGAAATCTACGAATTTTCTAGGGCGCTATGAAGTCAGCATATCCATGCTTCTTGGCTTCTTTGCGCTGTTTAACTTGACCGATTTGCTTTCGACTTCTATCGCGTTGAGAATTGGTTTGGAGGAAGCAAATTTGATGCTTCTCGGGGTCGCTTCGGCACTCGGAGTGAACGTAATAGTGATCATGGCAGCCTTGAAGGCCGTTTTCATTTTTGCAATGATCGTTTTTGGATTGATTGGAATCAGGTCCAAAAACGAGAAAGTGAGAAACATGGTATTCTATTTCATCCTTGGTTTCATCCTTCTTTTCATCTACGTATCTTTGAATAACATTGCATTAATCATGCGCTCTTCCTAAAGGATACGTCAAAACACTCTGGGAGCAGGTTCCCACCTGTTCAAATGCGGAATCAACTGTATTGATTTCACAGAATTACTTGAATCTCCTGGTCATAGCAGAATGGCAGGCGAATGAGTCTTGCCATGAAAAAGATCTTAACTCGGAATTGAAACCTCTCTTGGCTGCTATTGTGAATGCTTATCCAAATGTATCCTTACCGCAGAATGTAGTTTTTAGTACGTTGATGAATCTGGACACTTCGCCGCGAATTCTGCAGACACCTGACACAGAATGGGATCGATCTTTTCTAGCGTGATAGAACCACTACCAGCTAGGGTCGAATCTGCTCTAACTACAATAGTGATTGGGATGCTTTCGAGTAAGCAAGCGGCCGTGATTCCGCGCGTTCATGGTGATTTAACATCTCTCCAATGATTTCAATTGGTAGCGCAAGAGTGGCTCAACTGCTTACTACTTGGCGCGTGGAAATCTTTACTTGCTTCTTGGTATGGTAACGACTTTGAATTTTCTAGCGGGACCGGGGCATTACATTTTCTGATGGTAAGATTGCTTGTGAAGACATAATCAATCTTGTTTACGGCCGGACATTGCAACCTACGCTATAATTTGCCATGATTCTTTCTTAGCTAAGAATTTCTATCCTATCTTTCTTCCGCGAGTGACTCTCTAAGGGAAGTTACCAAAGAGCTTGTATTGCTATCAATAATAGAGATACAAAAAACGAAAGCACGATTGTAGTGGAGCTTACAAGCCACCTCCTCCTTTCACTCCTCTTTCTAGTCTCGGTCCACAAGTAACAAGACGGAATTGCTCAGGTCTGTTGCCGTTTTTCCGAAGTGTGGTCATCCCCAGTTTTCTTGACGTTTATATCGGGAAGATCGTTTATACTGAAATAACTTTCTGGTTCGCATCTGATGAAAGCCCGCTTTCAGTTACCCTGCCAATCTGTTTTTGTAGACGGCGCGGGAATTGTCGTTGCTGTCGTGGCCGTCGGCGAAATTTTTCTGCTATCTCTCAAAGAGGGCAGAAAGCTAGGTCTGAGCACAAAACAAGCTGAGCTTCCTAGGTAGCTGTCCAGGTCTCCAGCTACCAAAACAGTAGCTCGGAAGGTGACTGCGACGGGTTAGCTGGATCCCCAGCTAGGCTGTCGCTTCGAAATTGATGCTCTCGGAAGCAGGAAAAATTCTTCCTAGGAATTGAGCATGTTTTCTCGAAGTGGGTCCAAAATGGCAGCTTTTGAGCTACCGAGATTGAACTAGCAATTTTCGATGAAAATGCACCTTTTCAGGTAGCTTAATCCTCAAGGTGAGCTTGATAAGCTACCTCGTTAGCTACCAGCTAGTGCTCCTTATGAAAAACAGCCCGAGCTTGCAGTGAAAATCCATAGCTGACCCTGGCTCTTCTTTTGCCTGTTTCACGCACAGCTCACTAAGAATGGAATGTTTGTACTACGATGAGCTTGTCGAGCAGAAATACTCATTTTCCACTCTTTTTTACTCGAAAGAGTCGCTCTACTTGAAAAATTCGGGATTCGTGCTCACCGGAGGAAATACAAGCGATTATCCCCTCACGAAATCAGATGAAAAAAGCACAATAGAGTTCTCTGGAACCCCCAAATTAAGGGGAAAAACGGGCTTGCAGAGCACTCGTTAGGCACTCCCGAGGCACTTTATCACTGAATGATTTCCAACTTTCGCTACTCCAAGCGTCATTTTGACCATAAACCTTTCCCATCATTCGCTAGAGCAACAAAACTCACGATGCAATAGGGATCCACGAATAAGGAAGCTCCTCTACCCTGAGCTTGCCGAAAGAACTCGGAGTTAATGGCTTCACTGCACAATAATATGGCGAGCATATTTTTCTCGAAGTGGGTCCCAAATGCAAGCTCAAGACCTGTCGAACTTCAGCTGACGATCTTCGACAAAAAAAGCGGCTCTGGAGGTAGCTGAATCCTCGAGATGAGCTTGATCAGCTACCTCGTCAAGCCCTAGAAGCTCCTCACGGACGGTAGCTTGGACCTTAAACAGGTAGCTTGCCCAGCTCGCAGCTACCAAAAAGATAACTTGGAAGTTACAACGATTTCTAAACGCCCAAGCACAGCTGTATGTAACCTTGTCAAAAGAGACTTAAGAGCTGTCTGTTCAGCCATCTTCCGATAATACCAAAAAGGGGAAAGCAGCTGCCAAGAGAGCAGCCAAGTAGCTAATAAGCTCCTTCCAAGCTCAAGCTGTTGTGGTAGCTGTTCAGCTGACCAGGCAGCTAGGTCAAGCATCGAAGCTCCTCACAAAAGAAGCTTGCACTATGGAGCGTGAAGGATCCCGAGCTTGCTTACCTCGAAGAAACTTGCAGCTTCCGAGCTTGCTTATTCGAACAAACAAGCAGCTTCGAGAAGCTCACCGCACACCGCTTTGGGCGGAAAAGAGGGGTTCAGAGAGCAGAATTCTTCCCTATGATTTGAGCATGAATCTAGCCTTGATTCCCAGCGGGATTTCCTGCTTTTTGAGCTTCTGATCTTGAAACTGAGCTTTTTTGAGCTTCTTAGAAGCTCGGGAAGCTCCGAGCTTCTGAAGATCGGGAAGCTGCCAGGGCTCCTAATAAGCTCAAAAAAAGCAAGGGTAAGCTGGACAGAAAAGCTCAGAGCTCTGGTTCAGTGGTTCCATAAGCTCGTTTCACTTTCGTAAAATAGTTGAGCAGTTAATATCGGTTCTAGGACCACTGTGCACCTCCGTGACTCCAAGACAGTATTGAATGTATTCAGGCCTCGTCTTTATGCAGCCACAAGCCTTGAAGACTTTGAGAATATTTACGCACAGTGCCACGAAGCAATGGAAGCTCCAAGACGGGCTTGCCGTTGAACCAGTTCAACGACTGGAAATCCATGGAAAGGATGAACCAGCTCAATCTGTTTACTTTAGACAGGGAAACCAAGTACCAAGCATGTGGCGCGCAATCTACAGGAGGTGACTTGAAGCTAATCTTACTTGATAACAAGTGTCGACGGAGGCTTCGCATGAAATGATAAGGCGCGAACGAAAGTATTTGCCTAGATCTGACGATCGTTCATCAATTTCCTTCAGAGTAGCAAATGGCTTTGATAATTATTAACATCTCAAGGATCTTTTGAAACACTCAAGCAGTACCATCAAAGCTTTCATTCTTGCAAAGCCTTCAAATTATCTACCTGCTCGTTGGAATCCTCTGAATTAATCTCAAAGCTATCATAAGAATAGCCGCCACCAATATCATCATCGCAGAGGCCGTAACTGCGACGGTGATGCCATAGATAGTATAATCTTGGTATATCAAGACTGAAGCTGGATACACTCCAGCAAAGGGCCACTGGAGGACGTAATAGACGAGGATCGCGATTGATCCGAACTCGCTCATCGCCCTGCTCATTGAAATTAGTGATGCAGAGAGGATTCCCTTCCCAGAACCTGGAAGGACTACCGAGAAGAAGATGTGCAATGGTGAAGCGCCCAGTCCGGACGCATAAATCTCGGGAGATTTGTTCATTGATTGGAAGAACGGCTGCATTGATTTGATGTAAATTGGGGCGGAGACAATCAATAGTGCAAGCACGAGGCCCAGCATTGTATCGAACAGATTTATCCCGATTGATTGCAAGAATCTTCCAAACGGAGTAAGTGGACTCGCAAGTATGAGGAGTGCTATCCCAACGATTGGATGGGGAATTGACACCGGAAGATCTGTGAGTGTCTCCATCACGGAGTTCTTGTTGCGTGCAAGGTAGTAGGATAGCGGTGTAAAGATAATCACGGCGCATAATGCTGCAAGCCCTGATGAGAACATCGTGAGCTCGATTGAGCGAAGTACTTCGTAACTGTAACCGAGGGGATTTCGAAGAGGACCAAAGCCTTCAAAAAGTAACAATGCAACAGGCGTTACCAGAAGACACAGAGTTATGACTGAGATCCACTTGAGCCAGTTCAAAATATCCACCTAACTGGTTCTGTAAAATTAAGGCAAAAGTGCATTTCGGTTGAAATAAGAATTCTGAATTAGGCGTTCAGAAGTGACTTGAAGATTAATGTAAAAAAAGAAAGGGGGTTGAGCAGCAGTTTGACTGCTACCCAAATTTGATTTTTGCTAGAAGGTGGCTACAGTTTCGCAGGCAGTGATTGTAGAACAAGCAGAATATCCGGTTACCGCGTTGCTTATTACGGTTGGAAATGTTGTGCCGCTTGTTTCAAGGAATAGTTGCGGGTTTCCAAGTGGAGCGACGGCGTAGCTCGCTAGGAGTGTCTTGTAGTTTGTCAGGACGTATGCTACGTATGAATTGGATGCTGCGGTGTTCGTGCTGTCAGTTGGAACTGTCAGGAATAGTTCGATTACTCCGCCCAATTGCGTGGTGAGTCCTGTGGGGCTGATGTATTCAACTCCGTTATATGGATAATTCGGTGATGTTGGAGCGGTCGTGCTGGCCAAGTTGATTGCCGTTGGTAGGGATATGTAACTAAGGCCCGAAGAAACTGCGAGCGATTTGTACATGAAGAGGAAGTTTACACTTCCAGCTTGCAATGGTCCAATTATGGCAGCAGCATGTGCTGCTTGGCAGTAACAGGAACCAGAGTTGGTAAAGTACAGCTCATGCGTGTAGTATGGTATCCAGTTACCCGGAGCAGTGAGTGTAGGGGTTGCCGATGTATCTTCTGACTGCTCATAGATGCAAGGAGTAGCGACTGTGAAAGGAGTAGTAGCGGTACATGGAACTGTGTCAACACCTGCTGTAGGAGTAGTCTGAAGGTGGTAGTTCGCGTCCGCTAATTCCAATACTAGCCATCCTCTGTATCCTGCGGGGTCGCTGTCAGGATTAGCGATTCCAACTTTCACAGTTGGACTCGATACTAGGGCAGTAAAGAATGTATCCCAGTCATTTATTGCGGTTGCACCCGATGCTCCTGAAGCTGTAGTAGCATCACTGACGATTGTCGCCTGAGCTGCTGACGAGGTGGAGGATGGGTTAGACGAATACGCGATGACCATCTGGTCAGTTGCAATTGCCGCAGACCAGCCTGGTGCGTAGTTCAGTAGTCCGCTTGACGTCTCTCCGGTAGCAGACTTCGAGATCGACATGAACACGCTTACTGGAGTTCCGCTTCTGATGTCTGTAGCTAGAGTGCTAGAACCAGCACCAAATGGCGGTGCCATTGCAATTCCAGTTGCTGTGCTGAAGGCAGTCTCCATTGTCTGACTCTCAGCTACGTACGAGTCTGCAGAGAAAACAATCAGTGGAGCCGCTCCCGAAGTCACTGGGTTGTATTGGTAGACAGAAAAAAGTCCATTGCTAGTGAAAACAGAGACTGCTACTGGGCTTGTGACGAATTGAATGAATTCCTCTGCAAGTGTGTCAGGTATTCCTTTTGTCACCATTTGGAAGTGGTTTGTTAACAAGTTGCCTGGGGCCACGCCCGAGGTCAGGGCAAGATTGTCAGGCCACTGTGTGTTGCTACTTGAAGTTAGAGCTGCGAGAATGTTAGACTGCTGGAGCTTTGCAGATGCACCAGCTACGAGATAGAGTGATGGATTGAGTGTTGGGAACAGTGTGTCAACTTGCGGCTGAGCAAGCACTACGTTGCCCGCAGAGTTCAGGTTGAATCCCTGCTCGATGAAAGCAATGCTGTTGGGATGCGACGTAACCGCTGACTCGACTAGAGCTTCGGTTGTCTCCGAAGTGCCAATAGGAGTCACTCCGAGATACTTTGCAACTGTACCTTGAGCTGCAATCTCATCTGGTCCCACGTAGGCAGTATAGGTAGTTCCCGTTGTAATTCCACCTACATCAAGGGTGTTGTATGCTGCGCACGCACTAGGCTCAATACTGAATGTTCCCAATTGGAATATTGTTTGGAGAGCCGCTTGGGTGATTCCGTAGCAAGGATTTACGCCATCACTAAGAAATGACCCTGATGTGCTACCGTGCTCAATTACTACCATTGCACCGGCACCCATCTCCGAAGCGGTCAAGTCCGCTGTTGGATATTGAGTTAGAGCGCCTTGGTACGTTCCTATGTCTGACGAGATTCCAATTTCAGCTGCACCTGTTGCGACTGCGACCATAGCATTCGGGCTGCCAGTTTGGTCAACAACGACCTGAACCGAAGGATTCGCAGTTTCAAAGCTCGTTGCTAGTGCTGTTATTGTTGGATATGCTGAAGACGAACTAGCCACAACAATCTGTGTAGACGCCTGTGTTGCGATATTGCCTACACTAGCTTGTCTGCTAGTTGCGCTGCCGATTCCGCTCATGATTAGTCCGACCGTGACGGCTCCAACGATCGCAATAATGATCAGAATCAATGTTGCGACAATTGGTGAGACCGCACGTCTAGTTCCTAATTTTTTGGTGTTCAATATTTGTTATTCACCATTGTTCGTTTTTTTCTTTACAGTAACGATACGATAAGAGACAGTGATCCAGATTTGAGATAGCTGTGTCTATTTAGGCGCTTGGCAAGAGAAAAAGCTCTTTAAGAGAAGGGTAGCGGAAAAAGCTTTTCACTTTCGATTAAGTCAAATCTAAATATTTTATTGGTTGTATGGCACTAAGCTTTTCAATCTAAAGGTTTATCGTCCATACACTGTTTGACAGTTCACACGCTTACACGTATGACAACACATTTTTATTTTCCACCAGCGAAGAAAGCTCAGAGAGGATGAATAATATTCGGCTTTGGGTCCTAGCCAAATGAAGCAAAAATCAGGATTCCGTCGTAGATCTCTTTCAAAGAAGAGGGGAATCTCCGAAGTACTCGGAGCGATGCTCTTGATGCTCGTAGTCGTAATTGTAGTCGGCTCTTTTGCTTATTTTGTTTCTACACTCCAATCGCAAAGTCAAAGCAGGAGCAGTTTTATCACAAATATACAGGATGAGAAGCTTCAAATCTCGAACATGCAGCTTGCCCCTGACAATCCCTACATTCAATACGCGATTTACAATAGTACCGTAAATTACGATATCTTGATGGTAAATTCCAATGCTGTCGAGTTGATTAATTCTACCACTGCGCTACCTCTTTCTCTGCCGAATTCTTCCCAGCCAATCCAGTTCGCACTGTCTAACGGACATTATAACAGCATTAACTTCAGTACGGTGGCAGCTATATTCACGAATCATACAATTGCATTTGGGACGGGCAACTGCGTGTTCAGTACTGCTACCTGGGATTACGCGAATATGACAATCAGAAATCTAAACATTCAGAACTCGGCCGTTTCAAGAATAGAAGTGAACGGCATCTGGCTCCCCTCGTTTGCTCAAATCGATGGGGCAGGGCACTTCATTTCGAATATCAATTCAAGCACAATACCGCTTCAAGTGCCAGCAAAGGAAAGCGTCTATGTGGCACTGAACTTGTCAAGTTACTTGATTCCAAAGAACGATTCGCTTAAGATTGTCATTCTAAGCACTGCGGGAAATTACTTTACGACTTTTTTCGGATCTCCTACTGCTCTTCTGACTCAGAGCGTTAATCCCGAGAACTCTTTGATAACACAAAGAGATGTTCCAGTCTTTGATGGTTCGACTTCTTCCGCGAATCAGAGCTCCTATATTGAGGCCTATATCTGGCGAATAGATATACCGAATAATACTGCTGGTGCTTGGGACGGTAGCTGGGGAGATACGAGCCAGCTCGCGACTGTTTTCGCTTACGGCCAATCTTTCCAATACAGGCCTGAAGCCTTCTTCAGTGGTGCCGAGCTTGTTAATCAGAACCTCACTATTACGGGACCATTCAGAGTAACGCTCACTGTGGTTGATTCGTACGGTCTCGTCACTACTTCACAATCGGTCGTATTCTCTAATGATCCGAACATTGCTCCTGCAGGCATGTTGTCGGCAACCAATTCCACAACGGGGGGTTGCGCGAGTGGCGTAGCCGCAGTGAATGTAACAGTAACAGTCAACGACATATTTGGGCGGCCTTTGGCGAATGCTCCCGTCACAGTTACTCCGGCGACCAACGGTCTAGTTGTTTCGCCTCCTATAGGCGTCACAAATGCCGCAGGTCAGATGCAAGCTTGCGTTCAGTTGGGCAGTGACACTTCAGGAGTCTTGGAAATTGAATCAGGAACTCTTCCAACCCTGTACTTTACAGTCAGTTGAAAGAAATGGATTACTGAGCGCGAACTATCAAAAAGTACTAGAGTTGGGAAGCATATTGTTCCCCCTAGTTTCAACGCTGCGAGCTTGCATGCTGAATTTTTCAATGTTAAAATCCAAAACAACACTACATATATCAAGAGCATATCTTGTTGCGGCTCTAAGGGAATCGATCAAAGAGACGGCCGCTCGTCTAGATTCTGCCAGCACTTCTTTATCCTTCCAAATGAGAGATTGAAACTCCTCCTCCTTTTCATTGAAGGTTGCGACTTCCTTGGCGATCTCTGCGGCTCCTGAGTGATCAATCTTTAGCACCGCGACGAAGGATTCATCGATCAGCCGTGAGGCTAGGTCGCTCAGCATTGATAGCCCCATGATGAAATCTGCCCCAAAAGGAGTTTGGAGGCCAAGAACAGTTCGAGCGATGCGAATTGACTCGTTTGAGAGATTTTGGAGAGCTTTGATTACCACGATAAAGCTAAGCAAATCCCACTGCTCGTGATGCGGATCTCCTGAGATTCCGCCCTTGATGAACATATTGAGTTTTCTCATGACGTACAGATTTAGGCTGTACACATCGCTACTCTGCGAGATCGTTAGGTTAGCTGCATTCTTGTCCTGCCTCTTAACTGATCTAATTGCTTCCTTGAACATGGACGCACAAACGGAATAGACTCTCTTTAGGTCGTCATTCAGTCTGAGCTCGGGACTGCCTAATAGAACCTGAATCGTAAATCCAGAAGATGAATATCCGACAATTTCGGTACCTATCAGATTTCGTCTTGCTTTCTCTTTTAGATTGTCTAGCCTGTGAGAGGTGGAGCTAGTGCAAATAACTTCGATTATGGTGTATCCTGACACATAGCAAGCTTCTATCTTTCTAAGAATCGTGTCTTGTGAATCTTCATTGTCTTGATACTCGACTACCGCTCGATCATATTGATCATTTAGTTTGCGAAGAGGTCTAATGTCGAAAGTGATAAGCAGTGAGTTGGTGCTCGGCCTAGTAATGGTAACTTCGTCGCCGTGTTGCAAATCCATTCCAGATACCCATTTTTTTGGTAGGGCGACCACGAATGATGACTTGCCAGAAATCTGAATTCTTCTCCTTTCTCGTTGGTGGAACGATTCCATTCTTCCTATCTCCAAATTGTTAATAGACGCAAGAAAAATACTGCATTTTGCGTGAGAACTACTTTAGATTTGGTCAGGTTTTTCTATTTAATCAAGATGCAACTCAAATGCGTTACGTCCTGTTTTTGTATTAGAGCAAAATGGGAAACAGGCGATCTTGATCGCTTTTTGCAGCAAAGTTCGCGATATTTTATGAAAACGTTTCGTTTTAGAAAAAAGTTTCTACGATCTATCGCATTTTAATGGGCGCCTTAAGCCAGCGAAATAAATAGATTTGAGCATGACTATTGTCTAAAGCTTTTTCGCTTGCCAAGTGTGTAAATATGTTTTGAACTCAGCTTTATTTGGGATCAAGGCGCATCATGGAAGAAAACGCAACAATTGATCTCGCAGGCCTTCCCTCATTCATTTGGCTTGATGTAATTGGAGGCATTTACAATGAAATTGTTCCTCTATATGCGGATTTCTAGCGAATGCGGCTACGCTGATTCAAAGCCAGCAGTTCGGAAATTGCTCAAAGATGATTCGATTTGAAAGACTTCGATGGTTCGGGCGGCGAAAAAATTTCAAAAGAGTTAGCGGAGCCGTCTATCAATTCGAATGAGAACGACTCTGTTCCTCCTCAACCACCACAGGATGGCAAGGTAGCAAAGCGATCAAGATTTTCATTCCGTAGGAACAAGACCGAGAGTGAAAATGCGAAGCCAGAGATGCTAGTGGCACTCACTGGTAAGAAAGTTTCCGCTCCAACTTTTGAAGAATTCGATCGTACAAAGAATATCACATATGCCATCAGAGAGCCATTTCAGTACGTAAATCTGGTCGAGGTAAAAGGCGAAATCGTTTACAATGCCTTAGAGCCTGTCCTAAATGAAAGGGAGAAAGAGATTCTCAAAAAAATCCAGACCGCTTACGAAATGCTCGTGAACGTTGGTACGGTTCTTGTAGAAACCGAGGACAAGATAAAATTCGTCGATAATACATTCAATCGAATTCTCAAGATCTATAACATCAAACTTTCCGAGCTCGAATATCAAAAGATTCATTATTTTATCGAACGGGATTATGTTAGATATGGCAAAGCTGATCTACTTATTAGTGACAAATTCATAGAAGATGTTAGTTGCAACGGCCCCAAAGCCCCGTTGTATGTCTACCATCGATTATTCGAATCGATTCGCACGAACGTCGTTTTCGAAGAGTTTGAACTGAATAGCTTCATTCTGCGCCTTGCGCAGCTTTCTGGAAGGCACATTTCCATACTGCAGCCAATACGAGACGCCGCTTTGCCTGACGGTAGCAGATTAAATCTGACACTAGGCAAGGAAGTGACGAAGAAAGGCTCCACGTTTACCATCAGAAAGTTCAGGTCCGAACCGATGTCTCCGATCGAGATAATGAGCCTCAAGACTCTGGATGCAAAAGCACTGGCTTACCTGTGGTTGCTCGTCGAATACGACAGCTCAATTCTCATCTCAGGTGGCACGGCAACGGGCAAAACGACGCTCCTCAACGCGGTCAGCATGCTTATCAGATCTGAAAACAAGATAGTCTCAGTAGAAGATACGCCGGAGATTAATCTCGCTCATCCAAACTGGATCCAAGCTGTGGCGAGGTTCGGCTTCGGCGAAACTATCTCGCCCAGTGGTGCGAGTGGTGGACTTTCTGGAATTTCTGGCATGTCAGGCCACAGTTCGGGCGATATATCTCTTTACGATCTTCTCATGGCTGCCCTAAGACAGAGGCCTGATTATATCATAGTTGGCGAGGTTAGAGGTCAGGAAGCATTCACTTTGTTCCAGGCAATTTCCGTCGGGCACGCCGCTATGGGAACGATACATGCTGCGTCCATGCCAGAGTTAATCGCTAGAGTAGAGTCCATGCCTATGAACGTGCCCCGTGTTTTGGTTCGAAATTTAGATCTCGTGATTTTCTTGGCTTTGATTCGAAAGGGCAAGGAACGGGTGAGAAGGGTACGCGAAATTGTCGAAATTCTATCAGTCGACCCAGGCTCAAAAGAATTAGTCACGAATACAGTATTTCGGTGGAATCCTATAAAGGACGAACACGAGTTTGCAGGGCAGAGTTACATCTTGGAAAAACTTTCGAAGACTTATGGAATTCCTCAAGAGTACTTTGACCGCGAAATTGAAACAAGAACCAGACTGCTTGAGAACCTGAAAGAAAGAAAAATAATCAACTATCGGCAGGTGACAGATGTCATCCGAGACTATTACGCAAGGGCCGAACAGCATCCCACCCCCGTTCAAACCCGCAAAAAGGTAGAGGCGTTGAAAATTGAACAGGCGGACAACTTTGACGTCTATCTTGATACCCAATCAGGGCAGCGGACACGGTCGTTTGACTTGATCGCTGACGAAATACGGATCAAAACATTGAAGGCGCTAGAAAAGCTTCGCCAGTTAGAGAAAGAAGAGTGATCATTTTTCATGATGCATAAGGACGATCAAAAAATCAGCTGGTTTCAACGGCTTAGCTATAGTGGTTTCAGATGGTTTGACAATAAACCTCGACCCGGCATTCTAAAGCTCCTCTACAAGGCTGATATTCAATTGTTACCAGGAATGTTTGTGGGTTCGATAGTTACAACAGCAATTCTGGCTACCGTTGGAGCGTTTATTGTATCGTGGATCATCTTCACGTACCTCATTCACACTAGCTATAGTCCAATCCTAGAACTGGTTATTCCTTTGGCTGCTTGTGGCGGCTCCATTGGATCTTTACCTATGATCACCCTGAACAAAATAACAGCAAAACGCGTCAAGATCGATGCTGTTTTGCCATTTGTTCTTGCATACATGGCAGCCTTGTCTAGCGCAGGGATGAATCCGATAGAAACAATACGGCATGTCGGGCTGAAGGATTTTGGCCCAGTATCTAGGGAATTCCAGAAAATATCTTATCGGACTGATATTCTTGGAGACGACATTAATTCAGCGATGAGTTTCGTTGCGCAAAATACGCCCTCGGATAGCTTACATGATATTCTGATCGGAATCTCCAACCTCATTGCTTCTGGTGGAAACCTAAGATCATACTGTGAGCAAGAATCTCACGAGCTCTTCGAACTAAAAAAGGCAAAAGTCAAGGGATTCATAGACAGCCTAGCAGCTTTTAGCGAAGGCTACATCGGCGGGATTATTTTAGGACTGATCATGGGACTAATTGGAATCGTCGTGATGGGAGCTCTTGGACTGCATTTGCTATCTTTGTCGACAGCGGCATTGCTGGAAATATTCATTTTCGTAATTGTCCCGCTAGTAAATGGTCTCTTTCTTGCCGCCCTAGAAATGCGGTTTTCTTCTGGAGAGTTTTAGAAATGGAAGACACAAGCAAGATCAAGTTTTCTTCGTGGTGGGAGAATACTGCCTTCAGACTGCAACTAAGAAACAAAATTAAACGAGATTATCTAACGCTTGGCATTCCAGTAATCGCTGCAGTTCTTGTGGCTATCTTTGCTTTTCAAACTGGTTATGTATCGCTAGCACCTTATTCAGCGACGGTTTCTGCGATAGCCCAATCGCAAGCATCTCAAAATCAGAATTTGTATTTAATCGTGGTCGCTGTACCAATCATCGCATTCGGCCCGTATGTTGTTGACAATTCGGTGAGTATGAGGAGAAAAGCAAGATACCAAAAAGACTTCGCTGATTTCTTGTTCGAGCTTTCGGAACTGGTCAGGGGCGGTATAGATCCTTCAAGGGCCCTACTTACGCTGTCGGAAGGCACTACAGGGTCGATTACTAAATTCGTCAAGACTGCAGCAAAGCAGATGCAAGTGGGCTTGACATTTGAGCAAGCGTTTCAAAACCTTGGAAACTCGATAGAGAGTGATCTTGCGAAAAGATATGCCGATCTTGTCATACAGGCCTCATACAGTGGAGGCTCTGTTGCAAATCTAATTCAGAAAGCTTCTATCGACATGGGAACATTTCTTGCGCTTGACAGAGAGAAAAAATCTGGGCTGAGCCAGTACACTGTGGTTCTCTACACTGGTCAGGTAGTGATGATAGCACTTTGCGCCATAATGGTTGTCGAGTTTATCCCACAGATAGCCCAGCTCAGCCAGATAGGCGCCGCGGGACTGGGTGGTTTGCTTGGGACTTCGGATTTAGGAGATGTCAATATAGAAAGAGATTTTTTCTTTCTTGTCATCATAAACGGCTTTTTGGGTGGCCTGGTCATCGGCAAGATCTCCGAAGGCAAGATCAAACACGGGCTGAAGCATTCTTTGGTTTTAATTTTGATCGCGCTCATAGCTTGGAATGGCTTTGTCCTGCCTAGTTTGACTGGACCACAGAACGTCACTATCACTGTTGTTTCGACTGATACTACCGGGGTTGCAGGTTTTCCCCTTCAAGATGCACTTGTGGTTTCAGTGACCAATCTCAAAGGGCAACCAGTGGTATCGGCGCCGGTAACGTTCACCGTCTCGGGTGGCGGATCGGCCAATCCTAGAGTAGTCTCAACAGACACCTCAGGTCAGGCCTCTACAAAAATCACACTTGGCGCTGCGCCAGGAAACTATGTGGTGGTAATATCTGTGGGAAATAGCGCAATAAATGTGACAATTACAGCGGATTAGCTCTTGGAGCACTGAATGCTCTAGCTGGAAGAAGAACAAATATTCAAAGTCTAACGGACAAAAAATCAGCCAACGAATTCTCTCGTATCGATTCTAAGACCGTTCTTGCTGATAGTGAACTTCAGAGGACTGTCCATTGGCTCTATTCCTTTCATTTTCGGAATATACAGTAGTCTGTAAATTCTGTCGCGAGTAACTTCTGTCTTCAATATTACTACGTTGTCTGACATTCCCCTGATGTACGCGTTCACCCTGGACGAAAGCATCTCGGTTTCAGAAGTGAGGACGAAACTTCGACCCTGAGTCGCGAGTCTACGCATCTCTTTTAACAGTTCCACGATTTCTACTTCAGTCTTATCGAATAGGTAACTGGAGAATGATTCAGCCACTATCAAATCATACTTTAGCTCTTCGAGGTTCAAAGTGCCACGAACTAGCTTTAGAGGGATAGAACTTATTCCTTCAGGCAGTGATTCGATTTCATCTCTGGCCAAGCCGACCCTTATCCCCATTACTCCTCTCTGTTGGATCTCTTGCTTTTGATCTGTGATATCTAGAATACACACTCTCTTGCCCTTGGCATTCCCATAAGTCGCGATTTGCCTTGCAAGAATTGGGCTAACAGCTCCGATTTCCTCCTCTATCAACGTGATACCTTGGCTAGAAGCTTCGAGGATGTCATCGAGCATGCTGAATGCAGAATAATAGTACTAATTACCGTATATTAATTTCGTGATGATGCTAACCGGGGATAGGTGAAAAGTAATACACGGGAACTGTTTTTCCTTTAGAAATTCAGATTTTGCTAGCCAAACCTAAGATTCTGCTTCAATCGCGATACCTCAGCTCAATATCCAAGAAATTCTTCTCAATTATAGTCCAAAATGTGTCCTGAGTATATTCATAGTCATCTCTCGACCAATCTTAAGGGCATAATTACAGAACGATGCTCGTGAAAGGAGACTTCTTGAGCAGAAATGTGGCATGTGAAAAATAAGCGGGCATCTTCTCATGATTTCGTTCAGTGAAGACATCGAAGGATCTTGCTTGGTGCTCCAGACTGTCAGAGAACCTTTCCATGAAACTGGAGTCATCGCTTTCAATCCTCTCTTCTTTGAGGATCGCTCCTGCCTCATTCATTGCAACAGCTTGTGCGTATCTCTTGTATAGATCCAAAGATGCGTGCATGCGAAGAGAATCGTTTGTACGTCTAATTCTATTCTTGCTTCTGTTCACATCCAATTGTAGAGAGCCCACCTCCTTCAGAGTTATGAGTGGATCCTCAACTATCCTAGTGAAAATTCTGGTTGCTTCGGGTGCAAGCGTCGTCTTCCTCGTCAATCTGCTGACCGATGCTCTTGTCGAGCCTCGCGCTGTGTAGAACGCGAATTCTGCATTTTCTGTAAGTTGCTCGAAGGCCGCTTGGGAGACCGACGGTTCGAAGAACCTGCTCGCGATGTAAGCCTCTGTGTTCATGTACTCGAGGAGTATAATCGCTTCACTGACTATTTCCCTCCATGACCTAAAAACCTTGAGTTTCTTGAATCCGGTAACGCCGAGGCTCTTCGCCACCGCGTCGAGTAATTCGGCTCGTATTGAGGGATCAGTATTATTCCAAGTGTTCTTCTTTAGGGCGTATTGTCCGGACTCGAAAAGAATGAACGAGGCGTCAATATCCGATGGTCTGTAAACACAGTACTAACTCTAGCTCTTATTCAAGAATTTTCCACCGTTAATGGCGCTAGAAAGTTTTGAAATCCGAGCTCCAGACCCATTTCTTCTTTTTGGAGAAAAGTTTGTTGATTCTTGAACAGGCATTTTCAATGGACGTAATGTCCGGCCGTATCAATTTCATGAGTTTTTCCACTTTTGTTTGAAATAGCTTGTCCATCTGATCTACAGTTTCGCTGAGGCAGATTGATGCAACGCAGAGATAGTATTCTCTTGAACGAAGGTTGTTCACTGACTTGTGCTCGCGACTTTCTATTCCTCCGTGTGTGATCGTCGAATTTTGAATTCCTATCTTACTGTTGATCAATTCTTCGTTGTCTAATGAAAGCAGTTCTTCTTGAGCTTTTGGAAGTTCGATTTCACTTAGTAGTCCCATCGGTAAGTCTTGATCCTCGGCACAAGCCATTGTCACGTCCGCAATGTACAGCGTTATAGTATCTATCTGATCTGGATAGAGCTGGTAAACAAGCGGGGAGACAATTGCGGAAACCCTTCTTTGGGCGGCCTTGGCCTGTTCTATTGCCTGTCGGAAGACACTGATTTCTTCTCTGCTTGGAATAGACTCTCGAATGCTGTCCTTTCCAGCTTTATTGGCTATAGCCAGCGGCGTCGCTTTACTGCACGAATCTGCAAGCGCTTTGATCAAAATCAGATTCTTTTGTATACGGACAAACATCTCGCGCTCGAGAGACTCTTCAATTATCGTATCGAGGTTTTTCTTTTTTCCCTCTTGGTTTGGACCAGACGTTTTAGGCACGTTCATAACAGTGTTTCCGCGTTGGATACCAAGCAAAGTAGAATACTTACTGTCACTAGGCGAAGAAACAGAGACGTTCACTAATCGAGAGCGTATGCGCAAGAAAAAGAAGACGAAATCTGTACGTCAATTCCATTTTTAGATATTTGCGTGCTCGTATTTGACATAAGCAAGAGAATTACTCACTTGCAAATAATACGCAAGTATGAAAAGCCAGAAAAGCAGATCATGCATTTTTAAGAAACGAACTAGTCTTTTATTCTATGGATTTCGGATCCATATTACAGATATGGACTGCGAAAAGTGCTTCGAGGCTTTTGCTTCAACCGAAGAGTTTTCCGAACATGTAAAGATCCACTACGGCGCTCCTTCAGTAGTGCCAGCATACTATTCGAAGAGCGACTTTGGCATGGGACGTGATTTTCCTGAAACGAAGAAGGTTTCGTGGCTTTCGAAGAACGACATGAAACGCTTGCTCCACGACACTTTCGGATCGACGACTTGAAAAGTAATCTCGAGTTCGGCTAGCAAATTACCGTTGCGTCGAAACATCTGTGTAACTGACAACAAAAAGAAAAGAGGAAGTCTTACAAAACTTTGAATTTTGGTAAACTAAAAAAGTCGAAATCCATCTTATACGGATGCGGAGTAGCCGGAACTGTCTTATTTGCCGTTCTCCTGGGCATCTACTTATTTTCCCCTTCCGGAATAGGAAATACGTCGAGTACGAAAACTTCTACTACTTCGAGCGTACCTCAATTTCAGCCTCCGGGTGGCTCGAACAGCACAACTGTAACAACGACCACTACAGCTAGCAGCACTACTACCGTCACGGTTACTGGAAATCAAACGACAAGCAATGGTGTTACCACAGTCACTCAAACTGTAACCGGGAGGAACACAACTATCACTGTCACAAAAAGTGGTCAAACGGTTACTATCAATGCTCCCGCGGTTACATCGTCTGAAACAATAACTTCAATGGTTACGGCTACGGAAACATCAAATTATACATTGACAGTTACGGTGTCTAGCACCGTGGTGAGCCCTCCATCGAGCGAGACTCAGACTACAACTACGCAAACCGTCACGCAAACTACCACTCTACCAGTTACCACTACGACTACAGAAACTCTTACTCAAACGACTACATCGCCAGTCACCAGCACCATCACTCAGACAGTAACTGCGCCGCCAACCAGTACTACAACTACACAAACAATCACTACTACCATTACTCAGTCACAGACCCAGACCACGACTACGCATTCTTGCTCAAAGTGGCAGTAGGAGGGCGGCCTTAAGGTGCCCAGGCCGAGCGTCTAACTTTCGGAGCGGGGCTCTGACATTGAGCGGTTGCAATCTGCGCACAGCAACTGAGCATTTTCGAACGTCGTCCTTCCCCCTTTAGACCATGCTTTTCCAATGATCCGCCTCGAATTCATCCCAGCTGACTTTTCTACAGCTTAGCGTTCCGAACATACTTCGAGTTGAAATCCAATTATTACCACAACACTGTTCGTAGCGGAATTTATCACAGTTACATTGCCGGGATTTCAACCCCGGTTGCGAGAGTGACACTTGAGGCTGCTTAACATACTTGGTTCAAAGGGGATTGTCTCGCTTACTCTTCGGCACAGCGAAGTCGAGCTATATTATCTGAGGACTCAAAAACTCGAAAATTTCCAAAGAAAGCAAACGTT
>JASHOD010000090.1 GCA_030041295.1 Nitrososphaerales archaeon
TTCGAAATCGCCTCTATCCAGAGCTCGTGTCCGGTGCGAACCCATTTGAAGACGGATTTCAGAAATTGCAGGAAATTACTCCAGAGCGCGTTGATGGAATACTAGGAGAGCTCCCACTTGCAGAATGGGAGGTCCCAGGTTCAGATATGATCGCTCTACGCAACTACCTTGCTATAGCTAAAGATGTCACTCCGAATGCTATTATGAGGGCTAAAGGGCGATTTTCAAGGTGGGTTTGAGTGAAAATACAATTAGCTACATTAGTAGCCTTATCACCGAGATCCGAACTTAGTAACTGCCTGCGAATTCAAGTGCCATGCCAACAGACTAAAGTTCCGCTAGAGTATGGCATCGCTTGAGGATCCTTTCGTTCTCTGTAACGCAACCCCTCAGAATATCTCCTCACCGTCGAGTGCTTCGGAGACCAATTGAAGAACGAGAATGGTAACGCGAAAACGCGTCAAAAGTATCCAAATTGTCCGAACGAAATTTCTCTATTTGACTCCAGTCTGTCATCCAGCACTCTCAGCGAACGACGACGATGATAACGAGATCTAACTAATAATTTCAGTCTAGTTTGCATGACACTGCGCGCAAAATAACTACTTTCTCTTCATGTCAAAATAGTGTCAAGGAAATTACATCGGACAAAAGAAATGAAACTTAATTCGACTGAGGAGCTGGAAGCTGCGCATAGAAAAGCCTTGGAAATAATTGAGATCTTCGAGACTATTCTCATCAACTCTCATTCTGAGACAAGATTTCTCTCGAAAGATCTGCCGTATTTAGATGAGCTGAAGTTCGTCACTAAACGCAAGATCGAAGCTTGCAACACGGCGGTCAAAGGAATTTGTAATTCAATTCGTTCACTTGACTCAGAAGAAAAAGGCTGGCCTAATCTGTCAATTAGGAATGACGAATGCCTGGCAAGGGGGTTTAGAGCACTCTATTGTTCAAAATATCAACGCTTAAAACGATCACAAAATCCATATTGGAGATTCGTATCTAATTTCGAAATATTTCAAGAACGAAATCCATGCTGTTCGATCTCTTGAACAGAGCGATATCTCTACTTGACAAGCTGTTCAAAAACATTGGTTCTAGTATCAAGAGTCAAATTGTTGCCTTCTAATGGAGAAGTGAAAGACTCAGAAATGAGTTCAAAGAAAAACATCCTGATATCAGGAGCTATAGCGGGAATAATCGCGATAGCTCTGATTTCAGCAGCGATATTCATCCCCGGAATGGGCCTAATGAAAACAGCGATAACAACTACAACAGGATCATCATCCAATGTGGGGACTTTGGGAATTCAATTAACTGATCCTCCAACGGTTCCCCCTGGAGTAACTGATGTTTACATTAGCTACTCGGAGATGGCGGTCCATGTAGCCGACGCAGGAAACTATTCTGGCTGGTACGAGATCGCGCCAGCGGGAGAAATAGACCTGATGTCGATCCTCAACACAAGCATAACACTTGGAAGTTCGCAAGTAACTTCAGGCGTATACAACGCAATTGGCTTCAACATAACATCGGCGACAGTGACTGCCAACGGAGTAAATGAGAGTGCCTTCATCACAAGTGACAAGATGATCGTTCCCCTCGTCGGCGGTCTACAAGTGCAAGGCGGCACAAGTCAAGGAGTCCTAGTCGACTTGAGCCCCACTGTCCTAGCAGTCATGAACGGAAGCGAGACGGCTTACGTCTTGATGCCAAACGCGCACTGCTTACGAATACCAGCCTCTTCGTGGGGTGCCTCAAACCACGTGGGACAGGAAATCAGAAACTTGGACCAGCAATCGTGGTACAGGAGCGGAGGACAAGGCAACATATCGCTTAGCAGCGCGGTTCTAACAAACGATTCGATGAGCGTCACAGTCACAAACAACGGATCAAACAACGCAACGATTTCTTCGCTAACAATAGCTTATCCGCTCACTACGCTCTGCCAACAATACACGAGAGCTTGCATAGCAATCCAAAGAGGAATTTTGCCAAAAACGATTCCGATAGCAGAATTCGCAGTTCTATCCAACGGCTCGCTGTTCCAGTTCAACTTCACGGAAGCTGCAGTAGTCCACCATAGCGGACCTAGCAGCAGCAACACACCTGGCCCTCAAGCGATGGCACTTGAGAACATCGAGTCCTCAGGCGTTAGTGTAGGTTATGTCTTGGCGCCAGGTCAATCGATGAACTTCACATTCGAAGGACAGGTCGCAACCATCACTCCAAACATACTCAACTATATCGATGTCTCGGTGGCAGTCGCTAGCAGTCTAATGAACGCCATATCGAACATAAACTCGGGACAGCTCTACGTCATCGCAGCTTCAGGACCGTTCAATACTTTCGCGACAGAACAAGTAAGCGCAAGTTAGACTAGAAAACAATTGAAAGGGGAAAAAGTGCGTACTTTTCTCCCCTCCCCTCGCTTTCTTTTTTGCTAATAATTCTCTCAGGATCTGTTATGTCTTTTCATTTGATCGATTTGAACCTAAGCAGTTTTTTTCGGTGACTAGTATAATCGAATTGAAAAGCGATCCACAAACTGGACACTTGAATCGAGCCAGAAGAAACCTCAAACTCCTTCGATCTCAATCTCGTAAAGAGCTTCCTTTCTTCGATCCTTGTATATCTGCTTGAGCCCAGTTGTAGGATTCAGGTCACATAATAACACATCCTCTACGAAAGTTGCATCGAGAACTTGATTCCCCTCTTTTGTGAGGAAATATTGTCCGCGCTTTCTAAGAAGTGATGGTTCTTTCCATAAAGCTAGGCCTTGATATTCAAGTCGCTTTTCCCAAGAATCAGAACGATGGTGCGTTCTATCGAATCCTCTCTAGATAGCTAATAAGGCATCAAGCTTCTCCTTCGCAAAGTATTTGTCGTCATATTGATATTATGAGTCGCATAAATGGTAGAGCCATTCTACATTGCCAAGATTCCTTAGACACTTTGGGCATTGGGGCATTGTTTACACGGGTTCTGAAAGATCAAATATTGAATAAGTTTTGTTACCGCTTGATTTGAACTTCAAGAGGGGGAACTGGCAGAGTCAATTGCAGCAAACTCGTCATCGCTAAGTTGCCACCCGAACGCATCGACGTCTTCCATCGCGTGACGCACGTTAGTGGTACCAGGAATAGGTATCACATGCGAATCTCTGCGCAAGAGCCAGTTCAGGGCGACCTGACTGACGCTCTTCCCTCGCTGTCGTGCAATCGTTTGCAGTGTATCTCGGATGACTTGCTCTTTCGAAGTCCGTTTTCCCTTCCCACCCATCGGAGAGACTGAAGCGGATGTTGCTCCAGGGATAGTGTTTGACTTGAGTCGCCCTCTCTCAAGCGGGCGATAGGCAACCAAGGCGACATTGAGTTCGCGGCAGGCAGCCAGAACACCGTTCCATTCTGGCTCGCGATGCAACAAGTTGTACCGAACTTGGTTTGCCGCAAGAGGGATGCTGTACTTCTCGAGTCGAGCCGCAGCCCTGCGCATCTGCTTGTCGCTGAAGTTACTGACGCCTACTGCACGGACTTTGCCTTCTCTCACCGCTTGTGCCATAAAGTCCATCAACGTTTCAATACTTAGTAGCGTGTAGGGGAAATGGATGTAGTACAGATCTATTGTCTTCCTGCCGAGGCGACTCAAACTAGCATTTAGAGCATTCATGAACTGACTGCGAAACAAGCGCGTAGGGTACGGTGCAAATTTACTCGCAACTATCACCGGTCGGGAATCTCGCTTGAGACAATTGCCCAGCAGGCGCTCGGATTTCCCTTTGTTGTAGACCTCAGCGGTGTCGAAGAAGTTTAACCCGGCATCTATAAGAGAGTGAAAGGTCTGGGAAACAGCCTCATCATCCTTCCCTTGCCACCATCTATTGGTCCCCGTGCCCAAAGGTGAGACTCTTATTCCAGAGGCACCGAGGACGCGGTATTCGCTCTCTTGTATCACGACCAATCGTTTTCCTTCCTTCCTTTCAGCACAGATCTGGCAGAATTCGATGTAATAAACGAGAAATACGATTCTCAAACTTGAAAACATAATTAAGCACTTGCAAGAATGTTCAAGACCGAGCCAGAGTCAGAACATCAGCCATGACCGACCGATACAATTCTAAAGGTAGGACTTTTGCTGTTTAGTGCCTTCCCCCTTGATTTTCGTAGATGTTCCCTTTAAAATCTGCTCAAGACTATCTATCGCTCCGAACTTGTTCAATGGTTCGTTATTGTTGCCGCACTGATATGAATAAGTGCAAAGAGGTTAGCTCAGAATAAGATCCATCCTTCTTCCGATACGCACCTATTTTTGCGACAAAGATAAGAGACGACCACTGCCAAACCAAACGGCTAACATCAAGACTCGAAAACCGCGGCCGAATGGCGAGGTTGGCTCCCCAGAAACCATCTTCTTGAACGTGAGGTCTGGCTGGTGTTCAACAAGAAAAATGCAGGAGAACCGTCCATTGATTACAACGAAGCGCTAGACTGGGTGCTGTGCTACGGTTGGATAGACAGCGTCATCAAGAAGATTAACGACAAAAGATACGCTAGAAAGTTCACACCACGAAAAGCAGGGAGTATCTGATGAAAATCCAACATAGAAAGAGTGGAACGCTTGATCAGAGAAGGCAAGATGACGGAACGTGGCGCTGCGTTGTTTAGGGAAAGGAACCACGAAGTTTCGTTTGTTGAGAAATTCAAGGCCGAGGAATTACCCTTTCCGCCCGAATTTCTAGTCGCTGTCAAAAAAAGACAGGCATGGGAGAACTTTCGGAAATTCGCGCCCAGCCACAAGAAACAGTATCAGATGTGGATTACTAGCGCGAAGAAAGCGGACACCAGAGACCGCGGAATCAAAGAGGCTGTCCACCTGATCGCTCGAAATGTCAAGTCGTCGATGAAGTAGGCTCTACCGTTTCTAATCCCTTGTTCATAGGACTCTGCTATTTGGCTAGACTGCCGCCAGGAAATCCTAGGACCGAATGAATGGAGTAGGTAAAAATTGCTGCTTTCACAGATGGATCGCCCTCCATTATTTTTCGTGTCTCTTCTGCATCAGTTCGAAATATCATCATCCCACTGATATCACTTTCATCATTCCCAGGCAGAACGATGTATAACATCCCATCTCTCCAGTTGAGTATCTTTCATACGTGACCTCCGCGCGCAATTCAGCTTCGCTTCATCAAGTGGGCGATACGACTCGTTAGTAAGAAAATTTCCCACAAACTCCATTCGAACCCTCGCAACAAATATCTCTTCTTACCAAACGGGTAGTCGAGTCCACACTAAATTCCTTCAAAGTTTTCTTTTGTGTCGCTGCTTAGCGGTTTAGCGAGAGCTGAGTACCTTAGCTCTACCTAGATGGTCCGACTCACTTGCGATTCAACAAAAAATATCTTTTGCTTTTTAGAGCATTCA
>JASHOD010000091.1 GCA_030041295.1 Nitrososphaerales archaeon
AGCTTCTTTCGATATATTTTGGCGCCTAGTCAATGGTGTTGCTACGGAAGGTCACATGGATGCCCTAACCTTAGTTGATACCTTTGGGGTAGCATCCCCTCATGCGATATCTTATTTTGTTAGAAAAGTGAAAGAGAAAGTGGACAAGCCTCTTGAGATTCACGTGCACAATGACTTTGGTCTTGCCGTCGCAAACACAATCGCAGCAGTTCTCGAGGGCCTCGATACTGTCCATACGACCATTAATGGGATTGGCGAAAGGTCTGGAAATGCATCGACGGAGGAAGTAGTTTTGGCGCTACGACTTCTATACGGGGTCGAATCTAATGTGAATTCGGAGAAAATGAAGGGATTGTCAAACCTTGTTCAGGACCTTTCCCTAGTCAAGATGCCACCTCAGAAACCGGTGACAGGAACCAATCTATTTACAACGGAGTCAGGGATAATCGCGGGTTGGTGGAATAGACTGGAAGAGTTGAACATGCCATTGGAAATGTTTCCATTCTTGCCTACCTTCGTTGGACAAGATAGCAAAGTTAACGTGGTATTGGGAAAGAAGAGCGGAAGAGACTCCATTCTCTATAAAGCAAGAAAACTCAACGTGCCAGTCTCTGAAGAAAAAATTGAGCGAATTCTTGCGGATGTCAAGGAAACTTCTGAAGAAAAAAAGAGAATACTTACTGACGAAGAGTTTCTGAAAATAGTTGGTTCTGTCATGAACTAATGAGAGGAAGCTCCTTGGAGACTACAAGCGATCAAGTTGAAGCTCCCTCGTCCGCGTTAGGTACAATCTCAAAACACATGAAAACAAATGGAAAGGTTCGAACCGCTTGTAGTCTTTGCCTAAATTTCTGTGGAGTAATTGCCTATGTTGAAAATGGCAAGATAACCAAGATCGAGGGAGACCCGGATAATCCTCGTAATCACGGACATCTTTGTGCAAAGGGTTTAGCTGGCGCGATTACAGCATATTCCCCGAATCGTGTCACAAAACCACTTATCCGGACGAATCCGAAAAAGGGGCTCAGCGAAGATCCTCGATGGAAGGAGATATCTTGGGAAGAAGCTCTCGATAGAATTTCGTTCAAGGTAAAAGAAACGAAAGAAAAAACGGAGAGAGAATTAGGCATCAAGCTTTCTGAGAAGCCTTCAACCACACTTCCTGATACACATCCTTGGTCTCAGAAAATTATTTTCGCCACTTTTGACTATTGGTCGATTCATGGGATTCAATTAGCTTGGGTCAAGGCCCTAGATGCTTATCTTTGTGCGCTTAGTGCCTGCTATTATTGCGGAAATTCCGTGCATCCGCCTTCGTACCTGAATACATCGACGTTCGAGGTCATGGTTGATGCTGAATACTCCAAATATATCCTACTTATCGGTGCCCAGGCCGGTTCTATAATTCATTACGACACAATGAACGTTGCCAAACACATTGCAGAGAACAGACCAGGTAAAGTAAAGGTAGTCTCGATAGATCCGGTAGCGGGATATGCCGCATCGAAGGCGGAGGAATGGGTTCCGATCAGGCCCGGAACCGATGCGGCTTTTGTGCTTTCGCTTGTGAATTTGTTGATCAATGATTATAGGATTTTTGACGCCGAATTCCTAAAATCCAAAACCAATGCGCCATATCTAGTAGACTCTTCAAACGGATTGTATATCCGGGACCAGATTACGGGAAAGCCGATGATATGGGACCGTTCCGCGTCAGGTGCGCGACCATTCGATCAAGTCTCTCCACACGACCAAAGCCTTGAAGGCACCTTCAACGTCAACGGCGTGGCTTGCAAAACCGCTTTTCAAATGATAAAGGAGCATGTTAGAGCATATTCTCCAGAGGAAGCTTCAAGAATTACTGCTATCCCTCCAGAGACTATCAAGAGAATCGCGAGAGAATTAGGCGATGCTGCTTGCATTGGAAAAACGATCAGAATAGGCGGGAAGGATCTTCCATATCGACCTGTCTCCATCGTCTGGTATAGGGGACTAAGTGCTCACAGGCATTCCTTCCTAGCAGGACTGGCATGCATCTTGCTTCCGACGATTCTTGGAGCAATACAAGTGCCCGGGTCAATTCACGGTCATCCTCCAGCTCCTGAGACAATCGATAAAGACGGGATGATGGTCTCGGTTCCTCCATGGCTAGGTGAGCCTTATCCTCCGCGAACTCCAACGAGACCAAAAAGAGTCGATGTTTTCGAGCTGTTTCCTTCCGCGATCTACTCAATGCAGCTTATTCCAGCCGTCTTAAAACATCCAGAAAAATTCGGCATAGATCCGAAGGAATTTGTTTGGCCTGAGATTATGTTCATATTTCGAGATAACGTCGTGAAGAACTCGGTCTCTCCGGAGGAGGTAATCGAAGGGTTCAGTAAGATTCCCTACATAGTTGATTTCAGCTTGGACTTAGATGAAACTGCTAACAGTCTTGCAGACATTGTCCTTCCAGAATTACATCATCTGGAGAAACTTGCAGAGGGACTTTATCACAGAGTCGAGGAACCTGGGTATTGGTATGGAGCCAAACCGGTAATCCGTCCTCCATTCGAGGCTCCTTGGAACGAGCTGGTCAGCAACGGCCAAGTTTTTCTTGAAATTGCAAAGAGAGCAGGTTTTGACCATGAAATATTCAACGTCCTCAACGATGTTTGGTCGCTTAAGGGAACGAGGTTCCAGTTGAATCCAGCCAACGACTACACGTATGAGGATTTGATAGATCGTCGTCTGAAAGTTTGGCTTGGACAGGATAAGGGATTAAATTGGTTAATGAGTGATGAAGGCGGTTTAACGACTTGGGAAATAAAGCCTGAAGAAAAATATCCCGGGGCGTTTAGAAAAGGCCGAATTCACGTGTACTTTGAATTCATGTTAAAAGCTAAGAAAGAGCTTGATAATCTAACAAAGGAAATAGGTCTTAGCTGGGATACTGACGACTACCAACCGATCCCCGATTGGAAGCCTTGCCCATCCTTCAAAAACAAAAATGAGGAATTCAATCTTTTTCTAGTTAATTATAAAGTACCCGTTCTTGCGCATGCTGTTGGTCGTTACAATCCACTGGCTAGAAAACTGGTTTTTGCAAGGAAACATATTGAAAGCGTTCTAATCAATCCAATCACTGCTGAAAAGCTTGGTGTCAGGGATGGTGACCAAATTGAGATTGAAACTTGGAAAGGCAGAAAGAGAAATGGAGTGGTTGAAATAAGTGAAAGAATTCATCCCGAGGTTCTGGGAACGAGCCAACATGAGCTTGTCAAAGGTGTAGATTTCAATTATCTAGTTACTCTTGACGAAGACACTCTTGATTTTACAAGCGGCGCCATCGACGCATGCCTTCTTGTAAAAATCAAGAAGGTAGAGCAAAAGGTCGTAGTTCATTGAAGCTCTCAATGCTGATCGACCTTGCAAAGTGCATAGGCTGCGATGCATGTACTGTTGCATGCAAAATGGAGAATTCTAGTCCATCAGATATTTGGTGGGCCCCGGTAATGCAGAATGAAGTTGGCAAGTATCCAAAGGCGAAATTGATTTTCATTCCCACGCTGTGTATGCACTGCGAGGATCCGCCTTGTATGATGTCCTGTCCAACGAAGTCGATTACTCAAAGGCAGGATGGCATAGTTGTCATCGATGAGAACAAGTGCTCAGGTAGCAAGGCATGCATTG